>JBGCEY010000047.1:0-14727 GCA_045106645.1 Ilumatobacter sp.
GCTGAGGTCCTCGAGCATCACCCCGTGCCGGAAGTGGTTCATGTGCACGTTGATCCACGTGCGCCATTCGTGCGATGTCATGTCGAACGTGGCGCGTTCGCGTTGATCGGGCGTCAGTTCGGCGAGGAATGAGAGGGCGGCGTCGGTCAGAGGCGCGACGTTGGTTCCCGTCGGTTGGAGGTCGAACAGTCCTGCGACGATGGTGCCATCGGAGGTGATGCCCTTCAGCGGTTCGCTGAGGTGGGCCTCGCGCTGTTCAACGATGGCCTGAATCGGCGGCGGTGGTGTTTTGATGCGGGTCCTTGCCGACATGGGCGGCAACCGGTTGAGCTCGAACTCGTCCCAGTCTTCTCTCACACTCGACCCCCAGTTGTCTGGCAGCAGCCATACCGACCCGCCGCCTCGGATCCTTGCGGGCGGTTTTCCCCTGCGGACACTAGGGAACCCTATGACCTCTGACAAGTCGATAGTTCAGACGTGACCGATCGGTATTCGTGATGTGACGCTCGCGTGGTCGATTGGCTGCCTGTCGGCGAACTCATGCAGCGCCTCAGATCCGGGAGGTTTCGCGAGGGTGAGATCACCGCAGGTGACCGCGTTACGGTGAGCCGGGTGCACCCGGTACCGCAGGCCCAAGGAACGAACCGGGTGTCAGCGCTCTCGGGGCACATCGACTGGGATCGCCCGATCAAGTTTTTGTGGTTGCAGGGCCTCGTCGACCGCAGCGTGCAACGCGAGCTCCAACACATCGTGGTGCGTCACGGCTTGTCACTTCCCGAGTATTCGACGCTCTCGGTGCTGCATGCGACGCCGGAGCTGTCGAATGCGGAACTCGCCCGTCGGTCGCTGGTGACGCCGCAGTCGATGAATGAGGTGATCGCCCGACTCGAGCAACGTCACCTTGTCGAGCGGCGCAACCATCCCGATCACGGCCGGATCCTGCTGACCTCGGTCACCGAGGCGGGACGCGGGGTCATCGTCGGCGCAGCGGCGGACGTGGCCGCGTTCGAAGACGAACTCGTTGACGGCATCCCCGCCGATGATGTGGCCCAGACCAAGCAGGTGCTCACCACGGTGCTGTCGCGGTTGCTCGAACGAGCGAACGCCGACTGAGGGTGCGGATGTCTCAGGTTACCTGACTTGATGTATCAGTTTACCTGAGCTACTTTGCCGTCGTAGGGGAACCCAGACCGTGCGTCTGGGAGTCGGCGTGACGAGCGACCGATTGAACGAACTCGAGGGGAATCCACATGTCTGTTGCTGCATCCGCCGATCCGCTGCGCACGTTGCTGGTGGTCGGATCAACCCGAGCGGCGCGAGGCGCGGACCTGGTGCTTCCGTGGCTTCGTGAGGCGCTGTCGGCCGATGATCGATTCGAGCTCGAAGTCGCCGATCTCCGGGACTGGCCGCTGCCGTTCTTTCAGGAGGACATGTTCGCCATGGGTGACCCGGCGGACCCGACGTACTCGGACCCGATCGTCAAACGCTGGAACGACACGGTGAAGGCTGCTGACGCGTTCGTATTCCTGACGCCAGAGTACAACCACACGATTCCTCCGTCGCTCAAGAACGCGATCGACTCGATCTTCATGAGTAACGGGCTTCGCAACAAGCCCAGTGCCTTCGTCGGGTACAGCGTTTCTCCGACCGGCGGTGTGCGCGCCGTCGAGCACCTGTACCAAACGGTCACCACGCTCGAGTCGGTGCCGCTCCGCAACGGCGTCTTGGTGGGTGACATGTTCCATGCCTTCGACGCCGAAGGTCAGCCGACCAATCCCATGACGAGTGCGGCCATGCAGGTGATGTGTGATGACCTCGTGTGGTGGGGCGACGCACTGCGTCAGGCTCGTGGTGTTGGGGAGTTGGCGCCGTATCAACTGCGCATCGGGCTTGCTGTCGCCGCTCTGCAGGCGCACGAGAGCTAGCTCGCCGCCTTGACAGCGGCCACGGGCCTCGCTACGTTCTGGCTAGCTGAGATCTAGCAAGCAGTTGCTCGGTAGCTACAGGAAGCGATGTCCCTCGGTGTGCGTCGCGACGTCGGATCAATCGAAGGAGTCAACAACTCATGTCTTCCATTCCGGAATTCGGAACTACCACCACGATTCGTGCCGATGGGCTCCCTGATGAATTCCGCAGTGTCTGGACCGACCTTCGGAACGTCTCGTTCTCGCAGGGCTGGATCGACGCCAACGGAGTTCGTACCCGGTACCTGCGAGCTGGAAACCCCGATGCTCCCAAGCTGGTGATGCTGCACGGTACCGGTGGCCACTCCGAGGTGTTCGCACCGAACCTCGGGCCGTTCTCGGAGCACTTCGATTGTTGGGCGATCGACTTCGTCGGACACGGCTATACGGACAAGCCGGACACGCCCTACGACAGCTTCTACACAGCGCAGTATCTCCAGGACTTCATGGACGCTGCGGGTATCGACACCGCGGACTACATCGCCATCTCGGTGAGTGCGCTCCACACACTGCGTCTCGCACAGGTCGCTCCCGACCGGGTCCGGCGCATGGTGCTCGTGACCCCGTTTGGTTCGCCGATGCCGGAGGAAGGCGATCGGCTCTACAACATGTGGACTGACAAAGAGCGTCGCAAGATGGGCGGCCGCGACGATGCGGCCAAGGCGCCCACCTTCGATACGGCGAAGAAGATTCTGTCCGGTGTCGTTGCCGACATCGACCAGATCCCCGATGACATGATCGCGGCCCGTTTCGATGTTGCGCGCCAACCCAACGCCCCCGAGGCGTACCAGCACGTGATGTGGTGGGCCGAACACGACATTCGCATCGCGAACACGATGACCAAAGAGCAGTTGGCTGAGATCCCCCACCCGACCCTGACATTCGGTGGAGCGGGAGACCCGGCGTTCTTGCCCAACGCAACGCGAACTGCGGAATCCATGCCGAATGCTGCCTGTGTCATCGTCGAGGGCGCTTCGCACTGGGCCAACTACGAGGACCCGGGTTCGTTCAACCGGATCGCCGGCGAGTTCCTGACCTCCACGGAGCTCGGAGTCTGACGGCAATGCCCACTCCCGCCAAACTCTCCGATGCCGAGCGCGATCTCCGATGGACTGCGATCTGTGACCTGATGGTCACCAGTGATGTCGACGTCGTCATCGGGCACAGCGACCTCGGCGACAAAACGGGCTACCAGCGCTACATCAGCGGTTATCGGTCGTTCTTCGGTGACGTGGCCTCGATGCTGTTCTCCGATCGGTCGTCGGCAATGGTTGTGACCAACCCCGGTGTCGTGATGTTCGCCAAACAGTTGTCGTGGATCGAGAACATCGTGGTCGGCATGGATGCCAAGCCGTGGCTCGTCGGTGACGGCGTCGACACCCCGGTCATGTCGGGAACATCCGTTGGCGAAGAACTCGGCAAGCAACTCTGCGAACACGGCGCGACCCGAATCGGGCTTGCTGACATGGAACGGTTCCCGGGCGAGTGGCGCGACGCAATCGCTGCTGCGATCCCTGACTGCACGTTCGTCGACCTTCGGGCGGGTTTCAACCAACTCCGGCTCGTCAAGAGCGCGGAAGAACTCGACAACATCCGCGCTTCCTGCGGTGTCGCCGATGAAATCTGGGCCGATATGGCGAACATCGCACAGGTTGGTCGCGCTGAGTTCGAAGTGCTCGCGGACATCGAACATCGCATCCGCCTTGCGGGTGGCGAAGACTCCTACAACATGTTCTTCTCGCTGCCGATGTTCGCGTCGCCCGTCGAGTCGATGCCGTCGGCGAAAGTGGTCCAGCCTGGCGATACCTACATCATCGAAGTCTCGCCGCGATGCAATGGCTATTACGGACAGGAAACAGCGTTGGTCTCGTTCGGTCCGCTCGATCCCGAGATGCGCGCCGCATACGACGCGATCAATCGGGCGCGTGATCGTGGCGTGGCCCAGATGCGCGCCGGCAACGACATCACCGACGTCGTTGCGGCGATCGACCAACAGCTCACGGTCGACGGGTATGAACTGGCCTCGCCGTTGATCGGGCACTTCGTTGGACTGGAACTCGAAGAGCCGCGCGTTGGTGCTGACTCGTTCATGCTCGAAGCCGGAATGGTGTTCATCTGCCATCCATTCATCGCTGGATGGCCGGCGTTGATGCGAGCAGATACATACCTGATCGGTGTCGATGGGGTCGAGCGGCTCACCACGCTTCCGCTCGAGGCGATGGAGATCTAGGGCCTCCGGCCCTGAACTGCGCGTGCTTCGGCGTCGCGCACACAACACAACACAACACAACACGCCATGGGGGCATGGCGAACAAGGGGGATCAGATGACATTTCTGAAGAACACGTGGTACTGCGCTGGCTGGGGGAACGAAGTCGGCCCTGACGACCTGATCGGTCGCAAGTTGCTCGGCGAGTCTGTGCTGCTGTACCGGAAAGAAGACGGCACGGCAGTTGCCATCGGCAATGCGTGCCCACACCGCTTTGCGCCGCTGAGTATGGGGACGAAGGTCGGCGACGACGTGGCCTGTCCGTACCACGGGCTTGCGTTCAACTCCGATGGTGAGTGCACGCTGAACCCGTTCAGCGAGACCATTCCCGCCGCGGCCAAGGTCGCGTCGTACACGCTGGTCGAACGCTGGCAGGCGTTGTGGATCTGGATGGGCGACCAGGACAAGGCTGATCCGGACATGATCCCGGACTTCTCGATGGTCGAGCCCGGTGAAGGTGTGGGATGGGTGAATGGTTCCCACGAGGTCGCGGCCAACTACATGCTCGTCGTCGACAACCTTCTCGATCGTAGCCACGTGCAGTTCATGCATCCGCTCCTGATCCACGGTGGCGCCGCCGTCGAGGGATACGAGGACGTGCAGTCATGTGAGCAGATCGGCGACATGATCTGGGACTACCACCACGAGCTGAACTGCCCCAAGTACACGCTCTTGAGTGCTCTGTGGCCGGAGGCGCCTGAGCTGACCGAGAACTACTTCGATGTTCGGTGGGAAGCGCCGGGCAACATGCTGCTCGATTCGGGAACGGTCGAGATGGGGAGCGATCGTCAGGTCGGCGCGAAGACGCCGATGGCCAACCTGGTCACCCCTGCCGACGAGCACAACTCGCACTACTTCTGGAGCCAGCAGCGCAACATGCAAGTCGACACACCCGGGATCGACGAGAAGATCAAGGGCGGCGTGAGCCACACCTTCAAAAACGAAGACGGTGCGATCGTCGCGGCATGCGAAGAGTTGATGGGCGGCGCAGAACTGATGGACCTCAACCCGGTCTTCTTGCCGGGTGATGCGGCTTCCATCCGAGCTCGTCGGATCATGGCCGAGAAAATCGCTGCTGAAGCTGAAGCCGCGAACACGGTCGAGGTATCGGTGGGCTGAATCGATCTGGGTGCATGGCGTCCCTGTGGGCGTCATGCACCCACGATGCCGTTCGGGGACGAATCATGACTTCACAACTCACTGTTCGAGTGGCTCGGCGCGAGCGCGTTGCTCGAGACATCGACGCGTTCGAATTGGTCATGGCCGACGGCTCATCGCTTCCCTCGGTGACAGCAGGCGCGCATGTCGACGTCCACATCCCGGGTGGCTGTATCCGCCAGTACTCGTTGGCCAACGATCCTGCCGATGCCGGTCGCTATGTGATCGGCGTCCTCAACGATCCGGCATCACGCGGAGGTTCGGCCGCGATGCACGCGCGTGTGAAAGAGGGCGACCTCTTGACGATCAGCGCCCCGAAGAATCACTTTCCGCTCGCCCAAGACGCCAGCCACAGCGTGTTGCTCGCGGGGGGAATCGGAGTCACTCCGATGCTTGCGATGGCTGAGCAGCTCGTTTCGAGCGGCGCATCATTCGAGTTGCACTACAGCACTCGTTCTACGGAGCGCACGGCGTTTCGTGAGCGGTTGGCTGGTGAGCGATTCGCCGGACGCATACGTCATCATTTCGACGACGGTGACCCGGACCAGCACCTCGATCTCGATGCGTTGCTCTCGCTCGATGAGCCAGGTACGCATCTGTACGTATGCGGCCCGACCGGATTCATGGAGTGGGTCTTGTCGTCGGCACGCGACGCACGCTGGCCCGAAGAACGGTTGCACTTCGAGTTCTTCTCGGCGGCAGCTGTCGACCCGGCAGACCACGGTGGGTTTGAGGTGCAGATCGCCAGCTCCGGTGCAGTCGTTCAGGTCGGCGCCGAACAAACGGTGGTGGCGGCACTCTCCGATCACGGCATCGCGATACCGATGTCATGCGAGCAGGGTGTCTGTGGCACCTGTTTGGTGGGGGTCCTCGAGGGGGAACCCGACCACAACGACCTGTTCCTGATGCCGAAGGAACAAGCCGCCAATGACCGTTTTTTGCCGTGTATCTCTCGGGCGCGCAGCGACCGGCTGGTCCTCGATCTGTGACCACGCCCGACACCAACTTGGAGGAGACCCCATGACACTTTCAATCATCTCATCAGCACACGACATCACTCCCGAGTGGCTCACCGAGCTGCTCCGATCAAGCGGCGACCTCGACGCCGAAGCGACCGTGGCAACGGCTCGCGTCGAACCATTCGGCAGCGACGAGTCGATGATGAGTGCCCTGTATCGCGTACACGTGAGTTTCGATGGCGAGACCAACGCGCCCACCTCACTGGTCGTGAAGCTGTCGAGCGACAGCGAGGGTGCCCGTTTCATCGCGAGCATGTTTGGCTTCTACGAGCGCGAGATCGTCTTTTACAACGAACTCTTGCCGAAGGTCTCCATTCGAACGGCGCGCTGCTTGCACGCCGAGATGTATCCTGACGATCAGGGATTCGTGCTCGTCCTCGAAGAAGTGACGGGTCATCGCCAGGTCGACCAGGTCGAGGGGATGAACTTCGACGACGCGATGGTGACCGTCGAGATGTTGGCAGACCTGCACGCGCCGAACTGGGGCGCAGACCTCACAGAAATCAGTGAAACCATGCTGCCGTTCAGTTCCGAGGTGCTCCAACAGGTCGTTCCGGCCAAATCCCTCGCCGACTGGGAAATGGTGCGACCGATGATGGCCGATGAGTTGCCTGGCGAGGTCGTCGGCTTGATCGATCGCTTTGGCGAGATCATGCCCAAGGTGATGGACGACATGATGGGCCACGACACCGTGGTGCACGGTGACTGCCGGGCAGACAACATGCTCTTTGATGACGATGGCAACATCTTGGTGCTCGACTTCCAGCTGATGGCTGTGTGCAACGGAATGTTCGACGTGAGCTACCTGGTGTCTCAGTCATTGGAGAGTGCTGCTCAGGATCGGGCCTCCGAGCTCGTGGATGGGTATCTGGCTCGGGTGGCGTCTCACGGCATCGAGGTCGACTTGGAACATGCGACGCAGGCGTATCGGGCAGCTGTCGTGTTCAACATCGGACTTGCCATCAGTGTGCTGGCGACCGAAGGCTTGCCCGAGCGCAGCGCGTTGCTGGGTCGGGCGATGATGGAACGCGCCGCTCGAGAAGTTCTGCGCACCGACGGCCACGTGTACTACGCCTGAGTCGCTGACTGAGCCAGCGCGCCGGGCTCGGCTAGCTCCTCGGCGCGAGGCGCACGGGGAGTTGTTCGAAGCCCTGCACCTGGTTGTTCGTCAGCGCGACCGGCACGGCATGCTGGCCGGTTGGGCTTGGCACGGCGCCGTAGGTGTCCTAGTGTTGTAGCAAGCAAACGCTTGATTGCTACAACCGGACGAGAAGGAGACCTCCATGGGGCTGAACGGGCTACTCGACATCGAACTCAGCGTTCCTGACCCGACGGAACTTGCCGACTTCTGGGAGCGGCGCGGCATGCTGCGAACCGACGACGGCGTGCTCGGCACCGACGACCGTCCGGTCCAGCTTCGGTTCGCCTCGGCTGACTACCGGCACCTGTCTGAGATTCACCTCAGTTGTGAGGCTGAGCGCGATCTCACCGACATCGTCCGCCGGCTTGACGATCTCGGCATCGACTCACGCGTCGACGACACGACGCTCACCTGCACCGACCCCGTCCACGGGCACCGGGTCGTGGTCGACGTCGGTGGTCAGGCCGCACTGACCTCCCGACCGAGCTCTACTCGCAACGAACCGGGCATCGCAGCGCGAGTCAACGAACGGGCCGCCGTCCGCGACGCACCGCCGCCCGTCCCGCGACGATTTGGTCACATCGTGCTCGGATCACCCGACGTGAAGAAGTCGACGGCGTTCTACTTCGATGGCTTGGGCTTCAAGATCTCCGATCAGGTCAAGCAGGGGTCGGCCACCTTCGGCCGAGTCGAAACCGACCACCACAACCTTCTGCTCATTCCGGGCCCGACCGGCTATCTGAACCACTACGCCGTCGAAGTCGACGACATCGACGCGGTCGGGCTCGCGGCGCGGGCCGTGCTCGCCGAGCACCCCGACGCCAGCATCTTCGGTGTGGGCCGCCACTTCCTCGGCTCGAACGTGTACTGGTACATGCGCGATCCGTCAGGGGCGATGTTCGAGTTCTTCTGCGACATGGACCAGATCGTCGACGACGAGGCGTGGGAGCGCGACTCTGCTCGCTACGACTGGGGTGGTGCCGACGGCCCGTTCCCGGTTTCCGTCTGGGGGCCACCGACTCCACCGGAGTTCAACGTGCCCACCGACATCAACATGATCGCCGCAGCGCGGGAAGCACGCAATCTCGCCTGACCGGTCGGCTCAATCCAGTGAGTTGGTGTGAGAACGACGAAGGGGCCAGGCCTCGCGTCGTGCGATTCCTGTCCCCTTCGTGAACTCGATGGTCGGCCTGCGCGGGCCACGTCTGTCAGTTGGATCAGAGGTCGGGGGTGCCCGGCATGCCCAACATGTTGCGACCGTGCAACTGCATGAACGAGTCGTAGTCGGAGCCTGTGTGCATGCGCGCGGCGTGGGCGTCGCGCCAGTAGCGCTGCATCGGGTTGAACCATGCAACGGCACTGGATCCGGCGGCGACGAACAAGCGCTCGACGACCTGGAGCGCGCGGTCGGTCACGAATGGCATTCGAGCGAGCAGGTTGTGGAACTTGGCTTCGGTCAGACGCTCGCTGTTCTCGCCGTAGGCCTGCATCTCCTCCATGAGCTGCTTGTAGTACGCGGTGAGCGACTCGAGCTCGTGTACCGATTCCGCCAGGCGCATGTGTGCCGACGGGTTCTTGATGCCCTGTGCTCCCGAGTACGCGTTCTTGCGCGTCATCTGGCGCTTGGTGAACTCTTCGACCATTCCGTCGGCGCAACCGAGCGCAATCGCAGGAAGGAACACCGAGAACACGGCGGGCATCGGAATTCGCTGCTGCCAGTTGTCGATCGAGCCAGCACCGCTGGCGTATCCGAAGGTGATCGCGTCGAGTGCTTCCAGGCGATCGTTGGAGACGAAGAGGTCGTCGAAGATCAAATCGTTCGATCCGGAACCGGCCACTGCCTTGGAGTGCCAGGTGTCGTCGATCGTGAACTCGCTCTTGTGTGCCATGAAGTGCATGTCGCGATGGCTGCGACCGAGGTACTTGCCGTCGCCCACGTCTGGCACCTTCAGGCCGACTTCGGCCCATTCTGCGTGGTTGCAGCCACTCGACCAGCGAGCGCGCCCGCTGACGATCATGCCGCCATCGACGAGTTCGGGAATGATGACGCCGGTGCCGGATGAGACGATCCAGGTGTCTGGCCCATCAGCCCAGACGGCGTCGCGAACGGACTGGCGGAATCGTGGGATTGCCACGGGGTGCACGTTGCACACGCCGGTGACCCACCCGGTCGACGGGCATGCTTTGGTGACGGTGCGAACACCGCTGACGTAGTCCCAAAGATCTCGCTCGTCGCCGCCGTATTCCTTGGGGACGAAGGAGCGGACGAACCCGGCCTTCTTGATGAGGGCGATGTTCTCGTCGGGGACCCGGCGCTCGTCTTCGGTTTGCTGGGCTCGTGAGGCGATCTCTGCGAGGTAGGGCTGAACCCGCTCGGACAGGGTCTGGCCTGAGGTGTCGTCTGTCGTGTTGCTCGAGGTGTCGACTTGATCTTCAAAATAGGTGGTCACAGTGGTGCTCCTTGGTGATCGATCGGATTGGTCAGGATGCGAGACGGTCGATGACCGACTCTGCGTAGGCCATGATCTGCGGTTCCTTCGCTGGATCCTGGGCGTGGCCTTCGGCGCGGATAAAGGTGGTGTCGAACAAGCCGAGATGCAGCAACTGCATGCGCAAGAGCGGTTCTTGGAAGTCGAAGGCGCTCATCGGTGGATCGTTGTAGTCGCCGCCCCGGGCTTCGATCACGAAGACCTTGGTGCCGAACAACAGGCCGCGGGCAACTCCCGGGGCGCTGAACTCAAACGTGCGACCCGCCACGGTCACGTAGTCGATCCACGACTTGAGCTGGCTGGTGATCGTGAAGTTGATGAGCGCAGAGCCGATCACGAGGACGTCGGCACCTTCGAGCTGCGTGATGAGTCGATCGGACAGCTCGCCGGCGGCGGTCATTTCAGGTGAGCGCGGCACCTCGGGCGGAGCGAACATGTTGCCCAGCGCGTCGGGCCCGAAGTGAGGCAGCGGGTCGAGAACGAGGTCGAGGGTCTCCACCTCGGTGTTCTCGTGCGATTCGGCCCACTTGGCAACGAACTTGTCGGACAGTTCTCGTGACTTGGACGCCATGACGTTCGGGCTGGACTGAATGTGGAGCAGTTTTGGCATGTTTCCCCCTCGGAAAATGTGTGTGCTGTGACGATAAGCACACGGCTAGCATCTGGCAAATCGATTGTTGGGACGTCAGGCATCGGTATTCTCGATGTATCCGTCGATGTGGGGAGGCACCACGTGGAGCTTCGTGGAAAGAATCTCAACCTCTTGCCGGTTCTACTCGCCTTGCTCGAAGAGGAGAGCGTGGTCCGTGCTTCTCGTCGGGTTCACCTGTCGCAGCCTGCGGTGAGTGGCGCACTCGCACGACTCCGTGCCGAGTTCGATGACCCACTGCTCATTCGGGTTGGGCGCCAAATGCGTCGGACCAGCCGAGCGGATCGTCTTCTCCCGCAGATCAAACAGGCGTGTGGAGAACTCGAGCGGCTCTTCGACTTTGGAGTGTTCGACCCGCAACGGTCTCAGGCCAGCTTTGTTCTCGCTGCGCCCGATCATCTGGCGTACCCGATCACCGGCGAGCTTCTTCCGCTGGTGGCCGTCGAAGCTCCGGGAGTTCAGATTCACATCGTCGACACGCCGCCCGACCTCCCGCTACGTCTGGCTGATGGCACCATCGACCTGGCGGTTGCCGGCAACTTCGGTGTCTGGTCAGATGTCTCGTACGAAGGCGTGATCAACGAGCGTTTCGTGGCGGCGATGGCCTCGGACCATCCACTTGCGAGCCATACCGCGCTCGAAAACGACCAGATCGCGGAGTTTGTCAGCGTGGCACGCGGTGGGCGACCGATCACGACGCCCACCGGCGAGCAGTTGTCGACGGGTATTCCGGTGCTCGACCTCGACTCGCGGATTACGGTCGACCAGTTCGTCACCGCTGTGCTCTTGTCGGTTGGCACCACATTGGTGATGCCCGCGCCGAAGATGCTCGTCGATCGGCTCGCTCAGCACCTTCCCATCGTCGGGGTCCCGTTTGTCGAGGACTACTCGGTTGAGGCCGGCATGTTCTGGGCGCCGTTCCAGGACGATTCGCCCGAGATCACCTGGCTCCGTTCGGTGGTCGCCCGTTGTTTCGGCGAGATCAGCGCATCGACTGGAACCCCAGGGCTCTGACTCAGCCGTCTGCAGGCAGGTCGGTGGTCTCGTCTGGTCGCTGAACGATTCGCTGCAGGAATGCGATCGACCCGGCAAGGTGCCGGCGCAGCTCGTCGGCAGCAGCGGTGCTCTGCCCGGAGACAGCGAGATTCTTGAGCGTGCGATGGGCTTCGGATGTGTTGTAGCTGTCTGACCGTGCGTTGAGTCCCACGCTGATCATGAGGCCGGCCCGGTCCGCCAGTTGCTCGGCAAATCTGTGCATCCAGGTCGAGTCGCACGCGGACAGCAGCTCGCGATGGAAGTTGGCGTGAGCGCTCGGTGACGCGATCTGTTGGTGGCTGAGTGCGAGCCATGCGGATTCGACGCGTTCGGCATAGCCGTCGTCTGCGTTGCGCACGGAACGTTCGAGAGCGGGGGGCTCGAGCATGAGCCGGAGTTCGTAGATTTCGGCGGCTTCTCGCTGGTCCACCTCGGCAACGCGAGCCTTGCCGTGAGCCTGGAGCTCGACGAAGCCGTCGGACGCAAGATCGCGGACCGCTTCGCGCAGTGGGGTGGCCGAGACCCCCATTGTTTCTGCGAGGGTGGAGATCACGAGGGAGTCGCCCGGGCCGTATTCGCCGTTGAGGATTGCCTGCCGGAGCCGCTGGTAGGCCCACGCCGTTCGGGTGAGGGGCTGTGCGTCGTCTGTCGAGGGACTGATCACGGGTTCATTCTGCCATTCTGTGCCGCCTGAGACTTTGACGTCACATGCCATAAGATATATGATGGAACAGCCGGCGATATTGTCGGGATACGCGCACGACCTCGTGCACCACCAACACTCGCTTGGAGCAGTTACACATGGGATTTCGCCTTGCCAATGTCGAACGACGGGCAGTGCTCGTCAACGGCGACGACTACTTCGACCTGGCCACGCTCGCCGACGACGCGGCGCTCGTCGACCCGATGGTCGCGATCCTGCAGCCCGAACTGCTCGCGGAGCTCTCGGCGACGCTGGATGATCGTGAAGCCAGTGGCCAGCTCTCGGCCGACATGTCGAAGGTTGGCCCGCCGATTCCGCGACCGCAGAAGTCCTTTGCTGTCGGATTGAATTATCAAGCGCATGCTGACGAAGGCAATGTGGAGCCGCCTGAGGTGCCCTTGGTGTTCACGAAGTTCCCCTCGTGCTTGGTGGGACCGACCGCTGATGTGCACTTGCGCGGCGACCGATGTGACTACGAAGGCGAACTCCTCGTCGTCATCGGTACCGAGGGCAAAGACATCGACGAGGCCGACGCCTGGGACCACGTGGTCGGCGTCGCGGTTGCACAAGACATCTCCGACCGTCAGATGCAGTTCGCGGCGAAACCGCCCCATTGGGACCTCGGCAAGTCGTTCGATACCTTCGGGCCCATCGGCCCGGTCATGGTCTCACTCGACGATGTCGAGGATCGCGATTCGCTCCAGATCACCACGAAGGTGAACGATGAGGTCCGCCAGGATGACTCGTCGGCAAACCTCATCTTCGACGTGCCGACGCTGATCTCGTATTTGTCGCGGGTGACAACTCTGGTCCCGGGAGACATCATCTTCACCGGAACGCCGGAGGGTGTTGGCGCTGCCAGTCGACGATTCCTGAAGGATGGCGACGTCATTACCACCACAATCTCGGGTCTTGGAACGATGACGAATACCTGCGTCCGAGTTTCCGATAGGTAGCGCGAACTCAGCGCCCGAACACCGACGGGGCAGCGCGAAGTCAGCGCGACGCGTGCCGCCCGTCGGTAGTACCGATTGACGAGCGAGAAGAGTTGCTATGGACAGTCCAACGACGAACACACCGGTGCTGATCGCTGGCGGCGGGCCCGTCGGGTTGATGCTCGCGCTCGAGCTCGAGTACCGGGGCATCGATGCGATCTTGATCGAGCGGAATCCGACCACGACGCGGCATCCGAAGATGGACATCACCAACGGTCGAAGCAGGGAGATGTTCCGTCGCCTCGGGGTCATCGACGATCTGAGAGCCGGGGCTGTGTCGGAGCACAACCCGATGTCGGTGATCTGGACCGACCACTTCGATGGCCCCGAAATCGCTCGCTTCGACTACGGCACGGTGGCCGAGGCCCGCGAGAAGCTGCTCGCGCTCAACGATGGGAGCATGGCGAGCGAACCGAGCATGCGCATCTCGCAAGTTCATCTCGAGCCGATTCTGAAGGGATTTCTCGAGCGGACATCCAAGCACATCGACATTCGTTTCGGTTGGGCGCTCGACACATTCGAGCAAGACGATGAGGGCGTGACCGCGACGATCTCGCACACCGAGACCGGTGCGACCGAGCAGATTCGCTCCCAATACCTCGCAGGTTGTGACGGTGCTGGCAGTGTTGCGCGCCGCACGCTTGGCATCGCACTCCACTCCATCGAGCCGGCCGATCACAACGCCACTGGCAGAGATCGATCGAACTACTTGGACCACGAGCGCGGCCAGCCCGAGGGGCCACGGTCACGCGATCCGAAGGTCGTGATGATCCACTTCACGACGTTGGATCCCGACATCTTCGATCGCATCGGCGCCGCCTGGCACTACCAGTCCCCGTTGGGATGGAGCCTCATCTCGCAGAATGACCGCGACACGTGGACGGTTCACATCGCGATTCCGGCAGTCCCCGACTACGAGACGCGGGACCCGAAAGACATCCTCTTCCAGACATTCGGTAGAGAGTTCGACTGTGAGATCCTCCAGTTCAATCCGTGGAGACCGAACCTGGCGCTGGCCGACCAGTACGGCCGCGGCAGAGTCTGGCTTGCGGGAGACTCGGTCCACCAGGTGATCCCGACGGGCGGTTACGGCATGAATAGCGGCCTGGGCGATGCGCTCGGTCTGTCGTGGGCGCTGGCGGCCAACGTTGAAGGTTGGGGAGGCCCGGACCTGTTTGCGGCGTATGAGGACGAGCGGCGCCATGTCGGCGCTCGCGTGCGGCTTGGTTCGGCGCGTCACGCTGCGATCCGTCGAGATGTCGCCAAGGGCTATGACCCGATCGTTTCGCAGGATTCCGACGAGGGT
>JBGCEY010000048.1:0-2872 GCA_045106645.1 Ilumatobacter sp.
TGCACTCCGCGGCCGCACGCCCATCGGCTACTACAAGGACGAAGAAAAGTCTGCGCTCACCTTCGTGATGATCGACGGCGAGCGGTACTCGATTCCCGGCGACTATGCGTCCGTCGAGGTGGATGGCACGGTGAACCTGAAGGGGCGCGGGAGCCAGTGCATCAACACCGGCGGCGAAAAGGTGTACCCGGAGGAAGTCGAAGAGTGCTTGAAGCTGCATCCCAGCGTGCTCGACGCAGCCGTGGTCGGGCTCCCGGATGAGAAATGGGGCGAAGCCATCAACGCCCTGGTGGAGCTGGCACCCGATGCGGAGCTGGACGTGGAGTCGCTGCGCGATCACGTGAAGGCCAACTTGGCTGCATACAAGGCACCGAAACGGATCCTCGACATCCCGACGGTCGGGCGAGCGGCCAACGGCAAACTCGACTACACCGCCCTGAAGAAGGTCGCGGTCGGCTGACGTTGCTTCGATGAGATGTGAGTGCGAGGCGCACACTCACATCTCATCGAAGCGCACCGGGCCCGCCAGTAGCATCAGCGTCCATGACCGACGCCGAATCGTTTGCGTGGACCGATCACGACGGAGTGCTGTTCGACCTCGACGGTGTCATCACCCCGACCGCCGAGATCCACGAACACGCATGGGGCGAGCTGTTCGCCGGCTACGAGTACACCGAGGCGGATTACCTCGAACACATCGACGGCAAACCCCGCTACGACGGCGTGCGCACCTTCCTCTCGAGCCGAAACATCGAACTGCCAGCCGGCGACCCGTCCGATGCGCCCGGTGACGCAACCGTGTGTGCGCTCGGAAACCGCAAGAACGCGCTGTTCAACGAGATCCTCGAGCGCGATGGAATCGCCCCGTATCCCGGATCACAAGCCACCCTCGATCTACTCGCCGCAGCCAACGTGCCGGCAGCAATCGTGTCGTCGTCGCGCAACGCCGTGCCGGTGCTGTTGGCCGCCGGCCTCGCCGATCGCTTCGACGTGGTCGTCGACGGGCTCGTGTCGGCCGAACTCGGCCTTGCAGGCAAGCCCGCTCCCGACGGCTATCTCCTCGGAGCGCAACGGTTGGGCGTGACGCCGCAACGCACGGTGGTCGTCGAAGACGCCACCTCCGGCGTCGCTGCCGGCCATGCCGGGCGATTCGCCGTGACGATCGGCGTCGATCGCGGCGCAGGGCATGACACGTTGCTCGCACACGGCGCCACGTTCGTGGTCGACGATCTCTCCGACCTGCTCCCCACCTCGAAGGCGAGCTGAGCGACATGGCGTCCAACCATCAAGCACCACCCACCGGCCTCGAATCACACCGCTTTCCGGTGGAACCGTGGCGCCTCGTCGAGACCGAGTTCAGCGCCGATGACCTCGGCCACACCGAAACACTCTTTGGGGTCGGCAACGGCTACCTCGGTATGCGCGGCAACCCGGAGGAGGGTCGCGCAGCGCACAACCACGGCACCTACGTCAACGGCTTCCATGAGACCTGGGAGATTCAGCACGCCGAGAACGCATTCGGGTTCGCGAAGGTCGGCCAGACCGTCGTGAACGTGCCAGACGCGAAGCTGATGAAGCTGTACGTCGACGATGAGCCGCTCCTGCTCACTCATGCTGATCTGGAGGAATACGAGCGGGCGATCGACTTCCGCACCGGCATGCTCACTCGAGATCTCATCTGGCGCACGCCCGGTGGCAAGCGCGTCAGCGTCCGATCGACGCGCATGGTCTCGATGACCGAGCGCCATCTCGCGGTGATGACCTTCGAGGTGACGCTGCTCGACGCATCGGCGCCTGTGGTGATCTCGTCGCAACTCCTGAACCGCCAGGACGGCGAAGACGAATATCACGTCGCGGACGCCGCACTCGGCGAAGGCGAAGAAGCTCACGATCCACGCCAGGCGCGCGAGTTCGCCCACCGCGTGCTGCGACCCACGTCCTCGCGCAACGACACTGATGAATCGGGCCACGGCAACGTCGTGCTCGGGTACACCTGCACGAACAGTGCAATGACGATTGCCTGCGGGTTCCATCATCGAATCGAATGCGAGTCCGACGCGACGGTCGAAACCAGCGTCTCGCACGACAAGGCCAAGTCGGTGCTGCAGGTACATGCCGAACCGGGCGTCCCGATCCGGATCACGAAGTACGTCAGCTACCACACGTCGACAGGGGTTCCATGCGAGGAACTCGCTGACCGCTGCATCCGAACCCTCGATCGTGCGGTGACTGCCGGTGTCGACACGATCGTCGACGAACATCGCGTCGAGTTGGACCGATTCTGGGCCGCTGCCGACGTGGAGGTCGACGGCGACGACACTGCACAGCAGGCGCTGCGATGGAATCTCTTCCAGCTCGCGCAGGCTTCGATGCGAACCCAGGAGCAGGGCATCGCCGCCAAAGGCGTCACCGCTGGCGGGTATGACGGCCACTACTTCTGGGATACCGAGGTGTACGTCCTCCCGTTCCTGGCGTACACCGACCCGATCGCCGCACGCAAGCTCCTGCGATTCCGCTGGCACATGCTCGACGCAGCGCGCAAGCGTGCAACCGTGATGGATCAGCGCGGCGGGTTGTACCCATGGCGCACCATCAACGGCGAGGAAGCATCGGCCTACTACGCCGCCGGCACTGCGCAGTATCACATCAACGCCGCAGTGGCCTTCGCGCTCGCTCGGTATCTCGACGCCACCGGTGATGTCGACTTCCTGGCGAACGAAGGTGCCGAAATCCTGGTCGAGACCGCTCGGCTGTGGAACGACCTCGGCTTCTACGCCACGAACAACAGTGGCTCGTTCCACATCCACCGCGTCACGGGACCCGACGAGTACACGACCGTTGTCAACGACAACTGCTACACGAACGTGATGGC
>JBGCEY010000049.1:0-49063 GCA_045106645.1 Ilumatobacter sp.
TTTGTTCCCGGGGGAGGAATCGAACCCCCATTCTCGGCACCAAAAACCGCTGTCTTACCGTTAGACGACCCGGGAAGGTCTGGCTGACCTTGCGTTCAGCCAGGGGTCACGGTACCGCCAGGTGGGGTGGTGATCCACGCCCGATAGCGTTGCTCGCCTTATGGGTTCTCTGATTAAGAAGCGTCGCAAGCGGATGCGAAAGAAGAAGCACAAGAAGATGCTTCGTCGCACCCGTCACCAGCGTCGCAAGTAGTACACGTCAAATTCAGCTGGTGACCGCAAACGGCTGAGCCGTCGTGCGAGTCACCACGATTCGAGCGCCCTCGTCGACCAAATCGCCGAGGGCGTTTGCGCGCTCGTCGTCTGACTCGAAGGGGCGTTCGGTGAACCAGGTCGCGCCGCTGCCGGCGAGTACCGGAGACTCGCCCAAGGCACTCGTCAGTGCATCTCGCCACCAACTCATTCGCGGTTCGACGGCGATCGCTGCGGCCTCCAGATCATTCGGTCCGTCGAGTGTCACACCGCCCAGGTCATCCCAGGCGCGGTACGCCGCCGGCGTAGGAATTCTGAGTGGCGGAATCACGAGCGTGATCTCGCGATCGATGTGAGTCAGCGGCTGCACGATCTCGCCGATTCCTGATACCCGTGCGCGTCCGCCGACCAAACAGAACGAGATGTCTGCTCCGAGCCGTGACGCCTCGAGGAGCGACGCTGCATCGGTTCCGAAATCGCCCCAGCGCAGTACCGCAGCCGCATTGGTGGAGCCTCCGCCGAGCCCGCCGCCGTGCGGAATGCGCTTGTCGATCGTGACGTGGGCTCGGCGGCCGACGAGTTCGAGTGACTTCGCAACGAGGTTGTCGGCACCGGTCGGCACGCCGTCGGCGAACGGGCCGATCACGTCGATGCCGGTGCGCTTCGGGTCGATGGTGATCAGGTCATGGAGTTCCAGGCTGACCATCTCGGCATCGATGAGGTGGAACCCGTCGTTGCGCAGGCCGGTCATCTTCAGCGTTCGCGTGAGCTTCGCATGAGCTCGAATCTCGACGATGTCGCTCACGTGACCGAGTCCGCTTTCGAAGCCTCACCGACGATGTTGGCCAACCGGACCCATTCGTCCACGCCGAGTTCTTCCGGTCGTGCGGTCTCCGCGACGTGTGCGGCAACGAATTGTTCAGCGGTCACCGAGCCCGACAGTGACTTGCGCAGCATCTTTCGCCGCTGACCAAACGCTTGTTTCACGAGGGCGAAGAGTGCTGCGGCATCTGCGTCTGGAGGATCACGACGCGTGATCTCCACCAGCGCCGACTCCACGTTCGGTTTGGGAAAGAACACGGCTGCGGGCACGTGGCCGACCACGCGGGCCGCTCCCCAGTACGACGCCTTCACGCTGATCGCGCCGTACTGACCGTCGCCCGGAGCGGCTGCGAAACGCTCGGCAACCTCACGTTGCACCATCACGAGCAGCCGCGTGACGTGAGGGACGAAGTCGAGGATGTCGCAGACCAGTGGAGTGCCGACGTTGTACGGCAGGTTGGCCACGAGCGTCCATCCGCCCGCCACGGTCGGATCGACGAGTTCGTTCCAGTCGGTGTGCATTGCATCGGCTTCGACAACGGTGACGTTCGACGCGTCGGCGTCGGCGACGACCGACTCGAGTACCGGTACCACGCCTCGGTCGACTTCGACGGCGGTGACCGTCGCGCCGGTTTCGGCGAGAGCCAGCGTGAGCGACCCGAGCCCGGCGCCCACCTCGACCACATGGTCACCGGGACCGACACGTGCCAGGTCGGCAATGCGGCGAACCGTGTTCGGGTCAGCGACGAAGTTCTGTCCGAGATCGCGTCGAGGCGACAGGCCGTGGCCGTCGAGGAACTCACGGATTGCCGGTCGTGAATGGGTCACCGTCTCACCAGATCACTCACGTCACTGGACCACTTGCGTCACTGGGTCACTTCGACCGAGATCGGCGCTTCGGTCAGGTCCGCAAGCAGCGAGAACGTGTCGGTGTGAAGCACCAGATCTGCGGTTTGGTTGAACGGTGCGACGGACGTGACGCAGGTGATCGAGCGCCCGTTGTCGAGATTGGTGACGGTGACCGACAGTCCTGATCTCAGTTCGCGAACGAGACAGGAGCGAACCCCGGCCACCGTGCTGCGAAAGCTCGCGTCGAGCCGGATCGGCTCCACAGCTGGTCGGGCGGGGACGGCGATTTCCGCAACGCCGGGGTTGGCGCTGGCGACCGGCCCATCGAGGAACGTCGGTTCCGCATCGGTGATCACGAGCGGCGGTCGGCTCGGACCGTTGTCCGCAACCGGGATGCCATCGGCACCGACCTCGACACCGTCGGTGCTGTTCGCGCTGGTGTCGTCAGCGCGGGTCACGAAGAAGAGCGCGGGCAATGCCACGAGAGTGAGGATGCCGAGCAGCGTGGTGCGTCGTCGGTCGGAGTCTTCGAAGGCCATGGTGATCGTCCACACCCCACGCTATCCGTCACTCGGTGTGGCTGATCCTCACCAGGCGTCACGCAGCGAAGCCTCAGGCGTGGAGGAGCCCTCCGAAGGCTTCGTTGGTGGCAGCGACCGTTGCGGCGGCGAGATCGGCAACCGGCTCGTCGCGCAAGTCGGCCAAGAACTGTCCCACGTGCGGGACCCATGCGGGCCGGTTCTTCTTGCCCCGGTGCGGGACCGGCGCAAGGTACGGGCTGTCGGTCTCGATCAGCATCTTGTCGCTCGGACACAGCACGGCGGCCTCCTGGGTGTCCTTGGCTGAGTTGAACGTGACGATGCCGGAGAACGACAGGTAGATGCCTCGCTCCAGACCGCGTGAAGCGTCGTGAGGGCCGCCCGTGAAGCAGTGGAAGATCGTGCGCGCCGGCGTTCCTTCCACATCGAGGATCTCGAACGTTTCGTCCCACGCGTCGCGGGTGTGGATCACGAGCGTCAGGTCGCGTTCGTGGGCGAGACGGATGTGTTCGGCAAACACTCGACGCTGCTGATCGCGAGGGGAGTGCTCGTAGTAGTAGTCGAGCCCCGCTTCGCCGATGCCGACGATGCCGGGAGTGTCCAGCAGATCGACGATCGAGTCGGTGCCGTTTTTCGCATCGTGGGGATGCAGGCCAACGGTGGCGAACACGTTGTCATGGCGTGAGGCGACGTCGATCGCAGCGAGCGACGTGGCCCGGTCGCATCCGACCGTCACCAGGACATCGACGCCCATCTCCTTGGCGGACGCCACCGCGCCGTCGGGTCCATCCGGAATCCGCTCATCGTGGATGTGGCAGTGCGAATCGATGTAGCGCAGCTGGTCCATCAGCCGACCCTCCAGTGAAGAAGTGCCTGGCACTTCTTCACTGTTGCGTGTGATCGGGCTGGCATCACAGCTTGATCCGGGGGAAGAGCGGGTCGCCCTTGACAACGGTGTTGCCAGCTGAATACTGCCCCCAGGTCGCGGCATCGGGCAGCTGCTGGTCACTGACGTTGCCGCTCATGCCGATGCGTTCCCACACCGCCTGTGCCGTGTCGGGAATGGCAGGCGAGCACAAGATTGCGACGATGCGCAACGCTTCGAGCGCATCGCCCATGACCGTGTCGACGTCGGGGCCCGGCTCAGACTTCCACGGTTCATTCTGCTCGAGGTAGCCATTGGTTGCTCGAATGAGGCCCCACGTGGCGTCGAGCGCCTTGCTCGGCTGCAGATCCTCCCAGAACTTGGCGGTGTCGGCCATGGCGGTTCGCGCTGCGTCCCCGAGGGTGCTCTGCGGGTTGGGCGCAGTGCCGGTGCCATCGCACTTCTTCGTGACCACGGTGGCGACACGTGCGGCCAGGTTCCCGAGATTGTTCGCCAGGTCCGAGTTGTACTTGCCGACGAGTCCTTCGTACGTGAAGTCGCCGTCGCTGCCGTACGCCGTTTCGGCGAGCACGTAGTAGCGAAAACCATCGAGGCCGATGTCGTCGATGAGGTCGAGCGGGTTGACCACGTTGCCCGAGGTCTTGCTCATCTTCTCGCCACCCACCAGCAGCCAGCCGCCGATCGCCCAGCGTGCCGGCGGCTCGATGCCCGCCGAGAGCAGCATGGCGGGCCAGTACACGCAGTGCTGACGAACGATGTCCTTGCCGATCAGATGCGTTGCGGGCCACCAGTCGTTCCATGAACCAGCAGCGTCCTGGTCCTCGGAACCGAAGCCGACAGCGGCGAGGTAGTTGGTCAACGCATCGAACCAGACGTAGGTGACGTGTTTGTCATCCCATGGGAGCGGGATTCCCCATTCGAGCGAGGTGCGGCTGATCGAGAAGTCGCGCAGTCCGCCACGAATCAGACCGAGGGCTTCGTTACCCCGGTGCTCGGGCGTCATTGCGTTCGGATGTTCGGCGTACCAGTCGAGCAGGCGGTCCTGGAAGCGGCTCAGGCGGAAGAAGTAGTTCTCTTCCTCGAAGTACTCGACCGGCTTGCGGTGGGTCGGGCAGCAGTCAGCGACCAACGTGCCATCGATGTCGATCTCGACGAGTTCGTCATCGGCGTAGTACTCCTCGCAGGCCACGCAGTACTTGCCGGCAAAGGTGTCGAGTTCGATGTCGCCAGCGTCATAACAGCGCTGTAGCAGCTCGCGCACGGCGTCCTTGTGGCGCTGCTCGGTGGTGCGGATGAAGTCATCGTTGGCGATGTTGAGCTTGTCCCATGCCGCGGCGAACTTCGGAGCGATCTCGTCGGTGAAGGCCTGCGGCGTGACGCCAGCAGCCTCCGCGGCCTGCTGAATCTTCAAGCCGTGCTCGTCGGTTCCGGTGAGGAACTTGGTGTCGTTGCCCATCAGGCGACTCCAGCGGGTGATCGCATCACCGATGATCGTGGTGTACGCATGCCCGAGGTGGGGCTCCGCGTTCACGTAGTAGATCGGGGTCGTCACGTACGTCCGGCTCACCCCACCACGCTACTCCCGCCGTCGCACGCGGCATCTTGTCGGTTCGTTCACTCGCCCGACGTGTGCGGCGACGTGTCGTGGTTCACCCGATGGCGATTGGTCCGCAAGCCCGCCCCATCCGTACGTTGACGAACGTGAACTTTGCAGATGCCACGGCGGTTCGTTCGGTCGGCGAAGGCCGGTACGCGGCCACGGTGCACGACGGTTGGGATATCGGCGGCAATGCCAACGGCGGCTACCTGATGGCCATTGCCGTGCGAGCGATGAGCAACGAGATCGGTCGACCACCCCTGACGGTCACCGGGCATTACCTGCGTCCCGCCCCGGCCGGAGACTGCGAGATCGAGGTGACCACCATTCGTTCGGGGCGTCGACTCGCCACAGCGTCGGCCACGCTGTCGATGGGCGGCAAGGCCACGCTCACACTGCTGGCAACGTTCGGCGATCAGGCACCCGGTGGCCCGAGTCGCTCGATGGAAGGCCCGGTCGAACTGCCTGCGTGGGCCGACGCCGCCGCGGCACCGCCTGAGGCCGAAGGGCCCAAGCCGGAGCTGATGCATCGGATCGATGTTCGCATGCATCCCGACGACATGGGATTCCGTCGAGGCGAGCCGACGGGGCGACCCGAGATCCGCGGCTGGTTCTCGCTGCCTGACGCCGAGCCCATCGATGCAATCGCGCTGATGCTCGCGGCCGACGCCTTTCCACCGCCCGTGTTCAACTCGGGTCTTCCGATCGGCTGGGCGCCGACCGTGGAATTGACGGTGCACGTTCGAGGGATGCCGGTGCCGGGGCCGCTTCGCTGCGCATTCCGTTCGCGCTTCATCCACGACGGTTTGCTCGACGAAGAAGGCGAGATCTGGGATTGCGCCGGAACGCTCGTGTGCCAGTCCCGCCAACTGGCGCTCACACCCCGCTGACCACGACCCCTCGCGACCGAAATGTAGAACTTGGGGTCTGACCCAAAGTTCTACATGTAGAGGTTGGGGTCTGACCCAAAGTTCTACATTGGGTCATCGGCTGAAGATGGAGTTCTTGCGGTTGACCTGAGTACCGAGGGCGAAGCCGCCCAGACCGATGCCGACCGTGGCAACGCCGGACAGGGTTCGGCGAATGACCGATTTCGTGCGTTGGCTGAAGATCACGATCGGCCAGCCGTTGCGGCGGGCATGCCGCTCCAGCTTGGAGTCCGGATTGACCGCCACCGGGTGGCCGACGGATTCGAGCATCGGCAAGTCGCTGGCCGAATCGGAGTAGGCGTAGCTCTGCGCCAGGTCGTAGTTGTTCCACGACGCGATTGCCTGCATTGCCTCGACCTTGCCCTCGCCGTAACAGAACGGTCCGTCGAGTTCACCGGTGTAGACACCGTTGTCGACGACGCTGCGTGTGCCGATCCCGCCGGTCATACCCAACGCGTGTGCCAACGGTTCCACGATCTCCTGTGGCGCAGCCGACACGATGAACGTGTCTCGACCCGCACGTCGGTGCCGTTCGAGCAACCGTTTTGCTTCTGGGCGAACGCGTTCGATGAGACGCGGCAAGATCTCGGAGTTGAGTCCGAGGAGATCGACCTGGCGCAGTCCGGCGACCGCTCCGAGGATGCGTTTGCGGACCTCGTCGCTGGTGTCGTCGCTGGCTCCGAACAGCTTGAATGCAACCGCGCCGCCCGCGTCGCGCACGAACTCGTGAGTCGGCACGAGCCCGACCTTGCGGGCCTGGATGGCGAGCGTGAAGGCGGACGACCCGGAGATCAGTGTGCGGTCGAGGTCGAAGAACGCAGCACTCGGCCCCGACCCGGTCACGGCGACGTACTGACTCATGTCCCAAGTGTGCCACCGGAGTCGATGGCGGATGCGGCGAACCCCGAGATCGACCACCGGGCGGCGCTCGGGTCAGAGGTCGACGGCGAGTTGGTACACCTCGCGCTTGCGGCGACCGGTCCGCTTTGCCACGTTCGTCGCAGCATCGCGTGTCGTGGCGCCGTTTGCGATCTCCTCGACGAGCATCGACGTGACCGCTGCATCGTCGGCCTGGATGGTGTCGGTCTCGACCGGAGCCAACACGATGACGTACTCCCCGCGCGGTTCGCCGATGTCGATCGACCCGAGATCACCACGCACGGTTTCTTCGTGCAGCTTCGTCAACTCTCGGCTGACCGACACGCGTCGACTCGCGCCACACACCTCCAACAGATCCGCCATCGTGCGTTCCATCCGATGGGGCGCCTCATACAGCACGATGGTTCGGGGTTCGGCTGCGACGTCGCTGAGTCGTTCGGATCGCTCACGGCCCTTTCGGGGCAAGAACCCCTCGTACACGAACCGACCGCTGGGGAAGCCGCTGATGGTGACCGCCATCGTCGAGGCTGCTGGACCAGGAACCGCACTCACCTGATGTTCGGCCTCGATCGCAGCTGCGACCAAACGCTCGCCCGGGTCAGAGATGCCTGGCGTGCCAGCGTCGCTCACCACCGCGACATCGCGACCGGATGCGAGCACTGCGAGCACGTCGTCGATGCGGTCGAACTCGGTGTGCTCGTTGCACACGGCGAGGCGTTCGGCTCGAATCCCGCCATGTTGGAGCAACTTGCCCGTGCGCCGCGTGTCCTCGCAGCACACGAGTGCCACCGACGCCAACACATCGACCGCCCGGGGTGCCAGGTCGCCGAGGTTGCCGATGGGGGTGGCGACGAGCCAGAGCGTGCTCACTGCTCGCTACGCAGTTCGATCACGTCGCCGACGTGGACTCCCCATCGTGCGAACGCTCCGGCTTGGGCCTCTACGACCGAACGTGCCCGCACGACCGGCATCCCGAGTCGGTGGCGTGGCATCTGCACGGTGCGAATGACGAGCCCGTTGGCATCGAGGAACGCAACGTCGATCGGGAACTTCATGCCGATGGTGTGTACCCAGCGGCACGGCTCGATCAGCAACGCACCGTCCATGCCGTCACGGCCGAGCAGACCTTTGCGGCGAGACGAACGATCGGTGGCGGTTTCGGTCGATGCGAGCACGCGTGCATCGCTCACCAGCCAGGCCATCGCCAGAGCATGGCACGCCGTTCGCGATTTGCGACGCGCACGAACCGTTGCGAGCAAGGACTCGTTGTTCGTTGGCGAATCAGACGTTGAAGCGGAACTCCATCACGTCGCCGTCCTGTGCGATGTAGTCCTTGCCTTCCATGCGCATCTTGCCGACGTCCTTTGCGGCATTCCATGATCCGAGTTCGAGCAATTCTTCCCAGTGGATGACTTCGGCTTTGATGAATCCGCGCTGAAAATCGCCGTGGATTCGCCCGGCGCACACGGGCGCGGTGGAGCCCTCGTGGAAGGTCCAGGCACGTGATTCTTGTTCGCCCGTGGTCATGTAGGTACGCAATCCGAGCAGGTGATACGCGCTGCGGACCATGCGGAACAGAGCGCCCTCGCCGAGGCCGAATCCTTCGAGAATCTCTTTGCGTTCGTCGGGGTCCTCGATGGCTGCTGCTTCAGCTTCCATCTGGATGCACATGCCGATGACTTCGACGTTGTCCCCCGCGTTGTTGAACTCGGCGGACACCATTGCTTCCTTCTCGGGGATGGAATCGATGTCGTCTTCGCCGACGTTCACCACGGCGAGTACCCGGCGATTGGTGAGCAGGTAGTACGGCTCGAGCAGTTCGCGAACGTCGTCTTTCAGGCCAGCGCGGTAGAGCGGCAGACCTTCCGAGAGGCTGTCGTAGGCGGTCTGGAGCGCGTCGATCTCAGCGCCGAGTGACTTGTCGAGTTTGCTTTGGCGCTTGGTGGAATTGAGCCGCTTCTCGACCGTCTCGAGGTCGGCGAGCGCCAACTCGATCTCGACGACTCGAAGGTGTTCGAGTGGGTCAGACGGGCCGACGACATCGTCGTCTTCGAAGGCGCGCAGGACGAAGACGATGGCGTCGACTTCACGAATGTTGGCGAGGAACTTGTTGCCGAGGCCTTCACCGGTGCTGGCGCCTTCGACCAAGCCGCCGATGTCGACCACTTCGACTTGCGCATGGATGGTCTTCTTCGACTTCGACATGACCGACAGACGGTCGAGGCGTTCGTCGGGCACCATCGCCACGCCGATGTTCGGGTCTTTCGTGGCGAACGGGTACGGCGCTGCCAGGGCGCCGCCGCCCGTGAGCGCGTTGTAGAGCGAGCTCTTGCCCGCATTGGGAAGACCGACGAGACCGAAGCGTTCCATGCGGGCCCGAGGCTACTGGCGGCTTTGCGCTGCTGGTTCTCGACGCTGACGCCGAACTACGGATTCTGCGAACCGGTTCGATGATCCTGAGTGGCGCGGTATGCGGTGGTGTCGGTCCACGATGCGATCGCGGTACGGATCTCGTTGGCGACCTGAGCCGATTGCTCGTCGATCATCCGCTTGTCGAAGCGCAGGACGATCCAGCCGTGTGCGGCGAACTCGTCGTCGATGCGGTCGCGATCCTGAGGTGTCGATTCGTGGCATTCGATCACGATGGGCGCTCCGATGACGCAGAAGTCCACCTGCCGGCCGCCGACGAACGGATGGAACGCGACGGGAGGGAGGTGGAAGTCGGCGACCAGGCGTTGTATGAGGGGCTCGAGCACGGAGTCGGCGGGCTTGGCGCCGACGTGCGCAGGCCCGATGTTGGCGAGCCTCATGGCGTCAGGTCGTGAGGTGCTGGGCTCGCGGCCGGACTCCGGTGGCCGGCTCGACGAGACCGGCCAGTCGATGGGGTCCGAATCCCGAGGGTTGATGCGAAGAAGATTGCGGAGCCGATGAAGACGATCGCGACCCCCATTCGGTAGATCGAACGCCACGCTTCGTCGCCAGTCCGCGGGAGCGCCGGTGATTCGGGGAGCGGAGGAGCAACGGCAGCTGGCGCGACGGTCGTGCTGGTCGTGGTGGGGCTCCCGGCTGTTGGGGTGCTTGTGGTCGATGTTGTGGTGGTCGGTGTGCCCGTAGTCGTCGTGACTGGGGCCAGCGTCGTGGTCGTCGCGACGGTCGTGGTGGTGGTGGTGACCGGAACGCCACTCGTGGTCGGAACCGGTGCGACGGTCGATGGAGGAAGCGGGGATGGAGGAAGCGTCGTCGAGGTCATCGTGGTCGTGGTCGTGGTCGTGGTCGTGGTCGTGGTCGTGGTCGTGGTCGCGGTGGTGGTCGGTGGGATGGTGGGTGCCGGGAACGTGTTGTCGAACTCGATGATCATCGCCGGTTCCGATTCGTCGCGATCGCGGGAGACGATCACTTCGGTGGGGGCGGGCAGCGGTTGATCGGCGGGCCACCAGCGAGGCCGACCGACCTCTTCGATCGAGTAGCTGCCCGAGGGCAGCGACAGTGGTTGTGTTCGGCCGTCCGCACCGGTGGTGATGACCACCGGTGGATCAGGGTCGGTCGGGGAGCCGGAGGTACGGCTGACGGTGAACTCGAATCCGGAGAGGTCCGCGGGAGCGCCGGGTGCTCCGCTGATGACCTTTTGCACCACCAGCTCGTGCTCGATCGCGACGTTCTCGACCCGCACGATCGTCGGTTCGTGTGACTGCGTCGACACCTCGCCGGAGGCCGAGGTCACCGAGATGTCGCCGCTGATTCGCTGCAACCCTGGTGGCGCGACCAGTTCGCGCACGACGTAGGGAGGCGGGTGGTCAGCGTCGTCGAACGGAGCGAAGGAGACCAGCCCGTCGACCCCGGTGGTGCCGCGGTCGATCTCGTCGTCGTTCGAATCGAACAGCGCGAACACTGCACCGGCCACCTCGAACCTGGGGTCGCTCGATGTCTTGGCCACCGTGATGTGGCGCCGACTGAGGTCGCCAGCGAGTGTTGCGGTGGCGATGGTCGGCTCCGTGTCGTCGAGCGTGACGTTGTTCTGCGCACGGATGTCGTCACCGAACAGTCGGAGCTCGAGCGGTGGGCCTTCGCTCGTGAACTCGACGCTCCACGGCGCCGGTGAGCCCACCTCGATCTCGAACGTCGCCACCCCGTTGGTATTCGTCAGTGTTGCGCCGTTGCGCCCGACGCTGGTGTCGAACGACAGCCAGCCGGAGGCCGCCACATTGGCAACGGCGACGCTGTCGTGGACCGGTGTGAATGCGGCGGCGATCACCGCGGCGTTAGCCACGTTGCTCGGCCAGACCGGATACGAAGCGAGCGGACGGCCCGACTCGTCGGTCAACCGAACATTGACGTTGCGACGCTTGCCGGGTTCGTGCGGTGCGTCGTCGCCACCGAACTCGATGGCCATGGTGATCTCGCCCTGAGGGGCCAGTGCCTCCGCTTGGTGGACCATGCGTCGAGCGAGCGGAACCGCGACGCCGCCGATGTTGGACGGGGAGCGGCCGGCGATATCGCTGAACGTCTGTGCCGAAGAAAGGTCGATCCGGGGCGTTCCGGCCGGGTCGGGCAGTACCGATCGCAACGCGAGCCAGACCGCAACATGGCGCTGGCGAGTCGGGTTGGTGGGCGAATCGTGAGTGGCGATCAGCTCACCTGAGTCATCGACGGCGAGCCCTTGATACGGCAGCACTCGGTCGCCTCCGTAGAGCGCGATGATCGCTGCCGCCACTCGATGCTGTCGTCGCGTCCAGGTTTCGGGGAGCGGTTGCTCGACGATCGCTCCAGCGGGAAATCCGGTGTGGGTGTCGTCGACGCACCAGCCGGTTCCGGCGGAGTCGTTCGGTGAGGTCGGGATGCCCCAAGCAGGCCCGTAGTGAGCGCCGGCAGCAACCGAAGGAATGGTTCCGTTGCGCGAATCGATGCGCAGCGCGGCGCCGCAGAACGCATTGTTCCCTCGACAGCGGTCCGGGCTCGGCGCCGCCGCGTGGGCGGTGCGCGAATCGGGTGAACGTCCGCTGCGGCCGGCTGCGGGGCCTACGGCGACACCGCCCACGAGGACGACCATGAGGGCGAGCGCCCACCGGTGGGGCGTCCGACTGCGTCTGGTCACGCCGGACCTCGCGAGGCGTCGAACGCGCGTTGCGAGAACGCCGGATCTTCGGGGTCGACAAAGCGCTCCTCCCAGTGTGTGGGCAGTGCGCCGTCGGGGTGTGGGATCACCCGTGCGCCGACCGATTCACACGTCGTGCTCGGCGACGGGTCTGCCACGGCTGCGGCGACATACCGCTGCTGTTCGTCTGGCGTCCACGCGCCGTGCGCAGCGAAGCGTTCGATCAGTTCGAGTTGCCTGCGCTGTGCGTGGTCGCGGGCGCCGGGTGCCGGCGTGGTGGCATCGAGCCAGGTGATCCAGGCAGCGGCTTCGTTGCGAGTGGACGGTCCGTTGTCGGCAACGAGTGCACCGGGTGGAGCGAGGCGCAGGTGGAGCCAGCACCAGTCGGCGACGGATGCTGGGGCAACCGGCGAAGCGGTGCAACCCACCGACACGACGGTGAGCGCAGCGACGGTGATGGCGAGCGTTGCGACGCGGGTCGACGTCAACGAAGCATGTCGTCGTGAACCTGGAGTTGGGAGGTCATGCATGACCGTCCAGTGGGTGGCCGGGCACCCAAACGGGAAATGAGCAAACGGGAAACGGACGTCGAGCAGCGCTGGGTGTGCTCAGGGACGCAAAATCTGCAAGGTCTCACCGTCAGGGCCTTGGGCCGCCGTGACGATGGTGCCATCGGCGAACACCGCAGCGCCGGTCAGGCACGCCATGATGGTGCCGGCCCGGGCAAGCTCGGTCGGCTCACCACCGCCAGCGGGCTCGACGACTTCGTAGGCACGAAGCTCGTTGTCGAGAAACCCGCAGATGCCGATCCGTCCATCAGGCAGTTCGATCATCGCGGTCGGAGCGCGGCCCGGCTCGGTGATTGGAGCAACGTCGTTGCGGTCGTCGATGCGATCTGCCCGACCGACGCGCTCGATGTCGTCGACGGAGGGGTCCTCAGGGTCGGGGCCGGCCGCGTTGTCGGCGAACCACACCGCACCCGAATCGGTGACGGTGAAGGCCCACGGGTTCGTGTAGCCAACGCTGAGCTCGACGGCGTGGTCGTCGATCGTGCTGTCCAGGCCGATCGACAAGAACGCGCCACCCGCCTCGGTGTCGGCGTCCCAGGCGGTGTTTCGCCCGAGTCCGAGCAGGATTCGGCCGTCGAACTCGTCCAGCACACCACCGATCGCACCGCCCCCGGCGCGCCCGCCGGACCACACGATGTTGGCGTCCACACCGCCGACCACTTCGCCGACGACGATCTCGAAGTCACCTGCTTCATCGGCGGGTTTCGTCCAGGAAGCGAAGCGACGTCCGTCCACCATCACCTGGCCGAGGAGCCCGCGTTGCTCGCCGTCGGTGCCGACCTCGATCGTGGCGATGGTCGTGACGTCTGCATCCCCATCGTCGATGTCCAGGCTGCGGATCGTGCCGTCGATGCGGTCCGCCCATTCGATCGTGCGCGTCTCACCATCTTCGATGGCGATCAATCCAACGATGTCACCGGGCCGAGCGTCGGGAAATTCCAACAGCACGGCCGGTTCGGGTGGCGAGTCGTCGGCGCACGAGGCGATGACGATCGCTGCAACCACCGACACCAGCACGCTTCGCCCGACCATGTGGCGAACCTACCGCGGGGTCGACGGGCCGGATCGGCAGCGTCACCCGAAGGAGTGAGCAGGTGCGACGTATCGTGTGCTCATGACACCGGAAGCCGCCCTGCTGCGAGTGATCCACTGCCTCGATCGGTCGCGTGCGTCGGGCTTCAAGACCAAGGCATTCGTGCGCGCACTCGATGTGGTTCGCACCACCGATGCGAGCGAGCTGGAACAGCGCGCTGCGAACAACACGCTGACCGACCTCGATGGGATCGGCGACTCGACCGGTCGCGTCATCGCCGAATCGCTGGCCGGTGCGGTTCCCGCGTACCTCGCCGAACTCGAACTGAAGACCCAGGTCGACGTGAGCGAACGTGCCCAGCCGTACCGCGATGCGCTGCGAGGCGACTGCCACCTGCACTCGACGTGGAGCGATGGGGGAGCGCCGGTGGAGCAGATGGCGTTGACCGCGATGTCGATCGGCCACGAGTACATGGTGCAGACCGATCACTCCGCACGCTTGACGATTGCGCACGGGCTCAACGAGCAACGGTTGTCCGATCAGCTCGATCAGATCGCGGAGGTGAACGCGACGATCGCCGATGCCGGCCATGACTTCCGCATCCTGTCGGGGATGGAGGTCGACATCCTCGAAGACGGTGCGCTCGACTTGTCCAACGACATGTTGAGTCGCCTCGATGTGGTGGTGGCGTCGGTGCACTCCAAGCTGCGGATGGAGCGCCAGCAGATGACCGAGCGGATGCTGCAGGCAATTGCCTCACCACACGTGGACATCTTGGGGCACTGCACGGGCCGGATGATCGGCAAGCGTCCACCGAGCGACTTCGACGCCGACTACGTGTTTGCCGCGTGTGCACAGTTCAACACGGCAGTGGAGATCAACTGCCGCCCCGAGCGTCTCGACCCGCCGCGGGAGCTGCTGAAGCTGGCCGTGGAACATGGTTGCTGGTTCACGATTGACACCGATGCCCACGCCACCGGTCAACTCGAATGGCAGGGTCTCGGCTGCGATCGTGCCGCCGAGTGCGACGTGCCGATCGACCGAATTCTCAACACGCTCCCCGCCGACGATCTACTCGCCTGGACGAGCGCCGCAGCCTGAAAGATCAGGACATGAGGCCCATGTAGGTGGCCATGAGCGGGCCGGCGCCGCGGGGGTCGCCCGTGGTGGTGTCTGCCATCTTGTTCATGACGTAGCTGAAGCTCATGTTCGCTTCCATGTCGACGATCGCCATGGAACCGCCCCAGCCACCCCAGTAGCAGCTGCGTTCGTTCGGAAGGGGCAGCGCAGCACTCGGTAGTCCGAAGCCCATCCCCATCTTCAATGGTTCGCCGAGCACGAGGTCACGGTTCTCGGCCTGCACGTCGAAGATCAGGTCGAGGGTGTCCTGGGACAGGATCTGCTTGCCGTTCGCCATGCCGCCGTTTGCGGTGAGTGCGTGGATCATCGCCACCGACCGGGCGTTGCCGTGGCCGCCGGCTGCGGGGATCTCGGCGCGACGCCACTCGGGCTTGGAGGAGAACGACGCATCGATTGCCGGGTTGGACAGCGTGCGCCACGGGAGGCCGTCTTTGCTGATGTCGCCGTCCGCGCCGAGTCCAACCGAGGGTGGAATCACGTGTGCGATGCGTGCGTCGTGTTCGGGCCCGGTCCCGATGTGGAAGTCCGCACCTACCGGGCCGGCGATCTCGTCGGCGAAGAATTGCCCGATCGATCGACCCGAGATGCGCTTGACGATTTCTCCGAGCAGGTAGCCCTGGCTGATGGCGTGGTAGCCGCATGCCGACCCGGGCTCCCACCACGGGGTCTGTGCGGCATGGATCCCCACGAGCTTGTCGTGGTCGAGCAGGTCGGCTGACTCGAGCGGCTGATCCCACCCGGACAATCCTGCGGTGTGACCCATGATGTGGCGTGTGGCCACATGCTCCTTGCCGCCCGCTGCGAACTCGGGCCAGTACGTGGCAACCGGTGCGTACAGATCGAGCTCACCCCGATCGGCCAGGATCAAACAGCACAGGAACGACATGGTCTTGGTGGTGGACCAGACGTTGATCAGCGTGTCCTGCTCCCAGTCACGCTCACCGTCGTCGAACGTGGCGGTTCCTGCCCACAGGTCGGCCACGATCTCGCCGCCGACGGTGGCGCACACCGACGCTCCGACGTCGCCGTGTTGCTCGAAGTTCGCGCTGAACGCTTCACGTATGCCTTCGAAGCCGGGTGCGACGGTGCCGTGGATTTCGGTGCTGGAGTTCTCGGCGGTGGGGTTCTCGGTCATCCTGCGACGCTAATCCAGGCCGCTGACCGCGACGTGATTCACCCGATCCGCGGGGGATCCGACAGAATGCGGACATGGATGCGTTGAATCGATCGATGGTCGATCGACGGTCGAGTTGCAGCATCATCGGACCTGGGCGGCAATTCGGTGCGACACCTGACCGAAGGTGCGGGGTGGCTGGGTTGCCTGCAATCGTTGCCGCAAGGAGGCCGGCGAGTGTCTGAGCGGGCTCGTCGCAGCGTCCAATCGGTGCTGCATGTAAACGACTATCGGTCGGCAGGCGGTGCAGAAATCGTGATGCATCGTTCAGTCGAGGCACTCCGCGGGCGCGGCATCCAAGCCGAGTGCTTCACGATCGACGACGTGGAGGGCCACCGACGAACACCTCTGAGCTACGCCCACAACCGGCGTGCTGTGGCGGCACTTGCCCGACGGGTGATGTCCTTCGATCCCGATATGGTCCATCTCCACAACGTGTATCACGAGTTGTCGCCGGCGGTGCTTTCGGTGCCCAAGCGTTGCGGTCGCCCCGCGGTGGTGACCGCTCACGATTGGAACATGATCTGCCCGAATCCCGTTGCCTCCGTATTCACCGCCGACGGTCTCGAAGCAGTCGATCTGGACGATCCACTGAGCGTCACGGATCTGGTCGCAAAGCGATGGGACGAATCGTTCCCGCGGCGGATCGCCCGGGTAGTTCAGCATGTCGCCAACTATCGGCTTCGGGATCGCCGGGGTGATCTCGACGCCGTGTTCTGCCCAAACCGGGACCAGGCTCGGATCTTTCGCGGTCATCTCGATGCGCCAGTGCACCACTTGGTCAATCCGGCAGCGGCGATGGAACGCATCACCTCGACAGTTGGATCGAAACGCTTCGTCTTCGCTGGTCGAGTCGAGCCTGAGAAAGGCCTCAGTGTTTTTCTTCGCAGCGCGCCGCAGCGGTTCATCGACGACCTCGTTGTCGTCGGCGATGGCTCTGAGCTCGAAGCGTGCCGCGACATCGTTCGACACCGCAATGCCTCGACGTTGTTCACCGGTCGAGTGTCAGCAGACGAGGCGGCGCGACGAATCGCTGCCTGTGAGACCATCGTCATCCCGAGTCTGTGTCCCGAGCTCGGACCACTTGTGGCTCTCGACGCTTTGGCGGCCGGCCGTCGTCTTCTGGTCGCTCGCAACGGGGGGCTTGCCGAGCTTGCCGATCACCACGACGCAGCGATCGGTTTCGACCCGCGCACTCCGCAAGATGTCGTACGCGCCTGCGACCATGTGCTCGAGAACACGCACGTTGCCTCGGCCTCGTTGGCTCCAGCATCCGCAGGCGACGACTACGTTGACCAACTGATCGACCAGTACAACACCGTCCTTGCCAATCATCCGTAACTCATGACCTCGACAGCATCGCTCAGGCTCAAGCTGGTCGTCACTCCGCCGCGTTCGGCCAGTACATGGTCATACGACATGTTGTGGGCTGACCCAGACCTCCGCGTTGGTACGTCCAAGGAGATCCGGTTTCTGAGTACTCCTGAGCATCGGTCCGTGGACTGGTACGTGAAGCAGTTTCGTAAGTCTCCTCCCGATGGGCCGCTCGTGGACGTCTGTCATGACTACTTCGAGCACCCTGAGGCGCCGAGTCGGGCGCTCACTGTCACCAATGAGGTGGCGGCGGTGATCGTGCTGAGGGATCCGGTGACGAGAACGCGATCGGACTTCCTCAACCGACAGCGAAATGGCCGGTATCGAACAGACATCTCGTACCTCGAGGCGCTGCGAACGGATGAGACGTTGCTCGGATGCAGCCGCTACGCCGCTGACGCTCGGCGGTGGAGAGACACGCTCGGGGCGCACCGCTGCCGATTTCAACCCTTCGAGCTCATGAAGGCAGACCCCCACGAAGGCCTCCTCCAGATGTATGAACACCTCGGATTGGCGCCGCCGGAGCAGATTCCGATGACCGCCACAGCGGCGTCGAATGCAGCTCAGCGTCATCGCAATGTTCGCGTCGCACGCGTTGGTCGCGCCGTCGGTGCCAACCTGCAGCGAGTAGGGCTTCACCGCGTCACCCACGCCGTGAAACGCAATCGAGTTGTCCAGCGCGCGCTCTACGCAGACGCAGCAACTTCTCAACGCACTGCCGTCGCAGACGACGAGGCGGCGGACGACTATGTCCGTACTGCGCTCACCGACGATGTCGACGAGCTGTGCGATGTGTCGCAGTTCGACTTTCGATCTTGGTGGACCGCGTTCTCGGGCGACACGTCGTCGAGTTCGAGCTGACCGGAACGCGGCGTCGTCACGTCAACGATCGCCGCAGCTCACCAGGTCCGTGAGTGAGCGCGTGCTGAGCGAAGCGTCGCGGTCAATTTGAGCCAACGGCGGCGAACGATCGACCCCAGACCGCCCCCTTGGAGCGCTGCATTGCGACGAAGACGAACGTATCCGGTCGGTGATGGTCGACGACCTGCGGCCCGTTCGGTGTCGATGTACTGCCGCAGTCGCGACGGGTTTTGCAGGCCGAGTCGGAAGCCCAGCCGCTCGAGTCTGATCCAGATCGGTGGTCTGGTGCGATGCAGCCGATCGATCACATCGTTGGGAACGTCGAGTCCGAGTTCTTCGACGCAGAACGCCAGCCCCGCTGCGAGCGGTCGTCCAGCCTGGATCTGCTCGGCGCCCGACATCACGTCGCTCCAGAATCGTGCGACGGTGTCATGTTCGCGCGGGTCAGCGGTGACGGAGCGGAGGAGGTGGGCAACGTCGCAGGGCCATCGTACGGTGCTGCTGCCTTCTGGTCTGGCGCCGTGGAGTACGGTCACGACGAGTTCGTCGGCCAGTGTGAAGCGGCGACACGAACGCCCGGCGACGGTGTGAGCAACCGAGCGTTCGACCATGCCGGTATCGGGGATCCGTGTGAAACGCGGGAACAACATCCACCGATGAACATCGAGTTCATGGCCGTCCGGCGAGAGCATCGAGCTGGCATGCATGAAACTCTGATGCTCGAAGTCTGGTCCTTCTTGCCAATCGTGTGCCTTGAGGTCGTCACAAGTCCGGGTGAACCCGTCGACCCCGACGATGACATCGATGTCACCCATTGTTCGAAGACCGGACGCGGGGTACACGGTTGTTGCGAGGGCGACCCCTTTCGACACCACGACGTGTTCTGCCGACGCTCCGAGATGGTCGAGAGCGTGCGCGAGCTGTGCGAAGAGCAACTGATTTGATGCCCAGGTTCGCCGGCGAATCCCCAGCAAGATCCCTGCATCATCGCCAAGACATTCGTCGGCGACGTTGTGGCTGATCGCGGGGAGGAGCGCGTGGGATCGCCAGTGTGCAGCGTCGACATCGTGATCGAGACGCCAGCGTTGCCAGGCCTGTGCTGCGAGTTCGGGTTCGAGCACCGCGGCCCTGAGAAGTTCGAGTTCACCGCGCGCCGGCGCTGCGCGGCCGAGCCTGTTGAGCGCACTCTTGCTCATGTCGTCTCCGAGGCCAGGAGCTCGCCGACGCGGAATGCTCCGAAGGTGTAGATGACGGCGATGAGGCCGAGACCGGACGTCAGCAAGCCGGCTGATGCCAGACCCACGACGGCGAGTTGACCGATCTGTACTCGCCCAAAGGAGGTCCACGCGTTCGACGGCTCACCGCGAGAGCCATCTTCATCAGCGGTGTCGGGCGCTCCGTCTCTGGACGACCCGGAGCTGCGTCGCCAAGCGATCACGAAGGGCACACACACCGCCAAGGTGCCGATCGCGCCGGTTTCGACGAGGAGGTGGATCACCTGGTTGTGTGGTTGGGCATCGTTGAACAACGAGTCCCCGGATGTGGCGACGTAGGCGACGTTCTCGATGCCGGAGAACTCCAGGTCGGTGTCGTTGGTGCGAAATCGGCCGATTCCGATGAGCGGGCTCGAGGTGAACTGGTCGGCTGCGTTGCCCCAGAGCGCAAACCGAATGAGGATGTTCGTTCTGGCTTCGTTGTTGCTCAGGCTTCGAGCGCGATCGGTGGTGCCGTCTTCGTATGCAGTTCGTGCATCGCGAAAGAACTCGGTCGAACTGAAGATCTCCGCAGTGTCTTGAATTCGATCGGAGACCGCAACCGCTCCAATGAGCATCACGATCAGCGACCCGGCCGCCATCAGGAGAACCCGACGATTCTGGGTCTGCCAGACCACGACAAGAATTCCGAAGAGGCACGCAGCCAGGGCAGCTCTCGAACCACTCAGGAGGAGACCGTTGCCGAGAATGCAGCCCAACACGAGACGCACGGTCGTCGAGGGGAAGAGCTGAGGAAGCGCGATGAGCGCGACGATGCTCGTTGCGGTGAGGTATCCAATGACATGGTGGCTTGACGTCAGACCGGAGAATGTCGAGTTCTGCCCGAACTCGTTGCGGACGACGTGCAGAACAAGCGCCACAGCGACTGACGCGGAGATGACAGCGACCGACAGACGCATCAGCCGTTCGAACGTGCGAACCGCTCGCAGGCCCGGCATGGCTGCCATGACACCGATGACCACCAGTGCGCGGCCTTCGGTTTCCGCCCATGCACGGATGGCGCCGCCATCACCGAAACCTGGCAACGACTGGGCCACCAACGCGCTCAGAATCCACAGTCCCAGAATGATGACCGCAGATCTGGTGACCGGGTGATGCCGGGCAACGAACACCGGAATCAGCAGTGCCAAGATCCCGATCGCGACCCCCGCAACGCTGAGGAGCGTGACGTCGGAGAGCGAGGCTGCGAGCACAAACGAGATGACTCCAACCGACAGGAACAGATCTGACCGTGCAACGAGGCGGGCCGGGCCGGTGGTGGTGGGCTGAATCAGGTCCAGCTGGATGTCTGGATCGGTCTCGTCTCCGATGCCGGGGGCCACCGTGACGCTGTGATTGTCATCCGGTTCGTGTTCGAGTGACATCGCAGCTCATCATCGCACGGTGGGGCGCAAGACGCCGCACAGTCTGGCGATTTGACTCACGTCGCGACCGTCTGGGCGACGACATCGAGTTGCTGCAACCAAGCCATTAGCTCGTTCGCTCGCTGGTCCCAGAACAGGTCCTCGTAGTCCTGCTGGCGGAGCGTCTTGCTCGGGCCGGTCAGCGCTTGCGTCATGGCATCAGCAAGCGATGTGACCGTGCCATCATCGAGGTACGCCGCATGTTCGAAACGCGTCGCTTCTCCAATCGCGGTGGTGACGATCGTGGTTCGGGCAGCGGCATACCTGAACAACTTGCTGGGACAGCGCGAGGTGTCGCGTTCCGTGTTCGCGAGCGGGGACAGCGCCGCGGTCGCACCGCGTACGAGTGACCAATATTGATCATCGCCGATGAAGCCCGTGAAGATGATGCGGTCGCCCAGACCGAGTCTGTCGACGAGCTCGCTCAGTTCCGACCGAGCCGGTCCGTTGCCGGCGATCACCAGGTTGGTCTCGGGGTGTGTTGCGGCGATGGCCGCGAACGCGTTGATGATGTCGTGCAGACGGAATGGTGTGGCGATCGTCCCGACGTAGACGAGATAGCGCGCTCCGAAGCGATCGTTGAATTCACGGATGCTCGCGGGGTCGACCGGCGGCGGCCGCTCGGTCGAGAACGGACTCTGCAGCACCGGCCAAGTCCCTCGGTGCTGGTTCCATTCCACCAGCGCACGACTGACGGCCAGTACCGCGTCGGATCGCCTCGTCAGCCATCGATCGGTGAGATCGAGTCGGATTCGATCGATCGCACTCGTTGCCGTCGTCGACCGCAACTCCGTCTGATCGACGATCACGAAGGGTCGTCGAAAGCGGCGTGGAGCGATCGTGAGATCGACGGCGTTGCGCAACATCGAACTACACAGCACCACGATGTCAAAGGCGTTCCGTCGAAGAAACCGCGACTTCCACCGCCGTTCGGCGAGTACACCCAGGTTCGGGAAGAAGATCACGTCGATGTCGCCGAGCGCTGCGAAGTCTCGACGGTTCCGAGGGAGATCCTCGACGAGGATCGTGACGTCGAGCCCCGACGCCGCGAGCGTCGGCGCCATCCCGAGCGCCCGATTCAGGTCACCGTTGGTTTCGACGCTGCGAGCGGTGACGAACAGCAGTCTCGTCACGATGATGGAGGCAATGCCGAGCCATGAGCCGCGAGCGGCGAACGGGTGGTGGGCAAACTCCGAGGCACTGGCACCGTGACAGCTTGCCAGACCCTCCGGGCCTCACGAAGTCGACACGGATACGGTGCAGCCCGTGGCTCAGCAAGTGATCGATGACCCCCAGCGCGGCGGGTTCCGCCAAAGCGTCGCGGTGCTGCGAGAACTGCATGGGCAATCGAATCGCCCGATCGCCTTGCTGAGCGTGCTCGGCCTGGCTTCTGGTGTGCTCGAGGCACTGGCGCTGACGTTGTTCATCCGCGCCGTGGTGGGTATCGGCTCGGACCAGCCGGACACGCTGATCGTGCTCGGTGTGTCGGTCGGCGACGATGCCACCACGCTGCTGATCGCTGCCGGCGGATGCATCGTGGTCACCGGCGGCATCCACCTCCTGTTGGCGCGGGGTGCTGCCCAGCTCGCGCTGACCGTGATGACCCACGCTCGCCGGCGACTCATCGACGGCTTTACCAACGCCGACTGGGATCGCCAGTCGAGCGAACGAGAAGGGTCGCTGCAGGAGGCGACGTCGGCGCTCGCCTTCCAGGCGTCGACCGCTGCAACGTACGTGGTGGCGGGAACCAGCTCACTCACCATCCTCTGTGCACTGATCGTCAGCGCTGTGGTTGTCGCCCCAGCGGTCAGCTTGGTCGTGATCGCGGTGCTCGTGCCCGTGGTGGTGGTGCTCCAACCGCTGTTGAGAGCCACGAGGCGTCGTTCCGGGGAGTCTGTCGAGCAACGCAGCGCACTGGCGGAGGCGGTTGCGGTCACCACCACGTTGGCGCGTGAGTTGCGGACGTTCGGGGTGGGCCACCGTCGTGCGGGCCACCTGTATGAGCTGATCGACCGAGCGTCACACAGTGCACTGAGGACTCGCACCACCAATCTGCTGGCGTCGTACCTCTTCAAAGACCTCGCGTTGCTCGCCGTGATCCTCATCGTGGCAGTGCTGAATGTGCTCGTCGATTTGCGTGCGAGTGCCACGACTGCGGCGGTGTTCTTGATCATTCGGGCATTGGGCTACGCACAGTTGGCGTACACCGTGGTGCAGAACAGCGCCGAGGCCTCGGGCAGCGTGTTGCAACTCATGCAGCGAATCGAGGAGTTGGAAGCGGCAGCGGAATCGGACGGCTACCGAGCGGTGGAGTCGATCGGTCCCATCGTGTTCGATCGAGTCGACTTCGCGTACTCCGACGATCGATCCGCACTCCACGATGTCTCGTTCTCCCTCCAGCCGGGTGAAGCACTCGGGTTGGTCGGGCCATCCGGGTCTGGTAAGACCACCATTGCAGAGCTCTTGCTCGGCATGCGCCGCCCATCAGCGGGAACGGTGACCGTGGACGGCGTGTCGCTGCGAGACATCAAGCGGTCGGACTGGGCTCGCCACGTTGCGTTCGTGCCACAAGATCCTCGTTTGAGCGAGGCGTCGATCGCGGACAACATTCGCTTCCTTCGCCCTGGGATCGAGACCGAGGCCGTGGAGCAGGCGGCTCGCGACGCACATCTGCACGATGCAATCGTCGCGCTGCCGCAGGGGTACGACACCATGCTCGGCCCTCGTAGCTCGGGACTGTCGGGTGGACAGCGCCAGCGATTGGCGATTGCACGTGCGCTTGCAGGCAAACCCAGCGTGTTGGTCCTCGACGAGCCCACGAGTGCGTTGGACTCGGCGTCTGAAGCGCTCTTTCGCGAGACGCTTGCTGGCCTCGCTGGATCGGTCACGTTGGTGGTGATTGCCCACCGCCCCACCACGCTCGAAGTGTGCGACTCGATCGTCACGATTCGCGATGGTCGCATCGTTCGTATTCTCAGCACGGATCCCGTCGAGTCGACGGAACGATGAACAGCCTCCGTGGTCGGGATCGTGTGTTCGTCGTGCGTGCTCGTCGCGTTGCCCGGTGGTGTCGTGACCCGCTCGCCGTGCTCGGGCGCATGGCGCGAGTTGCCATCGATGTCGGCCAAGCCGGTCCAGCGCTGTCGACCGCTCCGGTCGCCAGGACGGTGGTCGTTGCCTCCGAGGTGCGCACGGGCAGCACGATGCTGTGTGAGCTGCTTCGATCCACCGACGTGTGCGGTGACCCCCAGGAGTTCCTCGGAACGCATGCGTTCGAGGCGTGGGGACAGGCGTACGGTGTTCCGAAGTTGAACCGGAGCCAGGTCGCTGCTCAGTGGTGGCGTCGTGTCAGATTGCGGCGGTACTGGAACCGTACGGCGAACTTCGACGCGGAGGAGATCCGGCGCTACCTCGACGACGTGATGCGTCGACGCACGTCGTCGAACGGGGTGTTCGCGATCAACATCCACTGGCATCAGTGGGTCGAGATGCGCAAGCTCGGGCTGGACGAGTCGCTGTTTCGTGGAGAGGTGACGTGGGTTCACCTCTGGCGCCAAGACGTCGTGGCCCAAGCCGTGTCGGCGTTGCGTGCGCTCCAGACGGACACGTGGCGTTCGAATGGCGTTGCTCGCGCTCGGCCCGAAGAGGCGGCGTACGACGAGATGGAACTCGATCGTTACGTTGATCGAGCTGTTGATGGCTACGAGGGGTGGAAGCAGTTCTTTACCGAGCGCGGTGTGCAACCGCTCGAGGTGACCTATGAGCAGATGGTGCAAGACCGCCGATCAACGGTGATCGACATCCTCGAAGCGTCGCACCTCGGCGACGACGATTCGTGGGATCACCTGACGATCGAGGCCACCACGGCGAGGCAGTCGACTGGACTCAATGCGCAGTGGGCCGCTCGGTATCGGCGGGATCATCCGAGTGCAGGGTTGGGTCCTGCGCGTCAGCCGTCGCGCTGAGCGCTTCGACGCGCCGCCAATGCCAGGCGAACTGCGTCGACCCGGGTCGTGTCCGTAGTGAACTCGAAGTTGTGGGAAGTATTGGTCGCGTGGATCCGGCGCCGCGTCACCACGACGGGCACTTGTTCGTAGCGCAAGCCTTTGGCGAGTGCGAGGCTTGCCCAACTCAGCTGATCGTTGTGTTGGCCGTGGGAGAAACCGCCCAGTCGCTCATGGGCCTCGCGACGAACGATGCCGATGGTCGGGAGCCGCACCGGGCGCGGTGTTGTGTCTATCTCGGCGCGTGCAGGCGCATCTGGGTCAGCGAATTCGACCGCCATCGCAAAGACCGCATCGAGTTCGTGCTCGTGGTCGTTTTGCAACGGAGCCAGGAGCGCCTCGAGCCGGCCGGGTTCCCAGATGTCGTCAGCATCGAAGTGGGCAACGTACGTGCTCTTCGTGAGCGCCATGCCGGTGTTGCGAGCCATCGCGCCTCCGAGGTTCGGTTGCGAGAACACCTCGACGCCTCGGTCGGCATACGAGGCAGCAATGTCGCGCGTGGAATCGAGCGAACCGTCGTCGACGACCAGGATCTGAACCGAGTGCTGGCTCTGCTCGACGTCCGCCAAGATCGATTCGAGGGTGTCGCGGAGGTGGCGTTCGGCGTTGTACGCCGGGATGATCACCGCAACGTCGCTCACCGGTCGGAGCGCAGCGCGATAGACGAATTGGTACGCCCGAACGCACGCTTCGAGCGAGAGGTGCTGCTCGATGTGGCGTCGTCCGGCCGCTGCATACCTCGCGGCGATGTCATCGTCAGCAAGCAGATCGAGCACGGCGGTGGCGAGTCCGTTCGGGTCGATATCGACCGTGTCGTGGTCGACGAGTGTGCCGTTCACACCTGAGGTGACCACGTCGCGGATCCCGCCGATATCGGTGGCCACGATGGGGCGACCGTGAGCTGCTGCTTCGAGCAGGGCATAGGGCAAACCTTCGTACTCGGAGGGTGCCACCACGATCTGGGCGTCACGGAGCTCGTTGGTGACCTCAGCTCGATCGATGCGACCAGCGAAGCTGACGGCGTCCCCGAGCTGCAGGTCGGAGACCATCGCTTCGAGCCGCTCTCGTTCGGGGCCGTCGCCGACCAGTCGAAGCGTGGTGTCGGGCCGTGACTCGAGAACCTTCGGCATCGCCGCGATGATGCGGTGGAATGCCTTCTGCTCGGCGAGGCGTCCAATGGCGAGAATTCTCGCGTTGTTCGGGAGCGGAAGCGGCTCGACATCTACAGCGATCCCGTTCGGTATCGCAATGATGCGATGCGCGAAGCGCGGGGCTGCTGTCGAGTTCGAAATCGTGTTGCCGGCGGAACAGCACACCACGATGTCGGTGGCGCTCAGTAAACGGTCCATCAGCGAATCGGGCTCTGGGGGGAACCGTTCGAGAAATTCGTTGTGCAGTGTGATGATCGTGGGAGCGGGCGCGGCATCCGAGGTGGCGAGGTGCAGAATCGGAGTCGGGTCGGTCACATGCAGGTGGTACAGGTCCGCTTGTGTCTCGACTTTCAGATCCGTGATTCGCTTGCGAGTGCGCATGATCTGTGCAGGGTTGCCTGCTTCGAATCGGTCGATGATCGGCTCTCGAACGATGCGCAGTGCTCCGTCTGTCGTGTCCGAGGGCTCTCCGCGGCACACGAGAAAGGTGAACCCTCGACTTCGAGCGGCGAGCGACACACCCACGCTGGTTGCGAACGTTCCGATCCCGCCGAGGTTCGGTGGGAACTCGGGCAGCCACCACAGACAACTCGGAGTCGAATCGTCGGCGGTTGCATCGTTGTTGCTCGAACCGGTCGTGTTGATCATGTCGAGTCTTTTCGTGTGGTGTCGGGCCCGCTCGCGCGGCGGCGTTGAACCGACTCTCGCAGGACAGCGAGGAGATCGTTCGGGCCGGGCGGATTGCGGTGCGAGGTGCTGGTCGCTACAAGGTGGCGGGTCTGGGTCACTCGGCGATGCTCCACCACGGTCGCACCGAGGTCGCGAGCTCGTTGGAAGAACTCGTAGTCCTCGAAGTTTCGTCGGGTCGAGTCGATGAGCCCGACCCGATCGAACACGTCGGTGCGCATCGTTGCTGCGCCGAAGTGAGGCACGAGCGCACAGCGGTCATCGTTGTCGAAGTGGTGGCCGTCGAGGAGGTGATCGTCATCGGTCTCGTATCGGCTGAGGCCGAGGAGAATGTCGATGTCGGGGGTGGTCGAGAAGTCGAGCAAGTCGCAGCGAAGGCGGTCGGAGGCCCACTCGTCGTCGGCATCGCAGAAGGCAACGAGTGGTGTCACCGACGCTTGGATGCCGATGTTGCGCGCTCCGCCGGGCCCGTTTCCCACGCCGGCGACGACGTGTGCGCCGAGATCTCGGGCAATGGTGGCGGTTGCGTCGTTCGAGCAGTCGTCCACGACGATCACCGGCGGTGCGCCACCGACTTGGCCGAGCACGGAGGCAACGGCGCGTTCGATCGTGTGTGCTGCATTGAACGCCGGGATCACCACGGTGACACCGGCGTGAGCGGGTGCGTTCATGTCACTGCCGGGTCTGGTTCGACGATCCCGCAGGGCCGATCGACTCCAGCAGTTCCGTGATGGCGTGAGGAGCGTCGGTCACGTCGTCGACGTGGAGCGTCCAGGTCTGTGCATGCCGCACGGTCGCGGCGAGCGCATCCCAGGTCTCCTGCTCCGCGAGACGTACTTGGAAGAGCGTGCTCGGTGCAGCAGCGCGCAGCGCCGCCATGCGGTGGAGCGGCTCGACTCCGGTCGGACGACTGTGGTCGCGCACCACATGACAGACAGCAACGATCGGACGATGCGTCACCGTCAGGTCGTCGAGTTCGATCAACGACTTTCCGCGCAGGCCGCGTCCCACGACGCGTTCTCGCAGTGCGGGCAGCAGCTCGAGCGACCGGTCGTCCAGTTTGGCAAGTCGATACATCGCGTCGACGATTGGCGTTGGGCCGGAGGCGTCGATGAAGCAGAAGTCGTCGCCGAGTACCTCGAGTTCGGTTCCCAGACAGGCCATGGTCGTGGTCGACTTGCCGGCTCCGGAGTCTCCAACCAGCAGCACGGCGCCGTTGTGGTTGCCGACTGCGCCGCAATGCACGGTTGCCCCACCGTGGTGTGCAGCGACCCATCGCGCAGCGGCCCGGAGCGGGCTGAGTTGTTCCCAGAGCGGGACGTCGTTGTCGTTCGTCACCCAACGAAGCGCCAGATCGATGTCAGAACGCAGGATCCACACACAGTGCTCGTGACCGGAGGCGAGCGCCACCAGGTCGGTGTCTCGCAAGATCGCGCTGGTGGTGCCGACCGGGCGAAGCTCCTCGGGAAACATGTCGATGGGGATCGTTGCCGACGACACGGTGACCACGCGTTGGTTGCGCCAGAGTCCGCGACCCGGAGCGAGAGCGCGAACGATGTCATCACCGGTCGACCGATCCTCTGCCATGAGCTCGAGATCGATCGGGCCCCACGAGCACGAACTGACATGCGATGCGGTTTGAAGCGAACGCTCGACGAGGTCGTCGAGCGCAGCCCGGATTGCGTTGGATTCGTCGATCGAGTCGTGGTTGGTCACTTCGCAGCGTCGGTGGTGTTCGGCCATCCGGAGGGCTTGACCTCATGGATCGGGTCGAACAGCAGCAGGTCCTGCATGTCGGTGTACTTTTCGAATTCTGGGGCAGCCCAAGGCGTTGCCTGCGTCTCGGTGGGAAGCGCAAAGGCCTGCTCGGGTGCGGTCGTCGGGGCTTCGGCGAGCAGGGCTTCGGCGACCAGGGCCGTTGCGAATGCTTGGATCTGGGGAGCCACGTTTGCCGGGGCCTCGTCGTGATGGGCTGCGACCGCAGCACAGACAGCATCGATCGACTGACATGTTCCCAACGCCACCCAACACGTCGCTGCCGGACCCGTCATCGAGTAGTAGGTCCCCGTGTCGCTGCGGATGGCGAGCACTTCGCCATCGATGGTGTCGTGTACCGCATTGTCAGCCCTCACCGTGAATTTGCTCATCGGGTCCGAACTTAGTGGTCGGAGCTCTGTGGCGGCACGCGTGCCGGGCACCCTCGATTCAGTGCACACTGACGAGATGGCGAGGCGGGAGCAGCGGACGAACTCGATGAAAAAGCGTGTGATGTTCGTGTGGCACGGGGCGGTGGCGGCGATCAAGCAGCCGGCACCCGCGCACTGGACCGTGGCGGGTCCGGTCGCCGGGTGCGAGTTCGACGGGCAAGTGGTGGTCGTTGCCGGTGCCGGCGGAATCATCGGCCGTGAGCTCGTCGACGCGTTTGCATCGGAGGGTGCGTTCGTGCACGCACTCGACTCCGATCGAGAGGCGCTCGACGCAGCCGAGATCGTCCGGCAAGGCAAGGGGTGGGCGGGGCAGGTTCGCAATCATCAGCTCGACGTCACCAACGAGGACGCAGTCACGAGGTTCGCGCAGGAGTGTGTTTCGGTCGACGTGCTCGTGGTCGCAACGGTGCTCAACGACCGCCGTCGGCAGATGTCGGAGATGTCCTCGTCAACGCTGCAGCACATGCTCGACATCAATGTGGTCGCACCCGCCAACCTCGTGTTCGCGCTGTCGGAGTCGTTGGAGCGCACCGGGAGCGGGTCCGTGGTGTTCCTCACGTCGGTGCACGCGTCGAGGGCGTCGCGGTGGCCTCAGTACGGCACGGCCAAGGGTGCGCTGCGGAAACTGACGATCGATTTGGCCGGTGTACTCGCCGAGCGAGGGGTGCGCGTGAACGCTGTCGCGCCGGGGTGGACGGCTGACTCAACAGCGCCGCCTGATGATCGTTCGGCACCTCCGCATCCTCTGGGTGCTGCGATCGTGCCGATCGAGGCCGTGGTGCAAGCCGTCGTGTTTCTCGCCGACCGCCGGCGTTCGCCGATGACCACGGGGCAAGAGCTCGTGGTCGACGGCGGTGCGCTGTTGAGCCCGCCCCGCTGATCATGCGCGATTGGTTCTACGCTCGCACACTCATGCCTGCCAGCCACTTGCGTCGCCGACAATGGATTCGTCGATGATCTCCAGGTTGGCCACGGTGACGGCCGGGTTGGCTTCTCGGCTGCGTGCGTTGCTGTCGAGGCCCTCCGCAACTTCGGCGTCTGAGACGGAGCCGCACGGTCTCGGCCGTCCGAATCGCCGTGCCGTGGCGGCGGTTGCCGTGGTGGCGGCGATGGTGGCGCTCGTCGTTCGAGCATCGCCGACTGGCGTGTTGGCGGTCGATGCATTCTTGGTCGTGGTGGCGGTGGGTGTCGTCGTGAACGCAGCAGCGTTCGGCCCTTGGTGGGGCCCGTTGCTGCTCGTCGGGGTCGCCGCAGCGACATCGGGCACGGTCGTGCTCGCCGGTGTGGCGTCGGCCGCGCTGCTGTGCGGGATGTGGGTGTCGGTCACTCGACGCGATGGTGCACTCACGAATTCCGTGATCGCCGGCGTCGGAGCGAACGTGCTGATGCGTTCCGAGTTCGCACCATTCCTCGGCGCATCGGCGGTGGTCGGCGTTGTCTCGGGTTCGATCGTGGTGATTGCTTGGTTGGCCCGCTCGAATGCAGCTGTCCGACGTCGCTCGTTGTACGCACTCGCCGGCACGATCGGGTTCGTGGTGCTGGCATTGGCGGGTCTCGGGATGGGGGGCTTGGGCGTGCGAGATGATGTCCGCACCGCTGTCGATGAAGCTCGAGCGGGAGTGAATCTGCTGAGCGCGGGTGACTACGAATCGGCAGCGGATGCGTTCGACCGAGCTGCTGAGTCGTTCGACACGGTGGACGGCGGACTCGGCGGACCGCTGGCGGTGCCGTCACGTGCGGTTCCGATCGTTTCGCAGAACGTCACGGCAGGGGCCCGGCTGTCGGAGTCTGCCGCAGCGACATTGAGCGATGCAGCGTCGGCACTTCGCGAGGTTGACCCGTCGTCGCTGCGTGTGTCGGGTGGAGCGATCGATCTGGCTGCGGTCGGTCGAACCGCAGCGCCGCTCGAGCGAGTGCAATCCTCGTTGCGGACGTTGCGAGAGACCGCTGCTGATGTTCGGTCCGTGTGGCTGGTGAACCGGTTGGTCGTCGAACTCGACGAGCTGGAACTGGAATTCGAACGCGAGGAGCCACGCTTGGCCAATGCTGTCGATGCGGTGACCTTGGCCCCAGCGCTCCTGGGCGGTGATGGTGAGCGTCGCTACTTGGTGCTCTTCACCACACCTGCTGAAGCACGCGGGCTGGGCGGTTTCGTCGGCAACTACGCCGAGGTCGTGCTCGACGACGGCGAGTTTCGGGTGGTGGAGGTGGGGCGTCGATCCGATCTCGAGGCGGTGTTGGCGCAGGCGCGAATTGAGTGCACCGGCTGCCCCGCCGAGTTCATGAACAGGTACGGGCGCTTCGGGTTCTCATCAGGCCCGGGCGGCACCGTCACGGGCCGAGCGTGGTCGAACGTCACCATGTCGCCGGTCTTCCCTGAGGTGGCGGAGGTGGTGTCGATTCTCTATCCGGCCAGTGGCGGCGCGGACCTCGACGGGGTGTTCGTCATGGATCCATACGTCGTGGAAGTGCTGATGCGCTACACCGGGTCGGTCGACATCGACAGCCTCGGAGTCACCGTCGAGGCGGACTCGGCAGCGCAGTACATCTTGCGCGACCAGTACGAGTTCGCCGTTGGAGGAGCCAACCTCGAACGCATCGATGCGCTCGACACGCTGGCGGCGGTGGTGTTCTCGAGACTGCAGTCGATTGTGCTGCCCGAGCCGGCCACGCTCGCAGACGACTTCGCCCCGTTGATTTCGCAACGACGCCTGTTGGGGTGGAGTGCGGACCCCGGCGAGCAGGCGTTGTTCGACCGGATTGGACTGTCCGGATCGCTGCCGGCGCCGGGCGCCGACGGCGGCTTCGCGCTCGCACTCACCAATGCGGGGGCGAACAAGATCGATGTGTTCTTGGAGCGCAGCGTGAGTGTGGACGTTCGGCCCGGGGTGCAGTCGCGTGAACTCGTGGCATCGGTGTCGTTGAACAACACCGCTCCGTCCACGGGGTTGGCCGACTACGTGATCGGGAATTCCATTGGATTGCCCAACGGCACGAGTCGGCTGTTCGTGACGATGTACGGGGCAGCGCCGCTCCAATCGGTGTTGGTCGACGGAGAGCCGGTGGGGGTCGAGAGCCGGAGCGAGTCTGGGTGGACTGCTCACAGCTTCTTCGTCTCGATTCCCGCTGGGGCCGAGATCGACATCGAGGCAACGTTCCGACTGGGCCCTGGTCCCGTCGGAGCCGCGGCTGAACCAACCACGTTCGATCAGCCGCTTGCGCAGCGGTGAACGCATCGATGGTGGCCGACGACCGGGCACTGCTGCGGCCGCCCGTTGCAGGTAACCGGGTGCGGGCCGAGCCCGCCAGCCGCATCAGTCGGTCGGTTCAGGCAGGCTGCAACGTCGTGCGAGCGCTGTGTGCGGCCGTCGTGAGGTTCGCCGATGTGCCGCCGATCGAAGACAGACGGTCGGCAATGCCACGCAGCTGCGCATCGGAGGTCATCAAGAAGCGACTGGAGCGCACCGACATCGTGAGATAGCCGCTGTCGAGGACCGCACGACTCTTGAAGACTCGCGCAAAGCCTGGCTGGTCGATGTTCATGAGATAGACGTGATGCGTGCGACGGTCGAGCGCCGCTTGTTCGCCGCGCACTCGAAGCCGGGCACGTCGACTCTGCCACTCGTTGATTCGAGCGGGAGTCAGCGGCACGATCGTCGGCCCGGTGGTCATGTTTGGGTCAGGTGTTCGCCAGTCGTCTGCGGACGGCCGGTATGGCGTGAGCGGAACGGTGTTGTTGTCGAACGGAGCGGCGATGACTTTGAGTGTGTCGGACGATGTGGGCGCGGAGATGCCGGGGACGACAGAGAAATCGAAACGAACACCGCGTCGGCGGCTCACCTCGACGGCGGGAATCGAGGTGAACCCGCGTGCGAATCCGATTGCCTCAGGCGGGCGACCGAGCACTTCTTCGAAGCTGTTGCAAGACACCTCTGCATCGATCGCGAGGGACTGCGGGTCTCTCCAGTCCTCATGGTCGTGGGAATCTGCGAAGGCATGGACATGGGCTCCGACGAGATCGCCCTTCGAACGGCATTCCTCGAGGGTGTCGGCGAAGCGCTCGAGCAGATGTGTTGACGTTCCGTAGGTCTCATGGACATGGCGATCGGCGCGCATCATCCACGAGTAGTTGATGGTGAGCCCGCGCTCGTTTGCCAGCTCGCGTCGCATTGTTTCGAGCATCTCGAATGCCCGGTGTGGACCCGCGAGGTCGGCGTCGTCGCCACCGACAACGGCATCGGGCTCGACGTCCACGATCACGAAGACATCAGGCGCTGTTTCGCTGTCGGCTTTGCCGACGGTGTGTTTCCTGGGCATCCAATGGAAGGTACCAGCAGCGAGTACGGCGTTTTGTTCGATGCGCACGGGATGGCTCACGCGCCTGCGAGCTGGTCGAAGGCGGTGCCAGGGTGATGCAGCTCCTCCCATGTTCCTCGCTCGATGACTCGACCCTGATCGAGCACGAGAATCTCGTCTGCATGACGAACGGTCGTCAGGCGGTGTGCGATGACGAGCATCGCGACGCTGCCGTGGAGGCGTTCGATCGCACCTTGCACGACCTGTTCGTGTTCTCGGTCGAGTGCGGAGGTCGCCTCGTCGAGCACGAGCAACGCTGGTTGGCGCCAGAGGGCTCGGGCGATGGCGATGCGCTGGCGTTCTCCGCCGCTGAGACGCACGCCTCGATCGCCAACGGGCGTGAGGAGTCCGTTGTCCAGTCGTTCGACCACGCTGGTCAATGCAATGAGTTCGATCACCTCATGGAGACGTTGATCCAACGCCGGGTCCCACTCGTCATCGTTGAGCATCGTGATGTTCGCCCGGATCGATGCGTGCAGCAGCGACGTGTCCTGCGGGACGTATGCCACGTGGCGACGCCAGCTGTGCAACGAGGACCGAGCGAGCGGCCGACCATCGATCAGGATCTCGCCGGAGTCGGGTGGGAGGAGTCCCAGCAGCATGTCGCCGATGGTTGTCTTCCCAGCGCCGGACTTTCCGACGAGTGCGACGGTCTGGCCAGCTTCGATGCGAACCGACACGTCGTTGACTGCGTTCGGTAGCTCAGCTCCGTACGAGAAGCTGACGTCCACCAGTTCGACCGATTCGTTCGGTCGGGCTTGCGCGGTGCCCGTTGTTCCTGCACTCTCGTCATGGCGTTCGGCATCTCGGGTCCACCCGATGGTGTTTGCGTATGCCGGGAGTGTGTTGGCGATCATCTGACCTTGTTCCAACAGGGTGGACGCGATCGGTGCGAGGCGGGCGATCACCACGATCACGACGAGTAGTCGTGCTCCCGAGGTGTCGAGGGAACGCACGGAGACCCAGGTCACGATGGCGACAGCGCTCGCAATGCCGACCTGCAGGACGCTCCCACTGACCGCAGCTGTTCGGTCGTAGTGAATGATGGTTGCCCGCAGTGCGTGGAGCCCGCGTCGGTAGGCAGCGACGTGGCGGGCTTCGTCACCGTGGCTCTTCACCACCTTGAGTGCGTCGAGAAATTCTTGTTGGCCGGCGAACTGGTTCTGGCTGCGCACGGTCTGTTGCCGACCGCTCGACCGGGCCGCCCGAAGCGTGGGCGACAGCACCAAGAGCAGTATGGCGACGAGCGCCACAGCGAGCGCCGTGACACCAGGTGCGAGGCGGACAGCGACGGCGAGGTATCCGAGTGCTGCGACCGACCGGGCTGCGATCTCGAACACTGCGGTGGTGCCAACCCGAACTCGACCGATGTCAGTGCTCAGCACGTGGGCGATGTCACTCGTTCTGTGGCGGAGATGGTACGCCCACCCGGCACAGGCCACTGCGCCGAAGAGGTCATGGCGCAGGGAATCGACCAATCGGTGCCGCAGGTCAGCGAGTGCAATCGACCGGGCTGCTTCGATGATCGAGCGGATGGCGACGAGGGCGACATAGGTCGTCAGGATCCAACCCAGCGTGATGGGAATTCCGACGCGTTCGAGCGCTGCCGTGATCCATTGGGTTGAGGAGCCATCACCGTCGATCAGGCCGACTTGGGTGACCAGTGGAATCAAGAGCAGCAGTCCGACGGACTCGGTGAGTGTGGCGAGGATCGACAAGACGAGCGCAAGAGTGGCGCGAAGTCGATCGGCGGCCCAGATGTGCGACACGAAGTTCCGCAACGATGCTGGTGTCGGGTCGCGACGACCGATCGATTTCGGGGCGCGCGGGGCGGGCGCGCTGTGCGCTGCATCGTTCGTGGGCCCGGCCAAGGCGTGGAACGTATCGCAAGGAGCTGACAGCCTGCGCGGTCGGCCCGGGAAACGCGCAAACAGAGCGAATCGGCTTCGACGAATTACGCTTGCGTTGGTGCGTCATCGAATCGGTTTGCATTGTGCGCTCATCGGGGCGATGTGACCCGGCCCGGTTCCGAGGTCCGGGCGGTTGCGCTGTATCTCCCGCAGTTTCATCCCGATCCCAGGAACGATCAGGCCTGGGGTCCGGGGTTCACCGAGTGGCACAACGTGGTGGGTGCACGTCCCCGTTTTCGTGGACACGTGCAGCCGAAGTTGCCGGGCGAACTCGGTTTTTACGATCTCCGACTCTCGGCAACGCGCGAGCGGCAAGCGGAGCTTGCAGCGTCTGCAGGGATCGACGCGTTTGCCTACTACCACTACTGGTTCGGCGACGGCCGTCGGGCACTCCATCGACCGTTCGACGAGGTGCTGTCATCTGGTCGGCCAGCCCACGGGTTCTGTCTGGTCTGGGCGAACCATGACTGGAACACAGCGACCTGGTCGAGTCGTCGCGCTCGTGGAGCTCAGTCGATTGCGCGCCAGCGATATTCGGTCGAGGACGTGTCCCGGCACTTCGAAGCAATCCTGCCCGCCTTGCGCGACGAGCGAGCCGTCACCGTTGATGGTCTCCCTGTCTTTGCCGTGCACGACGCGCCGTCGATCCCGTCCGAGCTGAGGTTCGCGGAGCGATTCCGCGAGCTTGCCGATCGGGCGGGTCTGGCCGGACTCCACCTGGTTGCAATGAACGGAGAGGATCCGAGGCCGTTGGGATTCGATGCGTCTCACGACACGTCGAAGCGACTCTTTCGCACGGTTCGTTCCGAGCGGCTGCGGTCACCGTCGTATGTGGCTCGCAGGATCGTGAGGCGGCACTACCGACTGAACTACTCCGACTTGACGGAGGAACTTCGCAACCTGCCCGAGGCGGAGTGGCGAGCTCACAGCATGGTGGTGACCGGCTGGGACGACACCGCGCGGCGAGGGTCGGGCTCGCTGGTGGTGACGGGCTACGAACCTGATGCCCTGGCCGACCAGGTGTCGGTTGCGGTCGAACGGTTGCAGGCGCGCGGCGAAGATTCGTTGCTGTTCGTGAAGAGTTGGAACGAGTGGGGCGAAGGGAACTATCTCGAACCGGATGCCGACCTCGGCTCGACCATGCTCGACGCGTTCGGCGAAGCATTCGCCGCGGTGCGTTCTCAGCGCTGACGACGCATCACGTCGATGGCGCGGTCCGCCCATCGTTGCGTCGATGCGTTCTCGAAGCGCTGATGCAGGCGTTGGATCTCGTCGAACAGCCTGCTGGTGAGTACCCATTCCGTCTCTGGATCGATGGGGCCTGGATGTCGTGCGTGGACGCGTTCGTTCACGGTTGGCGTGATGACGCCGGCGTCGCTGCGAGCACCGATGTGGTCGAGGGCTTCAACCAGCACCGCAGTGGGGTCGATCTCGAGGTCGTCGTAGAACAATATGCGCAGGGCCCCGGAGCGAAATGCGGTCTCCCACCGGTCCACGGTTGGCAGGTAGGTCGACTTCGAGATGATCGTGGCGAGCTTCACGGCGGGCAGGTCTGAGAATGCAAAGCCGGTGTCACGGTGGTGCCGTTGGCGAAACATGTTGAAGTGCGACCACGCTCGCTGGACCGGCGAGCGCAGCATGAACAGGACGCGCAGGTCTGGGATCCACCTGCTGATTCGTGCGACCGTGCGGTCATCGAGGAGGGCGTACGCAGGGGTGATTTCGCCCGCTCGCTGTCCCTCGTCGGGCTCGAAGCATCGTTCGTATCTCCGCCGCGACCGAGGAGCCAGCAGCATCGTGGCGTTGTGGCGCCGCCCGGGCCCGCTGAAGACTCCTCGGAGGCGTCGACGGGCCAAGTCGGCATCCGCGTCGCGGGCAATGAGCGAACGAACTACCGCACTGCCGTGTGCGCCGTCGAAGAAGTGCAGTTCTTTGGTCGGCGGCACCCAGACGTCAGGGTGGGCGTCGAGTTGCTCGTGCAGCCACGTTGTTCCGGACTTCTGTGCGCCAATGCCGATGAAGGTCGGGAGCGCCGTCATGGTGCGCGGCGTCGAACGAGCGATGCAGCGGCATCGACGCGAGACGGGTCGCCGACGCCCGCCGTGGTGAGTTCGTCGAGGACCGCCACGGGGTCAGCGACCAGGTCGGCGTACTGGATGGTGAGGAACGAGTCTGCGTCGATCCTGCTTCGCAGCGCGCTGATCGAGGCTCGATACTCAGCATGAAGCGAGCTGCACTGGTGCGGATCGAGGGCGCGCCAACTCTTCCAAGTGCGCTGCCCGAGAATGCGTTGACTGCGCGTCACGAGGCTCGCCACGACCGCAGCGTCGTCGCGCTCGACGTTGATCCAGAGCGCGTTCGGAAACACGCGATGCCAGATGGGCCAGGTGATGGAGTTGCGCGGCTCCTTCCACCCGAATTGATGCGTCTCGCCCCGGTGCCCCTTCCAGTACGACCGTGCCTGCGTACTGGTCAGCCATGCGCGTGCCACGCGCGCACAGGCATCCACCGGCTCGGTGCCAGCCCGATTCTCGTGGTCCGCTCGGAGCCAGTCGACGAACGGGTTGGGCCAATCCCACGATCCGCCGGCGACGGCCAGCATGGCGTCGTTCCGGTCGAGGAAGAACTCGGACTCATGGTTCTCGGTCGTCGTATCGCCGCCCATGTGGACCCCGAGTGCTTCGAGCGTGCGTGAGACAATCGAGGTCCCCGATCGATGCATCCCGACCACGATGATCGCACGACGCTGATCGGGGACCATGGCCGGGAGTTGTGCGGCACCGTCCACGCCTGCGGTCAGTGCACCCTCGAGTGCGCAGTGCAGGCGGTGGCGGTGGAGGAATCCAGCCAACAGGTCGTAGCGGCTTCTGATCACGACGGTACCGGTGGAACGAGTTCTCGGAGATGCGAGAGCACCAGATCTGAGCACCACGATGGAACCGGGGGATTCGGGTCACCAGCGGCGAGCGCGTCAACCAGTTCACATGCCGCGAGGCGCCGTTCGACGAGGTGGTCGATGCTCGCTCGTTCGCGGTTGGCCAAGGTCCCTGGAACGCGCTTGGCGATCTTCTTGGCGATGTCGCGAGGTGATCGGACGAAGTCGACGATCCTCCTGGCGGTGGTTGCAGGTGCGCTGTCAGTACGGCGCGTGCCACTCAGCGCGCCGATGTGGACGAAGTTGTCGATGTCGACGTACTGCACCCGGTGCCCCTCGTGTTGCACCATGAGGCTGGCAACCTTGCCCGTGTCGTAGAACTCGAAACGGGCGCCGATCGAGGTCAGGTGATGCTGCACCTTTGCGGGAACGTCGTCCCACAGGTACTTGCCGAGTCCAATGTTCCAGCGTGTAAGCGTGCGCCGAAGCACGGCGGCGTCGTATGCAGCGGCATACGTGCAGCACACCTCCACGCCGTTGTCGATCCGCAAGTGGCGGCCCGAGATGATCTCGAACCCCGAGACCGCGACCTGGTCTTCGGGTGTCTGCCAGATCGCCAGTCCGGAGCAGCGGGCCGCTTCCCCGTTTCGCGGTCGGAGCAGGTCGAGGTCCACGGGACCTGATGCGAAGATGTCGGAGTCCACGAACGCAAGCACCGACTCCTCTTCGGGGAGCTGATCGAGGAGTTGTTCGACGATGTCGCCGTGCTCGAGCATCTCGTTGGTGTGCAGGTCGATCAGGCGGATCCGGTCGGGGAGTGAACTGGCGTAGCTGTGCAGTTGTTCGACTTCTTCGGGTGACGAACCGTTGGTCACGAGTGCGAACCGGGCCGAACTGTGTGCGACGAGACGCTTCGCGAAGGGCAGCAGCTTCGTGACGGTCCCAGGCGTGTAGATGATGTGAACGAGGATCGGCGGCATCGGTGCAGACCTTAGAGACTGCGAACGTCGTTTGGCATCGAGGGAGCGGTCAACCGAGCGGTTCACTCGACGTCGACCGGGCCCCGTGACCGATGTCGACGATGCGACCGGATTCCATGCGGATCACCACGTCGCAGGCCTCGACCGTGGCCGGCCGGTGGGCGATGACGAGCATGGTGACGGAGCCGTGGAGGTCGTCGAGCGTCTCTCGGAGGAGTTGCTCGGTTGTGGCGTCGAGTGCGCTCGTTGGTTCGTCGAGCACGAGGAGTCGCGGGCTGCCAGCCAGCGCACGAGCAATCGCAATCCGTTGACGTTGTCCGCCGGACAGGCCGACGCCTCGCGCCCCGATCTGATGCTGGTATCCGTCGGGAAGTCGCTCGATGTCGTCGTGGACGTGGGCCCGTTTGGCTGCCCGTCGGATGTCGTCGCCGGACACGTCGGGTCGCAAGAACGCAATGTTCTCCGCGATGCTCAGTTCGGCCAGGTGTTGGTCCTGGGGAACCACAGCGGTGAGCCGAGACCAGTCCGAGCGCATCACGTCGACCAGATCGATGCCGTCGACGGTGATACGACCCGACGTGGGTTGACGCAGCCCGAGTAGCAGTTCGGCGATGGTGGACTTGCCAGCTCCCGATGTGCCGACGAGCCCGACGGTGGTGTTTGGTTCGATCGTCAGATCGATGCCGTCGAGGGCAATTCGGCGTTCGTCGTAGGCGTAGGACACGTCGTCGAACACGATGGCGCCGACGGTGTCGATGTTCGTGTGGCCGTCGTGCTCGCGAGCTGCTTCGAGCTCGGTGATCGACCGGAGGAGGGCGTCGACGGTGGCGGCGTCAGAGCTGCCTTCCTGGAGGAGTCGCACCGTTTGCTGGAGGTAACCGAGCATACGCAGCACGAGCAGCACGCTGGCGATGACCGCACCGTCTTGCAGGTCGCTCAGCCGGTACAGGATCGCCACCACCAAGATGAGGGAAATCACCGCGGTGTCTTTGAACAACAGCGTGATGCTGAAACCAGCGGTCCGGGTCCGACGTTCTCCGTGACTGTGGTCGAGCGCAACCTGTTTGAGCTGCGATGCGCGTCGGCGCTGCACCCCGAAGGTGCGGTACTCGCGCGCGAGTGTCGTCGTAGAAGCCACCGCCTCGGACAACGAACGAGATGTATCGACGTCGGTCGCCGCCCGGGCGCGCAGCTTGCGCATGAAGGGACCCGACGCCGCGAGCATGAGGAGCGGGAGCGCGATCATCGTGGAACTGACGAGTGGGCTGGTGATGATCGCCGCGGCGCCGAGCGCGATGAGGATCACGACGGAGCTCGCGCCGAGTGCCACGTGTGCTGCAGCGCGTGCGGACTTCTCCACGAGGAACGAGATGGATTCCTGGAGACGGCCTTCAGGGTGCGCGGTGACGTGGGCCCAGCGTGCGTCGAGAAATGCGTCGATCAGCCGGGCGCGGGCGTTGTTGCCGATGTGGAATGACAGTTGCGATGCGCGTCGGGCCAGAAGCACATGAAAGATCGCAGCCACCACTGCAAGCACCAGGGCGATGATCAGCAGTGTTCCGGGGCCCTGAGCCACGTCGATGCCGAGAATGGGAGCGGGTTCGACGTCTTCGGAAGTGATCGACACGGCCGCTCGAACGAACATCAGTAACGATGTTGCCTCGACGATGCCCGCCACCGTTCCGATGACCATGAGGATCGACAGCGGTGCTCGGATCGAACCGTGCAGGTCACCGAGGGCTCGGGCACTGTTGCGCAGGGTGTTGGCCGAGCCGGGCGCCGGCGCTTGTTCCCCGGTGGTCACCCGGAGAGTCTGCCACCGCCATGCGTTGGCGGTGTGTTGTCGTGGCAGCGTGCCCGGGTGGGATCAGCGTAAGTGGAGCATCCGGCGGCCGGCGGTTCGATGCCAGGCCTTCGTTGCGTGGTGGGTGAGACGATCGGTCGAGCGCTGCCGGGTGTACGCGTCCGCGACGGTCAGCGCCCGAGCCACGGGTTGCCCGGCCTTCACGGCCGACGCCACGTCGTCGATGATGTCGAGCGAACGTTCGTCCCGGTCGGACAGCCGCGGCACCGCATGGGGGATGAGCACGGTGTTCGGTGTGCGCCAGAGCGGGTTCCATGGAGGGAGCGGTTCTGGATCGGCGACCGACAGCCCAGCGCCGGCGATGCGCCGTGACCTCAGCGAGCGTGCGAGCGCTCGCTGGTCGATCAATGCGCCGCGACCGACGTTCACGATGATGCCCGTCGGGCCGAGTGCATTCAGTGCTGTCTGGTCGATGATGTGATGCGTGCGATCGTTCAACCCCGTTGCGACGACCACGATGTCGGCGGACTCGATCTCCGTGACGAGCTGACGTCGGGTGGGTGAAGCGATGACTCGATCGAACGGCAGGGGCTCGGTTCGTGTTCGGCGAGAGATGCCCGTTGCGGTGATGCCCATCGCAGCGAACCGGCGTGCGATCGCGCTGCCGATGGCGCCGGCTCCAACGACCACTGCGTGTTTCGCAGTCACTGCGTTCAGACCTTGCAATGGTCGATTCGACCAGAGGCGGCGGCGCCTCATTCGTTCGATGGTCCCAATGTCGCCGGACACTGCCAGCAGGAGCAGGACAGCCTGATCGGCGACAGCAGGAGCGGAACGGCCTGCCGATGTCGTGATGACTCGTCCGTCGAAGAGCTCAGGTGGCGCGAATTGATCGATTCCGGCACGGTCGATGTGAATCCATCGCAGGTGGGGCGCGCTGAGGTATCGCCCGTCGAGCGCGCTTGCCACGATCGCCACGTCGGCTTCTGGGAGTGCGCGCCCGATCGAATTCTGGTCGTCGGCGTTGCAGGTGGTGACGTTGTCGGCGCCGAGGCGTGCAATGAGCTCGTCGCGCAGATCGTCGCGCCACCGCACTGCCACGAGTGCATGGCGGATTGGTGTCACAGAGTTTCCCCTCGACCGTGGGTGATCGGAGACCGCTCAGGAGCGGAACGCGTGCGGGCGATCGCATCGAGTACGTCGGCAGCGAGTGCAGCGGCGGTCGGCGCGTCGTCGAGCGCATCGATCGAATGCTGGTCCATGGTGGCTGGATGGGGGAGAGGTGTCGATGCCAGTTCCACGATGGCGTCGCGGAGTTCGTCGCGTTCGGGGGAGACATTGACCAGACGAAACGACGAGACCGCCGATGGGACGAGCTCGGGGAGCGAGCCAGCATCCGATGCGATCACCGGAATGCCACACGCAATGGCTTCCCACGCAGGTAGCCCCCATCCCTCTTCGAACGACGGCAAGACCACGACGCGTGCTCGCGCGTATGCGTCGACGAGTGCGTTCTGGCTGGTGTCGAATGCGACATCGATGTTGGTAACACCGGCGGCGTGGGCCTGAGCGAGCACCTCGTCGCGTTCATGAGGCCGAGCACCGAAGATGTGGAGCGGGATCTCCACAGGTTGCTCGCGCTTCGCCGCGCCCACTGCTTCGAACAGGCCGAGCAGGTTCTTGTTGGGGTCCATCCGCCCAACGAACAGCATGGTCGTTGGACGCCACTGAGGCTGCGCAGCAACGAGCTCACTGCGTCGGGCGCGGACGGCCTGTGCCAACTGCACATCCATCGGGAGCCAGACGCGTAACGTGTCGGCCTGCGGGCGGCCGAGATCGCGTTCGATCGTTCGGCGTGAGTGCTCCGACACGGTGAGCACCACCTGTGAACGGCGTGCGACTCGGGTGAGAAACGCGATCCGAAATCGTTGGCGAACGGGCACGCTCGCCGATCGAACCTGAATGGTGTCGTGGATGATCGTTGCCGAGCGCCAGTCACGCAAGGGTCGGACCTGCTGCAGGTAGAGGCCGCCGCAGTGCTCGGGAATCGAGAACAACTCGCGCTGGCCGCGGTGTTCGTTGCCGATGTGCGAGCTGGCATGAACCCGACACCAGTCCGGGTGTGGACCGATTCGCTCCGGATCGCCCCACAGCAGCAATTCGAACGGTGGGGCATCGAGTTCGTGGAGCCCGTCGAGGATGTGACGAGCAACGCTGCCTACACCGCCGGGCGTTGCCAGCCAACGAACGTCGAGGAGGGCGGGGAGCGTTGAGTTCATGGAAGACAATGGATGGCTAGGGCGTACGGCACTCCGCCGAGGCGCAGGATACTGTCGGGGCCGTCTGCCGACGAAGAAGCGCCGGAGTGGGAAGAGCGGATTGCGATGGAGTGCAACACGAAGACTGAGCGGGTTGTGGCCGTGTTCGTCTCGACGGCATTCGTTGCGAGCAACCTGTACTACTTCCATCGTTGGACCTTCAGCTACTCGAGTTCCTCGACGTCTCCCTCGTACTCGGACACGCCGTTCGTGTGGAAGGTCGGAAAGTATGCGCTGCTCGGTGCTGCCACGTTCGGGGCATGGGTCTGGTTCCTGTGGCGAGTCCGTCCGGGCCGCCCGGCTGTGTGGGATTGGGGGCGTCGCGGGCTCTGGGGTCTCCCGGTCATGTTCGCAGCACTCGCAGCGTTGGCCACGCTGATTGCAGTTCCAGGGTCGCCCGAGGCACGGGAGGCTGTTGCCTGGTTCTTCTTCCTCCCCGCCGTGATGTTGCTGCCTGCGGTTCCGCTCACGAAGTTGACCCTGCGGGCGTTCCTTCATGCGGGCCTCGGGCTCATTGCGTACCACGCCGTGTTTGTGCTCGTGCAGATAGTGAGCTACCTCGTCGTTGATCGAGTGCCTGCGCTGTCGTACGCCGGCGGGCTGCTTCGATTCGGCGGGGGACTGGATGATCCGAACGGCTTTGGCATCATCATCGTGCTGCCGATCCTGCTGACCGCCACCATGTGGCGCTCGTTTCCTCGACGTTGGATGCCGCGAACACTCATCGGGCTCTGTGCGGCGTTGCTACTCGCCCCATCCTCGTTTTCGGCCCTCGCAGGCTGCGTTGCGGGCCTGGCGGCGCTCGCTCTGATCCTGCGTCGACCGCGCCTGCTCGTGGTCCTGGTGCTCGGGGTGTCGCTGTGTGCACTGGTGCTGTTCCAGATCCCGTACGTCCGCCGAACAGTGAGTGCCAAGTCACAGAGCGCGCTCGGACGTTTCGATTTCAATGGGGTCGAAGGCCAGTACGGCCTCGGTGATCACCTGAGCGACCTCGACCCGCTGACGTTGTTGTTCGGCGACCCCTCGTCACCGATCGTCTCGGAAAACGCCTACGTGCTCGGGTTCGTGTACTTCGGGGTCATCGGCGTCGGGCTGGTACTCACCGCGATCGTGATCTCAGTACGCCGAGGAGTGTTGACGGCCTGGCGCGCGCGTCAGGCCGGAGACCTGCTCATCGCTCGACTGTACGAGGGGCTCGCGGCGTACCTGGTGGCCTTCGCCGTGGCGTCGCTGGGGGTCCCGTTCTTCGGGGTGTTCCCGTCGAACATGCTCTTTTGGATCGTGGCAGCATTGGCTGCAAGCGGTCCGTTCATCGAGCTTGCCCCTCGACGTGGCACGAGTTCAGCACCTCGCGAACACTCCATCGAGCCCACGGCGGGTCCACTGCATGGGTGATCGGCTGCGAAGCGCGGTCCGGCGGGCGGTGTGGCCCGCATCGACGAGCGTCGACGATGCACAGACCGTGGTTGCCCACGAGTGGTTCACTGCGATCGGCGGATCCGACAAGGTGGCGGCCCGCCTGGCGCGCTTGGTGGACGCGGACGTCGTGTATTCCTATGCGGTCGATCGCGAGCTGGTCGATCGGTTGGGGTTCGACGTCCCGGTGGTGACCTGGCGATTCGGCGAAGCGGCCGCTCGCTTCGGGCGGTTCCCGATTCAACTGTTCGTGATGCCGATCGTGTGGGCGGCACTCGATCTGCCTGCGTGTCGCCAGCTGGTCACCAGTTCGCACTCGTGTGTGAACGCCGTGCGAGCCGATGCAGCGCACCGCACGTCGTACGTTCACACGCCGATGAGGTACGCCTGGGAGTGGCGCCTCGAGCGGGACCGGCTGCCTGCGATGATGCGATGGGCGATGCCGGCAGCTGCTGCTTGGTTTCGGTGGCTGGACCGCCGTTGGAGCCGCCGAGTGGATCAATTCGTTGCGAACTCGCTGCTGGTGAAAGATCGAATTCGACGTTCGTACGGGGCGCAGGCGGTGGTGGTGAATCCGCCGATCGACGTCGAGTTCTGGACGCCTGAGCCCGGACGGGCTCTGACGGCTGCTTCGGCGACCAATCGTCAGGCGAGCTTCGTCGTGGCAGGGCGCTTGGTTCCGTACAAGCGTCCGGATCTCGCTGTCGACGCAGCGCTACGAGCTGGTGCGACCGTGACCGTTGCAGGCTCGGGCTCGTTCCTCGACGAGCTCCGGGACCATCCGCTGCCCGGGGTTCACGTGATCGAACGGCCGAGTGACGACGACCTGCGTCAGGCGCTGCGCAACGCCGATGCGCTCTTGTTTCCTGGCATCGAGGACTTCGGGATGTTGCCGCTGGAGGCGCAAGCGTGCGGCACGCCGGTGGTTGCTCGGCGTGCTGGCGGTGCGCTCGAGACCGTTCTCGATGGGGAGACCGGCAGCTTCGTCGATGGCGACGGTGTCGACGAGTGGGTCGAGATGCTCGAGGCCTTCGACCCCGCCGCGTTCGACCGCACAGCGGTACGAACCCACGCCGAGTCGTTCGCTGCGGAGCGGTTCGACGGCGAGATTCTGCGCATCGTTGCCGCAGCTCAGTGATTTGGCGGAGCGTGTTGCGCGTGTGAACTCATGATCACTCGACCTTGTTTGGGGCGTTGTTTGGGGCGTTGTTTGGGGCCTTGTCTGGGGCTTTGTCTGACGCCCTGTCTGGGAATGTCGCTGTGGTCAGCGCGAACCGATCCGGCAGACTGCACGTAATGGGTGGGGTGGAACGAAAGTCGCGAGCTGACGATGCTGTGGTTGTCGGTGTGGTCGCGCTCGTGGGTGGCGTCATCGCCGCTGCGGTGCTGTTCGAGCAATCGCTGGCAGGACGGATTGAACCGTGAGTTCGGCGAAGGTACATCGTGACGACGTGGTGGTGCCGCTCGATCGGTGGCAGCTGTTTGCGCGACGGACGTTGGACATCGTGATGGGCATCGTGGTGTTGGCACTGCTGCTGATTCCAATCATCGTGATCATCGTGCTCGTGGCCACCACGAGCCGAGGGCCGGTGTTGTTTTCTCAGATCCGTGTCGGTCGCAACGGCGAGCCGTTCACCGTGCTGAAGTTCCGCACGATGCGCGAGGGCACACACACCGAAGTGCTGTCCGACAGCGATCAGCGAGCTCGCTACTGGGAGAACGGGTTCAAGCTGGACCCGGACGATCAGCGGATCACGCCGGTGGGTCGGATTCTTCGCAAGACCAGCCTCGACGAATTACCGCAATTGGTGAACGTCTTTTGGGGTGACATGAGCATCGTGGGAATTCGTCCACTGTTGCCGGTCGAAGTCGCACTGCGCAGCGAGCACGATCAGGATCTGTATCGATTGCTCCGTCCCGGTATGACCGGGCTGTGGCAGGTGGAGGGGCGCTCTGACGTCGATGATGTCGACCGCATCGCACTCGACCGTCGCTACGTCGAGCAGTGGTCGATCTGGCGCGATCTGTGGCTCTTGCTGCGGACTCCGCTTGCGGTGGTGCGCGTCGGGCGGACGCATTGAGGTACGGTCATCGGAGTGGCGTGAAACACCACTCCGCAATATCTGCACAGGGTGCTCGTATGACGTCTTCCCGTGGCTTTCGAGCCGCGTCACGCGATGTTCATCTTGTGCGGTCGGTAATACCAGGGCTGCCCGGACAGACCTCTGATAACTTCACTCAAGTTGTACGTCCGGGTGGACGACACGTTCTGGGAGGAACGATGAAAAAAGTTGCATTGACATTTCTGGTAGCCGCGGCTACCCTCTTCGGATTCGGTGGCGTTGTTGACGCGTACCCTCCGCCCGAGACAACGGTGACCGTTGACGAATCGAGCCCAGGTGCGGGCGAGACAATCACTGTCACGGCGAACTGCTCCGGTACCGAAACCGTCACCTTCACGCTGAACGGCGCCGCTGCCTCGACGGCGTGTGCTGACGGCACGGCCACCACCACGGTGTCGGTGCCGAACACGCCTGGGCCGTTCGTGCTCGGCGCCACCGGCGAAGATTCTGGTGACCTCGGTTCCACCGAGATCGAAGTGGTTGCTGCGGCAGCCCCGGCAGCGCCGACCGGCGGCCTTCCGGCCACTGGCTCTGACGGCGTTGGCCTCACGGCAATGGTCGCTGGCGGCTTGCTCGCTGTCGGCCTGCTGCTGTTCGGCACGGCGACCCTGCGTCGCCGCCAAGCACCCGCAGCCTGAAATCCGGGCCGGCCTGTTCGAGCCGGTTGACCAACCGAACACGAACACACTCAGCTCACGCTGAATCCCGCAGCTTTGTGAAAGAGCGTCGCCGATCGGGGCGGCGCTCTTTCGCGTTCCTGGACCGCTTGCCGGGGGCGCGTGCCCTGGGTGCTGGCAGGATGTGGCGGTGACGACCCCACCAGCCGATGACGTGTTGAAGATCTTGACGGTGTGCACGCACAACCGAACCCGATCGGTGATGTCGATGGCGATGCTGCAGGACGGTCTCGATCGCCGCTTGGGTGCCGGTCGAGCGGTGGTTCGGTCGTTGGGGTTCGGTCCGGAGGATGAACGAGCGATCGATGACGCTGTCGATGCAATGCGCCGACGCTCACTCGACGTCACCGAGCACCGAAGCCGCAAGGTCTCGGCGTTGCGGGTGGATCCGGCCGATCTGATTCTCACGGCGGAGCGGGATCACGTCGTGAAGATCGCCAGCGAGTCTCAAGCGGCATATCGACGGTCGTTTACGCTGCCGGAATTCCTGCAGCGGGTCGCGAGCGACCCGGTGGCGGATGGGCGGTCGATTTCGGCGTGGGCGAACGATCTCTCCGCTGGCCGTCTTGCGAGCGACTACTTGCAGAGCGACGATCTCGATGTGTTCGACCCCACCGGGTCCTCCCGGCGACGGTTTGCTCGATCGGTCGACGAGATCTCGGCAATGTGTGACCAGGTGGTCGAGCTGCTGGCGCGCTCCTTCGACGATCCCGAGGATGACTTCGAGTTCTGAGTTCTCGGCGTGACGCGCGCCGTCACCGGTTGGGTTCGCGGCGTCTGCGTCGTAGCGTGGCAGCCTTATGTCGAAGAAGACCAAGAAGCGCAAGGCCCGGCTCCGTCGTTCGAAGGCGAACCACGGCAAGCGACCCAACATGGGTCGCGGCTGATTGCTGCATTTCTGTAGTTCAGCGTCACAATCCAGCTGACCTTCAAGCGCTCGAGTCCCAGCAAATCTGCTGGCGATCGAGCGCTTTGTCGCGTCTGGGCTCACGTCGGCTTGCTCAGCCCTCACTGAGCTTGGCGGGGGAGCCGGGGCGGGATGGAAAGAGCCGGGAGGGCTGGCGTCGGGAGCGGTGACGTCGGGAAGGGTGGCGTCGGGAAGGGTGGCGACGGGAAGGGTGGCGACGGGAAGGGTGGCGACGGGAAGGGTGGCGACGGGAGAGGTGACGTCGGGCGTGTGAACGAGGCGTGTCTCAGCGGCTTGCGTTCAGCGGCTCGCCCTTTTCCGGGGCGGTGACCTGAGGCGTGCTCGGGGTTGTGGGGTCTGCGAGGATCGTGAGATGACGGCGCAGGTTGAGTATCTGATGGTTGCTGGAGATGCCGACGTGTGGCGGTCGATCGGTCTGGTGGTTGGCGCCGACGGTGTGGTTCCGCTGATGGGCACGTCGCTGCGGATCGAAGAGCCGACCGAGGCGTCCCCGAGCGGCATCGTGGGGTGGGCGCTCACCGGCGTCGAAGCAGGAGTGGATGGCACGTTGATCGACGGTCTCCCGTCGACTGTTGTGGATGCTGGCGGACCGGTGTTCGGTCGCCACGAGATCGGTGCGTCGGGTATCGACCACGTGGTGGTGATGACAAATGACCTGGACCGCACGACGGGGGCGATCGAGGCAGCGACGGGGAGTGAACTGCGTCGCGTGCGTGAGGTGGGCACGATGCGTCAGGGCTTCCACCGGATGGGGCGTGGCGGGTTGATCGTGGAAGTGGTGGAGCGGCCCGATGTGGAGCCGGGTCCGGCCAGCTTCTGGGGTCTGGTCCTGAATGTGGATGATCTGGATGCGGCGTGCGAGCGCATCGGTGAGGGTCGAATCAGCGCCCCGAAAGACGCCGTGCAGCCGGGGCGACGCATCGCGACGATCAGCAAAGACGTCGGTCTCGGTCT
>JBGCEY010000005.1:0-7579 GCA_045106645.1 Ilumatobacter sp.
TAGCTCGGGTCGGTGATCACCTCCTGGTAGCCGGACAGCACCGTGTTGAACACGACTTCGCCCGTGGAGACCGGCACGTGCGCGCCGATCAGTTCACCTTCGAAGACGCTGCCGTCTGCCAGTACCAGTTGTCCCTCGACGACGCTCATGACGTCTCCCCTGTCTCAGTTCGCATATTCATGCATCGTAGTGAATGTTCATTCATTTTGTCGTGTTCGATTTCGGCCGGACGCTTCATCGAGTCGCCACCCCGCCCTCGACGGTCAGCGACCCTGCGAGCACCGTGTGCTTCACCCGCCCGCGCAGCGGCACGCCGACGAACGGCGTGTTGTGCGACTTGCTCGCCAACATCGCCGGCACGACTTCCCACGCTTCGTTCGGGTCGAACACGGTCAGGTTCGCCGGAGCGCCCACCTCGATCGCCCGGCCGTGGGTATCACCGAGTCCGGCGATCGCCGCCGGCTTCCAGGACAGCGCCGCGATGATGTCGACCAGTTCCATGTCCAGGTGCGCGATCGCCACCCCGAGCGCGGTCTCGAGACCCACCATGCCGGGCGGCGCCTGATCGAGCGGCTGCTCCTTCGATTCCGACACATGCGGCGCATGGTCGGTGGCGATGGCATCGATCGTCCCGTCGGCCAAACCAGAGCGCACCGCGTTCACGTCGTTCATTGTTCGCAGCGGTGGGTTGACCTTGTAGATCGCCGAGTACGAGCGCAGCAGTTCGTCGGTCAGGCTGATGTGATGCGGCGTGGCCTCTGCGGTGACCGGCAAGCCATCGGCCTTTGCGGCACGCACCAATTCGACGCTCTTTGCCGTCGACAGGTGCAAGAAGTGAGCTGACGCACCGGTGAGGCGCACGAGTTCGATATCGCGGTGCACCATCAGTTCTTCGGCCAACGCTGGCCAGCCGGGCAGCCCGAGGTGGCTGCAGCAATCGCCTTCGTGCATCACCGCTCCCCCGGTGAGGTCCTCGACCTCGCAGTGCTGGGCCATCGTGACGCCCAGCCCCTTCGAGTACTCGAACGCTCGGCGCATGAGTTGCGCATTCTGCACGCCGTTGCCGTCATCGGTGAACAGCTTCACGCCGACATCTGCGAGTTCGGCGAACGGCGTCAACTGCGTGCCCTGGCGACCAACGGTGATCGACGCCGACGGATACACATCACACAACCCCGCTGCGAGCCCCTGTTTGCGAACGAACTCGACGACGCTCACACAGTCCTGGGTCGGATCGGTATTCGGCATGGCGACCACCGCGGTGTACCCACCGAGCGCTGCCGCCCGTGAGCCGGTTTCGATGGTCTCGGCTTCTTCTTTGCCCGGCTCGCGCAGGTGAGTGTGGAGGTCGACGAACCCCGGCGATACGACCAGACCCGTTGCGTCGATCGTGTGCTCGGCTGGACCGGGCTCGCCGATGACGCCGTCGACGACTCGAACGTCGACCTGACGCTCGCCGAGTTGGTCGATCACGGTCGCACCGGTGATCAAGATGGATGCTGGGGAACTCATGCGGTCTCCGTTCGCGCTGCAGCGATGTCGTTCGTGATGTCGATGTCGGCGGTTGGGTCGGGGCTTGCGGACAGCAGGTCGTACAGCACGGCCATGCGGACCGAGATGCCATTCGTGACCTGTGCGTTGATGACCGCCCCCGGCAATTCGCTCGGGTCGACGGCGATCTCGACGCCACGGTTGATCGGTCCGGGGTGCATCACCAAGGTCTGCGGCGAGAGCCGGGCAGCACGCTCGGGAGTGAGGCCGAATCGGGTCGTGTACTCGCGAAGGTTCGGCACCAGCGCTTCGGTCATGCGTTCGTTCTGCATCCGCAGCATGTAGAGCACGTCGGCGTCCGCAATGACATCGTCGAGCCGGTCGGTGTGGTGCTCGTGGATCACCGGCGGGAGCAGCGTCGTCGGGGCAACCCAGGTGACGTCAGCGCCGAGCGCTTTGAAGGCTGCGGTGGTCGAACGCGCCACACGGCTGTGCTTGATGTCGCCGACCATCGCCACGCGCAGCCCGTCGAACCCGTCCGGCCGGTTCAAGCTGGTGCGAACCGTGTACATGTCGAGCAGCGCTTGGGTGGGGTGGGCGTGCCATCCATCGCCGGCATTGACCACGCTGGCGTTCGTCCAGCCGTCGACGAGCCAGGGCGCTCCGGTGGAGCCGTGACGCATCACGAACGCGTCGACGCCCATTGCCGCAATGGTCTCGATCGTGTCGCGCAGGCTCTCGCCTTTGTTCAGACTCGACTGCGACACAGCAAACGTCATGGTGTCGGCGGACAGTCGCTTCGCTGCGGTCTCGAAGCTGAGCCGCGTTCGCGTGGAGTCCTCGAAGAACACGCTGCACACGGTCTTGCCACGCAACGCTGGGACCTTGGGATTCGGACGCCGATTGACCTCGGCCATGGTGTCGGCAAGATCCAGAATTCGGCGCACACCGTCGGCGCCGAGTTCGTCGATCGACAGCAATGATCGCTGCGTCATCGCTCGATCTCCGACCGAACAGGGCCCCCCAGTGAAGAAGTGCCTGGCACTTCGTCACCGCTCATGAGATCACCACGCCGCTACTGGTGACGCTGACGGACTCGTCTGCGCTGGTGGGGAGGTTCTTGCCAACGAAATCCGGGCGGATGGGAAGTTCGCGATGGCCACGATCGACCATCACCGCGAGTTGCACCGATTTCGGGCGTCCGTAGTCGCCGAGCGCATCGAGTGCCGCCCGAACCGTGCGACCGGTGAAGAGCACGTCGTCGACCAAGACGATCGTGGCACCGTCGATGTCGAAGCCGATGTCGCTGACCGAACCGGGGCTCACCGGGCGGAGCCCGATGTCATCGCGGTACAGCGATGCGTCGATCGAGCCCGTGGGGATCGACGTGTCGATACGAGCGACTTCGGTGCCGAGCGCCTCGGCGAGCCACACGCCGCCGGTTTGGATCCCAACCAGAACCACGCCATGCAGGCCGTGGTTGCGTTCGATGATCTCGTGTGCCATCCGAGTCGTGGCTCGGCGCACGTCGTCAGGGCCCAAGACGGCCTTGGGTGCCCGTTCTTGCGTCATGTTGTCCTTTCCGTATGAGCCTCACAGAGCTCACTTCACGGTCCGTTTCAACATACCCGGAATCGACAGCTGACCCCAAGTGGACAGCAAGTACGGTCGTGCGATGCCCTTTGCCGCCATTTGGGCGATGATCCGCGAGCACCGCGGCGTGTTCGTCGTCGCCACGATCATCCGCGTTGCGGCGTCGATGCTTCCAGCGCTTCACCCATACTTCGTTGCCCGTCTCGCGACGTCGGGCGGCGAGGACGTCGGCCTGTGGCTCGTTGCGCTGTTCGGCACCGGCGTTGCTCACCTGGTGCTGTGGACAGGCGGTGACTTCTACAACGCCAAGAAGGTCGTGCCACTGACCTACGAGTTCAAGCGTCGGACCTTCGATGCCGTGTGGGACGAGCCCTTCCAACGCTTCGTCGATCGCCCGTCAGGCAAGGTCGCGTCGTACGTGAACGACCTGCGCGACCACACTCAAGCTCTCTGGGAAGCCGCCCACTACGGATTCCTCCCCGTCATTGCATCGATCCCCGTGTACGTCGCGCTGCTCGCACAGAGCTCATCGGGCAACGCTGTGTCGTACGTGGTCTTCCTTCTGGTCGCGGGCGTGGTCATGACCGCGGTCGGTCGCCCGGTCAACGAACGCCAGCGTCGCGTCACCGACCACACGTCGGACAACACGGGCCGCGTGTTCGATTCCTACGCGAACTTCGTGAACGTGTTCTCGTTCCGCGGCCAGCGCAAGGAGATCCGGCGCAACGACGACGACCTGGACGGACTGATCGACGATGACGTGTCGTTCACCTATGCGCTCAGCGCCTACTGGGGCGTTGCTTCGCTGCTCGTGCGGGTGCTCCTGTGGGGCGTGATCATGGGGGTCAGCTGGTGGCAGTTCGATCGCGGGGCCATCAGTCTGGTGGCGATGGTCGTGTCGATCACCGTGCTGTTGGACTTCACCAATCAGTACTGGGAGGTCGTCTACAACCTCGGCGAATGGATCGACCGATCGGCGTCGTATCGAGAGGCGTACTCGTACCTGTTCCCCGACCGGAACGTGGTGAGCAACCCATCACAGCGGCCTCAAGACGAACCCGACGCCGGCCGACTCCAGCACACGATCGAGGTTCGTGACCTCCGGTTCGCCTACCCAGATGAACCCGACCGGATGGTGCTCGACGGCATCAGCTTCACCCTCGACCGTGGCGAACGCCTGGGCATCGTTGGACGCAGCGGCGAGGGAAAGTCGACCTTGATCAAGATCCTGCTCGGCTTCTACGCACCCACGAGTGGACAGGTGCTGGTCGACGGGCGCCCCGCCGATCCGGCCGAACTCTCCACACTGCACTCCTACGTTCCACAGGACACATCGCTGTTCCAGGAGACCGTCGAATACAACATCGGTTACGCAACCAACGGCGCCGTCGACCACGAGGCAGTGCGTTCCGCAGCAACGCAAGCCAACATCGGCGAGTTCATCGAGTCACTTCCTGACGGTTACCGAACACTGGTCGGCGAACGCGGCATCAAGCTGTCGCTCGGGCAGCGTCAGCGGATCGCGATCGCTCGAGCCTTCCTGAAACAATCGGACCTGGTCATTCTGGACGAGGCAACCAGCGCGCTCGACTCCGAAACGGAAGCAAAGATCCAGCAGTCGCTCGAGGAGCTGTGGCGAGATCGAGCTGCGATCGTCATCGCACATCGGCTCGCAACGCTCAACGACATGGACCGGATCATGGTGATCGAACAGGGCCGCATCGCCGAACACGGCACACGCGATGAGTTGCTGGCTTCGCCCGGCCGATTTGCCGACATGTGGGGCCTCCAGCGCGCCGGGCTGCACTGAGGTTCTCGGCGCCGTCACCGAACTATCGTCGAGCCATGGCCGACTTGGTGATTCGCAATGCCCATCTCGTGGATGGCTCGGGCGCACCTGCCCGAACCGCCGACGTGGCCGTGACCGCCGGACTCGTCGAATCGGTCGACCCCGCCGGCAACGGCCCGACAGCGACCCGTGAGATCGATGCCGACGGACTGCTGCTGACGCCCGGCTGGGTCGACGTTCACACCCACTACGACGCCCAGGCGTCGTGGGATCCGTATCTCACACCTTCGTCGTGGCACGGCGTCACGTCGGTCGTCATGGGGAACTGCGGTGTCGGTTTCGCGCCGGCAGCACCCGATCGCCACGAATGGCTGATCGAGCTGATGGAAGGCGTGGAGGACATTCCGGGCTCGGCCATGACCGAAGGCATGTCGTGGGAGTGGGAGAGCTTCGAGGAGTTTCTCGACGCATTGGATCGACGCCACTACGCCATCGATCTGGGCGCGCAGATCGCCCACGGACCGGTTCGCGGTTACGTCATGGGCGACCGCGGCGCCAACAACGAAGCCGCCACGCCCGACGACATCGCAGCGATGTCGGCAATCGTGGAATCGGGCCTGCGTGCCGGCGCGCTCGGATTCTCCACCTCACGCACACCGCTTCACAAGTCGCTCTCCGGCGAGTTGGTACCCGGCACTCACGCCACCGCTGACGAGCTCGTCGGTATCGCTGATGCACTCGGGCGCGTCGGCCACGGCGTGTTCCAGTTCGCTCCCGACCACGTCGAGGTCCCGGTGAGCGAGATGCCGTGGATGCGCGAAGTGGCGCGACGTACCGGTGCCACCGTGAGCGTGAACCTCAACCAGCCCGACAGCGCCCCAGAGCTCTGGCGCGACGTACTCGACCAACTCGACACCGCCCGCAACGACGGGCTTTCGATCGTGGCGCAAGTCGCCGGACGCAGCGTTGGGCTCCTGATGTGCCTGGAAGGCAGCTTCAACCCACTCGATTTTCACCCGGCCTACGCCGAGGTCTCGCCGCTACCACTCGACGAACGGGTTCGCCGGCTTCAGGACCCCGAACTGCGAGCAGCGCTGAAGGTCGAGCCCGAGCGTGACCTGTTCCGCCGCGTCGTCCTCGACAAGCTCGAGTCGTGGTGGGCAGTCGAAGACGGAGACATCGACTACGAGCCGAGCGCCGACGAATCGATCGCCGCTGTCGCTCGACGCACCGGTGCCCACCCCGTCGACTTGATGATCGACCAATTGTGCGCCCATGAGGGGCACGGCATGATCCTCACGCCCTTCTTCAACTACGCCTACGGCGACCTGTCGTTCCAGTACGAGGCACACCAGCATCCGTCCACCCGCATGGGCCTGGCCGACGCTGGGGCTCACTGCCGTGTGATCTGTGACGGCGGCACACCGACGTTCATGCTCACGCACTGGACCCGTGACCGACACCGCGGCCCCACGTTGCCCCTGGAGCATGTCGTTCACCGCCAGACTCGCCAGACCGCAGAGCTGTACGGCCTCGGCGACCGTGGCCTCGTGGCGCCAGGACTGCGCGCTGACCTGAACCTGATCGACTACGACCGCCTCACCTTCGGCCCACCGCGCATGGCGTATGACCTTCCCGCAGGCGCTCGGCGCCTCGTGCAGAAGGCCGACGGCTACGTCGCCACGTTCGTGAACGGCGTGCAGACCGTGGACCACGACGAGTTCACCGGGGAACTTCCCGGACGGCTTGTGCGCGGTCCACGCTGACCGCCACATCACTCCGGCGACAGCCCACGTGAGGATCTGGCACGCCTGAGTTCCGTTTACTCACCCGCACCGCGTCGATCCGGCCAAAGATCGGGTTCGGGCGGCTCACTGTTCCGCTTCCGCGCGGTGACGACCACCAGGCCGATCGTGAAACCCCGCAGCCAACGGACAGCGGCACTGACATTGCGCGTACGTGATATTGCGGTTTCATGACGATTCGTTACGTTTCTGTCATGAAGAACACACTGACATCCAAGATCCTCCTTGCCGCCGCAATCGGCACCTTCACGATGGGCGCTGCTGCGTGCACCAGTGACGGTGTCGACGACCCCATCGATGACCCGATTGACGCGCCCACCGATGACGGCACCGACACACCCGTCGATGACGTGATCGAGGAGCCCATCGACGACGAGGGCTGACCGCGAACGAGTGCGACGCGTTCACTGCGGGTCGGAGGCGCTCCGGCCCGCAGCGAACACGCGACGATCAGCACGCGGTCGCGATCGTTGGGCTGCGGCCAGCGTGGCGACGACCGTGATCAGTCGACTTTGGGGAGCACCTTGAGGCCGAGCTCGTCCATGGCCTTCGGGTCGCCGGGGATCGGGCTGTTGGTCATTGGATCCTGACCCGACTGGGTCTTCGGGTAGGCAATGACCTCGCGAATGTTGTCCTCGCCCGCAAGGATCGCCACGAGCCGATCGAGTCCGAAGGCGAATCCACCGTGGGGCGGAGCGCCGTACTCGAACGGGTTCAGGAAAAATCCGAACTTGCGCTCGGCCTCCTCGTCGCTGATCCCAAGCCCCTTGAACACCTTGCGCTGCAACTCGGGTTCGTGGATTCGGATCGAGCCAGAACCCAGCTCCCAGCCGTTCAGCACGAGGTCATATGCAATCGAGCGAACCGACATGGGGTCGGATTCGAACTTGTCGATGTCATC
>JBGCEY010000050.1:0-38055 GCA_045106645.1 Ilumatobacter sp.
CGAAGAGGGCGACAGGCGGGCCAACGGTGTCTTCTTCGTGCCGCCGATCATCTGCACCGCGGTCTACGCAATGACCGACTTCGGCGGCTACTTCTGGCCGATGTGGGTGTGGTTCGGTTGCATGATCCCGGTCGCGCTCGACGTCTTCGACCGCGACTGAGCCATCAGTTGCGGATCGGCGTGGTGGCGAGAGCCACTGGCATCACCACGCCGCTGCCCGCCCGGCGAAGGACCCGGCCGACTTCGGTGAGGGTCCAACCCGAATCGATGAGATCATCCACGAGGAGTACCGCACCCGGCGGGACATCCCCGGCGACAGCGAACGAACCTTCGACGTTGGCGCGCTGGTAGGCGCTGTTCGCCATCTCTTCTTGCGGGGGCCGATCGGTGGCGCGGACCACGACGGGAGCGAACGGGAGGCCGAGTCTGGCAGCAAGCCGCTCGGCGACGTCGGGCACCAGGTCACCGCTGCGATCTGACGGCACCGCAGCCACCCAGGTCGGCGCGGTTGCTGGCCCCCACCCGTCGATCAGTTCCGCGAGTGCATCGACCACGTCGTCACCGAAGCGACGGTCGCCGTACTTGCCGCGCTCGATGGCACGGCCCCATCCGTCGTCACCCCACACGGCGAGCGCGAGACCGGTTTCGCTGCGCTCCTCATTCGAGACACCCATCTTCTTGGGTGCGAGCACGATCGGCCGGTTGCGCAGGAAACGCGCAGCGCGATCGAGATCGGCTGGGTCGGGATCGAACGGAGCGAACACACCGGAGTCCACCAATGCATCGATGGCTGATGCCCCCTCGGTGATCCTGCCGACACGGCGGCAGTTGTCGCAGATTCCGCAGGGCTCCTCCGCTGGATCGTCGAGCAGTTCGGTGAGGAACTGCATCCGACAGCCGGAGGTCTCGGCGTAGTCGAGCATCAATTGCTGTTCGAACTTGCGAGCTTCGGTCACGCCGTGCACGCGCTCGGTTGGATACACCCAAGCCGCCCCCGTTCGCTCGTAGGACTGCCCTTTGATCCGGCGCACCACGCCTTCCACGTCCAACTGCTTCAGGATCGCTTCGAGGTCACCCCACTTCACGTTCACCTCTGCTGCGATGTCGCGCATGCCGACGGGTCCTCCCGCCGCGTCGACCACAGCAAGCACCTCGTCGACCATCTCTGGCGACGGGAACGCTCGGTCGATGAAGTGGTTCTGGATTCGCAGATCCTCCTGGCCCACGAGAAGGATCGCTGCAGAGGCGTCCAACGCACGGCCAGCACGCCCGACCTGCTGGTAGTACGCAATGGGGGAGCCCGGCATTTGGAAGTGGATCACGAAGCCGAGGTCCGGCTTGTCGTATCCCATCCCCAGCGCACTCGTGGCCACCAGCGCCTTCAGGTCGTTTGCCTGGAGCCGGCGTTCCAACGCTTCGCGCTCGTCAGCCTCGGTGGCCCCCGAATAGGCCGCGACGTCGATGCCGCGAGACTGCAGCCAGTCCGCCACCGCCAGCGTGTCGCGGATGGTGAGGCAGTACACGATGCCGGACCCGGGGATGGCTTCGAGCCGCTCGGCGAGCCACACCAGACGCTCTGGTTGTGCCGGGAGATCCACCACGCCCAACCCGAGCCCGGAACGTCCCAGCGCGCCACGAAACGTGGTGAGTTCGGCACCCAATTGTTCAGCAACGTCGTCCACCACCCGAGAGTTCGCAGTGGCGGTGCACCCGAGGATTGGGACGAGTTCGCCCGCGGAGCGGCCGTACTCATCCAGCATGCGACCGATGCGGCGATAGTCGGGGCGGAAGTCATGACCCCAGTCCGAGATGCAGTGCACCTCGTCGATGACCATCATCCCCGGTCGCTCTTCGAGCATCGGCATGACCTTGCTCGCAAACTCGGGGTTGGCGAGACGTTCGGGCGACACCAAGATGAGGTCGAGCGCATCGGTGTTCAGTGCATCGGCGAGTTCGTTGACCGTGGTCTTCGACGACGAGTTGACGGTCATGCACCGCAATCCCAACCTGCTGGCTGCTTCGATCTGGTTGCGCATCAGCGCAAGGAGCGGAGAGATCAACAGCGTTGGTCCGGCGCCTTGTTCGCGCAGGAGATGCGTGGCAAGGAAGTAGACCGCAGACTTGCCCCAGCCGGTGCGCTGCACCACGAGGACACGCTGGCGCTCGACCAATGCCTCCACCGCATCGCGCTGGTGCGGGCGAAACGACGCGTCGTCGCGGTTGGTGAGTGTGCGCAGTGCGTCGAGCAGCGGGTCGCCAGTGGTCATGCAGCGAGTATGACCCAGGGGTACCTCAGACGTTGTGGACGATGCCGACGAAACGGAGCACGGCACGTTCCTGTTCGATCGACGCTTCGCGGTCCACTCGTGCCTCGATGCGCCACTCGTTTGTTTCATCCGGGTCGTGCAGGATCTGTGCCACCCGCCCCGTGCGCGGCTCGAAGATGAATCGTTCAGGGCTTCGCGCGTCAGGGCCGAGGCCGATCGAGTCGAAGCGTTCCCAGTAGCCGGCCAACGCACCTGCGACGTCTTCGATCTCCGCGAATGCCGCACCATCGTCGGCAGCGGCGACCAGCGCGTCATATCCCTTTCGCCGCGACAAGCGTTGAGCCCACTCGAACACCTGATTGCGGACCATGACCTTGAAGGCGCGTTCGTCGTCCATCACGGTCGCTGCCTGTGAACGAATCGGTGCCGCCGCGGTGTCACCATCGGGGGCAACCAGTCGCTCCCACTCGTCGATCAGACTCGAGTCGACCTGGCGGACCACTGCTCCGAGCCACGCCGTGAGGTCCTCGATCTCGTCGGTGCGCAACTCCTCGGCCACGTTCTGGACCAGGCCTTTGTACACGTCCGACAAGTAGCGCAGCACGACTCCTTCGGACCGCTTCAGGCCGTAATGTGCGACGTACTCGCCAAACGTCATCGAGCGCTCGTACAGCTCGCGCACGATCGACTTCGGCTTCACCGTGTCCCCGCCCACCCACGGGTGGCGCATGCGGAATCGGTTGAAGCTGGAGTACATCCACTCCTTGTTCGGTTTCGGAGCCTCCACCTGAGCAAGCCGCTCCATGCGCTCTTCGTATTCGACGTAGGCAGCCTTCATCTCGCTCATCAGCGCCGACTTCGCTTCGTTGACCTGAGCCGCGACGATCACACCCGGATTCTCCTGCACCGCCTCGATCACGGTCAGCACGTCGAGTGCGTACGCCACCTCATTCGACCGCTGGGGCGCAAACACCTCGGGCTCGGGTACGTCGTCATCCTGATCCTGATCCCGGTCATTGTCGTCACCGTCATCGCCGTCGACGTCATCGCCGGGCGGTTCAGGTTCGCGGCCGCTGCCTTCGGACAGTTCGAGGATGGCTTCCAACGCCCAGAGCGACAGTGGCTGATGGAGCGCGAATTCGTCTTGCAAGTCGATCGTGACGCGGACCTTGCGGCCCTGTTCATCGGGCTCGTCCAGAAACTCCAAGATGCCAGCGTCTGCCAGTGATCGATAGATGGCAATCGTTCGTCGGATGTGTCCGCGTTGGCGCTTGCGGGTCTCGTGATTCGACGTCAGCAGCTTGCGAATGGACGTGCAACCGTCGACGCCGTCAGGCCCGACCGGGCGATCGAGCATTGACATCACCATCTGGTGATTCACGTGGAAGTGCGACCGCAGTTCTTCGGGAACGCCGTTCACCACCTTGTCGAACACGTTCTTGTCCCAGTGAGCGAAGTTGCGTTCCGGCGCCTTCTTCTTCACGATCTTCTTCTTGCCGGAGGCTTCGGCCTTCTCCGCAAGCCGCAGGTTCTCGACAACGTGTTCAGGGGCTTGCACCCACACGTCGCCGCGGTCGTCGAAGCCCTTGCGTCCCGCACGCCCGGCAATTTGCGCGAACTCCCGATTCGACAGGATCCGCACCGAGGTGCCGTCGTACTTGCAGAGCTGCGTGAACAGCACCGAACGGATCGGCACATTCACGCCGACGCCGAGCGTGTCGGTTCCGCAGATGATCTTCAGCAACCCCTCCTGGGCCATCTTCTCGACGAGGAGCCGGTACTTCGGGAGCAGCCCCGCATGGTGTACTCCGACGCCTGCCGACAAGAAGCGCTTGAGGTCCTTGCCGATGGGGGAGTCGAATCGAAACCCGCCGATCAGTTCCTTGACCCGACCCTTCTCCTCTTTCGACAGCGGGTCGAGTGCAAGATAGTTCTGCGCTGCATCGGTGGCGTCTTTCTGGGTGAAGTGCACGACGTACACCGGTGCTCGACCCGACTCGAGGAGCTGTTCGATGCTGTGGTGCAGCGTTGATGTGCGGTACTCGAAATGCAACGGCACCGGTCGTGTTGCCGACCGCACGATCGAGGTGTCTCGACCCGTTCGAGCGCTGAGGTCGCGCTGGAAGAAACCGACGTCGCCGAGCGTTGCCGACATCAACACGAACTGGGTGTGCGGCAGTTCAAGCAGCGGCACCTGCCACGCCCAGCCGCGTTGAGGATCGCCGTAGTAGTGGAACTCGTCGACGATGGCAACGTCCACATCGGTGCGCGGCCCGTCGCGCAGCGCCTGGTTGGCCAGAATCTCCGCGGTGCAACAGATGATCGGTGCATCGGCGTTCACCGCAGCGTCGCCGGTGATCATCCCGACGTGCTCGGAACCGAAGTCTCGACACAGTGCGAAGAACTTCTCGCTGACGAGTGCCTTGATCGGGGCCGTGTAGTACGAGCGGCGACCCGCTGCAAGCGCCGCGAAGTGCGCGGCGGTGGCCACCAGTGACTTGCCGGAACCCGTTGGCGTGTTCACGATCACGTGGTTTCCGACGAGCAACTCGAACACCGCTTCTTCCTGTGCCGGGTACATCTCGATGCCGAGTTCGTCGCAGTACGCAACGAAACCATCGAACACGGCATCGTCGTCGACGGTGCCGTGAGCGGACCGATCGGGAAGGTGGGGGATCAGGGCGGGCTCGGTCATGGCTTGTTCACTCGTGTCGGTGTGCGGTCCGGAGGGCATCGATCAGGTCGTCCACTGCTGGTCGGTCCGCAGGCCCCGTACTCCAGTGTCCCCACACGAGTGTGCCATTGGACGCAATCACCATGTCGCCGCCCAACTGACGAGTGTCCTCGGTTGCCGCGGCGTAGTCACTCGCCGAACCAGGACCCGACGGGCGCAGGATGTGCCAGTACCGAGTGAGTGTCGCCAGGCCCCACACCGCAGAGATCGACCCACGCGGCAGCCCATAGCTGGAGTACGCCGATCGATCCGGGTCGATCAGGATCGGCATCGCCAGATCCCGCCGTTGCTGATACTCGTCGAGTCGCTCCGGTGTAGCGAAGGTCACCAGCACTGCTTGGATGTTCACGCCGAGCTCGATTGCGAGTTCGTCGAGTCGTGCGCTCACCGCCCCGGCGTGCTCTGCGCATGGAAGTCAATGGATGTGGCGGTGGAAGATCACGACGATGGGGCCTGCGCCGAGGTGATCGTCGAGTGACCACGTGGCACCGTTGGTTCCGTGCTCGGCCAGCGCGAAGCCCGGAGCAGGCTGGCCAATGACAGGACGGGGCAACACGTCTCGACCGTACCTGGCGCTGCTGCGACTACGGTGGCGTGTCATGGCCGACATCCAGTTTCGTGGCGTGAATCACCTGGCGCTGGTGAGCAGTGATATGGGGCGCACCGTCGATTTCTATGCCGGCGTGCTCGGAATGAAGCTCACCAAGACGCTGGAGATTCCCGGCGGTGGTCAGCACTTCTTCTTCGATTGCGGCAACGGCGACTCCCTGGCCTTCTTCTGGTTCCCGCACGCTCCGAACGCCGTGCCGGGAGTCAGTGCCCCGGCGAACCGGCCCGACCAGGGCGACATCGTGAGTGCGCATGGCTCGATGAACCACGTGGCGATCGGGGTGTCGGCCGAAGACATCGACGACTGTCTCGTGGCGCTGCGGGCTGCCGGCGTGGACTGTACCGAGGTGTGGAACCACGACGACAGTGAGTGGGGCGTCTCTCGCGAACTCCACGACGGAGTGTTCGTGCGTTCGATCTACTTCACGGACCCAGACGGCATCTCGCTCGAGCTGGCTGCATGGACACGTGAGCTGACCGAGGACGACGTGAGTCATCAGCCGCAGCGCTCGAACGGCTAGATCAATCCGGCGCGTTGCGCCGTGATCACGGCTTCGAGCTGTGACTTCGCATGCAGCTTGGTCAACACCGCTGCGATGTGTTTTCGAACGGTGTTGATCGAGAGTCCGAGTGTGTCGGCGATGGCGTCGGCGCTCGCTGCTTGACCGAGCAGCTGCAGTACTTCTCGCTCGCGCCCGGTCAGTGTTGCTCCCACATCCATCGGGGTGCGGGACGCGAGCGCAAGCAGGTCTTCGGTCGAGAACGAATTGGCCCCGTTTGCAACGGCATCGATCGACTCGGCCAGTTCCGCAATCGTGACTGTTTTGAGCAGGAGACCACGACAGCCCGCTTCGACGACGTCGTGCAGCAGTCCGGAGCGTTCCAGGCCCGTGATGATGATCGTCGGTGCGGTTCGAGCGACTCGTCGAGCCACGTCGACTCCGGTGCCATCGGGGAGTTGGTAGTCGGCAACGACGACATCAGGCCGCGTGCGCTCGACTTCGCTGACGCAGGTCGCAACGGTCGCCGCTGTTGCGACGACGTCGATGCCGGCTCGCGCTTGGAGTCCTGTCTGGAGCCCATCGAGCATCATCTCGTGATCGTCGACGATCGCAACGCGCACGTTGCTGTCGCTGCGGGAGTCCAAAGACACGATCGGGGACACTACATCGTGGGCTGTTCTGTGTCTCGGCGTTCGGGGGCTACGTTTGCCCGATGCCGGACCGGATCGTCGCTCAAGAGATCTTGCGCCGATTCCGCGATGCCGGCGATCATGTCTATTCGCCGGGCACGCTGAAAGATCGCATGCACTACCTGCTCGAGTCGGCGTCGCAACTGCTGCGATGTGATCGATGTGCCGTGCTGCTGCTCGACGGTGATGCCTATGTGCCGCGATTCGGGTTTGGGTACGCGGCGTCCGACATCGATCGGCTCGGCGCATTCCGTCTTCCGGTCGATGCACCGACCGTGGTGGCGGCCCGAGAAAACAACGGCACCTTCACTGTGAACGCCGCAGCGAGCGATCCGCTCATGCGCCACTGGGCCGCTTCGGTGCCGTTCGAGAGCATTGCCATCGCAACGATCGAAGAACCTGGAGGGAGTCCGCTGGCGGTTCTGACCGCTGATCTCCGCACCTCGGGTGCGACGTTTGACGAGCTGGCCGTCGAGGTGCTCGCGGGCGCTGGCGTTCTCGCTCGAGGCGTGCTCCTGAGCGAGCGGATGCGAGTCCAGCGAGAGCGAGCCCGAGACGAGCGGCGTTTGATGATGGATCGGGTCGTCGATGCGGAGAATCGTGAACGGCGTCGGATCGGGACCGACCTCCACGATGTCGTGCTGCAGCGGGTTGCGTCGCTTGCCCACTTCCTGGAGATCGCTGCGGATCAAGAGCCCGCAGGAAGTCCGAAGAGAACGTCGCTCCAACGCCTGCAGCTCGAAGCTCAGGAGTCGGCAATCGAGTTACGACGTCTCGTGAGTGATCTCGCGCCGCTCGGGAGTGAGACCTTGTCGCTTCGATCGGTCCTGGAGGGGTTGGTGGCGAGTGTGCGATCCGAGGCCGGTCCGCTCGTGACCTTGCACGTGGGCAACGACGGTGACCCGTCCGAATCGGTCAAGGCCGCCCTGCATCGGATTACCCGCCAGGCGATCGACAACGCGCTCAGTCATGCATCGGCGAACACGATCGAGGTTCGCTATGACGTGGGTGACTCCGGCACCAGCCTCGAGATCAGCGACGACGGCGTTGGGTTCGATCAGACGAGTGCGGTACCGGGGGTCGGGTTGTTCAGCATGACGCAGCGCGCCGAGCATTTTGGGGGAAATTGTCAGGTGACGAGCTCGCCAGGTGGGGGTACGTCGGTGACGACGTGGGTCCCACACGTCTCAGGCTGAACCATCTTGTGTCACTAAATGGGGCGTATTCTGGTCGATATTGGTCACTTCCTGGTGGTTGCTGATGGGGTAGCAATCGTCAAGAAGTGTTGACACAATGACCAGCATCTTATGAGTTCTCTCCGCCAGCGCCTTCCTCACGACCCGCCCACAGTGGCCAGCGCCCGGTCGATCGACCCTGCTGACGGCCGAGTTCTGCGTCGCGAGAGAAATGTCGAGGCCGTGCGCACTGCCGTGCTCGATGCACTGCTCGACGGAGCCGAACCCACGCTGGCCGAAATCGCGCAGCGTGCTGGCGTTGCCACTCGGAGTGTTTATCGATACTTCGGTGATGTCGACACCGCCATCGAAGACGCCATCCAGTCATGTCGCAGCCGAGCAATCGAAGTGTTCGAGAGCGAGCCGACCATCAGCGAGAACGCACCGCTCGACGAGCGTGTTGCCATGCTGGTGTTGCGTCGAATCCGCCTCGATCGCGTCGTCGCTCCGGTCTCGGAGCGCGTCGAGATGGCCGATTTTCAGGCCTGGCTTGACACCGAAGTGCTCGCAGCGTTCGCTCCCGAACTCATTGCTGCCGAAGACGATCAGTTGTCCACGCTGCTGTGTGGCATGTTCCGACTGCGTGCGGTGCGCGCCATGCGCGACGTGTTCAACGATGAGGACCAGTTGATCGCTCCAGCACTCATGCGAGCAGCCTCTGCGCTGCTCACTCCGTTCGCTGCAACGGTGAGCTGAACCCGAACCAGGTCTGAAGCGCCGCTTCCCAGCGGCGACCGCTCAATTTCGTCCGCTGTTCGTCGGTGCCTCTGCGCACGACAAGATGATCGTGCGACAGTGAAACTCGCCCTGCGCCGCCAATGTCCGCGTCGGCCGCCAGCCGTCGCGTCGCGAACGGCTTCGTTGCCCAACTCTTCGTGGGGTCGGTCTGCATCGAGTCGGCAACGGCTTCGAAGTCGCCGAAGGCGTGTGCCACTCGCTTGAAGCGCATCAGCGCGGTAGGAATTCCTTCGTCGTGGCGTGCAACGGTCGTGCCCTGGGGGCTCGCGATGAGTTCGAAGATCCCCGAACCGCCGTCTTGAGCGTCACTCGTGTTGAGTCGCAACGGCAGATCGAAGCTCGACCCGAAGCCGACATCCACCAAGTGCGGCTCCAACCCGCTCGCAGATACCTCCATGAGAACATGCTCGATCACCGTGCACGGGCCGTCTCGCAGCACAGCCGCACCCAGCAACTTCACCTCGAAGCCCAGTTGCCGGAGCAGCAGCGAAAACGCGCCGTTCACCTCGAAACACCAGCCACCGCGCTGCGAGCCGATGATCTTGTCGACTGCAGCGAGGCGATCGTGGCGCACTCCGCCGGAGACGATGTCGAGGTTCTCGAACGGGATGGTGTCGAGGTGGGCCAGCTGTAAGCGACGCAGGCTGTCAGCGTCGGTGGACAACGTGGTCCGATCGATGGCCAAGCGATCCAGGTACGCGGTGACCTGCTCGTTGGTCAGGGTCGGAGTCGAACCACGGGTCACGCCGCGAGGGTAGGTCGCCCGGTGACCGACGACGCAACGAAATGGCAACCAGCAGACGCCGCCCGAGCGTGAGACACAACTACGATCCGAGACCATGATGTCGCTTTCTCGCATGCTTCCCGTCGTTGCCACGTTGGCACTCGTTGCCGCAGCGTGCGGCGGGTCGTCGGACGGCTCGAGCAGTGAGACCGAGGCTCCGGTCGACGAGGTCGAGGTGACCGAACCAGCAGTGACCGAAGCGCCCGTGACCGAAGCGCCCGTGACCGAAGCGCCCGTGACCGAAGCGCCAGTCACCGAAGCGCCAGTCACCGAAGCGCCAGTCACCGAAGCGCCAGTCACCGAAGCGCCAGTCACCGAAGCGCCAGTCACCGAACCCGATGCCGCACCGGCTGACGCCGTTGTTGCCGAGGTGTCGCTCGTGGAGTGGGCCATCGAAGCGCCGACGGAGTACGCAGCGGGTGCAATCACCTTCACCGCAACCAACGACGGCAACTTCCCCCACGAGTTCGCCGTGGTCGAAGGGGCTGGGTACGAGGCGTTGCCGCTGTCCGAAGGCGGATCGATCATCGAAGCCGACCTGCCCACCGGCACACTCATTGGCCGCACGGGACGGTTGGGTGGTGGCTCCAGCGAGGACCTCACCGTCACGCTGGCACCCGGCAGCTACGTGCTCGTGTGCAACCTCGGCGCAGGAAACAACAGCCACGCAGGACAAGGTCAACGCCTCGACATCACCGTGAGCTAGGTTCCGGTCATGTTCGCGGGAGTGTTCGACGAGTTCTTCGGAGTGCCGACGCATCCGCTTGCGGTGCATGCGCCCGTGGTCCTGATACCGATCCTGGCGGTGGTCGCGGTGGTGTTCGCCGTTCGATCGGCCCAGCGTCGACGGATATGGTGGTTGATGCCTGCCGGCGTCTTCGTGATGACGGCGATGCTGTTCGTTGCCAAGGAGTCGGGCGAGTCGCTGCTGTCGTCAGCCGACGTGTTCTTGATGGGAACCGAAGAGCAGATCTCGAACCATCAGAGCCTCGGTGAGGCGACCTTCATCATCACGCTGCTGTGGTTCGTGGCGAGTGCTGCGCTGGCGGTGCGCGACCGGATGGTCGCGAAACGCACCGCCACCGCACTGTCATCTGACGTGGCGGTTGCGCCGCCCGATCGCGTGGCGCTGGTCATCAGCCTGGCGACCGTGGTGCTGGCTGTGCTCGCCACCGTCTGGCTGATTCGAACCGGCCACGCGGGCGCCGAGTCCCGCTGGCCAGTCTGACTGCGCCGTCGCCGATCTCCAGGTCGTTCCGCCCGTTCCCCGATCACTAGATTCCGCCAGAGCACTCATCACCACGAGGGGACCGTCATGGCCGAACTGCAGCGCTGGATCAACGACACCGAGATCAGCACCCGCTTTCCGTACTACACACGCGCGAACGCCGATGAAGTGGGTCCCGAGCCGTTCACTCCGCTGGGGTGGAGCCTCGGTTGGATGCGCGGTTGCATCCCGGGCGTGGCCAAGGGCTTCATTGCCTTCGGCGTGCTCGAAGCCGATGAGTTCGCCGTTGATCCGCCCGAAGTGTTCGGCAATTGGGGCGGCTACTTCTACAACCAACTGTCCCTCCCGCGGATCATGGGCGTGCGCATGCCGGGAGCGAGCCCCGAAGCGATCGACCAGGCCTACTTCGGCGATCACCCCGGCGTTCCCGCGTACGTGGCCGACCCCGCTGACGAGAACGAAGCGCAGAGCGCAAAGCTCGCCGAGACCATGGGATGGGTCATGAGTACCTCGAGCTTCCCTGCGCAAGAGGAGGCGTCGGCAATGGCGTCAGCTGCTGTTGCGTCGCGTCCAGACCTCGGGGAACTCACCAACGAAGAACTCCTGGCACGGGCACGCGAGGTCGGCGGCGCCAAGGTCGACGAGGCCTGGACTGCATATTGTCAGTCGGCGTTGGGTGCGTCGCTCGGACCGGGTGCCGTGCAGGCGATCTGCACCGCCATTGGTCGCGGCGACGACGCCGTCAAGGTGATGACCGCCGTCGGCAATGTCGAGTCGGCGCAGGCATCGCTCGGCATGTGGGAACTCAGCCGCACCATTCATGAAAACCCCGCACTGATGGCGGCCTTCGATGCTGGCGCCGATGGACTCCTCGATCGCCTCGTCGAGGCAGGCGACGATGCTGTGCCGTTCCTCGAGCAGTGGAAGGCGTTCATTGCCGCCCACGGCCACCGCGGCCCCAACGAGTGGGACCTCGGCGCACCATCGTGGACCACCAAGCCATCGCTGGCACTCGGCATGCTCGAACGGCTTCGGCATCAAGACGATGCCAAATCGCCACTCGCTGCCAACGAGCGGGGTCGCGCCGAACGCGAAGCGCTCACGACCGAGCTGCTTGCGATGGTCGAAGGCGATGCGGAAGCTCACGGGGGGCTCCAAGCGGGCATTGCATCGGCTGGACTGTTCTTCGCGATGCGCGAGATGGGCAAGAACGCGTGTATCAAGCTGCTCCACGAAGCGAAGCTCGCGATGCTCGAGATCGGCACGCGGTTCGCCGCCGATGGAGCCATCGAGCGAAACGACGATGTCTTCATGCTGATGGAACAAGAGCTCGATGCGTTCCTTGCCGACCCCGCGTCATTCGCCTCGACCATCGCCGAACGCCGAGCCGGGTTCGAGCACTTGCAAACCGTCGAGCCGCCGTACATCGTCGGCATCGATCGGCCCGTGCCGCCGATTTCGGAATGGAAGCAGCGCGGCGCCAGCGGGGCTGCGCTCGCTGGGGCAGGCGACGTTCTGCAGGGTGCTTCCGGGTCGCCGGGCAAGGTCACCGGAACCGCCCGTGTCGTGCTCGACCCGTCAGATGCCGGAGCGGTCGAACTCGGCGACATCATGATTGCGCCGACCACAGACCCATCGTGGGTGCCACTGTTCTTGGCGGCCGAGGGTGTGGTGGTGAACGTTGGCGCCGTGGCGAGTCACGCCGCGATCGTGAGCCGCGAGCTGGGCATCCCGTGTGTGGTGTCCGTGCACGACGCAACCGACCGGATCCCTGATGGCGCCACGATCGAGATCGACGGTTCCACCGGAACGGTGACCATCGTGTCGATGCCCTGAGCGGGCGAGACGTCAGGGGCAGCAGCTCAGGTGACCACGACCGTGGTTCCCACGGGGGCGAAGCCCCAGAGGAACGACGCATCGAGGTTGTGCTGACGCTGGCAGCCGCCGGACAGGCGCGTCCCCAGCTCATCGCTGGTCTGGTACACCTCGCCGGTGGAGACCTTCGTGGGAATGCCGTGGAACCCGATGGCGCCGCGCTCGGTCTTGAGCCAGCGGATCATGTTCGGTAGGTACGCCTTGCCGTTCCACGCCGTTGACACCTCCGAGCGGCTGTACACGGTGTGGGTGCCCGGGATCTCGTTGGCGTAGGTGCTACCCGATACGAGCCATGAACGAATGACGCGCTCATTGCCATCGATTGCCCACACCCGCTGCCCAGCTCGGTCGTAGACGACGCGGTAGCCCGACCCGGAGTTCTCAGGAAGTGGAGGGGCGTCGGCACCTGCGGTGCCGACCGGCGAGAGTTCCACGCCCCACAGATCAACGGCTCCTGGAGCCGGCCGTGGTGTGCGGGTCACGAGGCTTTCCTCGTCCGGCCAGATCGTGAGCCCAAGCGCCGTTTCACGTCCGACCACGCCGTCGACGAACATGTCCTCGGCCTGCTGGTACTTCATCACCGCATCAAAGGTGGTCTGGCCGAACTCGCCGTTCGCAGTTCCGGTGAAGTAGCCCACGTCCGTCAGCGCATCTTGCAGGCAGGTGACGCCGTCGCCCGAGGCACCCAGACGCAGCGACAGCGCCCCGATGGTGCAACCGCCATCTGCTCGCTCCTGTGCCGCCGGTTCGCCGTCGACATCAGGATCGGGATCGGCGAGGCCTGCCAGTTCCACATCGATCAGTTCGACGAACGGCTCGTCAGCAGCAGCGGCCGCCTCGGCTTCGGCGGTCGCGTCGAGTGCGGCGTTGATGTCATCGAGGGCGTCGGTCGGGGCATCGACCGAAATCACCGAGTCGCCGGAGTCTGCAGAGGTGATGACCGCGCCGATGGCGGCAAGCCCGAGCACGCCGACCAGCCCGAGGGCGAGGAGCGCTTCGCGGCGACGTTGTTCCGGTGGTTTGGAGAGCTGTGCTGTACCGAACGACGGCGTTTCGTCCATCCGCCCATCCCACTCATCACGCATGAATCCCACGATAGTCATTTGGGTCACGCGAAGCCCCTCGGTTCGTGTTTGTTTCGCTGGCGTCAATGCCCGGTGCGTCTCAGCTCGGTGCGCGCAACGCACTAGATTGCGCTCATGGCAAAGCGAGCTGATCGTGACATCCGCGCACGCATGACCTCCCCGGGGTTGCCCAGGCTGACCGTGCCCATGGTTCGCGACACCAAAGGCGGCGAGCTGCGCGAGGCAACGTGGGACGAGGCCCTCGACAAGGCTGCGGCTGGCTTGTCCGCAGCAAAGTCGAAGATCGTGGATGGATCGTCGCCGAATGCCTTTGGCATGTTCTCGTGCTCGAAGGCCACCAACGAGGTGAACTACCTGAGCCAGAAATTCGCTCGGATGGTGATGGGGTCGAACAACATCGACTCCTGCAATCGAACTTGACACGCTCCCTCGGTCGTCGGTCTGGCGACAGTGTTCGGAGCCGGTGGCGGCACGGTGTCCTACGAGGAGATCGAGAACGCCGACGTGGTGTTGCTCTGGGGTTCCAACGCCCGCGAGGCCCACCCGATCTTCTTCCATCACCTGATGAAGGGGCTCGACAACGGGGCCAAGATGTACTGCGTCGACCCGCGGCGAACCTCGTCGTCGAAGTTCGCTGACCTCTGGCTCGGGATCGACGTCGGGACCGACATCGCCCTCGCCAATGCCATCGCCCGTGAGATCATCGATGCGGACCTCGTCAACACCGACTTCATTGCACACTCCACCCAGGGCTTTGACGAATTCGCAGCGTCGGTCGAGCCGTACACGCTGGAATTCGCCGCTGACATCACCGGTGTCCCCGCCGAGGCAATCCGCGAAGTGGCTCATGCCTATGCGACCGGCGAGAAGAGCCAGATCCTGTGGACGCTCGGCATCACCGAGCATCACAACGCCGTCGACAACGTGCTGTCGCTGTGCAACCTCGCGCTCCTGACAGGCCACATCGGTCGGTGGGGTTCCGGGTTGGTGCCGTTGCGCGGGCAGAACAACGTGCAGGGCGGCGGAGACATGGGCGCGCTACCCGACAAGCTCCCGGGCTTTCAGAACATCTCCGATGATGCCCAGCGCAGCAAGTTCGAGGCGGTGTACGGCATGGAGCTGAATCCGGTCGACGGCATCCACCTCACGCTCATGTTCGACGCAATGGGTCGCGGAGAGATGACCACGGCCTACGTGGTGGGGGAGAACCCCGCTGATTCCGAAGCCGACATCGACACGGCGCGAGCCCATCTCGCCGGACTCGACTGCTTGATTGTTCAGGACATCTTCCTCACGCACACCGCCGAATTGGCCGACGTGGTGTTCCCGGCGTCGGTGGCGTGGGCCGAATCCAACGGAACGGTCACGTCCTCCGAGCGGCGGGTGCAGCGGGTTCGTGGGGCGGTCACGCCACCTGGGCAAGCGCGTCACGACATCGACATCATGGTGGAACTCGCTGCTCGGATGGATGTCGATCTCGGCACGAACGACCCGAACGCCCTGTGGGACGAGTTGCGATCGCTCTCTCCATTGCACGCCGGCATGTCGTACGAGCGGATCGAGAACGAGGGAGGCCTGCAGTGGCCCTGCCCATCGCTCGATCATCCAGGCTCCCCGTTCCTGCACGGTTGGCTCTGGGCCGACGACTTAGAAGGTCGCGACCCCGCTCCGTTCTCGGTCGTCGAGCACGAAGGCCCGAAAGAGGCGCTCACCGAAGAGTTTCCGCTCCGCCTGACCACGGGCCGATCGCTTGACTCCTACAACACCGGCGTGCAGTCGAACGGCTTCACGTCACCCATCCGGTACGGCGAGGCGCTCGACGTGAACCCTGCTGATGCCGCTGCACTCGGCGTTGCCGACGGCGAACGCGTCAAGGTGTCGTCGCCCCGCGGGTCGGTCGAGATGCCGATTCGAGTGCAGCCCGACATTCCCGTGGGACTCACCTTCACCACCTACCACTTCCCCGACTTGGTCGACATCAACAAGCTCACGAACGATGCCTGGGACAAGCGGTCCGGCACGTCGGAGTTCAAAGCAGCATCCATCCGCATCGATCGACTCGAAGCACCGGTGCCGGTGGCCGGGCAATGACGCATGACGAACGATCGGTGGCGATGACCGATGGCTGACCTGAAGTTGTCCGTCGACACGTCGACCGATGCCGAACGGGCCGCCGTGGATGCGGTGATCGCGCCTGCTGATGCAGCGGTGGTGCACGAGACCGAGCGGACGGTGCGCGGTGGAACCGCACGACGCCGAGAACGCCGTCACCTGCTGTTGCCGGGGTTGCATGCGCTGCAGGCCACGGCCGGTTGGATCAGCCCCGGCGGAATCAACTACCTGTGTGATGCGCTGCAGGTTCCGCCCGCAGAGGGATTCGGGGTGGCCAGCTTCTACGAACTGTTCCGCACCACCGACCCGGGACACGAACAATCGGTGCACCACGTGTGCATGGACACGTCGTGCCACGTCACGGGTGCCGAAGCGTTGGCTCAACAGCTGGAAGCCGATGGCATGAAGGTGCATCGAGGACCATGCCTCGGCCAGTGCGAGCGCGCGCCCGCCCAGTTCGTCCAAGGCCGCAACGAGCCCGACCACGTCCCCGCCGATCGCCCCGACGAGCCCTACCGACTGCCCCAACTACGGAATATCGACCCGGGTTCGAGAATCCGTAGTGCTGAGGTTCGGTTGCTGGCGCGTATCGGCGCTGTTGACCCGATGTCGCTTACTTCGTATCGCGAGCACGGCGGCTACCTGGCGCTGGCTCGTGCGATCGAGATCGGAAGCCAGGCGGTGATCGACGAGATTCGTGCGGCCGGACTCTCGGGGCGCGGCGGTGCCGCATTCCCCACCGCAATCAAGTGGCAGGGCGTCGCCGATGAGCGTGGTCGCCCGAAGCACGTGATCGCGAACGCTGATGAATCCGAACCGGGCACGTTCAAAGATCGCATCGTCATGGAGAACGATCCGTTCTCGGTGATCGAAGGCCTGACGCTTGCTGGCCTGGCCACCGGCGCAGAGACCGGCTGGATCTACGTTCGCGGCGAGTATCCGCTGTCGACCACCCGGCTCGAACGAGCCATCGAGCAATGCCGCGCCGCGGGATTGCTCGGCGACGATGTACTCGGCTCCGGGCGGTGCTTCGACATCGAACTGCGACGCGGTGCTGGGGCCTACATCTGTGGCGAAGAGACTGCGCTGATGGAATCCATTGCCGGGTTCCGCGGCGAGCCGCGCAACAAGCCGCCGTTCCCGTCCACGCACGGGCTGTTCGGCGAGCCGACGGCGGTGAACAACCCCGAGACCCTCTTGAACGCGATGTTCATCGTGCAGCACGGTGCGGACGCGTATCGACGGGCAGGCACCGAGCGGTCACCGGGAACGCGCCTGTTCTGCGTGTCCGGCCACGTTGCCGTACCCGGTCTGTACGAGGTGGACATGGGGACCACGCTCGGCGAGGTGATCGAACTCGCAGGCGGAGCGACCGGCTCGACTCGAGCAATCCTGATGGGTGGCGCCGCCGGCTCGTTCGTTGGCTCCGACCAGCTCGACATGCCCCTCACCCAAGAGGACACTCGTGAGCACGGCACCACGTTGGGTTCCGGCGTGATCACGCTGTTCGATGACGACGTCGACTTCACCTCCCTGCTGCTGCGGATCGCCGAGTTCTTCGAAGGCGAGTCGTGCGGGCAGTGCGTACCGTGTCGCGTCGGCGTGGTCCGCCAACGCGAAGTGCTCGTCGAGATGTCGTTGGTGGGGGCGCTGTCCGACGATCGCAACGACCTGATCGACGATATGGCGCTCGCAATGGCGGACGCATCCATTTGCGGACTCGGCCACACGGCATCCGGTGCCGTGCAGTCAGCGATTCGCCTCGGACTCATCGGAGCACGCTCATGACCACGACAACCGGTGAAGAAGTGCCTGGCACTTCTTCACTCACTCGGGTGACCGTGCGGATCGACGGCGCCGAGGTCTCGGTTGACGACGGCGCCACCATCCTCGATGCGTGCACCGCGCAGGGGATCGACACGCCGACCATCTGCTACGCAGAGAACCTCACGCCGGTGAACGTGTGCCGGGTGTGTGTCGTGGAGGTCGAGGGCAACCGCACCCTCGTGCCGTCGTGTTCTCGTCCGGTCGAAAACGGCATGGTCATCGAGACCGACTCGGATCGAGTTCGCCACAGCCGAAAGATGGTGCTCGAGTTTCTCGGTACTGGCGTCGATCTCAGCCAGGCACCTGAAATCGCCGAGTACTCGCAACGCTACGAGGCCGATGTCACTCGCTACGTCGAGGACCGCAAGGTGATCGACGAGCCGATCCTCATTCAGGACGAGCTCTACATCAGGGACTACGACAAGTGCGTGCTCTGCTACAAGTGCGTGTCGGCGTGCGGCGATGACGCACAGCACACGTTTGCCATCGCCGTGGCCGGGCGCGGCTTTGACAACCGGATCTCCACGGAGTTCGACGCAGCGCTGCCCGACTCGGCGTGTGTGTACTGCGGTAACTGCGTGGCGGTGTGTCCGACCAACGCACTGCAGTTCAAGACCGAGTTCGACCTGCGACAGGATGACAACTGGCGCGAGGACGATCAGACCGTCACCCAGACGGTGTGCTCGTACTGCGGTGTCGGTTGCAACTTGGAACTGCACGTGCAGGACAACGAGATCGTGAAGGTCACCTCACCGGTCGACCATTCGGTCACGCACGGGAACCTGTGCATCAAGGGCCGCTTCGGCTACAAGTACGTCTGAACGCGGCCCCACTCAGCGAGCGATGAAGCCGGGGTAGCCGCCTTCGGCCTCCTCGTCGCAGCGAGCGACGTACTGGGGCCAGCCGAGAACCGGCATGAACACCCTCGGCTTGCCGGGCACGTTGGCGCCGAGATACCACGAGTTGCACGTCGGATACAGCGTCCGGGCCGCGAGTGCGTTCACGTGTTCGACCCACTCGTCGGCAGCGGTGACGGTGGCCTCGATCGTGCGGTGACCATGATCTCGGACCCACGTCATGCAGTCACCGATCCACTCGACGTGCTGTTCGACCGCGGTGATCATGTTTGCGAGCACCGACGGGCTCCCCGGCCCGGTCACGGTGAACAGGTTCGGGAAGCCGGGAACACCGACGCCGAGCACGGTGCGTGGCCCAGCGGCCCAGGCATCGGCCAAGCTCAGAGCATCTCGTCCGCGGATGTCGACTCGCAGCAGGCTGCCCGTCATTGCGTCATATCCCGTTGCGAACACCACCGTGTCGACCTCGTGCGACGAACCGTCGGTGAGCTGCACACCCGATGCGGTGAGCCGTTCGATCGGATTGTCCTTCACGCTCACCAGCGACACGTTCGATCGGTTGTAGGTCTCGTAGTAACCCGAGTCGACACACATTCGTTTGCACGCAAACGTCTGGGTCGGAGCGAGGATCTCAGCCACGTCTGGATCGTCGACGAGGCTGCGGATCTTGCGGCGCATGTAGTCCGCCACCAGCGCATTGGCCGCCGGATCGATCAGCAGGTCGTGAAACGCCGTGGAGATGGCAAAGCCACCGAGTTCCCAACGTTCGTCGAGCACTCGTTCACGTTCGGCATCGTCCATCGCAACCGCAGACGGATGCGCCCGCGGATAGCTCGCGCCGAATGCCGTGGCCCGCTTCTTCAAGGTGGCGCGAAACCCTGCGTAGTCGGCTTTGACCTCGGCCTCGAGCTGCGGGTCGAGTGGACCGTTACGAGCAGGCGCTGCATACGTAGCGGTTCGTTGGAACACCGTCAGGTGCGCAGCGTCTCGGGCCAGCAGTGGGATCGCCTGAACGCCTGACGAACCTGTGCCAACGACGGCCACGCGTCGTCCGCTCACATCGACACCTCCGTGTGGCCATCTGCCGGTGTGCAACAGGGTGCCACCCGCAGCTTCGAACTCATCGAGCCCGTCGATATCCGGAACGTTCGTGCTGGACAGACAGCCGGTCGCCATCACCACGAATTGTGCGTCCCAGGTGGTGATGGCGTCGCCGAGTTCGTCCGAGTTGATGGTGCGTCCCGCGACCGGTTGCGTCGTGACCAGCCATCGCTCGGTGGAATCATCGAAGATGGCACTCACGACGCGGGTGTCGAACTCGATGCCATCTCGCAACTCGAAGCGGTCGGCCACGTGGTCGGCGTACGCCAGGATCTCGGGCTGCGGTGCGTAGCGCTCGCTCCACTGCCATTCCTGCTGCAGATCGTGGTCGAACTGGTACGAGTACTCGAGGCTCTCGACGTCGCATCGGGCTCCGGGATAACGGTTCCAGTACCACGTCCCGCCTACCCCGCTGCCGGCTTCGATGGCGTGCACGTCGAATCCATCGGAGCGGAACCGGTGCAGCGCATACAGGCCACCGAATCCGGCGCCGACCACGAGCACATCGGTCGCTCGGGGCGAAACGGGCATGGGATCGTTCACGAACGCGAGCCTCGCATCGACGCACGCTGCGCTTCGAATCGTCCCGGGTTCTGTTGCGCCGGGTGTCCCCGACAAGACTCAGAGACGATGGACTTTGACCTGCCACCCGAGGACCACCCGACACGCCAGCGAGTTCGAGCGTGGCTGACCGCACATCCCGAGCCGAGCGGTCGCGAGCTCGCCGAGGCCGGGTACGTGGTGCCGCACTGGCCGGCCCCGTACGGACTCGATGCCGACCCCATCGACCAGTTGGTGATCGATGACGAACTCACCAGGGCATCGGTTCGGCGCCCGAACAACCAGATCGGCATTGGTTGGGCAGCACCCACGATCCTGTTGGCGGGCACCCCCGAGCAGCACGAGCGCTACCTCCCGAAGATCTTCAGCGGCGAGGAGTTCTGGTGCCAGCTGTTCTCCGAGACCGAAGCCGGTTCAGATCTCGCCAACCTCGCCACGCGAGCTGAGCGCGACGGCGACGAGTACGTCATCAACGGCTCCAAGATCTGGTCCAGCGGGGCGCATCACGCACAGTTCGGCATCTTGATCGCGCGCACCGACCCGGACCAGCCCAAGCATAAGGGCATCTCGTACTTCATCATGCCGATGAACGCCGAAGGGTTGTCGATGACTCCGATCGTCGACATGACCACTGCGCACTCGTTCAACCAGGTGTTCTTCGACAACGTCCGCATCCCGGTTGCCAACCGAGTCGGTGCCGAAGGCGACGGCTGGCGTTTGGCGAAGGTGACGCTGTCGAACGAGCGCGTGTCGCTGTCGTCTGCCGGATCGATGTGGGGGGTTGGACCGTCGGCCGAGTTGCTGGTCGACCTGGTCCGCGGGCAGGGCGGGCTCGATGATCCGGTGCTGCGTCAGCGTGTGGTCGACGTACACATCGAGGCCGAACTGCTGCGACTCAACCGGTTCCGCAGCTTGAGTGCGACCCTGCAGGGAAAGACTCCGGGACCCGAGGCGTCGATCCAGAAGATCATGGCCGACGACCACGGCCAGCACGTACTCGCACTCGCCAAGGACCTCGCGGGCGCTGATGGCATGCTCGAAGGATCCGGACCGAAGGGTGTGGTGCCGGCGTCGATGAAGAGTGCTCCCACCGAGAACCGGTTCAAGGAGGACCCCGTTCGCGTCGACGAAGTCGATTCGATCTGGCACTACGGGTATCTGTTCCACCCCGCGCTCACACTCGGTGGAGGAACCTTTGCCGTGCAGCGCAACATCGTTGCCGAACATGTCCTCGGCCTCCCGCGTGAGCCGAACGTCGAGCGCGGGATGACCTGGTCCGAGGCACGCCGACCGACCGGCTGAGGGTGCTGCAACCGTCGGCCGGGCTACTCTCCACACCATGGGAGGCGGACATCAGAGCGGAGCAACCTCGTTGCTCGCGACCGTGCTCGCCTCGGTGCTGGGCGTCGCGTCGCTCGTGGCTGTCACGCCGCTGCCGGTGGAGGCACTCGGGACGACGTTCGAGGTCGACTCACCCGCAGATGACGTCGACGCCGAAGTCGGTGACGGAGTGTGTAACACCGCGGTCTTCGGCGCGCCGGCTGCGTGCACGCTGCGCGCCGCGATGCAAGAAGCGGAAGCGCAGCCCGGCCGTGACGTGATCGAGTTCGCGCTCGCGGGAGCCGGGCCACATCGGATCGACGTTGCCTCCAGCCTGCCAACGGTCAAGGATCCCGATGGGGTCACCATCGACGGCTACAGCCAGGCGGGTGCATTGGAAAACACCCTCGACCATGGCACCAACGCCCAGCTGATGGTCGAGCTTCGCGGCGATGGTCCTCAGAGCTTCGACGCATTCGAGATCTGGTCGGCTGGCAGCATCATCCGAGGGCTCTCGATCTTCGACTTCGCCCGCCACATCCGCGTTCTCGGCCCGACCGCCAACGAAAACCAGATCATCGGCAACTTCATCGGTACCGATGCCGCCGCGACGTTCCGTCAGCCGGCCAGGATCACCAACTCGAATGGTGTCCACTTGGAGCGCGGCGCGCAGCGGAACCGGATTGGTCGCCTCGGCAATGGCAACCGGAACCTGTTCGCCGGAAATGCGGACAAGGGCGTTGCGATCTACAACGCCGGTACCGATGAGAATCGTGTGCAGAACAACGTGTTTGGCCTGACTCCGGCGGGCGACGCCCGGCTTGCGAACTGGGGCCACAACATCGACATCAACTTCAGTGCGAGCAACAATCTCATCGGCGGAACCGTTGCCGGCGAAGGCAACGTCGTGTCCGGCAGTGAACTGTCCGGGATCGAGATCTCCCACGATGTCGGGCTCACGGGCACCACGGGCAACATCGTGAGCCACAACCTGATCGGGACCACCCCGGACGGCCGCAGTGGGCCGCTCTTTGCCGGCAACCGCGAGTTCGGCGTGAACCTGGAGGGTCAGGCGCGATGTGCTGATGAATGCGAACCCGACATTGCCGACAATTCGGTGCTGCGCAATGTGATCGTCGGGTCGACCGTCAACGTCATGTTGTGGAAGGGGGCCCACGACAACCGGGTTGCGTTCAACAACATCGGCGTGCTGGGCAACGGTGGTCGTGCCGAAGGGTCTGCTGCAACCACGTGGGCCATCCTGATCCAGGCAGGTGCGTTCGACAACCTCGTCGAGCGCAACATCATTGCCGGAGTGGATCGCGGTATCCACGTGAAGCCCGACAACAGCTACCCCTCCGACTGCTTCACCTCTGACGTAACGTGTCCTGACGACGCAGTGTTCGACACGTCCGGCAACACCTTCTCGAAGAACTCGATCGACGACATCGACCTCGGGCTCGGTATCGATCTGTACGAGTACACCGCGCCTGGCCCCGTTGTGTCCGGCCCGAGCCTGCAGCCCAGCCTGCTCGTGAACGGCGGCATCACGATGCCTGCCGTGCTGTCGGTGAACAGCGATGAACTGACCGCCACAGCGTGCGCCGGTTGCAGCATCGAGGTGTTCGTCACCACGGTGCCGGATTGCACGCTGTGTTGGCCGGACTTCGGTCGCGGCCGCGCCTGGGTTGCCGATGGCCTCGCTGATTCCAATGGCGACGTGCGCATCAGCTTGCGCACCGCCTCCACCGATCGCTACGTGGTTGCGCCTGGCATGTACGTGGCCATCCACGCCACCGACGCTGCAGGCAACACCTCGGAGCATTCGCCACGTGTGCTGGTTGGCGCAGGACTGTTTGCAGCCCCCGATGATCGTTCGGTCCAGACGATCGAGGTCGGAGTCGGGCCCGGTCCGGTGGTTGACCTGCGCACGATCACGCTGGCGAACGTCATCGAGGCGGCCGCACGCTGCATGTTCTCCGTGTTTTGCTGACCAGGGTCCTCGGAGACGTCAAGACTTGATCAAACACTCGACGTGGTGCGTGAACGCTGTGCGTAGCTGTCTAGCGTGGATGCCATGGGACGGATGGCGGCGCGGTGGTGGAGCCGGCCCCGTCGTGCGCTCGGTGCGATAGCAGCGCTCGTCGCCACCTCCACGATCGCAGTCGGCGTGTCGGGCGTGCCGTTTGCCGACTCGGCTGTCGCAGCAGGCACGACCTTCACCGTCAATTCCACCGGTGACGAAGCGGACTGGTCCGGCAGCGACGGGCGGTGCAGCATCGGACCCGCCGGAGCGAACGATGTGTGCACGCTGCGCGCTGCGATGGAGCAGGCAAACAACTCCGCCGGACATGACCGAATCGAGTTCGACATCTCGGGGGTCGGGCCGCATCGGATCGAACCAGCCGCCTTGTTGCCCATCCTCCGAGACGACGCAGGCACGACGATCGACGGCTACACCCAGCCGCTGTCATCGGTGAACACGAGCCCAGCGGCAATGAACGCCGACCTCCGCATCGAACTGCGCGGGCTCGGCCCGTCGGGGGACAGCGCGATCGACGGGATCTACCTGCAATCCAGCAACAACGTGATCCGAGGCCTTGCGATCTTCGACTTTCGGGCTCATGTCCGGCTGTGGTCGGGGTCGCCCACGCTGCAGGCGAACGAGAACACCATCATCGGCAATCACATCGGCACCGATGCAGCCGGCACCTTCGGAGCGATTTCGCGCAACCCTGCCGGCTCGTTCCCCTCGAATGGCGTCCACATCGAACGAGGCTCCTCTCGCAACCGGGTGGGGCTCCCGGGCTTGGAGAACAGAAACGTCATCTCGGGAACCGCAGGACGCGGGGTCGGGCTGTTCAACCCTGGAACTCAGTTCAATGTCATCCAGAACAACATCATCGGGCTCACCCCGGACGGCACCGCTCCGCTCAAGAACTGGGCCCATGGCGTGGACCTCAACTACGGCTCGAGCGACAACGAGGTGCTCGACAACGTGATCTCCGGCAACGACCTGACCGGTGTCGAGATCTCGCACAATGCGCTCGGCGAACCCGGCCACGGTGGAGTCGGCGACACCGCGTTCAACCTGGTCAAAGGCAACCTCATCGGCACGGATGCAACTGGCGCACTGGCCGGTGGAGTGTTCGAGAACGGCGAGTTCGGGGTGTATCTCGAAGGCAAAGGCAGCTGCTCCGCCAGCTGCCTGCCCGACATGAACCACAACGAGGTGCGCGAGAACGTGATCGTGGGCAGCGCTGCAAACATCACGATTTCCAAAGGGGCCCACGACAATGTCGTGGCCGACAACCGCCTGGGCGTGCTCGCCGACGGAGTGACCGGGTCGGTGTCCGCAACGCAATGGGGGGTGCTGATTTCCACCGGCGCATTCGACAACGTCGTCGAGAACAACCGCATCGAACAGGTTGACACCGGTGTGACGATCCGTCCGGACAACCTCTACCCACCGAACCCGACACAGTTCCCCACTCAGGGCAACACGCTGCGGGGCAACTCGATCGAATTCGTCGGGCCCGGTTTCGGCGTCGACCTGTGGCCCGTCGGTGCGATCACGGCGGCGCCCGATGCCACAGTGACCCAACACGGAGCATCGGTTGCGTCAATCGAATCGGTCGACACTGACCGCGCGGTCGTGACGGCATGTGTCGACTGCACCGTGGAGCTGTTCGAGACGTCGGTTGCGGCATTGAGCCACGGCCTCGGGCGCCGTTCCTTGGGCGTGCAGGCAACGGCTGCCACCACGGCGACGTTCGTGTTCCGCGACGACCCATCCGATTCATTCGTCGTCGACCGAGGTCAGTTCGTGAGTGCGCTGGTGACGGACGCGAATGGGAGCACGTCGGAGTTCTCGCTGCGTGTCGAGGTCCAGGCTGGCAACGTTGGTGTCGGTCCGACGACGACCACGACCACGACCACGACGACGACACCAACCACCACCACCACCACCTCCACCACGACGACGACAACACCGACGACTACCTCCACCACGACGACCACGACACCGACGACCACATCCACCACGACGACGACAACACCGACGACCGTTCCGGCGACTTCGACGACGGTTCCGGCACCGAGTACGACGTTGATTCCCGCAGTGAGTGGTCCGCCGGTGCCGGGCGACGGATCACCGGCAGCTACTCGGACCGCCGTGCGCTGTGATGTCTCTGCCGACTGCTGACGAGACCGGTACCTTGGCGTCTGTGACCAACACAGATCGCAGCGAGCTCGCGTTTGGAATCGACATCGGTGGCAGCGGTATGAAGGCCGCTGTCGTGGATCTCGCCACCGGAGCACTGGTGACCGAGCGATACCGAATCGACACCCCACAACCTGCTACCCCAGACGCAATGGCAGAGGTCGTGGTGGAACTCGTCCGCCACAACGACTGGACGAGCTCGGTGGGCTGTGCGTTCCCGGCTGTCGTGAACAACGGGATCGTCGGGTCCGCAGCCAACATCGACGCATCGTGGATCGACGTGAACGCCGATGAGCTCTTCACCGCCGCCCTTGGCGCCCACGTTCACATGATCAACGATGCCGATGCTGCTGGGCTCGCCGAGGTTCGATACGGCCCGCCCGAAGCACAGTCAGGCGTCGTGATGATGTTGACGTTCGGGACCGGTATCGGCTCTGGGCTGTTCGTCGACGGGATCCTGGTTCCCAACACCGAGCTCGGACACCTCGAACTCGATGGCCACGATGCCGAGAAACGCGCTGCGGCGAGCGCAAAGAAGCGCGATGACCTGAGTTGGAACGAATGGGGCCGTCGAGTCGAGCGCTACCTCGAACACGTCGAAGCGCTGTTTACTCCCGACTTGTTCATCATCGGTGGTGGCGCGAGCAAGAAGACCGAACGGTGGCTCGACGAGGTGGAGATCAAGACACCCATTGCCGTTGCCTCGATGGCCAACAACGCCGGCATCGTCGGTGCGGCCCTGATCGCTCCGGACTGAGCCTCGTCGGCGCGTTCCGAAGGGTTCAGCGCAAGGCAGCGATGCGGTCTTCGAGCGGCGGGTGCGATGCCAACAGCTTGCGAAGGCCTTGGCTCTGACTCGCCCGGATACCGAACGCCGCCACCTGCTCGGGAAGAATGTCGTCGCTTTGCTGGCGCTGGAGCACCTGCAGCGCTGAGATCATTGCCGTGTTGCTGGTGAGCGTGCCAGCGTCGCGATCGGCGCGGAATTCGCGATGACGGCTGAACCACATGACGATCATCGACGCAAAGAAGCCGAGCACCACCTGGAGCAACATCACCACGATGAAATAGGTGCCTCGACCGTCGCGGCCCAACACGTTGGTGACGACGTTGGCCAGGAGTCGTGAGATCAGGATCACGAACGTGTTCACCACACCCTGCAGCAAGGTCATGGTGACCATGTCGCCGTTGGCGACGTGCGCGATTTCATGGGCCAGGACCGCTTCGACTTCCTCGGCGGTCATGCGCTCGAGGAGTCCAATGCTCACGGCGACGAGTGAGTCGTTGCGCTTCGCGCCGGTTGCGAACGCGTTTGGAGCGGGAGAATTGAAGATCGCAACGTCAGGCATGTCGATGCCGGCGTCTGTTGCCAGTCGAGCAACCATGTCGACGAGCCAGCGTTCGGAATCGTTGCGCGGGTGCTCGATGACGACCGCGCCGGTGGACCTGATCGCCATCTTCTTGGACATCAGCAACGACACGAACGCCCCACCGAATCCAAAGAGTGCCGAGAAGATCGTGAGGCCGACGATTCCCCGAGGCTCGACGCCAAGGACTGATGCAACCACGGTGAACAGCGCAATCACGGCGATGTTCGTGCCGATCAGCAAACCGATCCGACTCGCAAAGCCACCGATCTTGGTGCCGCCCGATCCGGCGTCGAGTTCGCTGGTGTCCATTGGCTCAGTTTACCGGCGGAGTGCTTTCGGCCTCGGCAGCGGGGGTGGTGTCGACGCTCGCTGAACGGGCCGCCCGCCGCTCACGCACGCGCTGTACCAGGTGGCGGTTCTCGCGGATCACGCCAGCACGATCAGCAAGGATCTGGTTCAGCTCACCGCCGATCAAGAACACCACGCAGGCCAGCCAAACCCACGTCAGTGCGAGCAGAATCGCACCCGCAGCTCCAATGACGTCGTTACTGCCTTCGTTGCCGAGCAGGCGCACGTACCATCCGAAACCGAGTGACAAGAGCAGCCACCCGACGGTGGCGAACGCTGCTCCTGGCACGTCGTAGCGCCATGGGGTGTGATGGTTCGGGCCGATGTGGAACATCGTTGCCGACCATGCGATCAGCACTGCAAACGCCGGGATGATCCGCAGCGGCACCGGAATTCCTTGATCGGCGCCGGCCGCCCACAGCGCGGTCGAGATCGCAACGGTGAGCAGGGTGCCGAGTGCCAATCCGATGGCGACCGCACGGGTGTGGATGAAGTTGCGTGTTTCCTCGATGTCGTACACCTCGTCGAGTCCGCGAACGAGACCGGCAAACCCCCTCGACAGGGTGAACACGGCCGTTGCGATCGAGGCACTCAGCACGCCTGCTCGATTGTCGACGAACAAGCTGTCGATCGACGGCTGCAGGTCCGCTGCCTGGTCGGCAAAGACCCTGGCAATGAACTCGTCGGTTGCATTCTTGAGTTCCTCGGCGAGACCATCGCCGAGGAGCGACACGGACGACAGCCCTGCGAGGAGTGCTGCGGGGAGACTCAGCAGCAGCCAGAACGCCACGCCTGCAGCCACGTCGAACAAGCCGTCTTTGCGGATCTCGCGAATCAGCTCACGCACGGTTTCGAACATCGACCATGAGTGTGCCGCGTCTCACCAGCTTCTTCGACGCTGCGATGTAATCGAATCGACTCTGGTGTCGTTGTAGAGGTGTCGGCGGGTGAGTCGCACCGGTCGAACGAACGAGGAGATGTGATGATCGAACGAACACGAACACGAACACGAGCACCGGGACGTCGGTCGATGGCGGCGGCGATCACGGTCGCCACCGTCGTGTCCGGTGCCGGGCTGACCATGGCTGGAACAGCAGCCGCAGATCAATCGGTTGCCGGCGTCTCGGTGCCCGTTGACGTTCTGCAACTGGGGTGTGAGGGGCGCGTCCGAGACGATGTGGCGGCGATTGGCTGCCGTTGGACCGTGCCGGACGGCGCAGTCGGCGTCCGTCTTGTTCGCCTCGCCGTCGGCAGCGGAGAGGCCCGTCAGGTGATCCACCGCACGAGCGACCCGTGGTCGAACACGTTCGTCGACACCGAGATTCGTCGCGGCGTTCGCTACCTCTACGTCGTGCAGGCAATCGATGCTGCCGGTGGCATCGTGGCAACGAGTCGGCCCGCGGTTGCCGGTGTGGCTCCGAACCCGAGCCCCGACGTCGAAGTGCTCCGACTCGACTGCTCAGCCACCGGTGAGGTCGCGGTTCGCTGCCGCTGGACCGTGCCGATCGAACCGGCACGCACGTTGACACTGTGGCGTTCTGTTGACGGCGCAGCACGTGAAGTCGTGGAGTCGTTCGCGGCGCCGTTCCCGACGTCATACGGTGACCTCGTGCCGACCTCCACGACTCGTGCGATCTATGCCGTGATTGCAACCGATTCCTCCGGAGAGATCGTCGCGAGATCACGTGCGGATGGTGTTGCTTTCACTGTCACGCCGACCACTATTCCGCCGACCACTATTCCGCCGATCACTATTCCGCCGATCACGGTTGCGCCGATCACGGTTGCGCCGAGCACGGTTGCGCCGAGCGAGGCAGATGCCGTCGAGGTGCGGCCGGCGCCGGAGTCGATTGACTCGACCCTCGACCGGGCTTCGGTGGAACGTGTGGCTGGCGCTCAAGCGACGACGATGCCGACCGCGACCACCATCACGACCACCAGGAACACGACGGTGCCGGTGGTGGTTCGCCCGCGGCGGCCCGTTGGAGACGTCGATGATTCGCTCGCACCGGAGCGGGAGCGAGCTGGCTGAGTGACTGGTCGGCGGGCGAGCCGCGATGCGCAGCGGTGTGAGGATGCGGAACTGGTTGCGTCAGCGTGTGCTGGCGATGATCACGCATTTGCCGCGCTCTTCCGGCGCCACGCTCCCGACCTCGTTCGCTTCGTCGAACGGCGCTGCGGATCGCCATCGACAGCCGATGACGTCGTGGCGGCGACGTTCGAGCGCGCGTGGACGCAGGTCTGCGACCTCAGTCGACGCCACGTGGCCTTCCGTCCGTGGGTCTTTCGCCTCGCAGGGAACGAACTGATCGACGTGATGCGTTCGATGGACCGCCGCCGCCGACGCGAAGAACGAGCGTCTCAGGCCGACGTCAACATCAGCGCTGGCAGCGAACCGGATGGAGTGCCCGTGGTGCACGGCATCGACGCCGACACATTGCGCGCTGCACTGTCGACGCTGAGTGCAACGCACCAGGAGGTGATCGCGCTGCGGTGGTTTGGCGACCTCGATGTCCAGGAGGTGGCCGCAGCGCTCGACATCACGAGCGGAGCAGTGGCAGTGCGAGCCCATCGCGCCACCACCGCACTGCGAACGGCACTGTCCGAAACGCGGCCGAGAGGAGCTGGAAAATGACCGATGACATCGATGAACCGACACCCGACGACGTCGCCACTGCGTTGGCAGCGCTCGGCTCCGAACCCGTCGTGATCTCCGAGGAACGGCTTGCAGCGCTCGAAGCGCGAGTGCTCGGCGATCGCACGGAGCGTCGGCCCAACGTTGCCGTCGTGGTGCCAGCTGTGGTGTTGGAAGCGGGTCGCAGGCGTCGTCCTCGACGGGCAATTCAGATGGTGTCCGTTGCGGCAACGCTGTTCGTCTGCGTGCTCGCATTCGGCTTGCTGGCAGCCGACGATGACGGCTTGGTGATCGCTGATGCAGCCGGGGTGACCGTTGCGTTGCCAGGGGGCGACGAGGTGCAGGGACGAGCAGGGACCGCGTTGCCGGAGGGTGCTGACCTCGAGGTTGCCGAGTTCGTGGTCGTGGATGGACGCCGCTTCGGTCCAGGTCGCTACCGGGTGGCGGATGGCGAGCTCGTTGCTGAGACCGGAAATGCTTCGACGGTCACGTCGAGTGTGCCCGGTACGAACGGCAACGTCGAGACGGTGCCGGCATCAACGGCGCCGTCGGCGACCACATCGGCCACGACGACCTCCGAACCAGACGAAGCAATCGTCCCAGCCAGAACAACGGTCCCGGTCAGGGACACCGAGACCGAGACCGAGAGCACGGTGGTGGACGCCGACGGGGTGCGGCCCGCCTCACCTGCTCGCCCGGTGGACACCCCATCATCGACGCGCCCAACATCGACCAGCACCACGACGACCAGCACCACGACGACCAGCGCCACGACGACCAGCCCGGAGCAGGTGCGCGACCCGGTGCGACCGACGGTTTCCACCACGACGACGTCGACCAGCACCACGACGACCACCAGTTCGGTGCCGCCGGTGACACGACCGACACGTACGACCATCGCGGTGCGGTCGACGGTGGCCGACGCGACATCGGCGCCGCAGGCCGACCGTTGATCAGACGAGCATGATCAGACCAGATAGTGCCGCACGGCCAGGCGTTCGGCGGAGTCATCGCCAGGAACGGGCAGTTGGGCGACAATGCGCAGTGTTGGCCACTCAGCAGGGGTCAACTGTTGGTACTCAAAGGTCAGCTCGCCCGCCGACGGGTGACGGAATCGACGCAGACGAGTTTCGAAGCCGGAAACGTCGTGTTCAGGCCACCACTGAGCGAAGGCTTCGCTCTCTGCCGACAGCACGTTGACCAACTCGACCATCGCCTGATCGTGGCGGACCGTCGAAGTGGCCGACCGAAACTCCGCCAACGCCTGGCGTGCGTGGATGTCCCAATCGGTGATCAACTCACGCGTCGACTCATCGGCGAACAACACCCACAGAAGATTTCGGCGCACCCCCTCGAGATCGGCAAGCCGAGGGTAGAGCCGCTCCTGGGCGTCATTCCAGGCCACGAACTCCCAGTGCGGGCCGAGCACGTATGCGGGCGCAGGCATCAGTGCATCGAGGAGGCGCACCAATGCGCTGGGTGCTTCGGTCGGTGCCTCGGCAGTGGCCGTGCCGGGGTCGGTCAGCGCAAGGAGATGAGCCTGTCCTGCGTCGTCCAATCGAAGCGCTCGACCGATCGCGATGAGCACGTCGTCTGACGCATTGATCCGACGTCCCTGTTCGAGCCACGTGTACCACGTGACCGAGACACCCGCGAGGAGTGCGACCTCTTCGCGACGCAGGCCCGGTGTGCGTCGACCGCGGCCGCTCGGGAGCCCGACCTGGTCGGGCCTGATTGCCTCACGACGCGCGCGGAGGAACTCCGCCAGTTCACGACGATGATCACCGGACCCCACGGGCTGCAGTCAATCAGGTTGGGCACGCAGCCGGTGTTGAGTCGGGTGGTGGCAGCGGTGCCCGTTAGGTCCGCGGCACTCGGCAGGGCTGTCCTTTGAGCGAGTTGCAGTCCGGGTACTCCGCTGGCGGCTCGATGCCGGGGACCACGGGAAGCACAACGCGCGACGGCGTCGACGGCCCGAAACCGATCTGCACTTGTTCACCACCCGAGATGGTGTCGAAGGCCCACACCGCTCGATTGCCTCCCGGAGCATCGACCATCAGTCGAACTCGTGAACCTGCCCGGAACACGTGTGCGAACGGGAAGATCTCCACGCGGGCCAATTCGAATGCGTCGGTGGTTTCGAGATCGAGATTGCCGTTGGCATCGCCTGGGTCGGGGAGCGGCGACGCATCCACCTCGAGGTGGGTGTGGACCGGGCGCAGTGGCGTTGTTGCTGCGTCGTCGAGCGCCCGATGACTGGCGCGTAGCCAACCGGACTGGACCATCACCTCGGTGCCGTCCGGTCGAAGTTCGGTCAAGGTGACTTCGAGATCGGTGTCGCCCAGGTTGCTCGTGATCCACAGGTCCGCAGACGCAGACCCGATCATGGTCACCGTCTCGTCAAGCGGTTCGGTCCGGAAGTCGGCGAACGTGCCGGGGGCTGGCTCTTGCCAATCCCACGTGACATCGGTGCGCCACAGCGCAGAGGAGTCACCGTCCCAGAACGTCATGGGCACACCGTCAGGGAGCGCACGGTACGAAGTGCGGCCGTCCTCGGGCGGAGCGGTTTGGGGCGTCAGCGAATCGTCGGGACCCAGATACCACTCGGTTGCCTCGACACTCGGGATCGGCCAGGCGTCGAACGACTCGACGAAACGCGGCAGCGGAGTCAGCGGCTCGAAGCCGTCGGCTGCACCCTGTTCGAACAGGATCTGCACCATCGGCTCGGCCTCGAAAGCAGCAAGCGCTTCCTCGTAGCTCATCTCTGCGAATCGGTTCGGTGGGTCTCCGATCTCGGGTGTGCCGTAGAGACCGGCAGCAAGGAGCGGGCCGACACCGTTCAGCGCATCCAGATTCGGTGTGCGCTGAGCCACATAGAGGTCGAGGAACTCGACCAGTCGGGGCAGGACCGCCGGGCTGATCGATTCGGTATGGAGGCCGTTCAGCAGCGACACATACAACTGGTCGGTGCCGGTGAAGTTCGGGATCATCGTCGGGAACCGGCCTCCGGTCTGTTCGTCCTGCCAGGCGCCAGCGAGGAAGGTGGGCACCTCGATCTTGTCGACGAAGCGACTCGGCGCCAGGTCATCACCCAATGCGGGGTCGTAGAACGGGTTGTCGAACACTTCGGCGATCAGGTCGGGGTTCTGGAGTCGGACTCCCTGGTTCGCTGCGCACACGTCATCGCCAGCATCGATCTCGTCGACCGTCCAGCCCTGGCCTTCACCCGTCGGCGCGCCCGCAGCATCGATCGACGCGCGGGCCGAGTCGACGCGCTCCTGAGTCCAGCTCAGTGCAAAACCCGTGTTCAAGATGCCGCCAGGGGACAGCGTGGCGAGCGTGCTGTCGTCGAGCACCGACACCGGAGTGATGGCACGCAAGCTCGGAGGCTGGGTCTGTGCCACGAAGAGCTGGCTGATGCCGGGGTACGAGATTCCGACCATGCCGACTTCGTTGTCCTGCACCCATGGCTGTGCGGCAACCGCCTCGACCACGTCGTAGCCGTCGGTCGACTGGGTGTACTCGAAGTATCGGAACGACCCGCCGCTACACCCGGTGCCACGGACGTTCACGCCCACGTAGGCGTAGCCGAGCGAACTGAACAGCGTCGGGAACCCGGGACCCTGGCTCGGGTTGCTCGGGGAGTATCCCGAGTACTCGACCACGGTCGGGTAGGGACCGTCCTCGATTGGCCCAGGCAGGACGATGTACGCACCGAGCGTGGTGCCGTCACGCGTTTCGATGTAGTCGAAGCCGGTGTTGGCCTCCCGATTCAGCTCCAGGCGTTGTTCGGCAAAGAACGCAGGCTGCGGGTGCTCGTCGCGTGCGAGCACATCGATCGGTGCCGACGCGCCGGCATCGCTCACCAGTCGGTGGTCGGCGGACGCATCGAGTGAACGGAACACCAACGAGCCGTATTCGTCGACGACACCGCTGCTGACCGTGGCGCCGGCCTCGTCGACCAAGTCGTAGACGATGTCGGGTTCGGCGCCCACGAGCGACACTTGCTCCACGCCTGGTTGGAGCAACTCGCCGAGTTCCAGCACGGGCAACTCATCAATGGTCGGTGGATCGGGCTCGTCCGAGGGATCGGCCTCGGTGGACTCGCCTGCCTGCTCGGTGTCGGGTTCCGGTTCGGTCTCAGCCGTGGGCGGCGCGTCGGGTTCCGGTTCGGTCTCAGCCGTTGTCGATGCCGGTGGCTCGCTGGTCGACGTGGTGTCGTCATCGCCAGCGCACGCTGCTGCGACCAGCGCCATCGTCACGATTCCAGCCGTCACCCGTCTGCCCATCCAATCAGCATCGCAGGTCGGCGCGGCGTCCTCACGATCGCATCGCAGGGACGCCTCGGTTGCGTAGCCTGGAGGGGTGCCCGAGTTGATTTCGCCCACCGTGTTCGACCTCGATGCAATGATCGACGACCTTGCGATGCTGGTGAACATCGAATCTCCATCGCTCGTGGTGGAGCAGTTGGAGTTGTCGGCAGCAGCGCTCGCGGCGTTGATCGAACGCCACCTCGGCGGGCACTGCACCCTCGTCGAGAGCCCTGCAGGCCCGCACGTTCACTGGCAGGGCGGAGGCGAGCCCAAGGTGTTGATTCTCGGCCACCACGACACCGTGTTCCCGATGGGAACTTTGGCTGACCGCCCGTTCGCTGTCACCGACGGTGTGGCAACCGGGCCCGGTGTGTTCGACATGCTCGGCGGCATCGTGCAGGCGCTGCACGGTCTGGCCCAGATCGACGACACGTCGGGAGTGGAACTGCTGTTCAGCGCCGACGAAGAGGTGGGTTCACACGAATCGAGGGCGTTGATCGAAGCGCGGGCGTTGGCGTGCGGCAACGTGCTGGTGCTCGAACCGTCTGCGGACGGTGGCGCGCTGAAGACCGGGCGAAAGGGCTGCGGAACGTTCGAAGTGGTCGTTGGTGGGCGAGCAGCTCACGCCGGACTCGAGCCGGAGAACGGGGTGAATGCGTTGATCGAGATGGCCCACCAGGTTGCAACGATCAGCCAGTTCGGCGACGCCGATGTCGGGACCACGGTCACGCCCACGGTTGCAACGGCCGGAACCACCGACAATGTCGTGCCGGCAGAGGCGCGCATCAAGATCGACGTGCGCGTCGAGTCAGCTGACGAGAAGGCGCGCGTCGAGTCGGCAATGGCAGCACTGTGTGCGGTTGACGCTGCGGCATCGCTCACGGTGCTCGGCCAGATCGGACGCCCGCCGATGCCGGAGTCGGCGTCGGCCTCGCTGTTCCCGATCGCTGAGCAGGTGTCGCCCGGGATCGTGGGGCTCGCCGTCGGCGGTGGCAGCGACGGGAACTTCACCGCCGCCATCGGTGTCGCAACGCTGGATGGACTGGGTGCTGTGGGTGGCGGGGCCCACGCCGACACCGAGCACCTCGTGGTCTCGACCATGTCGGAGCGTGCTGCGCTCATCGCGAACATCGTCGCGGCGATTCCACCCCGCAGCTGACTCCAAGCGTCGCAGCAGACCCAGTCGGCTCAGTCGGCGCGGTCGAGAGCGGGGGTGATATCGCCCTGGCTGAGCGTCCCGATGCCCTGATACACGTCGAGCTTGTTGCGTGTGTCGGTGATGTCGAGGTTGCGCATGGTCAGCTGTCCGATGCGATCGAGCGGGCCGAACGGCTGATCCTCGACTCGCTCCATCGAGAGACGATCAGGCTCGTACGTGAAGTTCTCGCCCGTGGTGTTCATGACCGAGTAGTCATCACCGCGTCGCAGGCGCACCGTGACTTCGCCGGTCGTGGCTGCACCGACCCAACGCAACAGCGGTTCGCGCAGCATCAGGCACTGTGGGTCGAACCAGCGGCCCTCGTACAGCAGGCGCCCGAGTCGGCGGCCCATCGTCGTGTAGTTCTCCAACGTGTTCTCGTTGTGGATCGCGGTGAGGAGTCGCTCGTACGCGATCTGCAACAGCGCCATGCCGGGGCCTTCGTAGATGCCGCGTGACTTGGCCTCGATGATGCGGTTCTCGATCTGATCACTCATGCCGAGACCGTGGCGCCCGCCGATGCTGTTGGCCTCCATCACCAAGTCGACCGACGAGGCAAACGATGCGCCGTTGATCGTGGTCGGCCAGCCTTGCTCGAATCCGATCGTGATGTCCTCGGTCGCGATCTCGACGTTCGAGTCCCAGTGCGCCACGCCCATGATCGGCGTGACGATCTCCATCGAGACATCGAGTTCTTCGAGCGCCTTTGCTTCGTGCGTAGCACCCCAGATGTTGGCGTCGGTCGAGTACGCCTTTTCGGTGGGGTCGCGGTACGGCAGCCCCCGTTCGACCAGGAACTCGCTCATTCCCTGTCGGCCCCCCAACTCATCGACGAAGTCGGGGTCGAGCCACGGCTTGTAGATCCGCAGATCCGGGTTCACGAGCAGGCCGTACCGGTAGAAGCGCTCGATGTCGTTGCCCTTGTAGGTCGACCCATCGCCCCAGATGTCGACGCCGTCGTCCTGCATCGCCCGAACCAGCAGGGTGCCGGTCACCGCTCGACCCAGTGGTGTGGTGTTGAAGTAGGTCTTGCCGGCGGTGCGGATGTGGAACGCACCGCACTGCAGGGCAATCAAGCCTTCGCGCACCAGTTCCTCGCGGCAGTCGATCAGCCGGGCTTGCTCTGCGCCGTAGAGCTTCGCTCGCTCGGGAACGGTGTCGAGTTCGGGTTCGTCGTACTGACCGATGTCGGCGGTGTAGGTATACGGCACGGCACCGCGCTCACGCATCCATGCAACGGCTGCCGAGGTGTCGAGTCCTCCGGAAAAAGCAATACCGACTCGCTCGCCCTCGGGCAGCTTCATCAGGACCTTCGCGTTCGATGCGATCTGATCGGTTGACGAGGAACGGGAGGGGTCGGGCACGGCCGAGACGATATCTGGACCGACTCAGTCGGACGCGGCATCGGGTGACGCAGCCACCGCGCGATATCTCCCGGACAGCGATGCCAGGGTGATGATGCCCAACAGCCCAGCGATCGCAGCTTCGGCAACGCCGAGGCCGAGTGAACGCGAAAAGTCAGGAACGGCGATGAGTGCAGCGGCGCCGACGCCGGCCGCGCTCCAACGCACGAGATGGCGAACGCTGTAGACGATCATCAGCGACATCACCAGGGCCAGCACGAACGGGAGCAGACGAATGGCGATGTTGGTGGGTTGAGCGCGGGGCCCGATCCACCATGTACCGATACCGATCTGAACGCTTGCCTGCCAGACGCCTGCGTACGCGAAGAACGCTGCGACCCATCCGAGTCCCAGAAGTGCACGCCACATGCCCGTGAGGTCGCCGGGGCGTGCCAGCAACAGCGCCTGTGCCGCGGGAGTCGCAGCCTCGCTCGGCGGGTCGAAGCTGATCGGGGCGTCCAACGGATCGGGCGGAGCGAACGACATCGAGGCGAACGCTACCGCCGCGGTGACACGAGGTGAACGCGGCAGTGGTGTCCGCAGCGGCAGCGGCGCCGACGTCATTGGATGCTCGGCGACAGCTACCCTGCGGCCGTGATGCGCGACCCCCAGCGTGAGACCTTCCAGAAGCTGTCGATCTTCTATCCGATGTGGAACGAGGAGATGTACATCGAGCGAGCGCTCGACGCCGGTCATCGCGCTGCCACGGGCCTCATCGCCAGCGGTGACATTGCCGACTACGAGTTGATCGTGATCGATGACGCATCCACCGACGACACCGGCGCCATTGCCGATCGAATCGCAACGGAGAATCGCCACGTTCGGGTGGTGCACCACGAGAAGAAGCGCAAACTCGGGGGAGCGATCAAGACCTGGTTCGCGGCGGCCACCGGCGACCTCGTGCTCTACACCGATGCGGACCTGCCGTTCGACATGGCTGAGCTTCCTCGGGCGGTCCGCTTACTGACCGACTACGACGTGGACCTCGTGAGTGCCTATCGATTCGACCGCACGGGTGAGGGGTACCTCCGACTCGTGTAC
>JBGCEY010000051.1:0-74766 GCA_045106645.1 Ilumatobacter sp.
TCAACCGGCGTGGATGATGGGGTGCTGTCGGCGGGGGTCTCCACGGGCGGCGGGACGTCGAGTCCGAGTCCGGCACCGCAGCCACCTGGCCCTGTCACCTACGAGCCTCGGTGCACGTGGACCGTCATCAACCAGGAGAACACCGCAGGCGTCGAGGACGCAACGACGCAGATCGAGGACGATCAGGGTCGCCGCGGCTGGATCCGCGACTGCACCGGAACTCGCAACGGCGGCGGCCCGGTCACCGTCTGGGTCGCCCCCGCTCCCGACCCCGTCACGCTCGTTGGCCCGGCGAGCGAACGGGCACGGGCACGCCTCCCACTCCCGACACCGGTGCAGAGCCCGGCGCCCGAAGTGGGGTCGGTCGTCAACCTCGGCTTGTGGTTGAGTATCGAGGATCCCGGAGTCACCACCGCTCGGGCCGACCTCGCCGGTGTGTGGGCCGAAGCAACCGGTCGCTTCGCAGGTTTCACGATCGACCCTGGAGACAAGTCACCGGTCATCGTGTGCGAAGAATTCGGCGTTGCCTACAAAGAGGGTTCCAACGATCCCGACGAGGGTCCGTGCGGCCACACGTACCTGCAACCGTCCCCCGACGGCAAGCCATACATCGTCACGTACACGATCACCTACGACATCACGTGGCGCACGAGCGACGGCCGGTCCGGCAGCTACGGAAGCTTCGACCGCTCCTTCTCGTTCCCATTCGACGTGACGGAGATCCAGACCGTGGGTACCGGCGGCTGATCAGCCGAGCAGCCAACGGCCGATGCGAGCACGGGCCGGCGCATTGCCCGTTGGCACGATGCGCAGATCAGCCAGCCGCTGCAGCAACGAAGTGGCAAACACGTCGCCCACCTGATCTGCGCTCAACGGCTCGCCCGAATCGGTGGCAGCAAGCACCGCCTTCAGCACGTGCTCGACATGGCGCCGGGACAGCGTCGCACCCGCAGCGGCTCCACGGTCGCGGGCGGCACGGGTGATCTGGTTGACCAACTTGTTGGAGGGGGCCCCACCGCCCGAGTGTTCCCATGCCGCAGCAAGATGCTCGAAGAGACCAGCCCACTCCGATGTGCTGATGAGCGGGAACCCGCGGTCCACGCGTCGCAACTCGAGCGCTTCGGCCGGAACGGCCGAAGCGGTATCGGAAGGACCGTCACCTTCGTTCGGGGCTGGCTCGGGTCGCGCTGCGTCGTCTGGGTCCGCACCCGAATCGACACCACCAGCATCGTCCGCAGCCTCGCCGGCCACCGTGTCCGGTGAGCTCCCGGGCGCGAGCAGGTAGGCCTGTCGCCCACTGCTGAATTCACCCTCGGGGATCGCGGCGCTGAGAAAGCGTTTGAAGGAACGAAACCCGAACCAGTCATCGCTCACCTCTGCCCCGAACTCGTGTTGCAACGCCCAGGCAAGAGACGACAACTCCAGTGGCCGGTCGAGGTTGCGCCACCGTTCGAGCACCAGGTCGGCAGCATCAGCACCGGGTCCGAATTCAATGGCGTCGTCACCGGGCTCGTCGAGCTGACCGGAGGTCTCGTCGACGATGGCTTCATCGATGCGATCGAGTTCGTTGCGCAGGTCCTCGGCGATGTCGTCGAGCGTGGCCAACAGGTCGGCCATGCGCGTACTGAGCACGACGACCAGCGGCGGTGATTCGCTGGCCTTGCTGTACGTGTCCTCGTGCGTCAGTTCGCCCCAACTGTCCTGCAGCAGCGTGCGCACCTGCAGCTCGCAGGTGACCGGCGCACCGTCGAGCAGCACGTCGAGGTTGACATGCCAGCCGCGATATCCCGATGGCTTCGGACGTTCCACGTAGTCGCGCTCGGACGTGGGGTCGAGACCCAGCGAACGCTTCTTGGCGGCCGTGCGCGGCAAGTTCTCGAACGCACCCTGAACCATCTCGATGTCGCGCAGGTTGGTGCAGGTGAGGCGCATGCCGACCAGGTCGTCGATCACCTGCGGAATGTCGTCGACGCTGGCGATGCGGTTGCGGTAGCGAGGCTGGGAGACCTTGCGCCATGTGCGCCGCTTGGACTTCACCCGACCGGACAGTGAGCGAATGCGAGCGATGTCACGATCGGACAGCGAGTCTTCGAGTTCGCGTTGCAGCGAGTCCATTGCGTGCTCGAGCGCTGGTTCCAGCACATCGGTGCGATACGTGTCGTACCACTGACCGAAGTCGGCATACCCAAAGGTGGTGTCGCTCGCTTCGCCCATCGGGCCAGACCCTACGCGTCGGGCTCCCCCGTCACGGGGAGATCGACAGCGAGTCCAGCGCGGTGTCGAAGAGGAGGTCGAACTCGACGTCGTCAGCCGCATCGACGTTCACCTCGACGACGAGCATGCGATCCGAATCGATCTGCACGATGATCACGCCTCGCCGAATGTTCTTGCCATCCCAGTCGCGTACGACGACCCGCATCTCGCGGGCTCCGAGCGGACGCATTTCATCGGATACGGTCGTCCAGTCATCGAACGGCGGGGCTGCAAGTTCGGCTTCGCTTGCCTGGTAGTTCTCCGTCATGGAGGCGGTGGCCCTGACGAACGAGCTGGCGCCGCCATCAGGGTCGAGCTTGATGACCTGCTCTTCGACCGTCTCGCGGACGCTGTTCGACTCCCAAGCGGGCGCGGCAACGGTGACGACGTGGAACAACTCTTCGATCGTTCCCGGCACCGTGAGCGAGATCACCGAGCCATCGAAACTCGCTGACGCCTGGGCCGCCGGATCCGGCGTCGGTTCACTGGTCGAGTACTCGGTGATCGGAATGCAGTCACCGGCAGGTTCGAGGTCGACGCCCGTTTCGAATGGAGCGACGACCACCGATGTCTCGATGCACGTGAGCAGCGCGGCGAGGCCCTCACCGTCGATTGGAAGGTCGGGTGTGCTGGTCAGCCTGCCGGAGATGGTCAGGAGACGCTCCGCGTCGAGCTCGATGGCGGTGCCGACTTGGTACACGCCATCGTCGAGCTGAGCAATCAGTCTGCGGGCAGGCAGGTCTGCGATGGTGATCGTGTCGCTGAGCAGGATCTGGGCATCGGCGGACTCGGGTTCCACTGCGGCGGCCGCACGTTCTTCGAGCAGGCTTGCGGGCATGGCGCTCACGTCGACATCGATCCGGACGAACCGGGCATCGACACGTTGCTCGACGAGCGCGATCTTCTGACGAGTGGGCCCTTCGGAGGTGGTCTGCACCGACCACAGCGGGAAGCTCATCGCCACGGAGTAAGCGGGCAACCCATCGCTTGTTCGGGGCACCACGAGGCGGACGGTGCCACCGTCATCGAATCGGGGCTCGAAGACCGTGGCTTCGACCAGCTCGAGGTCGTCGGGGCACAGTCGGAGATGAGGTTCGAGCAGGAGCGTCGGTCCTGACGATGCTTGGGCGGCATCGCAGACCGGAATGCTGAACTCGCGCACGCCACAGTCGTTGTCTCGCTGCTCATCGGCGATATGGAGGAAGGCCCGACTGCGATCGAGGAGCACGATGTCGGTGTTCGCAAGTTCTTCATCGAGTAGTTCGAGGTAGCGCTCGGTCTGAACGGAGCAATCTCGAGTAGCTGGTACAGCAACGGTCTGCGTCTCGGTGATCATCAGACGTTCACCGACCTCACTTCGGGCAACTCCTTCATCGACATCGATCTCGACACCGTTGCCGAGTCGGACCGTGCCCGACAGTTCGATGACATAGTCGTTGCTCCCGCCGATCGGAGCAGCTGGGAAGTCGAGCAGGCCGGAGGCATTGAACGAGATGTCGGTGTCGTCGAATTCGATCACTTCATCGTCAGGGTCGAGGCCGAACTCGACCGCACGGTCGCGAGCGTCGCGCAGCGAGATCGGCGACAATGGCCGGCCGATCGGGAACTGCGCCGTGAAGCCACTCTCGGAGGTGATGACGTTCATCTCGTCTCGGTCTGGCTGCGTCGCTGACTGCTCCGGACCGAAGGTCGAGCCGGCCTGGATTCGGTCGCCGTTGATCGTGATGGCAAGGGAGAGGTCGGTCGTGACGTTGCCGACTTCACCATCGGCCGCGAATGCAACGTCGAGTCGCAGGCCGGCTTCGTAGCGGTCGCGTGCAATCGGTTGGCTGTAATCGAAGCTGCCGCCGACCGATTCGCCGTCGAGCGCCCACACGATGTCGATGCTCGCAATGCTGGCTCCGGCCTCCGAATCGCCGAAGGCGTCGGATTCGGCGGTGTTGGATTCAGCGGCATCTGGTGCAGCGGTATCCGGTTCAGCGATGTCGGAGCGTTGGGGAGAGGCCGGAGCAGCCTCGTTTCCCCCGCCAGCGCAGGCTGCACCGACCAGCACGGCAGCGACGAGCAGAGCGGAGATCCCACGGGTCGACAACATCGACGCAACGCTAGGGAACGGGCGTTACCGAGCCGTGAACGACGGTCGGCGTCGCACGGCCGAGCAATTCGCCCGTCCGCGATCAGAGGCGTGATGTGAGACGCTGGCGCTTCGCTTCGTACTCGGCGCCGCTCAAGATGCCAGCACCGCGGAGATCCGTGATTGCCTCCAACAGCTCCTCTGCTTCGATGCTGCGCAGCTGCGAGCAGGTGGCGGCGTCAAGCGTGGGGGCGTCGGTGAGGGCGAGCATGCCAAGTCTTCGGCACGCCGGGTGGTGTTCTTGATCAGTTCTTGGAGCGTGCGGCCACGCACACCGGGTTGTCACACGCGGCGGCACGGCACGGCCGACGAGCGCGATGGCGGCGCGTGCGTTCGTTCGCGAATCCGTGGACGCACGCTGGTACGCCACAGTGCTCCAAGCGACACGGGAGCCCGACGCGATGCCGCTCGGCCTGCTGATGACGCATCGTCTCGGGATCAGCCTGCGCCACGCCAGCCGACTTCTCTGCGGACGTTGCATTCGTCGTGTCCTTCGGTGTCGACGATGCGGTTGCCTCGCGGGCCTTCACGCACACCTCGACAGTGCAACTGTTCCGACTGCAGGGCTGCCCTTTGGCATGCAGACGGGCTTGCGCTTCGGCCTTGCGTTCCTTCTTCTTCAGACGGCGCTGCTCGACGAGCGGTGCGCACACCACGCAGCCTCGCTTCTTGCAGATCCGCCCACGGTCGTGAGCAATTTCCTGCAGCGCCTTCTTCGATGGCGGCGCCTCGGCGTCATCCCATGGGCGATCCCAGTCGTCCTCGTCCGGCGTTCGAAAGTCTGACTGATCACCCATCGTGCACCGAGTATCGCCCGGTTCAGCCCGCATCGGCGCGATGGCCTGTTCGACGACGCACGTCACCAGCCCCACTAGTTTCCTCTTCGTGGCGAAGCAATCGACAGCGGTGCATCAACACCGCACTCGATACGTCGTAGCAATGCTCGCTGTCCTGACAACGACCATCGCGATGCTCGGCGGACCATCGACCGCGGCACTGCTCGGCGGCATCGGAGCTGCACAGAGCACCGAGCCCGCCGAACGCATCGACCCGCCACGCTCCGTTCGCATCACGGCAGGCGGCGACATCTTGACCGAGAGTCAGGTGCGGGTCGCCGCTGCTGAAGCCGGGGCCGCATCCGGTGCACGTTTCGATTTCGGACCTCTGTTCGCCCCGCTTCAACCGGTGATCTCCCAAGCCGACTTGGCGATCTGCCACATGGAACTCCCGATCGGTCGACCGGGAGCGTCGTCGGGCAACATCGGCCGGTCGCCGTTCGGCGGGAACTTGTTGATCTCTCCCTTCGAGCTCGCTGCGGGTGCGCGCTCGGCTGGTTTCGACCGATGCTCCACTGCCTCGAACCACAGCTACGACGCAGGTGCCAGCGGTGTGGTGTCCACGCTCGATGCGCTCGATGCGAGCGGGATCAGCCACACCGGCACCGCTCGATCGGAGAACGAAGCGCTGCCGAACGTGTTCGATGTCGACGGCGTTCGGGTCGGCCATGTGTCGTACACCCGGTCGTCGAACACGGTGCTGCCGTCGCGGTCATGGGTGCAGAGCACGGCGACGTCGAGTGCCCAGGTCATCCGCGACGTGCAGGCGCTTCGGGCAGGCGGCGCGGAGATTGTGATCGTCAGCGTGCATGTGACGTTCGAGATGCAACGCGCTCCCATCGCACGCGATCGACTCTTCGCCAACGCCATCACCGCTGGCGCGGACATCGACATGGTGGTGCACCACGGACCTCACGTCATCCAGCCGCTCGAGATGGTCAATGACACGCCGGTGTTCTGGAGCACCGGCAACATGATCTCGGGGATGGGCTTGGCGATCAGCGGAAGGTACGCCGACCAACGCACGCTCGACGGGCTGCTGGCAACCGTGCTGTTTCACGAAGACGATGACGGCGAATGGACGTCGTTCCCCGGTGCGGTCACCATCTGCACCGACGTGATCACCCGGGTGGTCCGTCCAGCGCGCGATGCGTTTGCCTCAGGGATCAGCGCACGCGAACGGTCGGCGTTGCTGGCCTGTCGACAGCGGACCGAAGCCGTGTTCGGGCCAACGGGCTGAACTCGACGTGCAACAGGTCGGCGACCGACCAGGTGAGGCGGCGTGGTTGAGGATGGTCGAATCGTCAGCCGCCATTGGGTGGACAACCTCGGCGCCATGCGCCGCACCACCGGACGCCGTCCGATCAGACGCGACTCAGTTGGCTTCGAGATTGCTCAACGCTTGGCGCATGCCATCGGCACCGAGGGCGCCCAGCTTCGTGTCGATCTCACCGTCATCGTTGATGAAGATCCACGCTGGCTGCGTGACGATCCCGAATCGCTGCCAGATCTCACCGGTGTCGTCGTGGAGATGCTCGATGTCACCGACACCGAGATCCTCGACGAACGCCAGGGACGATGCAACGGAGTCCTGGCCGGACAGGCCATAGATCTCCACGTCGCCTTCATATGTACTCGTGACCTCTGCGACCGCAGGGGCTTCGCGTCGACAGGTCGGTCACCAGGGCGCCCAGACCCACAGCAACACGTCTTTGCCTTCGAACCCGGCGAGGTCGACTTGCGAACCGGTCACCGTCGGCACCGTGCCGGTGAGGAGCGGGTTGCCTGCGGGCGCAGCGTCTTGATCGCTTTCGACCGCCTCTGAGGCGTCCTGCACCGGGTCAGCGGCGTCGCTACCACCGCACGAGGCGATGATGAACGCACCCGCCAGCACCGAGCCCACGGCTCGCTTCGTCAACGTCATGGCAGTAACGGTAGCGCTGCAGCCGGGCCCGGTCGTGTCGTTTCGGCCGAGTTTTCCAATCGCCTGTCAGGGGTTCGGCGTCCACGTGAACCGAGGCGGTCGCTTCTCGATGAACGCCGCAATGCCCTCGCGTGCGTCGGGGCTGTCTGCGGCCGCATGATCCCAGTACGCAACGGTTGCGTCCGAGATCGAACCGTGTTCGGCCGCCTCGTCGACCATCTGCTTGCTCGCCATCTGTGTCAACAGCGAGCGCTGCGATGCCAACAGCAAGGACAACTCCTCCAACCGCTCGGCGGCGGCGGCGGGTGCGAGCAGTTCATCGACCAAGCCCACGCGCAACGCCCGATCGGCGTCGACGATCTCCGCGGAGTAGAGCAGGTGCTTCGTCGCCGACGGCCCGATCATCCCAACGGTCCGTGCGATCGCCGGCGCGGGATACAGAATCCCGAGCCGTGCCGGCGTGATGCCGAATCGGGACGTGGTGTCGGCAATTCGGATGTCGCACGCCGTTGCGATCTGTGCTCCCCCACCAACGCACGATCCGGAGATGGCCGCAATCGACGGCTTCGGAAACGACGTCAGCGCGACATCGGCAGCGAGGTTCGCCCCGGCATAGTCGGCTGCGCTCACGTTCGCCATCCCCGCCACGTCAGCACCTGCACAGAAGTGGCCGCCCTCCCCGGCCACCACGAGCAATCGAACCGAGTCATCAGCGGCGAACGCTGCACAGTGCTGTGCGATGGCCAGCCACATGTCGTAGGTGACGGCGTTGCGTTTCTCCGGTCGGTTGAGCGTGAGGGTGGCGACCGCATTGTCGACGTTCACCAGCAGGTCGCTCATCGTTCGATTCCCGCGGCTTGGAAGACTTCGTTCGTGTGTTCGCCGAGCCGCGGTGGCCTCGACTTGATGCCGGTGTGGCTCTTCGTCATCTTGATCGGCTGCCCGGCCAACGTCACGGGTCTGCTGCCGTCGGGTTGTTCGACTTCCACCAGCATCTCCCGACTCGCCACGTGCGGGTCCGCTGCAATCGCTTCGATGTCGTTCACCGGACCGACCGGAACCGAGCCGCCCAGCAGCTCGACCACTTCGACGGTGGTGACCGTGGACGTCCACGAAATGATCTCGGCGTTCAGGTCCGACCGATTCACGAGACGATCGAAGCCGCCACGGAAACGGTCATCGTCGGCGAGCGACTCGCGGCCGATGGCGATGGCAAGGCGACGGAACATGTCGTCCGATGGCGTCCCGATCGCACAGTGGCCGTCCGCCGTCGGGAACACGTCGAAGGGCGCAATCACCGGGTGGCCGTTACCCGTCGGCTGCTGCACCCGACCGGTGTAGGAGTAGTTGTAGGCAGCGCCTTCGCACAGGCTCAGCACGGCGTCGTACATGGCCACGTCGACGAACTGGCCGACCCCACTCGATCGGGCGTCGATCACTGCGGCGAGGACTCCAACGGTGTTCAAGGTGCCGGCAAAAATGTCGCCGACGCTCGGCCCACACTTGGTGACCTCGTCAGCGGACTGACCCGTGATGCTCACGAGCCCGCCCATTGCTTGAGCCACGATGTCGTACGCAGGCCAGTCGCTGTACGGACTCGCTCCGGTGCGTGGGTCTCCGAAACCTCGAATGGCGGCGTAGACGAGTCGGGGATTGGCCGCGGCGAGCGTTTCGTAGCCCACACCGAGCCGGTCCATCACCCCAGCGCGACTGTTCTCGACAACGACATCGGCGGTCGTGGCGAGCTCGAGGAAGGCAGCGCGGTCGGCGTCGTCTTTGAGGTCGAGGACGATCGACCGTTTACCTCGATTGATGCTGGCGAAGTAGCCGCCGTATGCACGCTCGGTGTCCTCCTCGGTGAACGGTCCGGGGAAACGGGTCATGTCGCCGGTGGGCGGCTCGACTTTCACGACGTCTGCGCCCAGATCCGCGAGCAGCATGGTGCTGTACGGGCCAGCGAGCGCCTGCGTCAGGTCGAGCACTCGAACACCGTGCAGCGGCCCCGGCCGATCGGATGAGTCGTTGGGAGACGCGGCCATGTCGACGACAGTAGAGCCGAGCGCGAGTGCCACACTGATCGGTGCTGGCGCGCTGGGCGCCCGCTCGCGCCGAACCGCTGCATCACCCCAGCGTGTGGTACCCAAACAACTCTGATGCACCCCCTCGCTACCTTGATCTCCATGGAGATCAGCCAGGCAGTCGCAGCGGTCGGAGAGGCCGCTGATGCCTGCGCTCGAGTCGATCTCGACACCGTCTCAGGCCATGCCGTGCGCGACGGGTTGGCTGCATTCCGTACGGGCATCTCTCGCCTGGAAGCCGAGTATGCCCGGATGGCTCACGCTGCTGACCGGGTCGGGGCGCACCTCGGAACCGGCGCTCGGGACACCGCCGAGTGGGTCGGGAAACAAACCGGTACCTCAACGGTGAAGAACCGGTCGTCGGCGGGCCTGGGCGAGGCCATGGCCAAATCGTCCGCACTCGCTGATGCGGTGTCCTCGGGTCGGATCTCCAACGACAAGGCGAACGCTGCAGTGGGTGCAACCGGCGGCGTCGCGCTCGATGCAGCGTTGATCGACGAGATCGAGTTGCTCCCACTCAACTCGGTTCGGCCCGCAGCAGAGCATTGGAAGGCCCGCACTCACGCCGCAGACGAAGCAAGCCGCGCAGAACGACAACGATCCCGCCGGTTCCTCAAGCTCACGGGCCAAGCCGACGGCATGACCCGGGTCGATGGACTCCTCGACCCGGAGTCCGCTGCGATCGTACGCACCACGCTCGACGCCGTCATGAACGAATCGGCGTTCGATGAGTCGGGTCGTCGACGCGATCAACGCTGCGCTGACGCACTCACTCAACTCGCCAAAGCTGCTTCCAAGGGCAAGATCATGGGTGGCCGATCCAACGCCAAGCTGCTTGCCACGGTGCCCTTCGAAACGATCGCCGAACGCGGAAGCGCCCGCGGTACCACGCACGCTGGGCCCACGGTCGATGCTGATGCTGTGCGCCAGATGGCGTGTGACGCCGGTATCCATCGGGTCATCACCGGGCCCGGTTCCTCCGTCCTCGACTTCGGTCGTGAGAACCGGCTCGTGTCAGAGAACCTGTTCCTCGCACTGGTCGCACGCGATCAACACTGCCGGTGGCCAGGGTGCACGATTCGCGCCACGTGGTGTGATGCGCACCACGTGACCGAATGGGGACATCAGGGACGAACGAACGAGTCGACGTGTGCCCTGCTGTGCCACGCTCACCATTCCCTCACCCATCAGCCCGGGTGGAGCGTCAACGGCAATGGTCACGTCTTCACCATCCATCATCCCGATGGCAGTGTCGAAACCAGTCGGCCCCCGAACGTGCCCGCTGCAGCGAATCCACCTCGAACTTCAGGACCAAGTGGCGGAACCGAACCGCCTGGCCGTCGTTGCGGAACCCGAGTCGCACCACGCGACCGAGAGCCCCTGTCGAGCAACGCCTCGGAGTCGCATCAGGCGAGCCCCCAACAGCTGGAGCTGACGTGAACCGCGTCGTGTCCTACCGGTGCGGCGAGCTGCCAGAAGTCGGCACGCCGTTCACCACCTGCAGCCGCAGCGCATCACCGGTGTCGGCGAGGCGCCGATGGATGAGCGCTCGCAACTCTGCGTCGTTCACCTCCCAAGACCACGCGGGCCAGCTCGATGCGTTGCGGCTCGTCACGTTCCATGTCATGTCTGGTCCTTGCTCATATCGTTCGGCTGCATGACAGCTGCCGACGGTCTCACCGTCACCCACACGAGCACGGTCACCGAGGATCAGATCGATCACCTCGGCCATATGAATGTCCGCTACTACGCGGTCAATGCGCGGGCGGCAACGCGTTCGCTGTTGGGGTCGGGCCAGATCTTTGACATGTACACCCGCCACCATCGCGAGCAGCTGCTCGGATCAGAGCTGGAGGTGCGGACCGGAATCCTCGGCGTCGATGCCGACTCCACCCAGCTCTACCACGAGCTCGTGAACGTCTCCACCGGATACGCAGCGGCGACGTTCGTGTACCGGGTTCGATCAAACACCCCAATCGATCAGGTCGACACGGTCACGATGCCCGAGCACGGGCGTCCGCGCAGCATCGATCTGGAATCGGTGATGACCACGCCAGCGCTCAGCGAGCTCCAGGAGCTCGGCCTGGCAATGCGAGCCCCGCGCGACGTCAACACCGACGACACCGGGGGTGGTGACACCGTTGCTTCCAGTCTGGTTCCGATGCTGTTCTGGGGCGGCGAACCCGCCGACGGCTCGGAGTTCAAGCTCGTCCACACCGGCCCGAACGGCGAGAACATGGGCTGGGCAACCATGGAAACCCGGGTCGTGCTCAACCGATTGCCGGTGCTCGGAACGCGCATCCAGTCGTTCTCCGCCGTCACTGCGGTCGCAGACAAGACCTCGCAGCAGACGCTTTGGGTCTACGACCTCGACGGCAACGATGGGTCAGGCGAGCTGCTTGCATCATTCGAAGTGGTGTCGGTGCTGTTCGACATCGGTGCGCGCCGGGCCATGTCCATCCCCGATGAGATGCGGGCGCGTGATTTCTCCGAACTCCACCCCGAGCTCGGCTCCCAGCGTGCCTGACATGCGGCTCGACCGGTTCGAGATACCACATGGCTGGATCGACATGCCGGTGACCGGCGTGTGGGAGGTTCATCGGGCAAAGTTCATTCAGGAATCGCTTGCCTGAAACCAGTGTTAGGTTGCCCCCGCCGTCGGTGGCGGCATTGGAATCTCAGGGAGTCTTGGCATGCAGGCAGATCAACTTCGCTCGCTTTCGCTGTTCGAAGGTGTGACCGACGACGAGCTCACCGGACTGGCTGACCAGTTCACCGAGTTCGAGATGGTGGCTGGCAGCAGCCTCGCAAAGCAAGATGACTTTGCGTACAAGTTCTTCGTGGTGCTCGACGGCGACGTCGATGTCCACCGCGATTTTCAACACATTGCCGAGATGGGCTCGGGCGAGTTCTTCGGCGAAGTGGCACTGGTGAAGGGCGAGAAGCGCAATGCACGCGTCACCGCCAAGACACGCTGTCGCCTCGCGTGCATGATGGGCTGGGACTTCAAGGCAATGACGGAGAAGTTCCCTTCGATCGCCGCCCGCATCGACGCAGTCGTCGCCGAACGCGGCGGCTGAACCGGCAGCGCGCAATCTCCGAAGAGGATTTGAGTCGCTCGATTTCTCGACCGATGAGTATCCAACGGAATCGGAGATCGCACCATGTCACGTCGGACCAACATCATCATCCTCGCCACAGCGGTCTCGCTGAGCGCTGCTGCATGCAGCAGCGCTGATGCGTCGTCGAGTGAATCCGCCACCGACACCACGGTCACCACTGCACTACCCCAGATCGTCACGGTTCCGACAGAGCGCACCCGAACATCGTCGGACACCGAGACCGAGACGTCCCAAGCAAGCGACCTGTCGACCGAAGCGTCGACGACTGCGTCCCCCGTCGGCTCGCCGACGACTGCGCCCACACCGGTTGCGGTGACCGCTGAGATCGCACCGTCGCCGGAAGTGGCCGAGTTTGCGTCGACGAACCGCGTGCTCGTCGACGAGTGGTCGACACACCTGAATGCGTTCGGCGAAGAAGCCCTCGATCATCTCGATGATGTCTCGAATGCCCCGTCAGCAATGTCGCTGCTGGATGAATCCGAAGCAATGATCGCCGCCATCGGCCCCGATGTGGACGATCCAACGCTCATCACCATCCGCACCTTTGCCGATGGATTGGCCAATGCAATCACCTTCGCCGTCGACGACGATCAGAACGCTGCGATGTCGGTGTTCCTCCAGTTGCAGGGCGACGCCGAGTCGCTCACGACGGCACTCGATCAGCTGCAAGCCTAAGTTCGGCGGCGCGTTGCCTGCGGCTCCCATCCAACGGGTGCCAACTCGAACTGGTCGAACCGAAAACCCGGTGCGACCGTGCAACCGACGAGCGTCCAGGCACCGAGCGATTCAGCCGACTGCCAGTCTCCCGCCGGCACGACAGCTTGCTGTTGTCCTCCAGCGAGCACATCGATACCTAACACGATCTGCTTCGCCATCACCCCGTCATGCGACACGCTGAGCCGCAGCGGGTCGCCTGCGTAGTGGTGCCAGACCTCCGCAGCGTGCAGCACTCGATGCCAATGCGAGCGCTCACCGGCTGGCAGCAGGAAGTAGATCGCCGTCGACGCAACGGAGCCATCGGAAGCTTCGTCGTGGAATGTCTGGCGATACCAACCACCTTCGGGATGCGGCTCGAGGTCGAGGCGGTCGATGAGGTCGCAGACCTCGGCCGACAGGGTTGAACGCTCCGAGTTCATGTCCTCGGCCGAATCATCGTGACACCATCACCGATCGTGAGGATCACTGCATCGCAGTCCGAACGAGCACCCACATGGTCGTTGAAGGAACGAATTGCTTCGGTGTTGACGCTGGAGTCGGAGGAGTCAACCACCTGCCCCGACCACAGCACGTTGTCGACCAGGATCACTCCCGTGGGTCGCATTCGGGGTAACAACAGGTCGAGGTACCGGACATAGTTGGGCTTGTCGGCATCGATGAAGGCAAGGTCGATGTGCGGTTCGTTCGGGAGGTCCAACAGGCCGTCCACCGCAGGCCCGAAGCGCAGTTCAATGCGCTCGGCCAAGCCGGCCTCGGCCCACGCTTCGGTGGCCGTGGCTGCATAGGTGTCGGTGAGATCGAAGCAGATCAGGCGTCCCTCAGCTGCGAGTCCACGGGCAAGCCAGAGCGCAGACATGCCGGTGAAGGTTCCGACCTCCACGATCATCGTGGCACCCATTGCGGCCGCCAACATCTCCATGAAGCGGCCCTGGTCTTCGCCGATGTTCATGCCAGCGCGGTCGCCGAATCGCTCGCGGGTCGTTTCGCCGAGTCGACCGGCGATCGAATCCGCAGCGGGACTCATGTGTTCGGTGACGTAGCCGTAGATCTCGGGCGAGATTCCGAAGGACTTCATTGGTTCAGCCCAGCACAGCGTGGATCGAAGAACCGTGATGAGCGATCAACTTCCATTCGCCGGCGTGTCGCACGAACACGTTCGTGGCCGCAACGGCGAACGTGTTGCCGACGTCGACCAAATTCTCCTCGAGCGTCACCCAAGCCATGTCGCCCATCACGTGCGTCGACTGGTTCGTGAGGATGAACTGGCTGCGCCCTGCGCCAGCGAAGATGCCGCGCCACGACCCTTCCACCTGATCCCAACCCCGCAGGATCGGCCAACCGGGATGAACGCACACCGCACGATCGCTGTGGTCCCACACGTCGGCCATCGCATCCAGGTCGCGAGCTTCATGGGCTGCGTAGAACGCCTGATTGATCGCATGCACATCATCGATCTCGCTCATCGGTCGCGACCGTACCGAAGACAAGCGCTGTAACGTCATCATGATGGCAGACAGAAAGCTCACTCCCCTCCAGCAGGTCGAGGCCGACCGCAAGGCTGCGGCCGCAGCCAAGGTCAACAAGGTCGCCCGCGTGTTCAGCGACGAGGAGAAGGCCACCCGCAAAGAGCGCGTCGAGAAGGCCAAGGATGCGTTGAAGCGTTCCGTGGGGCTGAAAGGCGATCACGTCACCCAGGGGCGTGCGGCGCTGAAGAAATACCTCCAGCAGATGAACGAGCCGAATCAGCCCGACGATCAGCGCTTCGAGATGCTGATCGAGGCGCCGTTCAAGGCGCCGCCGAAGAAGCGCGACAACAACCGCGGCTTCTAGGAGCGATCAGACCGCTCGGATGAGCGTCACGTAGCGGATACCGATCGAGTCACCGAAGTCGGGATGACCCGGCAGATACGGCGATACTTCAGAGATTGCGGCCGTGCAGGCTCCTGCGCTGACGAGCTCATCGATGGTGCCCTGCGTGTCGCGCTCCTCCCACAGATCAGTGCGCTGCGTGAAGATCACGGCGCCGGCGGGCTTCACGACGCGCAACAGTTCAGCCAGCGTGGCGGCGGTGTCTGTGAGGTAAGAGAAAACGCCGACGCTGACGGTCACGTCGAAGTGACCGTCAGCGAACTCGACGGGAGCGTTGAGGTCCAGGTGCTGGACGGTGTCGTACACGCCGAGTCGCCCGGCCTTGGCCACTGACTCCAGCGAAAAGTCGCCACCGGTGACGCCCACCACTCCCGCCGCACGCAATGCCACACCGACGCGACCGGTGCCACACCCGGCGTCCAGCACACGCCCGCCATCGGGCACCAGGCCAGCGACCATTGCCGCAACACGCTCGGGCGCTTCATACCCCCACGCTTGCACGTCTCGGTCGTAGCCACCGCCGGATGCCCACGTGTCGTACAAGCGAGCAATGGCGTCGGGCGACGAATTCGCTTCCGCAGCCAGACCTGCCCCGTCTGCTGCTGGCACAGGTTCGCTCATGGACCCGTGTTCACCTTCGCCCAGGCCGAAATCACGCCGTCAGCCATCTCGTGATGCTCGGTGGCGAGTTGTTTGGCCTCATCGGTTGTTGCACGAGACCGGATGGCATTGGCACCGAACTTGTTCCCCATGAAGTACGGGATGAACGACTTCGGAGTGAATGCTCCTCGTTGACGATCATCCACACCCTCGATCACCGGGCCGCCGGAGACGGGCTCGATTGGGTCGAGTTGCATCGACACGAGCGCCTCGATCACGTCGTCATCGTTGCGTCGGTCGGCAAAGTCCTCGCCTCGGTAGCCGAACACTTCGTTGCCATCAGCATCGGTCATGATGAAGAGCATGGCTTCGTAGCACGACATCAAGCGCATTGGACTCGGCCTTCCCGACGTCGTGACGGGAACGTGGTACGGCTCGGACGCTGTGCAAGCAGCTCGACGGGTCTAGCGGGCGAGCGTGATGGTGTCGGACAGGTCGATCAGCCAGCCGGGGTAGATGCCCACGGCAATGGTGAAGAGCGCAGCGACCCCGATGGCCACGCCTGCCGAGAACGGCACGGACACGACGGGCGCAGATTCGTCTGCATCGTGGAGCCACATGCTGACCATGATCCGCAGGTACAGGAATGCAGCAACCACTGCCGCCACCATGGCGATGATGGCGAGGGCGTAACTCTCTTCGCTCACCGCTGCCTGGATGACACCGAACTTGGCAACGAAGCCTGACGTGAAGGGCACGCCCGCCTGTGCGAGCAGGAAGATCGTGAATGCCACGGCCACGAGCGGCCGGCGCTTGGCGAGGCCCTTGAACGACTCCAGGGTGGCATCGTCGTCGCCAGCCACCACGGTCACCACACCGAACGATCCAATGACCAAGATGGCGTAGAGCAAGAGGTAGAGCTGTACGGACGACACGCCGAGACCCGGGTCTGCTTCGCCAGCGGTGTGTGCCGCAGCTTCGACGCCGACGAGCAAGAAGCCGGCATGGCTCACCGAGGAGTAGGCGAGCATGCGTTTGACGTTGGTCTGCACCACTGCGAGGAAGGATCCAACCACGAGAGAGAGCACGGCGAGCACGACGATGATCGGCTGCCAGTCATCACGGAACGAGGGCAGACCAGACACGAGCACCCGAATGACGGCGCCGAACGCAGCAGCCTTACCGGCCGATGCCATGAAGGCGGTGACCGGAGACGGTGCGCCCTGGTACACGTCAGGCGTCCACACGTGGAACGGTGCAGCAGCGACCTTGAAGCCGAGCCCGACGACCAGCAGCGCGATACCGGCGAGCACCAATGCGTCGTTGTCGGTCGGGGCGGTGAGGGCCACTGCCTGCACCATTTCACCGATGTTCGTGGTGCCCGTGCCTCCGTACACCAGCGCGATGCCGTAGAGGAAGAAGGCCGAGGCAAACCCGCCCAGAATGAAGTACTTCAGACCCGATTCTGCGGACTCGTTGCTGCGGCGGTTGGACGCTGCCAGAACATAGAGCGCCAGCGACAGCGTCTCGAGGCCGAGGAACAACACGATGAGATCGTTGGCCGAGGCCATGACGATGCCACCAACGGCGGCAACGAGGTACAGGGCGTAGATCTCGGGGCCGTCGTTGGGGGTGTCACGGATGAACTGATCCGTCAACAGCGACACGAGAAGTACGGCGCTCGTGATGACGATGGTGGACCACATGGCGAACGTGTCGAACGACAACGCCCCCGCCACGAGTGTTTGCGGTCCGCGATCACTGATGTCGTCCCAGTTGACGATCGCCAGGACGCCGGCAGCGCCAGCGGTGGTCGCGGAGCCGAAGGCGTACAGACCCTTGGGCCACTGAGGTGTGAGCGCACCCGCAACCATCAAGAACAATGCGCCGCCGACGAGAACGAGCAGCGGGGAGAGCGCAAACCACAGAACTTCGGGTTCGAAGATGGGCTCAGCTTGTGCGAGCAGCATCAGGCGTCACCTTCCTCGTCGCTGTGCGATTCGTCTTCGGAGTCTTCGCCATCGCCGTGCGTCTCTTCGCCTTCATGATCTTCGCCGTGAGCATCGAACTCGCCGCGCTGTGTTGTGTAGCTCGGGTCAGGATCGATGTCGGAGTTGGCGGCAACGTGAGCGACCAGACGGTCGACCGACGGCTCGATGCGATCCAGGAGCGGCTTGGGGTACACACCCGTGAACACGATGGCCACGAGGAACGGCAGCAGGACCAGGCCCTCTTTCACCTTGAGTTCGGGGAACGAAGCGTTGTCGTCATCGGGCTCGCCGTGGAACACCCGCTGGTACGCCCACAGCAGGTAGAGCGCGGCGAGGATGACACCTGCGGTGGCCACCACGGTCCACCAGCGTGCGGTCTGGAACGATCCAATGAGGATCAGGTACTCGCCGATGAAACCGTTGAGGCCGGGTACACCGATCGAGGACAGCATCACGACCATGAAGCCGGCAGCAAAGATCGGCGCAACCTTCTGGATGCCGCCGAGTTCCGCGATCTGGCGGGTCTTGCGGCGCTCGTAGATCATGCCCACGAACAAGAACAGGGCACCAGTGGAGACACCGTGGTTGACCATCTGCAGCACAGAGCCTGTGATTGCCTGCGACGTGAAGGCGAACGTTCCGAGCACGATGAAGCCGAGGTGGGCAATCGAGGAATAGGCAACCAGCCGCTTGAGGTCCTTCTGCATCGTTGCGGCGATGGCGCCGTAAATGATGCCGATGACCGCCACCGTGAGCCACAGTGAACGGCTCCATACGGCTGCTTCGGGGAACAGGTACAAGCCGAAGCGCAAGAAACCGTACGTACCGAGCTTGAGCATCACGCCGGCGAGCACCACAGATCCAGCGGTGGGGGCCTGGGTGTGGGCATCGGGCAGCCATGTGTGCAACGGGAAGATCGGAACCTTCACGGCGAACGCAATGGCGAACCCGAAGAACAGCCAGCGCGCCGTGGTGGTGGCGATGTTGCCGCCCTCGGCGATCTCGACGAGGTCGAACGTGACACCGCCGAGCGAATCGCTCGCAATGAACGCCGTGGCGATGAGCGCCACGAGCATGAAGGCCGACCCGAGGAACGTGTACAGGTAGAACTTCGTGGCGGCGTACTCGCGGTTCTCGTAGCCCCATCCCCCGATGAGGAAGTACATCGGCACGAGCACGATCTCGAAGAAGATGAAGAACAAGAACAGGTCGAGGCTGAGGAACGAGCCCATGACGCCGGCTTCGAGCATCAACAGCCACGCCAGGTACGGCTTCTCATCATGGTGGGGGTCGATGCCCACGATGGCGAGCGGGAACAGCAAGCCAGTCAAGACGACCAGGAACAGCGAGATGCCGTCCACACCGAGGTGCCAGCCGATCCCCCACTGTTCGATCCAGTCGTGCTGGGAGACGAACTGGAACCCGTCGTCACCACGATCGAACTCCTTGAGCATCCAGATCGTCATGGCGCCGGTCATGACCGAGGTCATCAAGGCAATGAGTTTGGCGTAGTCAGGACGCGACTTCGTGGTGAGCAAGATGCCCACGGCGCCGAGCATCGGCACGAAGACCAAGGCGGACAGCAGCGGGAATGAGCCAGCGCCTGCAGCGGCGGCTTCAGCGGCAACAATCACAGAATTCCTCGAATCACCACGAACCAACCGAGCAGCAGGACGACCCCGACGCCGATGACGCCGGCGTACTGACGCACGTAACCGGTCTGACCCTTACGAACTTGTTCGCCGGTCTCACGCACGAGCGTGGCGACACCGTTCACGGCACCGTCGACGATCTTTGCGTCGCCGTCGGCAACGGCCTGGAAGCCATCGCGCCCTGGCTTGCCCATGAACCATGAGATCGCCTCGTCATAGCGCCAGCCACGAGCGAACAGCTCGGGCTCGATCGGCTTGGCGAGGCGCTTCTGATACACAGCCCAGCCAGCCACGATGCCGGCAATGGCGCACGCGATGGCCACGAAGATCAACACCACTTTGAGGTCATAGGCAGTGGTGTCTTTGATGATGGCTTCACCGATGCCGCGTTCTTCGGCTTCCTCGCCGAACTCGACGACCGGATGGAGCCAGTCGAGCAGCTTGTGCTGCGCGTTCTTCGGGATGATGCCGAGCGACGGCAACTGGATGATGCCGCCCACGACGGAGAGCCCGGCGAGCACGATCAGCGGCAGCACCATGAACGGCGGCGACTCGTGCGGCTTGAACTCGCCGTGTGCGCCGTGCGTTTCGACCGGCGCGGGCTCATCTGCATCTGCATCGACGTCGGTCGCTTCACCTTGGTCGTCCGATTCCAGCTGGGCAGCTTCAGCGTCGTTCGCAAGGCTGCCCCACTTCTGCTCACCGAAGAACGTCATGATGACCTGACGGGTCATGTAGAACGCCGTGAGGACCGCGGTGACGATGCCGATGCCGTAGAGCACCCAGCTCTGCGCACCGGCGTAGAGCAGGATCTCGTCCTTCGACCAGAACCCGGCAAATGGCGGCACGCCGGCAATGGCGAGCCAGCCGATGATGAACGTCGATGCCGTGATGGGCATGAACTTGAACAGCTTGCCCATCTTGCGCATGTCCTGCTCTTCGTGCATCCCGTGGATGACCGAGCCGGAACCGAGGAAGAGCAGCGCCTTGAAGAAGGCGTGGGTGACCATGTGGAAGATCGCTGCCACGTAGGCCCCGGTCCCCACTGCGAGGAACATGTAGCCCAGTTGCGACACCGTGGAGTAGGCCAGAACCTTCTTGATGTCGTTTTGAGCAAGCGCGATCGTGGCAGCGAAGAGTGCCGTGATGGCACCGGTGTACGCAATGAGCGTGGGGACCCAATCGGCTGCTGCGCCGAGCACCGGGTTGACGCGCACCATGAGGTAGACACCGGCGGTAACCATGGTGGCGGCGTGAATGAGCGCGGATACCGGGGTGGGGCCGGCCATCGCGTCGGGCAGCCACACGTAGAGCGGAAGCTGAGCAGACTTGCCGACCGCACCGAGGAACAGCAAGGCAGCAATGCCGGTTGCAGTGGCCTGCGTGAGCGTGCCGGCAAGCGCTGAGTCGTTGATGACGGCGTAGTCGAGCGAACCAACAGCGCCGAAGGCGAGGAACATCGCGAGCATCACACCGAAGTCACCGATGCGGTTGGTGACGAACGCCTTCTTGCCTGCCGTGGCGTTCGCATCCTTCGTGTGCCAGAAGGAGATGAGGAAGTACGAGCACGTACCCACGCCTTCCCAGCCGAGGAACGTGACCAACAGGTTCGAGCCGAGGATGAGCAACGTCATCGACAACACGAACAGGTTCAGGTACAGGAAGAACTTCGAGAACTTCGGGTCACCGTGCATGTAGCCAATGGAGTACAGGTGAATCAGCGAGCCGATCCCCGTGACGAACAGGCACATGGTGATCGACAGCGGATCGACCAGGAAGGCCATGTCGATCTGCAGATCGCCGACCGGCACCCACGAGAACAAGGTCTCGGTGTGGGATCGCTCTGATTCGTCCATGCCGAGCAGGTCGAAGTACACGAGCGCAGCAACGATGAACGATGCGCCCACCATGGCGGTGGCAAAGAGGCCAGCGAACGGCTCGCCGAGCTTGCGGCCAGCCAGGAGGATGACGACGAAGCCCAGGAGCGGGAACGCGGGAATGAGCCAGACGAGTTCGATCATGGCGGGGTCAGCCCTTCAGTTCTGCCAGGTCGTCGGCGGTGGCGCCGGGACGGCGGCGCAGAATCGAGACGAGGATGCCCAGCCCGACCACGACTTCGGCAGCGGCCACGACCATCACGAAGAACACCGCTGTTTGACCGTTGATGTCGGTGAGTGACGTGGCAAACGCAACGAAGGTCAGGTTCGCGGCGTTCAGCATCAACTCGATGCACATGAACATCTGCAGCGGGTTGCGTCGCACGAGCAAGCCGAACGCACCGATGGCGAACAGCAGCGAGGCGATGATCAGGTACCAGGACGGTTCGATCGCGGCGATCATGCGCTTGCCTGCTGGGAGTTTGCCTTGGGCCACTTGCGGGTGAGCAACACCGTGCCCGCGACCGCGACGATCAACAGCACCGAGGTGAGTTCGAACGCCAAGACGTGATCGTTGTACAGGTTCTGGGCGAGTTGCTGGATGTTGCCGTCGCCCGACACGACTTGTCCGTCGGCTCCGACCTGGCCGGCAACGTCGATGCCCGTGCCGACGTTGGTCGTGCCGATGGCGTCACCAGCTTGCACCACGGCGGCGGTGATGAGGCCGACCAGACCGACCGCCATGATCGCAGCGAGGGGACGCTGCACCTTGATGGGTTCGATCGACAGGTCAACGGCCTTGTCGACGCCGAGCAACATGATCACGAACAGGAACAGCACCACGATGGCACCGGCGTACACGATCACCTGCACCGCTGCGAGGAAGTGCGCTTCTTGGGCAACGAAGTGCACTGCAACACCGAACAGTGTCAGCACCAGGCCGAGCGCAGCATGGACGGGGTTTCTGAACAGGACAACGCCGAGGGCGCCGCCGAGCATCATGATCGTGGCCGCGAAAAAGACCACATATTCGAGGAAGGTCGTGTTCATCGCTCGACGATTCTGACAGAAACGTCGCTGACGGACGAGTCTCGTTCCTGCTGGGCTGGCTCGGGCGCACGGGTTCCGTGGCCCAACTCGTTACTCCAGCCGACGTGGCCTTCGAACGTGGCATCACCGGACGGCGAGGTGGCGCGCATCCACCCGGAGGTGTGCTCGTCGTCTCCGTCGCGCCAGTCTTCCCAAGGAAGCTGCTGGGGTTTGCCCTCGTCGTCGACGACGAGTTCGTTCTTGGTGTAAATGGCGTCTTTGCGGTTCGTGAACGAGAACTCGAACAGCTTCGTGTCGGTGATTGCCTCGGTCGGACACGCTTCGACACACAGGTCGCAGTGGATGCAACGCAGGTAGTTGATCTCGTAGATGTATCCGAAGCGCTCACCCGGCGAGGTGGGGTTGACCGGATCGTTGTCGGCGCCACGCACGTGGATGCAGTTGGCCGGGCACACACCCGCACACAGCTCGCAACCAATGCACTTCTCCATGCCGTCTTCGTACCGGTTCAGTACGTGACGACCGTGAAGCCGCTCGGGCTTGGGGATCTTTTCATCACCCTTGACGTCGTTGTTGGTCTCGCCACGCTTCTTTGCCTTGCGGCCACCCGAGTACTCGGTGGTGACACGCTTGCCACCGAATAGACGGTGTTGGCGAATGGTGACGCCGAATCCTTCGAAGTACCCCATCAGACGGTGCTTCCTTCCTTGGCGGGCTCAGCAGCTCGCTGACGATTCTGCTGGCTGACTCGCAGGGCCATCATGAACAACCCGATCGATGCTGCGGCGATGACCACGCAGATGGCCGTGACACGAATCGAGTCGGCGGCGTTGCCATCAGGCGAGAACTCGCGCAGCGCCGCGAGCAACAAGAACCAGCCGAGCGAAATGGGGATGAGGACCTTCCAGCCGAGGTCCATCAACTGGTCGTAGCGCAGGCGGGGCAGCGTGGCTCGCAGCCAGATGTAGCTGTACAGGAACACCAGCAGCTTGAGCACGAACCAGACGGTGCCTTCGATCGCGCCCGGGATGATCGGGATGTCGATCCCGCCAATCGGTTGGGGGCCACCGAGGAACAGCGTCACGATGATGCCCGACATCGTGATGAGGTTCATGAACTCGGCGAGGAAGAACAAAGCGAAGCTGATGCCGCCATATTCGGTGTTGAAGCCCGACACCAGTTCCTGTTCGGCTTCGACGAGGTCGAACGGTGGTCGGTTGAGTTCGGCGGTGGTGGCGATGAGGAACACCACGAAGGGCACGATGCCGGTGGCCACGATGTTCCAGTCCGCAATGCTGTCCTGGCTGGACACGATGCCGGCCGTGCTGAGCGAACCACTCGAGAGCAGCACGGCAGCGAGGCTGAGGCCGAGCGCTGCTTCGTAGGAGATCATCTGGGCGGAACCGCGAACGGCGCCGAGGAGGGGGTACTTCGAGCCCGACGACCAACCGGCGAGCATCACGCCGTACACGGCAATGGACGACAGCGCGAGCACGAGGAGGATGCCGACCGGCGGGTCAGCGAGCTGCACCCTGGTGGTCTGTCCGAAGATCGTGATGGTGCCGTCGTTGCCGTTGGTGAAATCGCCACCGAGCGGAATGACCGACCACACCATGAACGCCGGAACGAACATCAGGTACGGCGCCAGCTTGTAGATGAACGGATCAGACTTCGCCGGGCGGAACGTCTCTTTGAAGAACGCCTTGATGCCGTCCGCCAGCGACTGGAGGAGACCGAACGGACCTGCCTTGTTCGGGCCGATGCGGTTGTGCATGCCCGACACGATCTTGCGTTCGCCCCAGATCATCAGCATGGTTGCCACGAGCGACACGCCGAAGATGATCAAGACCTTCACCAAGATGATGATCAGCGGGGTCCACAGCAGACCGTCGGTCCCGAGTTCGTCGATGGCGAGCACCGTCTGGACTGAATGCTGCGCCATCAGACGACTTCGATCTTCACGTCGGTGACCGCTGCGTTGGAATCGATGAGGTCCTCAACGGTGCCGCCGGCCTGGTTGAACGGCGCCCACACGACGCCGCGGCTGATGGCCGGGTTCATGACCACGGGCAAGATCGCGCTGGCTTTGTCACCAATGAGGCGCACATCGACACCGTCGGTGACACCGAGGGCCTCGGCATCCAGAGGATGTAAATGCGCCCCAGCGCCCGGTGCGAGCTTGGCAATGGAGTGTGACATGGCCGTTGCGATACCACGATCGTAGAGCTTGCGACTGACCACGAGTCGATGGTCGTAGCTGTTGCGCAGACCAGCGGTGGTTTCGAACGAGCCAATCGGCTGAGGTGTCGGCACGGCGAGCACCCCATTCGGGTCTGCTGCGAGCCCTGCTGCGGTCACGTCGCCAAACCCGTCGACGGTGTTGGCAATCGCAGCGGTGACATCGTCGACGCTGGCAACATCGGCAATGTCTCCGTCGATGTCGAGCATCAGTGCGAGTTCGATGCCGATCATCCAATCCGGCCGAGCCGTGCCCGTGGTGGTGACCTTGTCGGACACGCGACTCACGCGACCCTCGATATTGGTCGTGGTGCCTGCCTTTTCTCCATAGGCAGCTGCCGCGAGGACGACATCAGCGAGCTTCGTGGACTCCGATGGGTGTGTGTCGATCGAGATGATCCGACGTGCACCGGCAAGTGCTCGACGCGCAAGGTCGGTGTCGGGACAATCGTTGATCGGGTCCGCACCGAGCAGCACCAGCAGATCGAGCTTGCCCTCGGCGGCGGCCCGCAAGGTGGCGAGGCCGTCATGGTCGGCGTCGGCAGGTGCCATCCCCATGGCGAGTGCGCCCACGACATTGCCACGCCGCAGCGCCGGCAGCACCTTGGCGTTCGGGTTGATCGCAAGCACGGCGGCGAGGGCGGCCATGGTCTCGTCTGCTGACTCGGCGAGGTTGCCGCGTCCGACGACCACGACGACGTCGTCACCCGTGAGGAGATCCTTTGCATCGTTCACCGCAGCGGCGGCGAGACCCGGCTGGTGACGAATGCTGTGTTGCGCATAGCGCGTGAGGCCCGTGTCGATGCTGGCGAACTCGACGATCGTCGAGCGCTTCTCGGTGGCAGCATCACGCAACCGGAGATACAGGACCGGCAGCTCTTCTTTGATGTCGGGAGCGAGCATCACGATGGTCGACGCAGTGGCAGTTTCGTCGATGGTGGCGCGCCGCAGCGTCAACACGTCGCCAGGAAGACCGTCACCGAACTGAGCATCACGGTGGGTGACGCCGAGTGCGTCGGCGATCTGAGCCCACACAAAGGCATCTTCATTGGTACCGCGTGCCCCGCCGAGCATGCCGATGGACTCGGGTCCACCGTTTGCAACGGCTTCTTGGATCAGGCGAGTCGCTGCGTTCAACGCTGCGCTCCAGGTCGTGTCGGTGAGACCGGCATCGGTCTTGACCATCGGGTCAGAAATTCGCTGCTCGGAGTTGACCGCCTCGAAGTCGAAACGGCCCTTGTCGCAGAGCCAACCGTGGTTCACCGGGTCGGAGTCCACTCCCTGATAGCGAAGGATCTCGTCCCGACTCGACTGCACGACGACGCGACAGCCCACCGAGCACGAGGTGCACGTGGACTCTTCTTGGGCGAGGTCCCACGGACGGGCCTTGAAGCGGTACGGCTCCGCGGTGAGGGCACCGACCGGGCAGATCTGCACGGTGTTGCCCGAAAAGTACGAAGCAAACGGCTCGTCCGGGAAGGTCATCACCTGGGTCTCGTTGCCGCGCTGGGTGAAGTGGATCAGCTTGTCGCCAGCCACCTCATCAGCAAAGCGGGTGCAGCGATCACACAGAATGCAGCGCTCGCGGTCGAGCAACACGAGGTCCGAGATCGGAATCGGCTTTTCGTAGTGACGCTTCTCTTCGATGTAGCGCGATTCTCCGGGACCGTGGCTGAACGCTTGGTCCTGGAGGGGGCATTCGCCGCCCTTGTCACACACGGGGCAATCCAGCGGGTGATTCGCCAACAGCAGTTCGATCATGCCCTCTTGGGCTCGCTTGGCCGTGGGCGATTCGGTCTCGATCTTCATCTCGGGCGAGACGGTGATCATGCATGACGGCTGGAGTTGCATCCCGCGGCCGGTGTCGACCTCGACCAAGCACTGGCGGCACATGCCGACCGACTTCATGCGTGGGTGGTAGCAGAAGTGCGGGATGTAGGTGTCGTGGCGTTCGGCCGCAGCGATGACGAGTTCACCCTTGCGGGCTTCGATCTCTCGGCCGTTCAGCGTGACCTGGACGACGTTGGGATCGGGTTCGGGCGGAACTTCCTGCTCCGGAACCTCCTCGGCCGAATCCTCTTCGACGTCGACGTTCGATTCTTCTTCGCTCATGAGCCTGCTACTGCAACGGGGATGGAAATGCGCTTCGGAGCCGGGACGACTCTGGCTTCGAACTCGTCACGGAACAGCGTCAACGGCGAGTGGATCGAAGCATAGGCGGACGGACCCACGAAGCAGATGGTGGTCATCTTGTAGGGGAACGGCACGGCTTCGAGGCCGAGACGCTCGCTCGATGCATGCGGCATCTCGCCGGGGCAGATCGACTGGCCGACTTCGAGCAACTGATCCAGGTCGGCATCGGTGCCGTGACCCGAACAGATGCGCTCGAGAATTCGCAGCAGCCAGGTGCCACCTTCGCGGCACGGAACGCACTTGCCACATGACTCATGGGCGTAGAACCGCACCAGGGTCAGGGCAGCGTCCGGGATGTCGGTGGTGTCGTCCATCACCATGACGGCGCCGGAGCCGAGCATCGAGCCGGCCGCTCCGGCCTGCTTGCTCTCGAACGCCACGTCGAGTTGATCCGGCAGGAACCACGGTGCGGAACCACCGCCGGGCACGAACGCCTTCAGTTCGTTGCCGTCACGGATGCCCTGGCAGAACTCGTCGCCGTAGATGATGTCGCGGAACGTGGTGGAACCGTTGACGATCTCGTACACGCCGGGCCGCTTCACATGACCCGAGATGGCGACCATCCGAGTGCCGGGCGACGTTTCGGTGCCAATGGCCGTGAACGCAGCCGACCCGTTGGCTGCGATGAACGGCAGGTTGGCGAGGGTCTCGACGTTGTTGACAATCGTGGGCTGGCCGTAGAGGCCAACAGCAGCCGGGAAGTACGGCGGCTTGAGACGCGGCATGCCACGCTCACCTTCGAGCGACTCGATCAGCGCAGTTTCCTCGCCAACGACGTATGCACCGGCACCCCAGTGCAACACGATGTCCATGCTGAAGTCCGAGCCGAGGATGTTCTTACCGATGTACCCAGCGGCGTAGGCGTCGTTCAGTGCCTGAGCAATCCGCTCGTGCGCCAATGCCATTTCACCACGTACGTACAAGAAGCACTGCGACAGCCCGGCGGCGTACGACGCAATCAGACAGCCTTCGATCAACTGGTGCGGATCGCGCTCCATGAGCAGGCGGTCCTTGTAGGTACCGGGCTCTGACTCGTCACCATTCACCACGAGGTAGCGCGGCCAGACACCCTGTGGAGTGAAGCCCCACTTCACGCCAGCGGGAAAGCCTGCACCGCCACGACCGAGCAGCGTCGAGGCCTTCACTTCGCCCGACATCGCTTCGGGACCCATGGCCAATGCTGCCTTGAGACCGGCGTAGCCACCCGTGGCTTCGTAGCGCTCGAGGGTGTGGCTGTCTTCGAATTCGAAGCGTGAGGTGACGATCTTGGGTCGTTCGCCCTCGTAGAAACCGGGGGTGTACTCACGTGTGATCGCGGTACTCATGAATCTCCTCCCACACTGACGGGGATCCACGCCGGACCCTCCGTGACGTCGTCTGGATCCGGTGCACCGACGAACTTGTCGGCGGGGATGTGCTGGCGGTTGCGGCCCAGCGTGCCGTGCGGCGGGATCTCGTCGGTGAGACGGCCCTCGCGCAGGTCATCGACCAGCGTGTCGAAGTCCTCGGTGGTGACGTTGTACCGATGGCGGTAGTTGACCTGCAGCGTCGGCGCTTCGGTGCATGCAGCCTGACATTCCGCTGGTTCGAGGGTGAACATTCCGTCGGCGGTGGTGGACCCGGCTTTGATCCCGAGCTTGTCTTCGGCATGGTGCATCAGCTTGCCAGACCCCATGAGTGCGCAGCTGAGGGTTTGGCACACGTTGATCACATAGGTGCCGACCTCTTCGAACTTGAACATCTCGTAGAACGTCGCCGTGCCATTGACTTCGGCCGGCGTGATGTCGAGCAGTTCAGCGAGGTGCCGCATGGCTTCGTCGGTGACGTAGCCGTTCTGTTCTTGGCTGAGGTGCAAGAGCGGAATCAGCGCCGACTTCTTGCGCGGGTAACGCGAGATGATCTCCTGGGCGAGCAGCACGTTGGAGTCGGTGAGACGTGCCATCAGCGATCCACTCCACCGAGCACCGGGTCGACGCTGGAGATCACCGCAACAGCATCAGCGACCAGGCCGCCGCGCATCATGTGCGGGAGGCACTGGATGTTCGTGAACGAGGCGTCACGCATGTGCATCCGGTACGGATTCGGAGATCCGTCGGAGGCGATGTAGCAGCCGACCTCGCCACGCGGGCTCTCGATACCGACGTACACCTCGCCCTCGGGCACCTTGAAACCTTCCGTGAAGATCTTGAAGTGATGGATGAGGGCTTCCATCGACTCGTCGATGCGCGCCCGCGGGGGCGGCGTGACCTTCTTGTCCTGGATGCGGTAGTCGCCCTGGGGCATCGCTTCCAGGATCTGGCGAACGATCTTCATCGACTCGCGGATCTCCGCGAGGCGGATGGCGTACCGGTCGAACGCGTCGCCATACGAGCCGACGATCACATCGAAGTCCATGTCCTCGTACTTCAAGTACGGCATGTCGCGTCGAAGGTCCCACGGAACGCCGGTGGAACGCACGATCGGGCCGGTGGCGCCGAGTGCGAGCGCCTCACTCGGGGTGATGACTCCCACTCCCTGGAGTCGCTCGCGCCAGATCGGTTGGCCGGTCATCAAGATGTCGTACTCGTCGAGACGCGGTGGGATGAGGTCCAGCAACCGCAGCACACCGTCGCGCCAACCCGCTGGCAGGTCAGCAGCCACGCCGCCCGGGCGGATGTAGTTGTGGTTCATGCGCAGGCCGGTGACCTCCTGGAAGAAGCGGAGGACCTCCTCGCGCTCACGCCAGCCGTAGATCATCATCGACACGGCACCGAGGTCCATGCCATTCGTGGCCATGAACAGCAGGTGGCTGGACATGCGGTTCAGCTCGGACATGAGCATGCGGATCCACGTGGCACGCTCGGGGATCTCGTCGCTGATTCCGAGCAGCTGCTCGGTTGCCATGGAGAAGACCAGCTCGTTGTTCAGCGGCGACAGGTAGTCCATGCGGGTGACATTCGTGCCGCCCTGCATGTACGTGAGCGACTCGGCGGTCTTCTCCATGCCGGTGTGCAGGTATCCGATGATCGGCTTGCACCTCAGCACTTCTTCGCCCTGCATCTCGAGCATGAGACGCAAGACGCCGTGCGTCGAGGGGTGCTGCGGGCCCATGTTGATGATCATCGTCTGATCTTCTTCAGGGTCGTCGGGCAGGTCGCCCAACAGCGCAGCTTCGGCTTCCGACATGCGCAGGACCGAGCCGACTTCACGCATCAACTCTCGCGCCGTGGTCTGGCTGCGCGATTTGAGGAGCTGGCTGCCTTCGTCGGTGTTCGGAATGAATACCGCGTAGGACGAGTCCTCACCGCGTCGATCCCGTTCGGGGTCACCCATGGATTCGATGAGGTCTTCTTCGGTGGTTGCCATTATTCGGTGACTCCGTTCGCGAGTTGGCCGACGCACTGTGTGCTCATGCGTTTGCTTCCTTGAACTGGACCGGGATGGTGCCGAGCTCGTAGTCCTTGCGCAATGGGTGACCTTCCCAGTCCTCGGGCATGAGGATCCGTGTGAGGTCGGGGTGTCCCTCGAAGGAGATCCCGAACATGTCGAAGGTCTCGCGCTCGGGGGCTTCGGTTCCAGGATGCAGATCGAACAGTGACGACACGACCGGGTCGTTCTCGGGAACCTGCACACGGAGTCGAGTGCGGCGCCGATTGCCGATGTCGAGCAGTTGCACGACGACTTCGAAGCGCTCGGGCACGACGCCCTCTGGAAGCGGCCGGTTCATATGCTGGAGGTAGTCCACTCCGCACAGGTCCAGCGCCATCGTGTACCCCTCGTCAGCAAGCGCCTTGGCGACGTCGAGATACTGCTCGCGTGAGGGGTGGACGACCTCTTGTCCGTGCGAATCGGTGACCGGGCACCCGTGGATGGTCAACTCGTCGGTCACGACTTGCTCCCGAGGAGCACCGGGGTGGACGACGCTTCGATGTGTTGCACGTGGATGTTCGCGCCAGCACCGGTCTCGGCGCGACGCTTCAAGATCTGCTCGTTCTCGATCAGGCCGTGGAGGGTCTCGATGGCGTGGATCAAGGTCTCAGGGGTGGGCGGGCAACCGGGGGCGTAGACATCCACTGGCACCACCTGATCGACGCCCTGGACGATCGCGTAGTTGTTGAACATGCCGCCGGAGCTGGCGCACACGCCCATGGAAATGACCCACTTAGGTTCCATCATCTGGTCGTACACCTGACGGAGCACGGGCGCCATCTTCTGGCTCACACGCCCCGCGACGATCATGATGTCGGCCTGGCGCGGGCTCGCACGGAACACTTCCATGCCGAAGCGGGAAATGTCGTAGTGCGCACCGCCGGTGGCCATCATTTCGATGGCGCAGCACGCCAAGCCGAACGAGGCAGGCCAGGACGATCGCGAGCGCGACCAATTGACGAGGTCTTCCAGTTTGCCGGTGATGACGTTGTGCGTCAGACCGCCCAGTCCGTCGTCGAGCACATCGTTGACGATGCCCATGTTGCGGTCTCCTTATGCGGCAGGTTGATTCGTGGCGTCATCGGGCTGCACCAGACGTCCTTCGGTGCCGACTCGACGAATGGTCGAGTCGAGCGAGCGGCTCGGCGACACGATGTCGGCCTCCGCCTGCAAGCTGCGGTACTTCTGAACCGGTCCCCAGTCGAGGCCGCCACGGGCGACTTCGTAGACGAACGTCAAGAAGAACACGACGGAGAACATGAACACAGCCCAGAAGGCGTAGGCACCCAGGGCGCCGCGTGCTACGGCGTACGGGTACATGAAAATGATCTCGATGTCGAACATGATGAACAGCATCGCGACGATGTAGAAGCTCACCGGAAAGCGTTCTGGCGGCTCACGGGTGGGCACGATGCCACACTCGTACGGCGCCTCTTTGGCGGCCGACGGACGACTCGGTCCGAGCAGCTTCGACGCGAGCAGACTGAGTACGCCGAACACGATGCCCAAGAGCATCAAGATGACGATCGGCAGGTACTGGCCCATCAGGCGGTCGCGACGGCTTTGCTGTTCGAGAGGTTCTCTTGCAAGAACCGCTCACGACGGTGCAAGAGGTAACACAGCGCGAAGAAGATTGCTCCGCCGCCGAGCGTGAGGACGACCGCGGGCTGGCGTCGAGCACCGAGGTCTCGAATCATGTACACGTACTGACGCTGCTCACCGTTGTCGATCTGGGGAAGCACCGGCGCACGTCCGGCTTCTTCACGGACCTGGATGAGTGGCGATGCCTCGGCAAGCACGTAGTGAGGCTCGTGGAAGAAGGCAAAGAAGTCGAGCGAGTCATTGGTGAGACCCGGGATGTTGCCCGCCTTGATCCGTGGGTACCGATCTCCGCCGATGTCGTAGACGTCGGTGATGACGTACTCGCCAGCGGAGAATGCGCCTGCTTCTTCGATGAACTCACTCGCGGTGGCTTGCGCCTGTCCGAAGGCTGGCGATGCCGGGTCGAGGACGACAAAGCCTTCACTGCGCAGTTCGTTGCCGATGAGCGCCGCCTCTTGAACTGGCGACGCATCGTCAGGAATGTTCGGGAGTGCCTCGAGCACACCGCCACTGCGCAGCGCCTGAGAATCCTGGAGCACGGTGGCGCCCGGAACGGGAGCCCAGGACGGGTCCGGCCCACGAAGACCGATGCCGTAGATCCACCACGTAGCGCCCATGAGCATCATCCAGCCAGCGAGGCCCGCCAGAGTGACCAAGAACGCCAGGCGTGAGCCCATGTTCGTGGCCATGATCATGTAGATGCTGCCCATCAAGATCACGACAGAGATCACGACCGTGAGCAGGCCGCGTAGTTCCGGCTCCCAGCCGATTGCCAACAAATTCATTGCGCTTACAGACTCCGGACGTACTCGACAACGGCGCGGATCTGGTCATCGGTCAGCATGGAACCGAAGCCAGGCATGCGTCCGCTGCCTTGGCCGTTGATTCCGTAGAGCCTTCCGAATTCCGAACCGTTCTTGATGAAGTTGACCATGTCATCTTCGCTGGCGAAGTGACTGTTGGACGAACCTCCAGTGAGATTCCAACCATACGCGCCCTGACCGGTCACACCAGGATCGCCGTAGCTCCACCCGAGGGTGTGGCAACGAGCACAACTGTAGGCGCCCGAACCGAGTTCGAGGTTGAACAGTGCCTCGCCGTAGCTAATTCCTTCGGCTTCCATTGCCAGTTGCGCTGCGTTCTCGATGTCGTCACGGACATCTTGGGGCAGAATTCCGGAGCCACAGAGCTCGACGTCGAAGTACTCCTCGCCGCCCAGTTCGTCTTCGAGGCAACCTTCACGGTCGATCTGAATGCTCTGCATGTACTCGATGAGCGTTTCGATGTTCTGCGAGGTCATCGGGCCGCCACCGACGGTGCCCCACGGCGACATCGGTGAGAACGGACGGCCGTAGTTCAAGATGAACTCGACTTCAGACTCGTCGAACTTGTAGAAGATCGTATTCAGGGCCGGAGCTTTCCAGTTCACGGCGGTGACCGCTCCAGTTGCGGGGTCGGTGACGGTGAAGGGAGCCTCGCCGCCCACGCCGTTCATGCCGCCGTGGCAGCCTGCGCAGTTGAAGCCGCCCTCGGCAGTGGAAGCAAAGAGTTCTTCGCCCCACGACGCGAAGCGCTTGTCCCATCCCTCGGTGGCGCCGGCCTGACGGTTCGGCTCGAGGATCCAGTAGAAGGGCAGGCCGATGACACTGACGAGCAGGCACGCGAGACCGAGCAGCTGAATGCGCTCGAGCCGCGACCCCTCCAGGGTCTCGTCGTCGAAGTACTCCTTGCGGTTCGCTGCGAGTTCGATCTCGCTGCCGATCTCGGCTCGGCCGGCACGCACGTTGAAGAACGCATAGACAACAAAGCCGAGCAGGATGACAGCGAGCGCAAACCCTGCGATCGATGTAGTGGTGAGTGCAACCATCAGTGGGTGCCGTCACTCGTGCAGTTCGGGCCTTCTGCTTCCTGACCGGTCGTATTCACACCAATCGACGGGCCGGGCACCACGGTGCCGGTATCGATGACCACGTCGCCTCCGGGCGAGATCGAAGCCGGGTGACGGTCCATACCGCGCGGGGCGGGGCCACCCTTCTTTTCACCCACACGGTTGTACTGCGAGCCGTGGCACTGGCACTCGAACCACTGGCTGGTCGAGCACTCGGGAATACGGCAGCCGAGGTGCGGGCACTTCTGGCTGAGTACGACAATGCCCTGTTCCATGGTCTGGAGCAGGTTGTCCGGGTAGATCGTTGCCGCTACGGGGAGAGCCTCAGCGGGGTATTCGGTGATCCACGAGCGGGCTTCGGGTGCGTAGAAGAATCCGCCACCCTGCTTGATGCCGTCCTTGATGTTGGCCAGCTTGCCAACCGGGACCGATCCGCCGAAGCCACCGGTTCCGCTGGGCCACAAGAAGCCCACGAACGCCGCTGCTGCAAAGGCGCCGAGTCCGGCGGTCATCAGCGTGATGGTCGCACGGTTGAAGAACTGACGGCGCGAAACGCCAATGGCCTCGGGATCGGGGGCGATCCACGGAACGAGCGCCGGCTCGTCGTCGACCTTCACCAAGTCGGTGCCCGCACCGCGAGCGGCGGTGCCTTCGGCTTCGGCCTCGGCAGCCGAGCGTGTGGCGCCCGACATCGCTGCGGCTTCGAAGGCGCGCGACTCTTTGCGGCTGGCCTTGTCTCGATTGAGGGTCTCGCCCGAGAGCGCGCCCGCGCCGCGGACATCGCTGCGGCGAGCGAGGGTGAAGAAGCTCACGGCCGCCAGGACCACAACGGCCCCGATGACGATGGCGATAACTGCTGCTGTACTCATGATGATTGTCTCCTTTTGGGACTCAGAGTTCGAAGAACAGGCCGTCGACCCACGGCAGAACGAAGTTGAAACCGGGGCCACGGAAGAACGAGCCGATGACGACGAGCACGGCCCAGAACATGAGGTGCACCGTCTGAATCGACGTTGCAAACTTACGATCTTCGGGCTTGTTCGACGGGTTTCGGTCGAGGTAGGGGGTGAGGATCAATGCGATCATGCCGACACCTGGCAGGGTCACACCGGCCACCATCGGGTGGAAGTACACGAGCAATTCCTGGAGGCCGAGGAAGTACCACGGGGCCTTGGACGGGTTCGGCGTCTGGTTCGTGTTGGCCAACTCGAGCAGCGGTGCGTGCACGAAGATCGAGAAGACGAACACCAGCGCCGTACATGCCGCAGCGGCGACGAATTCTGCTGCGAGCAGGTGCGGCCACGTGTGGACCTTGTCCACCGGGGTGGCCTTGACGTCTTGAATGGTGCCGGACTTGACGACCGTGAGCAGTCGCTGGGTGTGCCCACCGGGGCCAGCGCCCACGGGAACTCCGCCAGCAGCAGGAGCAGCAGCCACGACGGCGCCGACCTTTTCTGCAACCGCAACCGCACCACCGGCATCAGCGGTCTCGCTCTTGCCCGACTTGGCTGCCTTGCTGCGCTGCAGCAGGTGAGCCGGGATGCGCGAATCACCAGCGGGCTCTGCAGCCGCGGGCGCTTCAGCCGGGGCCGCTTCGGCCTTCGACTTGTCGCGGGCAGCAGCTGCCCGCTTCAGCAGATGTTCTGGGATTTCAGTCATTGGACGTTCCCTTCGACTTCTCTTCGGTTCCAGTCAAACATTCGGATCAGTAATTTTCCGGTTCCGAGATCACAACGGACCCGAAATACCGCCGTCTTTACGCACTCGCCAGAAGTGGATTGCCATGAAGATCACGATCACGAACGGGAGGAACAGCACGTGCAACACGTACCAACGAAGCAAGGTTTCTGCTCCGATCTCCGCACCACCCAACAAGACGAATCTGACCTCCTGGCCGAACACCGGGGTGTACCCCATCATGTTCGTACCGACGGTGACTGCCCAGAGCGCAAGCTGATCCCACGGGAGCAGATAGCCCGTGAACGACAGCAGCAGGGTGAGCATCAGCAAGATCACGCCGATGACCCAGTTGAACTCTCGCGGCGGCTTGTACGCGCCGTGGTAGAAGACACGCGCCATGTGCAAGAAGACGGCGAGCACCATGAGGTGTGCGCCCCATCTGTGCATGTTTCTGACCAACAGTCCGAAGGTCACCGACGTTTGCAAGTTGTTGATGTCGTTCCATGCCGCCGTGGTTTCGGGGCGGTAGAAGAACATCAAGAAGATGCCGGTGACGGTGAGCAGGATGAACAGGAAGAAGCTCAGCCCGCCGAGGCACAGCGTGTAGCTGACCTTGACGGCGTGACGCTTCACCTTGACCGGGTGCAAGTGGTACAGCACCGAGTTCATGATGACGTAGCTGCGGTTACGGGGGCTATCGGTGTAGCCCTTGCGGAAGATGGAACCGGGGCGGAAGACCGAGCTCCAGGCCTGGCTTCCCTGCACACCGTCCACCGCGTCTTTCGCGCGGTCGCCGATGGTGGGTTTGGGTTTGTCGTCGATGATCTTGGACATGATTCCTCAGAGCCTCATCCCGTAGCCGTAGCCGTGGTTGTTGGTTCGTGTGTGATAGTCGCCCGCACCTGAAGCCGTGCCGGCCTTTCCGAGAATGATGACGCCGGTTGGGCACCGATCCACGCACAGTGCGCAGCGGGTGCAGATGTCATCGTCGATCGTGAACATGAACGCATCCGACGGGTCGGTGCCGGGTTGCTCGGTGCCCACCGCATCGTCGATGGCATCGAGCGACACCATGTGAATGCACTTCCACGGACAGATGTCGACACAGCCTTCACAGCTGATGCACTCCGACTGGTCGATATGGATGAACTGCTTGGGCTTGACGGCCTTGGTCAAGTAATCCGCATCCACCTCCACCAACGTGTAGTCGTCGGTGTACGGCATCATCGGGGGGTTTGCGTCGGTCTTCGCCATGCGTTACGCCTTCTTCACCAGCGGTCGGCCGTAGGTGGAGGTCGGCAGCGCCTTCTTCTTGGAATCAGCCTCGCCGCGCTTCTGCCACCAAACCGCCAGCCACATGTGGAGCCCGAAGAATACGGCGTGCAAGAGCACGACGAGCGTGTCTCGGACCGCTTCGTACTGCAGCGTGATGGGATTCCAACCACCGGCTGACTCCGGCTTCAAGATGCCGCCGGGGCCGAAGATCGTCTTGTCACGCGACCAGCCGAGGTTCTTGTCGGCGTGGTCGATGAACTGGTGCGGAAGGATTCCGTAGGTCAAGAAGAGCATCCAGAAGATGTAGGTCGCTCCGACCATTGCTTCGCCCCACGACACGGGCTGGCCCACTGGGCGGCGCTTGCCGTAGAGAACCGCTGCACCGATCATGCCCAGCGACGCGATGAAGGCCACGATGAACGCCTGGTTGAAGCCAGGCCATGTGAGGACATCGATTGCAATCATCGGTGTTCGGGTTCTCCTTGTCGGGGGCGGATGACAGGTCGATCCTACTCAGACGAGAGGGACAGGCGAAGTCTGGCAGAACCTTTCCCAACGCGCGCCAGTTGTGCGCAAGTTCTCGCGCTGGCGATCACAAGTTCGCGCTTTGAGTTTCACAGGCGCCCAGCAGGCATCTATCCTACGGATGTGACTGAGATCCCCGAACACTTGCTGAAGCGGTCGCGCGAGCGTCGCTCCGCGATCGGACAGGGTGGCGACGCCGGCGCATCTGATGGCGCAGCCTCCGACACCTCCGCATCCGTTCCCGCCACGACCGCAAAAGCGTCCACACCTGCGCCGGCGGCTCCCTCCGGCCCACCGGCCCGCGGCGCAGCCCCGGCGCCAGAGCCCGCAAAGGTCGTCAAGCCCGACCCCGCATACGTCACCGCGTACAAGCAGCGTCGCAAGGTGCCATGGTGGGCCATGGCCACGCTTGGCCTCATGCCCGTCTGGGGCTTCATGTACGTCCGCTCGGTCACCGAGCCGCCGGTCGTGGTCGAAGGTCCGCTGGGCATCGGCGCCGAGCAGTACGGCGCATGCGCCTCGTGCCACGGCGCCAATGGCGGCGGCGGCGTGGGCTACCAATTCTCCGGAGGAGAAGTGCTGGCCACGTACCCGAACATCGAAGACATGCTCCGGTTCGTCTACTGGGGAACCGGTGAGTACAACCTCGCAGGCGTCGAGATCCCCGGCAGCCCCGAGCGTGAGGGTGGCGCACATGCAACCGGCGCACTCGGTGTGATGCCGCAGCAAGGGTCCATGGCCGGTGGCGGCTTGACCGACTACGAGATTCTCGGTGTCGTCTGTCACGAGCGCTACGCCCTCGGTGGCGCTGACCCCGCCGACGAGATGTGGGCCGAGGAGTTCGAGAACTTCTGCTCCGAAGAGTCTCCGGTGTTCGAAGCCCTGCAGGCTGGCGAGATCTCGCTGGCCGACGAAGAGCCCCACGAACTCGTCGGTCCTTCCGGAGAGACCTTCACACTCGAAGTCGTCGGCGCCCCCAAGCCCGGCACTCCCTGACGATCATCCAGCTGACCGGCGCCACCACCACTGCGTTGCGTCAACAGCACTAACCTGCGCGCCGTGACCTCTCCTCTGTCGACGGACGTACTCGTCGTCGGCGGCGGTCCTGCCGGTTGTAGCGCAGCAACCCGACTCGCGGAGCTCGGTCACGATGTCACCGTGCTCGAACGCCGCACCGGACCGGCTCCGTTCCCACGAGGCGATCTGCTGGTTCCTGCTGCCGTCGCCGAACTCCGCGAACTCGCGGTGTCACCCATCGAGCTCGGACACGCGGTGACCGGTACGCGAATGTGGTACCGAGGCCGATCGGTCCCGATCCGCTGGCCCGACTCGAGCGCCGGAACCGTTGGCGCGGTCGTCGAGCGAGACGTACTCGACGCAGCACTGCGCGCCCGCGCCGTGGCAGCGGGGGTCGACCTGCGCACCGGAATGACCGCCACGAACCCACTCGTCGAGCGGGGTTTCGTTCGCGGGGCGACGTTCGAGGCCGCCAACGGCGCCACCGACGACATTGCCTGCCGGTTTCTTCTCGTGACCGATGGAGCCAACAGCCGATTCGGACGCGTGCTCGGCACCAACCGCGACCGGCGCTGGCCATACGCTGTGTCCGCATCCACCGTCGTGCGCAGCGAGCGCAGTGGCGACACCTGGGTGGAAACCCAGCTCGGACCGCTGGATGCCAACGACAACCCGGTGACCGGCCACGGCTGGGTCCACCCTCGCGGCGATGGCACGCTCAACGTCGGAGTCACACTGCTGTCCAGTTACGCCGACGTGCTCGGCGTGAACGTCGTGAAGCTTCTCGATGCGTTCATCGCGTCGATCGCCACCCGCTGGCAGTTCGACCCCGACGAGCGGCTGGTCGACCCGGTCCGACGTCGGACACCGGTCGGCGGGTCGGTCAACCCCACCATGGGACCCACCTTCCTCGTGGCGGGCGACGCAGCTGGCATGGCCAACCCGTACAACTCACACGGCGTGCGTGCCGCCCTCACCACCGGCCGGATCGCCGCCGAGGTCCTCGACGAAGCACTCACCGTCGGCAACTCCACCACGTTGCAGCGCTACCCGGCGCTGCTCGACGACGCATTCGGTCAGTACCACAAGGTCGGGCGGTTGACGGCTCGGTTCATGGGACGGCCAAGCCTGTTGCGGGCGGCACTGCGATCGGGAATTCGCAGCGAGGCCACCATCGGGGCGGCACTGCGAATTGCCACGAACGAACTGCGTGATGATGAAGCCGGTGGCGCCGAGCGTGCGTACCGCTTGGCCACCGTGATCACCCGCTTTGCACCGAGTTGGTGATGACCCGCTGCGTCAATCGAGGTGGCGCCGACGGCTCTGCCCCATACGCGGCAGGCGCAACGTCACCACACTGAGCGCCAAGATCACCGGGTAGATCTCAAGGCGTCCAAGCAGCATCTGCACCATCGCGACGCCGCGTCCGATCCGCGGGATCGCGAGAAAGTCGCCCGTGTGATCGAGCTCACCGAGGCCGGGCCCGACGTTGCCGAGCGACGTGGCCGACGCCGAGAACGACGTGATGAGGTCCGGGCCGGTGGCCGCGATCAGGAACGATCCGCCACCGAAGATCACCAGTGTCAAGAGCAAGAATCCAACGACCTTGCCTGCCACGTCGTCGGACAGGATCCCGTTGCCGACGCGAACAGGGCGGACCAGTCGCGGGTGCAGGTGCCGGAGCGCTTCGCGGTGAGCAAAGCTCGCCACGGCCATGACGCGAAGGATCTTCACACCGCCAGCGGTGGACCCCGCCATTGCTCCGATCGGTAGCGCGATGAGCAAGATCGACTGGGCCGCCTGACTCCAGAGGCCGTAGTCGGCCGACACGTAGCCGGTCGTGGTCAGCGTCGACACGACGGTAAACAGTGATTCCCGAAACCCCGCTGCCTCGCCACCGTTGTTCCCCGAGGTGATGAAGGCCCACATGGTCGCAGCCGCGACCACGAGGACGTAGACACGGAACTCCGTCGACCGGAGCAGCGGTTTCGGGTCGCGACGCAGTGCCCGGTAGTACAGCGTGAAACTGCCGCCCGCAAGGAACATTCCCGCGATGCAGATCCACTGGATCCAAGCTGAGCTGAAGGCCCCCATCGAGTCCTGGTACGGGGAGAATCCGCCCGTGGACACCGTGGTGAACGAGTGACTCACCGCGTCGTACAGGCTCATGCCCGCAGCGAAGTACGCAACGGCGAGCACCCCCGTGAACCCGATGTACACCGCCCACAGTCGACGGGCGGTCTCGCGAACTCGCGGTGTGAGACGCTCGCCTGTCGGGCCGGGCGCCTCGGCCTGCATCAGGCTCATGCCACCGGAGCCCACGGTCGGCAACACCGCGACCACGAGCACGATGACACCCATGCCACCCATCCACTGGGTGGTGGAGCGCCAGAACAACAACCCCTTCGACGTGGCGGCGATGTCTGCGGTGACGGTCGCACCGGTGGTGGTGAAACCCGAGATCGATTCGAACAGCCCATCGTCCCACCGGTCGAAGTGCCCCGTGAGGATGTACGGAATGGCTCCCGCGATCGCGATGATCAACCAGGTCACCGTCACGGCGGTGAACACATCGAGCACACGTATCTGCTTGGGGGTGATCGTCGATCGCCAGAGCGCCCCGCCACCTGACGCCATCACGATGCCGGTGACCAGGAGCACCAGCACATCGGGCCCGCCATCGATCGCATCGACGAGCCCGGCGGTCGCGATACCGAGGCCGACCACCGTCAGGGTCAGACCGACGATGTGGCCGGTCAGCGTCGGGCGACGCCCCTGACGCACCAGCCGTTCGCCGCGCTGACCAAACGCGCCGATCCGCGGATCCAGCAGCGCCTTCGGGTCGAACCCGTGGTGCTTGCGTGCACCGGTTGCGGTCACGCGGAGAAGGCCTTCAGCAGCGCGGGAATCGAATCCGGACGAGCAAAGACGACCACGTTGTCGCCAGCGTGCAACGTGGTGTTGCCGCGGACGATCTGGCCAGCCTTGCCGGGTCGGATCACCGCGCCGAGCACGATCGAATGCGGCAGGTGCAGGTCCGCAACGCGCACGCCGTCGGCATCAGAGCCCGCCTCGATGAGGAACTCATCGACTTCGATATCCGATTCGAGAAACGTCGCGACCGACGCGGTGCCGCCACGGACGTGCCGCAACACTGCGTTGGCCGAGGCCGTGCGCGGGCTGAGGGCGGCGTCGATCCCGAACTGACGCACGAGCGGTAACAGCGCAAGCCGGTGCAATACGGCAACGGTGAACGTGCGCTTGCCAGCCGCTGCGAATGCGCACGCCAACACGTTGGCTGCATCGTCTCCCGTGGCGGCGATCACCAAATCCATCCGTGTGATGGATTCCTCGCTCAACAAGTCGACGTCTTCGATGTCACCATTGACGATCGTGACGTAGGGCAGCTTCTCGCTCAGTTCTTTGGCGCGCTCGACGCTGTGCTCGATCAATACCACCTCGGCACCTTCTTGCGTCAAGCGTTCCGCCACGCGAGAACCAACGGCCCCGCCCCCGAGCACCATCACCCGCTTGGCGCGACGATGCCGAGCCCCCAGCAGTTCGAGCAGCTCCGTGCGCGTCTCGCGGGTCGTGAGCACGCGGACGTGATCGCCGATCTCGAGGCGCTGGTCGCCGCGCGGGATCACGGTTTCGCCGTCACGGGTGAGCGCGCCGAAGAGGAACCGCCAGTTGGGTTCGTAGGACTGACCGATCTCGGCCAGCGTGCTCCCGGCCAACGGTGAACCTTCGGCGATCACCGCACCGATGACCACGAGGTCGCCGTCGGACATGCGGTACACCTCATCGGCACCCGAGACACGGGCGAGTTCCATGATCTCGTCTGCAGTGTCAGCATCCGGGTCGATGATCAGGTCGGCGCGCATTGCATCGCGCAGTGTCTTGCCGGCGGGCCCGCGCAGCTCTTCGGTCTGGATTCGGGCGACGGTTTGAGGAACACCGGCTTCCTTGGCCAGCAGTGACGCAATGAAGTTCACCTCGTCGTTCTGGGTGACGCCGGCGAGCAGGTCTGCCTTGTCGATCCCCGCCGCGGTGAGCGTGGACGGCACGGTGGCACTTCCGACCACGACCTGCACGTCGAGCTCTTCACCGATCGACGCCGCAACGGCCTCGTTCTGTTCCACGATCACCACGTCGTTGCCCTCTGCCCCGAGCCGCTGTGCCAGGTATCTGCCGACCTCGCCGGCACCGACGATCACTACGTGCATCGGGTCAGTGTTGCGCGTTCGGACCGAAATCGACGCGATACGACGAGGCTCCTTCGCGTTCGGTCCAGATTTGCCTCGTACGAGCCGACGTCAGGCGGGAACGGAGACGTTGGCCAGCAGCGCAGCAGGTGCAGCCATCAGCGCTGCGGTTGCCTCGGACTCCGGGAACCCGGCGCAGGCCTCAGCGGCTCGCTTGACGTAGTCGCGTGCGGTTTCGATGGCCGACGCAACACCATCGTTCGACCGAACGATCGCCAGCGCGTGCTGCTGCTGCTCGGTGTCCAGCGGTTCGCCGAGCAACTCGCCGAGCTGCTGGGCTGCTGGAGTGCCCAGCGCCAGGGTCCGCAGCACGGGAAGCGTGTAGACGCCTTCGACCATGTCGTGCCCCGCAGGCTTGCCGAGCTGTTCGTCGGTAGCGGTGGCATCGAGAATGTCATCCACGATCTGAAACACCATGCCGTAGGCGTTGCCGAACTCGGTGAGCGCGTCGATCGTTGCTTGATCGTGACCAGCAACGATGCCACCGATTCGAGCAGCTGTGCCGTACAACGATGCGGTCTTGCCGTGGATGGAGGCGTAGTAGCTCTCTTCGGTACGAGCCACGTCATAGGTGAAGCGCAGCTCCTCGATCTGGCCCTCGCAGAGCCAGCCAATGGTGCGCGCGAGCAGCCCTGCCACTTCCGTGCCGAGTGATGCTGCGATCTCCGAAGCACGTGCCAGTAGGAAGTCGCCTGCGAGAATCGCCTGGAGGTTGCCCCACTTCGCATTGACCGTTTCGACGCCGCGACGGGTGTCGGCTTCGTCCATGACGTCGTCGTGGTACAGCGACCCGAGATGCACGAGTTCGCACGACACACCGCCGCGCACCACGTCATCGGAGGAGTCTGCACCGTGGATCTGGCCTGCGACCGTGGCGAGCACAGGGCGCAGACGCTTCCCGCCAGCAACGATGAGGTGGGACGCGATTTCGTTCAGGTAGGCATCTGGCGTGACCACCGCGTCGTGCATCGCCGATTCGATGCGCGCCCGGTCGGTGGCACTGGTGGAGAGCGCCAGCAGCGGTGACGTCTGCGCGTTCGACGTGACGTTCTCCAAAGGCACGAACTCCAGGCTAGGCCGCGATCGCTCGGGGGCCATCACACAGCGTGCGAGTCAGCGGTGTCACGAGCGTCAGCGGCTGATGTCTCGTACCCGATCGGCGTTAGCGTCGGGTTGGTGAGCAACGAAGCAGCACCCTCGCCAGCCGCTGATCCGGTTGCGACGGACGAGGCCGATCACGGCATCAGCCCCGGTCGAGACGTCGACGCCGATACCAGCGACGCCATCGGCAGCGAACCGGACACCGCGAGTCATGACGAAGAGTTGGACCTGGCCGCGATCGAGTCCGACCTCGACGATGTGCAAGCAGCGCTGACCCGCCTTGCTGATGGCACGTACTGGACCGATGAAGTCACCGGTGAGCCGATTCCGGCCGACGTGCTGGCGAACACACCGCTCACCCGGCGCAGCTGATGCAGAAGAAGACCGTTGCGTCCATGGCCTCGATCGTCGCGCTGGCTGCGGGTCTTGCAGCGGCCGCCCAGCAGACGGGAAGGGACACCAAGGAGCGAGTCACCGCCTCGCCGCTGACCAGCCGTTTCGGTCGCTCAGCAAAGGTGTGGAAGCTGTCGGCACGGAACTCCGCTCGGTTCGCCGTGTCGCGTGTTCGCGGCATCGGAAGCGCCGAGGAACGTCGTGCCGAACTCGATGAGCAGTTCGCCATCCGCACTGCCGAAGACGTTGCCAAAGAGCTCGGCGAGATGAAGGGCGTGCTGATGAAGGCGGGCCAGCTCATCTCGTTCATCTTCGAAGCACTTCCCGACGAGGCGCAGGACGCACTGGCCACGCTGCAGGCCGACGCCGCGCCCATGGCACCGTCACTTGCGGCGGACGTCGTGAAAGGGGATCTGGGCAGAGCCCCCGAACACGTCTTCCTCGACTGGACCGACATGCCGGTGGCGGCTGCATCGATCGGCCAGGTCCACAAGGCAATCACACCCGATGGACGTGACGTGGCCGTGAAGGTCCAGTATCCGGGGGTGCACGAGGCCATCGAGTCCGACCTCGATGCCGCCGAGGTGATGTACGCGATGTTCTCGTCGATGATGCTCAAAGGGCTCGACGCCAAAGGCCTCGTCGACGAACTGCGCGGACGGATGCGCGAAGAACTGGACTATCGCCTCGAAGCTGACAACGTCACGGTCTTCCAACAGCGATTCGCCGGACACCCGTGGGTGCGCATCCCCAAGCTCGTGCCAGAGTTCTCGACCGAACGACTCCTCACCACGGAGTGGATCGACGGCCTCACCTTCGATGAGTTCCGTACAACGGCCAGCGAGGACACCAAGCAACGATCAGCCGAAGTGCTGTGGCGCTTTGCTCAGAACGCGATCCACCGGTACGGAATCTTCAACGGCGATCCGCATCCGGGCAACTACAAGTTCCACCACGACGCCAGCGTCACCTTCCTCGACTACGGCTTGGTGAAACGCTGGGCCCCGAACGAGTGGGAAACGTTGAAACCCGCCATGGATGCAATCATCGTCGACCGTGACCCGGAGTTGCTGGTGGCGCGCATGGAGCACTCCGGGTTCTTGCGCGATGGGCACGGGCTCGACCCACAACTCGTCTACGACTACGTCTCGAGCCCATACGTCCCGTACCTGACCGACGAATTCACCTTCACCCGCGACTGGATGCGTGACACGCTGGCCACGATTCTCGACGTGCAAGGCCCCCACGCTCCGGTGATCGAACAGCTCAATATGCCCCCGAGTTTCGTGATCCTCGATCGAGTGATCTGGGGCGTGAGCGCGATCCTCGGCAAGCTGGACGCCACGGGCCCGTGGCGAGCCATGCTGCTCGAGTACATCGACGATGGCGAACCGGCTACCGAACTCGGTGTGGCCGAAGCGGCATGGCAGGCCGCGCAGCCCACAATCTGAGGCTCCCGGCAACAACCTCTCATGTCAAGCAACCACACGCTGTGGTGACGTCAGATGCGGTTGTAGCACATGCCCGGAGTATTCTGCAGCCCTGTCGGGTCACCTCAGACCGACAGTGATGCAGGTGGATTGATGGCGCAAGGAGTGCGGTTCGAACCAACGACGGTCGCAGATGACCGCCTCGTTGCGCGCGCACGACTGACCCAGCTCCTCAACGGGCGGTTCACTCACCGACTCACCACGGTGGTCGGTGCCGCCGGTTTCGGCAAGACCACTGCGGTGGCCTTGGCAGTGGACAACAACCGCCTCGACCCGATCGGCACGGATGTCTGGCTCACGATTGCCTCGTCGATGTCATCAGCGGACGCGCTGTACAACGGCATTGCTCACGCGCTCGACGTCGAGGCCGGCCAAAGCGTCGACACAACCCTCGAACACATCACCGACGCACTCTGGAGCGCAGCTCCCGACGATGTCGTATTGATCATCGACGATGCGCACTTCCTCGTCGACGACGCGCTCGACGCCTTGAGCGCCCTCGTGGTGGCGATGCCTGCCAATGCCCACTTGCTCGTGGGAAGTCGAACCAAACCACAGATGCCGATGGCTCGCCTCCGCGCCCACGGACAGCTGCTGGAGGTCGGCGAGACCGACCTTGCTCTCGACGACGCCGAGCTGACTGCACTGGCTCGCCGCAACGACGACGGGAGTGACACGCACCTTCCTCGCCACGTGGCCACCGCCGACCTGCAACTCGCTGCCGGAATCGAAGCGAGTGCCGACTTCATGTGGGAAGAGGTGCTCGCCGGCCTCGACCCGGACCGGCTGACCATCCTCCGACGCTGCTCGGTACTCGACGACCTCGACGATGACATGGTCGCCTGTCTCAGCGACAACGCATTCGACACCGACTCGCTTCTCGACAAGCTGCCGCTGGTGGAGCGGTTCGACGACGGCTGCCGGCTGCACCCGATCCTGCGCGAGGCGCTTTCGACCAGACTCGAACCTGGCGAGCGACGCAAGACGCTCTCCATCGCTGCAGACGCAGAGTTGCAGCGACAACGTGTCACCGCGGCCGTGCGGCTCTACCACGAGGCCGGAGACTCGATCAGTGCACTCGAAGCGGCACGCGAGTTCGCGATCGCCCCCACGATGGTGCAGACCATGGCCGACGTCACCACGACTCGACGCATCGTCGACCAGATCGATCCTGATGCTCCGGTGCGACAACTCCTCGATGCGTTGACGCACTTTGCCGGCCTCGAAGCCCATCTCGGCCAACTGCTCACCGGCGCGGCCAGCGCGGCACGTGCTGGTGGTGATGACCGGCTCGAAGCCGTTGCGCTCTACCGCGCTGGCCAAACCCAGTTGCTGCACCATTCGCTCGACTTCTGGCCGACGTTCGACCGACTCGCAGAGCTGGCCGAGCACGACGAGTTCGCCCGCGGGGTGCACGCCTACTTCCGCACGATCCTCGACCAGCTCGACGGCCGACCTGATGATGCCGTTGCCGCACTCGACGATGTGGCCGTGCTCGGACGCTCGACCGAACTCAGTGTGCGCGCTGAACGGCTCTATGACCTCGGCCGACCGGAACAAGTCGCCGTCGGGCTCACGAAGGAAGATGTTGCGATCCTGCCGCCCGGAGCCGCTGCGTTCATCGGGGTATCGATCTGGGCGCGGGGTGATTCGAACCCCGAGTCATCGTTGGTCGCCGTTGCCGGCTCGATCGAGCGGACGTTGCGGGCCAGATACACACACCCGATCGTCAGCACGCTGGCCACGGGCGCGCTCATTGCGCTGGCTGCGGGCGAGACCGAACTGGCGCGGCGCTACACCGACCACGGCGACGAGGTCGCTGCGTCGGGCGTGGGACCCGCCATTGGCGAAGTCATGCTGATCGCTCGCGCTGCGGTGACCGCGGTTCGAGATGGCGACGAAGCAGCCGTTGCGCTGCTGCAAGAAAAGGGTCCGCTGTTCGAGTACTACGTCGGCGACGATCGCAAGTGGCCGTCGCGCGCTCAGCTGTCGTCGCTCCCGCTGGTGTACCTCGCACGACCAGACCTGCGTGAGATGCTCGATCGAATCAGTGTCGGCCCGGCAATCACCGCAGCCATCGCCGCTGGCCGGGCGTTGCTGCAGCTTCGAGCCACCGGTGACACCGCGGGCGCCGTTGCTCTGCCCTGGCGCCAGGTGAACCTCCTGCGTTCGCATGTGCTGCCCCCGCACCTCGTCGAGCTCGTGTGCGCCGCCGTTGCTGGCGGCCAAGACGAGGTGGCAGAACTCCTCGACGTGATTCCACAGTCAACCGAGCACCTCGAGCGTGTTGCTCGAGGTTCAACCGTCGCTGCGGAGATCGCTCGATCAATCTTGGGATCTGCTCCTCGTCTCGAACCGTTTCGACTACACGCCTGCACGCTGGGGCCCGTCGTGCTGCAACGCAACGGCAACGACGTGGACGCTCCGGCGTTCACGCGCCGACCGAAGGTCCGCGAGCTGTTTGCGCTCCTCATCGAACGTGGTCGGATGCCGCGCGTCGAGATCATGGGGATGCTCTGGCCGGACAGCGACGACGAGAAAGCCCAGTCGAGCTTGCGGACGACGCTGTCGACACTCAACGACGTACTCGATCCAGAACGCGGACGTGGCGAGACCGCCTTCCACGTCGACGCTGATGCTGAGTCGATCGGCCTCGACCCGCACATCACGACCGATCGCACGACGTTCGAAGAACTGATATCTGCTGCGCAGTCCGACGACAACGCGGGGCTGCCGGCGCGTGCACTCGACGAGTACCGCGCCGCGTTGGAGCTGTACCGAGGTGATTACCTCCTCGGCGTCGATGCCTCATGGATCGTGCTCACCCGCCTTCGGCTCCGCACGCTCGCCGTGAACGCCACGTGCCGAGTTGCCGAACTGGTTGCCGCGAAGGGCGAGCCCGAAGAAGCTGCGCGATGGGCTGCGAGGGGACGCGCTATCGACCCCCTCAACGATCGAGCCGGGCGCTTGTTCATCGCTGCACTCGATGCCGCTGGAGATCGATCCGCTGCTCGCGCAGCCGCCGACGAACTGATCGCCACGCTCGGCGACGCCGACCTCGAAGCGTCGACCGCCACGCTGCGAACCATCGATCGACTGCGCTGACGGCGCCCACCAACGTGAGCTACGAAACCAGCAGCCCAGAGGTCAGCACCATCGGGCGACTGATCGAACGCCCACGGCTCAACGAGCTGTTGATCGACCGCTTCGATCACCGACTCACCACGATCGTCGGAGTGGCTGGATCAGGCAAGACCTCCGCGGTCTTGCGTTCCATCGAGAACAACCTCTTCGATCCTCGCGGTATCGACATCTTCGTGGCACTGGATCGCGCCAGTGACGATCCGCAACAACTGCTGACGCAGATCGCAGACGCCGCAGGTTTGGCAAGCGACCCGACCGACACGGTCAACGAGCTCCACGACCTCATCGAAGGGTGGGTCTGGTCGAGCGCTCCGGACGAGGTGGCCGTCTTTCTCGACGACACGCACCTGGTGAGTTCTCCCGACACGCTTGCGTGCCTCGTGGAACTGGTCAACCGGCTTCCGCGCAACGGCCACGTCGTCACCACGAGCAGACAAACGGTCGAGGTCCCAGCGGCGCGGTTGCGTGCGCACGGCCAACTGCTGGCCATCACCGACGACGACCTCGCACTCGACGATCACGAGCTCCAACGACTCTGCGAAGCCCGCGACGGTGGCGACATCACCGGCCTGCCGCGCCATGCCGCCACTGCTGATCTACAGCTTGCGGCAGGGCCTGAGGCCGGAGCCGACTTCTTGCGCGAGGAGGTGCTGTCGGCGCTTGAGCCGCAACGACTGAACCACCTTCGACGCCTCGCGGTGTTCCGCGAACTTGACGACGACCTGGTGCTCTCGGTCACGAACAGCGAGTTCGACGCCGTTGGGGTGCTCGGTCGACTCCCCCTCGTCGAATCACGCCACGACGGTCAGTTCCGCCTTCACGCGCTGCTGCGCGAAGCACTCATCGAAAGCCAGGACCCGCGGGTGCTGATCGAGAGCTACACGCAGGGAGCCGAACTCCTCCGCGCCCGTGGCGACTTTCCGCAAGCCGTCCGTCTCTATCTTCTTGCCGGTGACCTCGCTGCGGCGAACGAGACCGCACAGGACGTGTTGCTGCTGTCGGGAGTGCAACAGGCATTCCCGTCTGCAGCACAGATCCGAAGGCTTCTCAACGAGGTCGACCCCGGCTCCACGCTGTTGGCGATTTACGACGCGACGCTGCACAGCGACGGGCGCGGACTCCAAACCGCGCGCCGCCTCGAAGCAGCGGCGGCGCGCGCCCGTGCGACGGGAGAGGAGATGCTCGAAACACTGGCGCTGTTCCGGGCCGTGCAGTCCTACATGCTCGACGGCAATGTCGGCGACGCAGTCGACGCCCACAGCCAACGTCTCGGTGAACTTGCTGCGACGGTTCCCTTTGCGACCGCTGCCACTGCGCACAGCCGTTCCGCCTTGGCCGCAAGCGTGGGCGACGCCGCCGCAGCACGAGAGTTGCTCGACAACTACCGCCACTTCGACAACGCAAAGCCACCCGGCATGCGCGACGGGACCTTGCCGTTCGTGATGCGCGATCACCGCCTGTGCGACCTCGGCCTTCCCGAGCAAGTCGGCCTTGGCCTGACCCCCGACGACCTCGCCGACATGCCGCCTGGCGCAGAGGTGATGACCTCGTTCGCCATGTGGCTTCGCGGCGACGCCAGCCCTGAGATCGCCGACGTGATCGTGACGGACATCCTTGCGAAGGTGTTCGGCCGCCAGGTGCAACAGACGATGATCTCCACGCTGGGCGTCGCGACAACGATCGCGCTCGCAGCAGGCTCGACTCGCGTTGCGCTCGAGCGAAGCGCTCAGACTCGAGACATCGCGCTCCTCGGGGCGCCGCGGGCGGTCGCGCTGTTTGCTGACATTGCCGCAGCATCGGTCGCTGCTGACACCCAGAGCGACGAGGTAGCAGCTGCACTCCTGGACCCCGAGGTGACCGGCCTCGGCGTCGGTGCATGGCCTCAACGTCCCCACCTGCTTGCGGTCCCACTCATCTACGTCACCCGCCCAGAGAGTCGGGCGACCTTCGATCGTTGCGCCTTCGGCCCGAGCCTGCGCGTTGCCGTTGCAGCTGGTCAGGCACTCGTTGCCTTGCGTGAGCAGAATGACACGTCGCAGGCGGCGGCGCTTCCGTGGACGCGCCGCGATCTCTTGCGCGTGCACGTGCTGCCGCATCATCTGACCGAGCTCGCATGCGCAGCGCACATCGAAGACGTCGTGTCGATCCATGACATGTTCGACGAGATCCCAGATCTCGAACGCCATCTGCGTCGTGTTGTCGAATCCGGCCAGCCGCGACTCGCTGCACATGCAGCCGAACTGTTGGAGCTTCGTCCGGCAACGGCGCCCAACAGCGTGCATGCACTCTTGCTCGGAACGCCCGAACTCCTCGTGGACGGGGAACTCGTCAGCTCCCCCGACTGGCCGAAACGCAGTCGTGTTCGAGAACTCCTCGCCGTGCTCGTCGACCGTCAGCGAGTCGAGCGAATCGAGCTGCTGGAAATGCTGTGGCCCGGGTACACCGACGAACGAAAGACCGATGCGAATCTGCGCACCCATCTCTGGAAGCTCCAGAACGTCATCGAACCCGACCGCACCAATCAGTCCGAGCCGTACTTCATCGCGAGTGACGGCGACACGTTGATGCTTCGCGACGACGTCACCACCGACATCCAGGAGTTCGACGAGTTGGTCACCACCGCCCGGCTCCTGGACGAAGCCGGTTCGCCGTCGACCGCCCTCGATCTCTACACGAACGCCCTCGAACTCGTGCGCGGCGAGTACTTGGCGGGGCTCGACGCCGGGTGGGCAACCCTCACCCGGCTGCGAATTCGCTCACAGGTCCTGTCGACAACCTGTCGTATCGCGGAACTGGTCGGAGCTCGTGGCGAACCCGAAGCTGCGCTGCAGTGGGCCACGCAGGCGAGACACCTCGACCCACTGAGCGAGCGCGCTGCACGGGCGTTTGTGGCAGCCCTTCAGGCCACCGGCGACCGGTCGGCCGTCCGGAGCGCAATCGCCGAATTCGAACACGAGCTGACCGCGGCCGGATTGGCACCGGAGCCCGCCACCGTCCGTGCGTTTACTCGCTTGCGTTGACCGCTGCGATCCACGCTGCGGCCGCCACCTACGCTCGATCGATGGCCGACGACACGAGAACCGATTCCTCCCTCGATCAGGAGTCCACGGCACGAGCGCCCTTCGCTCCGTGGGACCGACGCGATCTGCCGGGGATGTTTGATGTCGCCGAGACAGCCCGCCGCGTCGGTCACTACAAGTGGACCGAGATGAAACTCTTCGAAGCCCTCGGCGGTTGGGTCGCCACGGTTCCAGAACTCGACATCAAGCTGCGCTTGGGCACGCACTGCTACCACCACGCATGGCATGCAGAGCTGTGGCACAAGCGACTCCCCGAGCTGCGCGAAATGAAACCCGAACGGCTGACCGTGCCGGCAAACGACGCAATGGAACGCTTTATCGCGGCCATGACCGAACCCGAGGCCCCGGAACTGACCATCGAGAAGCTCGTTGGTGTGTACCGCGTGCTGATCCCTCGCTTCGTCGCGACCTACACGTATCACTTGAACAACACGAGCGAGATCACGGACGCACCGACGATCCGTTCGCTGAAGTTTGCACTCCAGGACGAGTTCGAAGACTGGCGCGACGGCGAACTGATGCTGCAGTCGCTCCTCACCACACCGGAAGCGGTTCGGCGCGCCGCCGACCACCAGGCGAAGCTCGAAGCAATCATGGTCGAGGCCGGCGGGATCACCGGCCCCGGCAGCATCGGCTGACCGTTCGTTACGGGCCTGGCTCGTAACGAACGCCGCGACCTCGCACCGAGCGGCGTCCGCGGCTAGCTTCGACAGGGTCGGCGTGGGGCCGATGCGTCACCAGATGCGACGAAGGGGATCACATGCGTCAGTTCTTTCCAGTCGAAGACCTCGCTCGCGACGAGCGCTTCATCCAGACGAACATGGCCGAGCGCCTCGCCGACTCGCGGTCCGCTGTCGACGTGAAACAGTCGAAGGCGAAGAGCCGCAGCGCCTCCAATCGCTTGATTCCGGATCGCCATGACGCCTCCGATGCGGCGCGCAGCTTGATGCACGGGATCATGGTCGGCGAGATCCAAGCACTCGAAGGTGCTGGCCGAACCGCACACGACTTCGAAGCAGGCGACGGAACGGGTAACACGATCCCGTTCGAACTGAAGCTCGACATGGCGCGTCAGGCATGGGACGAAGCTCGCCACGTGGAGATCAGCGCCAAGCTGTCCGACTGGATGGGCACCGAGATCGGGCAGTTCCAGGAGAACACGGTGCTGTTCGAAGCCGCATGTTCGAACGACCCGGTGCTGCGACTCGCTGGCGTGAACCGAGCGCTGGAGGGCCTGGCGATCGATGTATTCACACAGATGAAAGAGTTCGGCCAGCTCGCTGGCGACCCCTTCTTGGAGTTCTGCGAAGACTGGATGCTCGCAGACGAGGTCACCCACGTGAAGATGGGCTCGGACTGGTTGCGCAAGGTCACCGAGAAGGACCCGGAACGACGAGCCAAGGCACTCGAGTTCCAGCAGGTCGTCGACAAGCTGTTCAGCTTTGGTGGCGCACGTGGCGAAAGCGAAGAGAGCCCGATCGGGTTGGCGCGTCGTTTCCGTGAACTCGCTGGGTTCACCGATGACGAGGTCGACACGATCTCCCAGATGGACCACGACGCACTCGAAGAACGCAAAGCTGCTGTTCGCCTGGCACAAGAAGCCGCCGGCGTCTGACCACGCGCTCGCGTCCCCACTCGATGTCTGCTCAGGTCACCGTCACTCCGGAACAGTTCGCCATGGTGGCCTACGACGCCGACGAGATCGCCACGATCGTGCGCGAGCTCGCCGAGCGACTGGCCATCGGCAATCCGATCTCTGTGGAGGTCGATGAGCGAACACCGTTGTCGAAGATGTCCGCCGTCATCGACGCGGCGTCATCGGACAGCACGGTGGTACTCCGATTCGAGAGCGGCGCGCTGGAGAACACCAAGCAGTTGACCACCTTCGGCGAACATCGAGCCCGGTTGTCGATCGGGAAGATGCTCTTGCGTGCCAACGACCGGTTGAGCGGCCGCTTCGCCGACGCTCCCGCCGACCTCGACCTCACGAACGCGCAGAATGCTGCGTGGGACGCGTATTGCGGCGGTCGACTCGCTCGCCTCGGGCTCGGCCCGATCGAGCAGCAGTACCGCTACGACTTCCGCAACCGGTTCGGCTTCGATGACGCAACCGACGCCGAGTTTGATCGGCTCTGGAGTTCCACCGAGCTCGCTTGGTCCGACCTCGCGCACGACGACGACTGAAGGGGTCGGTCTGTGAGCGGGCCGATGACTGCTGAAGGGTGGCGACAGATCAGTGCCTGGCGAACACCGAATGAATCGGATGCTCTGGAGCAATTGCCACCGTGCCATTGCGACCCCACTGAAGCCGTTGCGACAGCACTAAGTCAGCGATCACGACCGAGCACGTCGGATCGCTGACCAGCGACGTCAGTTCATCGACGGTCGCCGACGAGTCTGCCCAAGCCGCAGTTTCGATCAATCGATGATCGTCGGAGGCGCTCGACCATGGCGAGTGCCACACCTCGTCGAACGCCGTGAGGCGACGATGAACGACAGCGGCACCAGCAATCGAGGCGCGACATGCGTACTCGATGAAGGGAAGCGTGTCGATTGCCTCCGCTCGATAGGTGGGCGCTGAGGGCTGCTGCGACGCTTTCAACGCTTGCACGTAGCTCTGACGTCCAACCGACCACTGTTCGATCGAACCCCAGTCGATACCGGCCGTCAGCCCTGAACTGTTGACCAGCTGAAAGGCCATCCGAGCGGTCCGTCCGTTGCCGTCGACGAACGGGTGGACGGCCAGCAGCACGGCACACAACCACCCTGCCCGGGTGATCGCCGGCGCAGGCGCCCGCTCGACCATGTCGATGGCTGCGTCCAAGATCTCTGCACACTCGCTCCCGGGCGGCGGTACGTAGTCCGTCTCGATCTCGTGGAACTCGGCCGACGTCATTCTCACGAGGCCCGGATTTGTTTCCTTCGATGACGGATTGTGGCTCTCGACCAGGGCATTCAAGACGGTGAGCGTGTCCGATCCGACCACGTCGGCGACATGACCGTGGCGCCACATGGCAAGTCGGGAGTCGACGTGTCGAAACGCCGCATCACAGCCATTAAGCCGAGCCCTGTGTGCGCTGGTGAGAAACCGGCGACGTGGTCGCATCAATGCAGGACCGTGATCGAGGAAGACGTTCGCCAACGACTCCTGAAACACACGGCGTTGAAATCGTCTGAACAGCGAAGAGACGTGAGGGTTTGCCGCGTCGAGTGCGTCAGCGAGGTCACCGTGCACACGATCATGAGCACGAATCAGCTCCTCGTCGAGTGCGGGCAAGATCGGAACGCCGAGGCTCATCACGTGTCATCACCTACAACGCCGAAGGTCAGCGCCGCCTCGAATCCGAGAATGCCCTCGACGACTTCGGGCGGGATGAAACTGCGACCACCGGCGCCACCGGCGCCACCGGCACCACCGTGCACAGCGACACCGGCCTGACGACTCCGATCGATCGCTGCATCGACGACACCGACCGATGAGCCGAGCACCACCTGCGTGAGCCGCGGCGTCCGGTCGCCGAGCATTCCGGCGCCAGAGTCGTAGGGCTCCAGCAGCGTCACCGCCACATTGCCCCCGTCCAGAACCACCACGTCACCAGCGACCTCGCCTGACTCACCGCGGAATGCGACCTGCCAGCCGAGCACGCCGACGAAGTAGTCGAGCGCCGCATCAATTCGCTCCACGACGAACTCCAAGCCGACTACGTTCACTTGAGTAGACATCAGACCTGTCGTAGCACAACCCTTGGAGACCCAACATGACCGACCAACTCGACAACGACACCGTGTCGGAGATCGAAGAAGCCCCTGAGGCATCTCGCCGAGCCTTCATGTCGAAAGGAGTGATCGCAGCAGCGGTTGGCGCCGCTGCCGGACTGGCGCTCAGTGACTCTGCCAGTGCCGCCAATGGCGACGCCATTCTCATCGGCGGAGCGGTCCAGAACGGAACGACGCGCACGGCGCTCAACGGCGGTACCAGCTTCGAGGTGTTCGGTGGAGGTAACGGCTCGTCGAGCGACGCGTCGATCTACGGACAGACCGGCGGCACCTTTGGCGACTACGGGGTGCGCGGACGCTACGACGGGAGCACCTCCAACGACGACGGCGCCGGCGTGTACGGCGACTCGGTCTCTGGAGATGCTGCGGGCGTGCGCGGCGCCCACACGAGCGCAACCCAGGCGGGCCCCGGTGTGCACGGCAGTTCCGTCGGTGGAAGCGGTGTGTACGGCACGACGATCTTCACGTTCGGCAACGCTGTTCACGGCAAGATCGAGGTCGCTGGTTCGGGTGTGTACGGCGAATCTGCGGACACGAGCTCGCAAGGTGTCTACGGCGAACACAAAGGTCAGGGCACACGCGCTGGGGTCGGCGTTCGGGGCAAGTCCGATACGGGCACTGGCGTGGTGGCGATCGGGACCAGCCAGGACGTACTGGCGGCCGGTCGCGGCCGAGTCCGGCTCTCCCCTGAAAGCGCCGAGACCCTGACCCCCACGTCGTCCGGGTCACCGGGCATCATTGCTCGAGATACCGCAGGCGCTCTGTGGTACTGCTACGCGACCAACAAGTGGCAGAAGCTCGGTGGAGCCGGTACCGCTGGCGCATACCACCCGGTCACACCGTTCCGCGTCTACGACAGCCGCGAAGAGACCGACGGCCGATTCGCAGCCGGCGAGAACCGCACCATCTCCGTGGCTGATGCTCGCTCTGTCACCGACTACTCGATTGCTACTGCGAACGCCGTACCCGAGGGTGCCACTGCAGTCACCGGCAACGTCGTCGCGATTGCGCCGGCGGGCCAAGGGTTCCTTGCCATCAATCCAGGCGGCACCACTGCGGTCACAGCGTCGACCCTGAACTTCAGCGCTGGGCAGAACATCGCGAACGGCTCGACCTTTGCGCTCAATGCCACTCGCCAGATCGAAGCGATCTTCGGACCGGGTGCCGGCGCTCACATGGCCTTCGACGTCACCGGTTTCTATCTCTGAGTTCGTTCGGTGTTGCCCTCGCGTTGGTGAACGTGGGGCGACACCAACGACCTACCCTGATTGCATGCGCACACGGCGAGTCACCACCGCACCTGCCATCGAACTCGACGTGATCGACGCCGGCGAGCCGGGAGCGCCGGTGATCGTGCTCTGCCACGGCTGGCCGGAGAGCGCTCATTCGTGGCGCCATCAAATCGACCCATTGGTGGAGGCCGGGTGGCGGGTGCTGGTGCCGAACCAGCGCGGGTACGCACACTCGTCGACACCGTCCGAGGTGGAGGCGTATCGCAGCGACCATCTGAGTGCCGATCTCATTGCGCTCCTCGATGACGTCGGCGCGGAGACCGCCACGTTCGTGGGTCACGATTGGGGTGCGCTGGTGGTGTGGGATCTTGCGCGGTTTCACCCCGACCGGGTGGCCGGCGTCGTCAACGTCAGCGTGCCGTACACGCCGTGGCCGATGCAGCCGACCGAGCTGTTCAAAGCGGCGTACGGTGACCGTTTCTTCTACATGCTGTACTTCCAGGAGGTCGGTCCAGTCGAGACCGAACTCGATGCCGACATCGCACAGACGTTGCGCACGATCATCTGGGGCGGCGCCGGCGAAATGGCTCGTCCACCCCGTCCGCCCGAAGAACTGCCTCCGCTCCTCGGTACGGGTCTGCTCGAGACATGGGCTGACGACATGGCGATTCCGGAGGAGTTGCCGCCATGGCTCCCTCAGGCCGACTTCGATCACTTCGTAGAGCAGTTCACCGCCAGCGGCTTCTTCGGACCCATCAGCTGGTACCGCAACCTCGACGCCGACTGGGCGCTGACTCGCGACCTCGAGGCGCCGCCGATGCCGTGTGCGTTCATCGGAGGATCGAACGACATGGTGATCGCGCACCGAATGGACTACGTCGAATCGATGAACACGCTGCTGCCCGACTACCGCGGCACGTTCATGATCGACGGGCCTGGCCACTGGACGCAGCAGGAGGCTCCGGCGGCCTTCAACACCGCGCTCGGTCAGGCACTCGCTGCGCTGACGTGAACCTGTTGGGGCACCGCTGCAGCGGTGCCCCGAGCACGATCAGCAGGTGAGCATCTCTGCGAGCGCTTCACCGGTGGCTGCACTGACATCGGGATCCCCTTCGAGGCCAGCTTCGACCAGCGCCGCGGCATCATCGTCGGAGATGGCTTGCGCAGCGTCACGGATGCAATCGCTGTCGGGTTCGGCTCCCGCGTCGGCGGCGGCACCGATCACGAGGTCAGCAACCTTGTCCTGATCGCTGCTCCCGTCGCCACCGTCTGAGTCGCTTCCGCACGCGGCGAGTGCGAGGCCCGCCACGGCCACGATTGCCACTGCCCGCTTGTTGATGTTGTTCATTGTTCTTGCTCCCTTGTTGTGTTGATTGAGTTGGTGACCAACCGGCTCACGGACGAACCGGATCATCCGCCGAACACGGCGGGATCGATGCCGCAGGTGTCCACGGAGTCGAACAGGGCGGCACCGGCGAGTTCGTTGACCGCGTCGTCGAAGGAATCGAGATCGACGAGCGTGCCCGTGTCGTCGAGCAACAGATCCGAGCCGATGCGATCGACCAGCAACTCAGCAGCGCATGCTGCTTGCGTCTCGTCGAGACCGAACTCGGTGGCCACTTCGGTTGTCATCTGTTCCAGCGCAAGCGCTCGGTCACCCTGCGAACTCGTTGCCCCGTCGGCAAGGCCATCGACCATGGGCAATAGGACCGCGTCGACGTCGGTGCCGTTACCGGTCAACAGCGCATGCACACGCGCTCCTGGTGCGGGGTCGACCGTGAACGGTCCGGCGATTGCTGCCTCTGCGCACTCGTCGTCTTCGAAGTCGTGCAAGGTGAAGCCACCCGTGAAGCCGATGTCGAAGGTGAGCACTTGGTTCCCGCCGATGAGTCGCGAGTCCCCCGTGAGATTCGGGAGACACCCTTGCGTTCCTTCAACGGCCAAGCGCATTCCGAACGGTGGATCGGCCACCGCAACGGCGGTCACCGACACCAAGGTCGTCCCGGCATCTGCGACCGGCATGGAGTTGCTCGACGTGCTGCGCTCCGCCGTGGGAAGTTCCCAGGCCTCGAACGTCGTGGTGTTGCCTTGCTCATCGTCGTACACGAGCACCGTCCGCGAGGGCCCTTCTTCGGCGAACGAGAAGAGTTCGGAGATGTGTCCAACGCAATCGATGACGCACGTCGGGTCCTGTTCGCCTTCCACCGTGAGGAGGTACCTGCCGTCGAGCGGGGGCGCTACGAACTCCGTGATGGCGCCAGGGGCCACGCTCGAAGCCAGCGGGAACGCCTCGCGGACGCCATTGGTGACCGCCCAGATGTCGACAGGAGCATCAGAGAGGTTCACGGTTCGAAACTGGACCGGTCCTGGCTCGAACGTCCCTGCTTGATCTGGCGCCGGATCCGACTCCGCGCCAGCCTCGTCGTCGGCTTGCTCCGCCGGTGTGTCTTCATCGGCGTCAACAGCGTTGATGTCGGCATCGTCTGTGTCGGCATCACCATCGGACGCCGTCTCCGTCACGCCCTCGGCAGCATCGCCTGCCGGATCCGCCGATTGCGCGTCGGCATCGTCACTTCCGCCTCCGCACGCCGTGGCGAACAGGGCAGTCGTGGCAAGCGCTGCAACACAGCGCCGTGTGGTTGTCGTCATCGGGTCTCCCAGTGGTGATGGAGCAGCGTCGCATCGGCGGCGTTGCGTTTCAGTGTTCCGTATCAATGTTCCGTATTAACGTAACGAAACTCGCTCCCGCCATGACGAGAATTAGCGCTCGGTCTCGAAAGCAGGTCCGGGTGCGGCACACTTGGCGGGTGTCACGTCCTCGCGATCCCGATCTCGACCGACGGATCATCGAGGCATTTCGCTCGCTCGCCGAGCGCGACGGAGTCGCCAACGTCACCATTTCGGCAGTCGCCCAGGAGGCGAGCGTCAGCCGTCCAGCGATCTACCGCCGATGGCCCAGCATCATTGCCCTGCGCTTCGAGGCGCAGACCATCCGCAGCAGCGAAGGCGGCTTCAGCGACCTCGGTTCGCTGCGCGATGAATTGATCGATGCCACCGATCGGCTGGTCATGTCGATGGTCGACGGGGACCGGTCACTCACCGGTTCGATGCTCGGCCAGATGATCGAGAGCAAAGGTTTCGCCGACGAAGTGTGGAAGAACCGTTGGGGCCCCGACAGCGATGCGATGTTCGCCATGTGGGATCGAGCGGTCGAACGCGGCGAGGTGAAATCAAGTGTCGACGGGCGCGCCCTCATGGACCAGCTGGTGTCGATGTGCATCTATCAGGTGATGCTGCTCCACCGGGATTTCGATCACGGCGCAGTGATCCGCTTCGTGGACACACTGCTCGATGGAGCGCTCGCGGACTAGTTGCTCAGGTCGTCTGCGGTGCTCGGTGACCGAACCGCACCGAGCGGGCGACAGCACGGTTGTTTCCAACCGAAACCCGCAACCTTGCCTGCTGGCGGCCAGTGGTCGTCGCGGCTGTACGCCCACCACTCCAGAGGGTTCAGGTAGTAGGCGCTGGTTTCGACGACCTTCGTGAACGGCTGATCGCGACGACGCACCAGCCACACGAGCATTCCCGCCGCGCCAGCCAACAACGACCAACCGACATACATCACGGGGAACAGCGGGCCCAGCCAGCGCGCCTGCCAGCAGTGCACATCCTCATGGTCGGTGATGAGGCGTCGCCGCCGGGGCCGTTCCACGTCACCAGCGCCACCGATCACATTGCCGAGCGTGATCGCAAAGCCCTTGCGCGGCATGAAGCCACGGCGATACACGTGCCGGTTCTGGCGACGTGACAGTTCCGGCAAGTACCCCGAATCACGCTGCACCGTTGCGACCGAGTTGGCGAAGAGCCCGGCGCTTGTCATCGGAAGCGACCAGGTCGAGTCGAGCACGAATGCAATCAGGCCGGGCGAGCACGACCAGTTGTAGATGCCACGCCATCCCGACACCGCTCCGTTCACTCCGGCCACGACCGCTGCTGGGGCCGCGAGGCCGAACAGCGCACCGAACGAACCACCGACCGCCGCGCCGATGCCCGCCGTGACGACCGCTTCGAGCAGTTGCGGGCCGCGGCCCGCGTTCACCGCTGGTTGAGCTTCGACAGCAGTCGCAGGATCTCGAGGTACAGCCAGACAATGGTGACGACGAGGCCGAGTGCAGCAACCCACTCGTAGTCCTTCGACATCTTCTGCTCCACTCCTCGCTCGATGAGGTCGAAGTCGAGGGCGAGGTTCGACGCAGCGAGCGCACACACGAAGATGGAGAAGCCGATGCCGAACAGGCTCGGCGAGTTGATGAAGCCGATACCGCTCCCGAACAGGTTCAGCACGAACGACACCACGTAGAGGACCATGATGCCCATCGTGGCGCCGACGACGATCTTGCGGAAGCCGGGGGTGACCTTGACAATGCCGGTGCGGTACAGCGTCAACATGACGAGGAACACCGCCACCGTTGCTCCAGCAGCCTGCAGCACGATCCCGTTCTGGAAGGTCTCATACGCCTTCGAAATCGCACCGACCGAGTAGCCGTAACAGATTGCGTAGACCGGGCCGAGCACCTTGGCAAGCCGCGGCTTGAAGTACGCACCCATCACCGCAGCAAAACCAACGACGATGCCGATGGTGGAGAACGGCGGGAACTCCAACGCGCCGGTCTCGCTGGTTCCGGTGGACATCCACCCGAAGGTGGCCGCCATGAGCAGGAGGACGAACAGCACGCCGGCCGCGGTGACCACGCCGTTGACCGTCATCGCGCCCTTCCAGTCGCTCACCGGACCATCGGAGGCCGGGCGGTTCAGCGGGTTGTCGGTGCCGGGCGCATCAGGAAATCCCTGGGGTTTGGATGCCACGGCAGCAGCACTCGTAGATCGCGCCCAACCATCGGCGTCCTCGTTCATCCGCTTCTCATTGAAAAATGGGTTCGACATGGTGATGTCAGGATATCGCCCACCGCATCCGGCGTGGACGCGACGGTGTCGGATTCGCGACGACGTGTTGGACGTCAGGCCAGGTCGTGAGCACTCAGCCCGTCCCACAGATCGATGTCCGGTGGTTCGGCGAGCACCCCAACACACGACTCGGCCATCTCCACCATCAGGTCCGAATCGAAGTGCGCACGTTGCGCATTCGTGTCGTCCCACTTCTGGATCACCAACATCCGTCCCGGCTGGGTGACGCTCGCGCACAAGTCCACATTGCGGCATCCTTCGACCATGCGCGTCAGTACGACGTATTTCGACAACAGCGCGTGCACTGCGCCGACATCGCTGGCCACGAATCGCATCGTGACGATCGCAAGTTCCACGTCGACGTCCGCGTCACCATCCATATCAGCAGCGGCAGCGCCGTCGACGACGCGATCAGTCGCCAGTTCTGGACCATCTGTCATTGAGATACTCGCCATCTCTCTATCTGAAGGAGCGATACCTAGGCTTGGTGATGCAGATCCGAGTTGGGCTACCCCCGCGCCTCGGTATCGTGACCGAAGTTTCGTCAGCTCTCTACCACAAATGCCGACCAGGCGTGTGGACCGAAAGCGATGAACAGCAGCGAAGCCGAACGTGTTCCGACACATCCAAGGAGTCGATGGTGGCAAAAGATCGAGTCGAACGTGACGACGAAGACCTCGTCCGCCTGTACCTGACCGACATCGGGCAGTACACGCTGCTGACGAAGGACGATGAAGTACGACTCGCCAAGGCCATCGAGGCCGGCAATGAGGCCATCGAAAGCCTCGATTCCGGTGGCAAGGAACTCACGCCTGCCAAGAAGCGCGAACTGCGCCGCACCGCTCGTAAGGGCGAAGAGGCCGAGCGTCAGTTCGTGCAATCAAACCTTCGCCTCGTGGTGTCGATTGCCAAGAAGTACCAGGCGTCAGGCTTGCCACTGCTCGACCTCATTCAAGAAGGCAACCTCGGCCTGATGCACGCCGTCGAGAAGTTCGACTGGCGCAAGGGGTTCAAGTTCTCCACATACGCCACGTGGTGGATTCGCCAAGCAATCACCCGAGGCATCGCCAATACCGGGCGCACCATTCGTCTTCCGGTGCACGCTGGCGACACGCTCGCTCGCCTCCAGAAGGCGCGCTCACGACTCGAGCTGAAGTACGGCCGACCAGCGACGCTGTCCGAGCTCGCCAAAGAAGTGGAGATGCCGGAGGACAAGGTCACCGAGGCACTTCGCTTCGCGGCAGAACCCCTGTCGCTCTCCGAGCCGCTGCGTGAAGACGGCGACGCCGAACTCGGCGACGTGGTCGAAGATCGTTCGGCCGAGTCGCCATTCGAGGTCGCAGCCACGGCGCTGCTGCCCGAAGAGATCAGCCGCTTGCTGGCCCCACTTGACGAGCGTGAACGCGAAATCCTCAAGCTCCGCTTCGGCCTCGACCGAGGCGAGCCGCGCACCTTGGAAGAGGTCGGCGACCACTTCAGCCTCACTCGCGAGCGGATCCGCCAGATCGAAGCTCGAGCCATGAGCAAGCTGCGCCACCCGTCGAGCGACACCGGCGCTCGCGACCTGCTCGCCGTCTGATCGTCGGCGCTCTGGCGCCACGTTCAACTCGCGGTGTTGGTCGCGCCGCTGCGCTCGTACCGCGCTGCCCGGGCTTCCAACAGCAATTCCTCCACATCAAGAGATCGCCCGCGCGACAGCGCCGAGCCGACCGCAATCCGGGCACGCGGAACAACGGTGGTCGTCGCCATCGCCTTGCCAATGAGATCCACCTGGCGATGCGTGCAGCGCACCATGTCGGACCGAGACTCGATCAGGCTGGCCCAGCCGATCTCGGCGAGCCCGATTCGCCCCACAGCGTCCTGTCCGACCGCCGCCGAGACTGGCTCCGAGCCCAACCACGTTGCACCAGCAGCGGCGAGCAGTGCGTTCGCGTCGGGTTCGCTGTAGCGCTCTCCCGCGGTATCGATCCCTTCGATCAACACCGAGACCACTGCGACTTCTCGGCGTTCTCGTGCGGCGATGTCGAGGAGTGCTTGCGTGTTGACCACGAATGTCGATCGCGGCACCAAGCCCGATACACCATCGCGCTCCGACTCGATAGTGGCAGGCCGCTTGAAAAAGTTCGACCGAACCGCTCGCGACGGCGAGGGACGGGTCCGATCGAGGCTCGGTGCGGAGAACGTCAACAGTGTCATTGCACTTCTGGGGACGCTCGAAGTGGTTGCGAAGTCGCGTTGATCAGTCAGCTTCAACCACGACGTACTTCGAGCGATCGCACTCGTCGAACGCTGTTGGCTCGACCGACGGCGCCACGACGAAGAAGGCAAAGTCGCGAGGGCTCAACGCAACGTTCAGCTCCGTCGCCACCTCGACGCCACCAGATCGCCAATCCAACACGGCGCTCGGTGCGTCAAGCACGAAGGTGTCCTGAATGTGGACCCGCTCCGCCGACATGTTGATCGCAACCACGTAGGTCCATACTGCGTTCGATCGGGTGGCCGACGTGGTGGCCCACAGCAAGCCGTCGCCCCGGTTCGGCCCACCGAACAGGCATGCGTCGGCGGCTTCGAGCGCCCGGTCGACTCGCCGCAGCCGGCCGTCGTCATCACACGTTCGCATGACGACGTCGCGATCGGTTCGACCAAAGCGATCACCGATCCCGACCGGACCACCGGAGAGCGCGGACAGCAACGCTTCGAGTTCTGCGTGCGCATCACCATCGATTGCGTCATCGCCGGGTGGGCCACTGAAGAAGCAGTCTTTGAATGCGGGAACGTCGAGCACATTGACGAAACGATTCACGGTGAGAAACCAGGCCCAGAGCATCGCTGGGTCGGGCGCGAACCGGTAGTCGTCGCATGTGCGCACCGCAATGACCCGATCCAACGATGCCGAGAGCAAGAGATCCGCAGGAGTTGCCATGCACCACACGAGGTCCACGCCGGTGTCCGTGGCGTGCTCGTTCAGAGCACGTTGCCACGCTGCGGCACGGCCAGGGACGCGACGCAACTCGCGCACACCAAACCAGGAAATCAGCATCCAGTCCTGCTCGATGACGGTGGCGCCCCAACGCACCGCGTCGTCGAACCATCGCCGGAAGAAGTCTGGGTCACTCGGGTGGGCGGCATGGCGGCCCACCCACCACGACTCGTCGACGTAGGCGGAGTCCGGAGCGATGTGACGCGAATGCAACACGAGTGGCGGTCGACCCAGCCGATCGGCGAACGCTTCGACGCCATCGGGTTCGCCTGACGTCCCCATCTCGACACCTCCAACCGAACGACCCGGATAGGCATCGGGACGCGGGAGCCAGGCCGACATCCCCGACGGCGGCACCTCGTCGGGATAGCCAACTTCCGTGATGGCCCGCGGCACGGAGTGAGAGTAGAACCAGGAATCGAGCTCGACCGATCGCACCGGAACCTCGTCGGCCCGCAACTCTTCGATCTTGTCTGCGACCGATTCTGAAATGGTGCGCTCCGACTCGGTTCGGTACCAGTACGCAGCACCGTTGTCGGTCCAGTACGACAGGTGGGTCGACAACACGTTGTCGCTCACGCGCCTCGGGTGGATTGCATCGGCTGTTTCCAAGTCTCGGCGCCAGCGGTCCAACACGTCAGCCACCGATCCACCGTCGTAGATGCCGAGCGAGGTCGACAAACCCGCCGGAACCTCGTCGAGGTCGCCGTGCCACCCCCACACCAAACCTCCGTCGACCACGGCAACGATCTGCTCGTGGAAGTGGTCGAGCGGCGCCAACAACGTCACCCGATCACCACACCGGGCAATGAGTGGCAGCAGCGCGGCGGGAGACCGCAAGCCAGGGGCCGGGGCGAAATCGAAGTCCAGGTCGCGTCCCGCCACGACGGGGAGGGCGAACTGGGTGAAGGCGAAGCCGACGAACTCGATGTCGCTCGGCCAGTCGCGAGGTTCCCACCGAACTCCAGCGGTCGGTACTGCGAAGTCACCGGTCGCTAAGCCAGCGAGGTCGCGCTCCGCGCTCAGGGTCAGTCGGTCTGGTGCTGCATCGAGCGCCACGCCGGCGTGAGCGCGCACCGAGGTCGGCCCGAAGACGCCGGCCACGGTCATTGCGGACCCGCCGTCATCGCGACAGCGCCCGAGCGGTCCAGCACGCGAAACGGCCGAGGTGAGCAGGAAGAACCTGGGGGTTCCACATGCTCACCTCGGCCGTTGTCGAGTCATTCGGTGTGCTCAGGCTGGGCCGGAGAAGGCGCCGTCTTTGACCTTGCTCTCATTGGCCAGGAAGGTGTCCTTGGGCTCGTAGGAGCGGGCGGCCTCTTCGCCGTTGGCGACTTCGCGGCGGCCCACGACCATCCAGTGGACTTCGTCAGGACCGTCGGCCAGACGCAGGGTGCGCTGGCCGGTGTACATGTTGGCCAGCGGCGTCCACTGCGAGACGCCGGTTGCGCCGTGCATCTGAATGGCCTGATCGATGATCTCGCACACGCGGATCGGCACCATGGCCTTCACGGCCGACACCCAGACGCGGGCCTCGGCGTTACCGAGCTCATCCATGGCTCGCGCTGCGGTGAGCACCATGCGGCGCATCGACTCGATCTCGATACGGGCCTTGGCGATCATCTCGGTGTTGCCGCCGAGCTTGGCCAACGGCTTGCCGAAGGCGTCACGGGTCAGACCGCGAGACACCATCATCTCGAGCGCCTTCTCGGCTTGGCCGATCGAACGCATGCAGTGGTGGATTCGGCCGGGGCCGAGGCGGACCTGGCTGATCTCGAACCCGCGGCCTTCGCCGAGCAGCACGTTCTCGTACGGAACGCGAACGTTGTCGAACTTGATGTGCATGTGGCCATGCGGTGCATCGTCTTGACCGAACACGTGCATCGGCCCGAGGATCTGGACTCCGGGCGTGTCCACCGGAACGAGAATCTGCGACTGGCGCTGATGGGCCGGGCCCTCTTCGCTGGTCTGGACCATCGTGATCATGATCTTGCAACGCGGATCACCGGCGCCCGAGATGTAGTACTTCTCGCCGTTGATCAGCCACTCGTCGCCATCGCGCTCGGCCTTACAGGACACGTTCTTCGCATCAGAGGAAGCAACGTCCGGCTCGGTCATCGCGTAGGCGGAACGGATCTCACCACGCAACAGCGGGTCGAGCCATTCACGCTTCTGCGCTTCGGTGCCCACACGCTCGAGCACTTCCATGTTGCCGGTGTCGGGTGCCGCACAGTTCATGGATTCCGACGCGAGCGGGTTCTTGCCAAGCTCGATGGCGATGTACGCGTAGTCGAGGTTCGACAGACCTTCGCCGGTCTCTGCGTCCGGGAGGAAGAAGTTCCACAGGCCATTGGCCTTGGCCTTGTCCTTCACACCTTCGAGCAGCTCGAGCTGGCCCGGTGCGTAGGACCAGCGGTCTTCGCGACCTTCACCGAGGCGGAAGAACTCTTCCGACATCGGAGCCACTTCTTCGGCAATGAAGGCCTTGACCTTCTCATAGAGCGGGCGGACACCGTCCGACATCCGAAGGTCGTACATGTCCACGGTGGATTCAAGTGCTGGCATGGCGTTGAACTTAGCGATCGACGGGCGAACGAGTCCCATCGTGACCCGACCGAATCGCGACATGTGACGTGGAACCGGGAGCCTTGGCTCGGTTCGCCGGCCGCACGCAACCGCGGCGTTCAGCGTCGATCGACCCCGAGTTCGGGTGATGCGATCCCGGCCGTGATCGCCGCTTCGACGTACGCCGCAAACGATGCGTCGCCGATGAGCTCTGGCTGCAGCGCTTCGAGATGGGACAACCCCATTGCAACGACGACGAGCAGGCTCGCAGCATGCGCGGCATCGAGATCAGCAGGCAGTTGACCCCGATCCACCGCCGTGGCGATCTGCCTCGTGAGGTCACTGTGCGCTGCAGCTTGCAGGCCCACCAGCTGCTCACGCGTGTGTTCGTCATGGACGGCACCGTCGTGCATGAGGACCGCAATACGACGCAGCGGACCACGGTCCGGGTCGGTGTAGTCCGCCAGCACGTTGCGAATGGGCGATGCCTCGCCGAGCTCAGGCCCGGTGCGGCGCGTCCGCATCATCGTGCGCGCCGCATCGATCGCAACGCTCAGGAGGTGTCCCTTGTTGTCGAAGTGGCGATAGATCGTTCCGCTCGTGACGCCGGCACGCGCGGCGATCTCCTTGATCGACGCACGTTGGTATCCGACCTCGAGAAACACGTCAATCGCCGCCTCGACGAGTTGGGAGCGGGTCTCGTCCGGCGTTCGGTCGACTGAACGCGGTCGTCCCACATCGGACACCGAACCTGTGGTCGCCGCACGTTCAGGAGTGCCACTCGTGCCCATTGACACATGGTAATTCGCCGATTACTTTCCTCATAAGTCATCGATGAATTACTTTGAGTACGTCGATCCCACCACCTGACGGAGACAACTGCGACATGACCGATCAACTCGACGATCTGGCGCCGGGGGCAGCGCGCGAAACCGGCAAAACCCTCTATGAGCAGCTGCGCGACGACCCGACCCCGCCTCCTGCACCGCTGCTGGAAGAGTCGTACGAATTCCGCGGCAGCGACGACATTCCGTGGTCGGTGTACACCTCGCAGGACTATGCAGCTCGCGAATACGACTCGATGTGGTCGCGCACGTGGCAATGGGCATGCCACGTGGACCACATTCCTGAGGCTGGCGACTACTACGTGTATGACGTCGGCCCGCACTCGGCGCTGATCGTCCGGGGTGACGACGACGAGATCCGGGCGTTCTACAACGCGTGTATGCACCGCGGCACCCAGCTCAAGCCGCCGAATTCATGCGGCTTCAGCAACACACTGCGATGCCCGTTCCACGGCTGGACGTGGGACCTTGACGGCGCCATCAAGGAGATCCCCGGAAAATGGGACTTCCCACACGCCACCGAGGACACCCATCGCCTTGCCGAACTGTCGGTGGGAACTTGGGAGGGGTTCGTCTGGGTCAACTTCGATCCCGAGGCCGAGCCGTTGGCCGAGTACCTCGGTGTGCTGCCACGACACTGGGAGGAGTGGGGGCTCGCCGATCGCTACATCGACACCCATGTTCGCAAACGTCTGCCGTGCAACTGGAAGGCCGCTGCCGAGGCGTTCCTGGAGGCGTACCACGTCCGCGAAACGCATGCGTCGGGCAAGCTCGGCGACGAGGTCACCACCGCGTACGACGTGTTCGAACCCAACGTGTCGCGCTTCATCCACACCACTGCACTCAACAGTCCGCTGCGCGACCCGCAATTCACCGAGCAGCAACTGATGGACCGAATGGTCACCCGACGCGGTGCGGATCCCATCACGCTCGAGCCGGGCGAACGCGCCCGCGATCGCTACGCACGCATGATCCAGGACCAAATGGGGGAACTGTTCGGTCGGGACTACTCAGGGCTGAGCCAGGCCATGACGCTCGACTCGATCGAGTACTTCGTGTTCCCGAACACGTTCTTGTTCCCCGGTCTGCAACTGCCGATGGTCTACCGATTTCGCCCGGACCCGGACTCCATCGACCACAGCTACTTCGACCTGTTGATGATGCGCCCACGCCCAGTCGACGGGCCGGCGCCAATGCCGCCCGAGGTGATCGAACTGGACATCGGCGACAGCTACACCATCGCCACCGGGCTGGGCACACTCGGCCGCGTGTACGACCAGGACACCGCGAACATGGCCGCGCAAACCCGCGGATTCCGGGCCAGCAGCAAGCGGGGCCAGACGCTCGGCAACTACCAGGAGGTTCGGGCCCGGCACCTGCAAGAGCGGGTTCGCGACTACGTGGGCGACTATCCGGACGACGCCGGTTCCGGAACAGGCGGTGAGCAGCAGGTTCAGGTTCAGGTCCAGGATTCGCGATGATGCACTGGTGACCATCGATTTCTCGACACTCGACGCGGGTCTCCCACCCCATGACTCCTGAGGAGTTCCGGTCAGCGGCCCATGAACTGGTCGACTGGCTCACCGACCGTCGGATCTCGATCGAAGAACGTCGGGTGCTGCCTGAGGTCAAGCCGGGCGACATCGCGGCACAGTTCCCGGTCGATCCGCCGATAGGAGGCGACGACTCGAGTGCTGTGTTGGCCGATCTCGAGCAGTTGATTGCGCCGGGAATCACCGAGGTCCAGCACCCGATGAACTTCGGCTGGTTTCCGTCGAATGCTTCGCTGTCGTCGATCCTCGGAGATTTCGCGTCGTCCGGATTGTCTGCGCTCGGCATCTCGTGGGAGTCAGCGCCAAGCCTCACCGAGGTCGAAGAAGTCGTTGTCGACTGGCTCCGCCAACTCACCGGGCTGGGTGACGAGTGGTCCGGAGTCATTCAAGACACCGCCTCGACATCGTGTCTCGTTGCACTGATCGCAGCGCGCGAACGTGCCACCGACCACGCTCAAACGAGCGGCGGGCTGGTCGGATTCGGGCGCCGACTCCACGTGTACACCACCGACGAAGCGCACTCCTCGGTGCGCAAAGGCGCGCTCCTTGCGGGATTCGGCGCTGCTGACATGCGCATCGTCGACGTCGACCCGTGGACACGCGACATGGACATCGAGCACCTCCGGGCGCTCATGGACGCCGACGTTGCCGCGGGTGGCGTGCCGGCCGCAGTGGTGGCACTCAGTGGATCGACCGGCGTCACCGCATTCGACCAACTCGACGAAGTGATCGAAGCCAGTCACATCCACCGCGCATGGGTGCATGTCGATGCCGCGATGGCTGGGGCTGCGCTGCTGCTCCCCGAACAACGCCACCTGTTCGACGGGATCGACCAGGCAGATTCGATCTCATGGAATCCGCACAAGTGGATGGGCACCATCCTCGACACGTCGCTGCTCTACCTCCGCGACCCCGAAATCCTGATTCGCGTGATGTCCACGAACCCGGGCTACCTCCGCTCGACCGGCGGCGGCGGCGAAGCCACACAGTTCCGCGATTGGGGAATCCCACTCGGACGCCGATTCCGAGCACTCAAGCTCTGGTATCAACTTCGCGTCGACGGACCCGACGAGATCCGAACGCGCCTGCGCCGAGACCTCGACAACGCCCGGTGGTTCGCCGCCGAAGTCGCGCAACTCGACGGGTGGGAGATCGTTGCGCCGACACGACTGCAAACGGTCTGCGTTCAGCATCGCCCGGCGACCGTCGCCCCCGATGACCGCGAAGCCCTCAGCGCGCACAACCTCGCGTGGGTGCGCTCGATCAACTCATCGGGCAACGCATTCCTGTCACCATCGCTGCTTGACGACCAATGGATCGCGCGCATCTCCATCGGTGTCGAAGCCACCGAACGCCACCACCTCGAGTCTCTCTTGGCCCTCATGGAACAGCACGCCGCCGCAGTGACGTCCCAAGCCAGCTGATCGCAACCGAGATCTGCGCCACTCGAGCAGTTGGTCCAAGCAGTCGATTGCTGTCCGATATCTACAATCTTTGGTCGGCGAATTCGACTTGAGTAGTCCCTACCGAGACACACCGTCTCGGAACTCACCACAAGGGACTCAAGCACATGCGCAAAATCGGATTCTTCGACATCTACGTCAACGACATGGACCGGGCACAGGCCTTCTACGAAGCCATGCTGGACACCACACTGACCCCCATGGGCGACCCCAACGATGCGTCGGTCGAGATGCGGTCCTTCGGTGACGACTTCGCTTCGCACGGGGCCGGCGGCGCATTGGTGAAGCTCGAATTCGCCAAGCCCGGGCCGGGTGGCTCGATGGTCTACTTCACCTGCGACGACTGCGCTGTGGAGGAGGCACGAGTGGTCGCAGCTGGTGGCACGGTGGTGCAACCCAAGCACGCCATCGGCGAACACGGCTTCGTCGCGGTCATCACCGACACCGAAGGCAACATGATCGGCCTTCACTCCGCTGCTCAATGATCGCGATGATCTTCTAGTTCACGTTCGATCCTGAGGATCCCACGGTGTTCGACGAGTACTCCGCGACGTCGGACCGGCTTCGTCAACTGCTGCCCAGCGTCGAGGGATTCAAAGGAATCGAACGGTTCAAGAGTTGCAGCGATGACGACAAGTACGTCGCAATCGGGTTCTTCGATGACGAGGACGCCGTCGCTGCCTGGCGCAATACACCGGAGCATCGACAGGCACAGGCGCTGGGACGCCGCCGACTCTTCACGGACTACCGGCTTCGAATGGCGACGATCACCCGTGACTACACCGCAACGAAGAGAACCGAGGCTCCCCGGGACAGCCGGCGAGCCCACGAACGAGAGGCGCGGGCCTGATGTACGACATCGAGACCCACATGACGAACGAACCGGGGCAACTTGCCCTGATGGGCGACACCCTCGGTGCAGCGCAGATCAGTGTCGAAGGCGGAGGCATGTTTCTCGTCGACGGTGTCGGCGTTGCTCACTTCTTGGTTCACGACGGGGCCGGAGCCACCGATGCGCTGCGCATTGCCGGTCTGGACGTGGTGTCGTGTCGAGAGGTCCTCGTGCAGCGCCTCGACCAGGACACACCCGGTCAGCTCGGGTTGTTCTGCACCGCGTTGGCCGTGGCCGGTGTGAACATCGAGACGCTGTACTCGGACCACGATCACCAGCTCGTCGTGATCGTCGACGACCACGAACGCGGCGAGCAGGTTTCTCGAGATTGGACCGCCGCACAATCGGCACGCACTGGCGAAGAGCGCTAGCGAGAACGGGCGCCCGTTGGGGCATTGTCTACGAACGATCGTGGACGCATTGGCGGAGGTGGACGGGACTCCGCTTGGATTTGCATATGGCCTGGTAGAGCGCTTGCAAGTCCAGAGATTTCGCCATTTGAGAGTAACCCTGAGACTAACCGTCTCCTGAAAGCTCCCACTTCGCCGACGACGGTCGCCGGCAGCATCACTCCGTCGGCCGTCAATATCGAGCGCCCGATCACCCACATAATGCCGGTTAGGGGCGCCGTCAGGCGGCTCGTTCGTGAACATTCTGAGCTGGCTCGTGGGCGCCCGCGGACGCAGCTGAAACTATGGGCCGCTATTCCGGGCTGACCATTTCATGGCGGTCACTGGCTGATCGGCTCGCCGGTTGGGAGCCACACATCGCCGCCGATGTTGACCGCTTCGCGTTCGTCCCACACGCGATCGGCCACGGTGGTGAACCGCGGATGGTAGGTGTCGGAGAAGGTGCCGTCCCATCGGTTGCTGCTGATGGCGAGCGCCGTGTCGACCTCGTCGGAGGGAATGAAGCTGACGAAGTAGGCGGCGAACTCATCGGGGTCGCCGGGTGCCGACACCGGGAGCGCAGCGGTGGTCGTCCACGGACCTTCAGGACTGGGTGCAGTGTCGAAGTAGACGGTGTCGCCCCACCAGTCGTCGGCTTTGGTGACGGCGATCCAGCGGTCTCCATCGCGTTCGATCTGGATGGGGTTGGCGGTGCGCTGTTCGCCGTCGGGGCCTTGGAGTGGGGCGATGTTGGTGGCTGTGCGGCTGTTGCGCGACCACGTCGAGCCGTTCCAGTACTCGAGGGGCCGGGTGGGGTCGTCGAGTGGTTGGCGGGCGATGTACACCTCGGCTGCGCACGGGTCATGGCCGAGGTAGCTGAACCCGAATTGGCGGTGGCACTGGCCGTACAGGTAGAGGTGGGTGTCGTCTGTGGTGATCTCGAATCCGTAGAGCTCGTCGTTGGGGTTCGGGGCCCGCTCGAGTTCCCCGGGTTTCATGGTGGTCAGGTCGATCTGGGCGGTCCATGTCGCGACGGGTGTGGCGTTGTCGAGGTAGCTCGCGCCGCGCTCGTCCATCTCGGCGAGGTACAGCACGAAGGTGTCGGCGTCGCGCTCGTAGCCGTCGAGTGGCCAATACCAGTGTCGGAATGCTTGGGTGTCGTCGGCGGCGATCCACGACTCGGGCTGCTGCTCGGTGCCGCCGACGAATGCGTCGAAGCACATGCCGTCCTGGATGGCGGCAGCGTTGTGGGCCAGGGTCGGGTCGCCGAGCCCGTCGGCGAAGAAGGCGTCCTGGAAGACCCACAGCACTCGCTCGTCGTCGAGTTCGAACGCCCGCTGGTAGTCGGCACCGACCATTCTGCCGATGCCGGTGTCGAACTGGACGTTCAGTGCTTCGGACGTGACGAGTTCGTCCTCGCACCGGCTGGCGGACGGAACGAACGCTGGATCTGACGCGGTCGGCAGCGTCACGGCTGCCGCGTGTTCGCCTTCTGCGGGCCGAGCATCGAGAATGTCGGCGGACTGCAACGGCAATCCGTCGGCCCCGACGAGCGGCGCACGTTCTTCGACCGTGCCGAGTTCGAGCCGCGGCTCGTCGTGCCCGACGTTTGCGGCCGCCGACGACAACGCGGTCACGCCGGCCACCGCGACGGTTGCGAGCATCCGGGCTGCGATCATGGCGTACGCCGCCACCAGCGAGCCGATCGGCGTACAGCCTTAGCCTGGCAGGCACCGTCTGTCGCGTCGGAGAGGAGTGAGTCCATGAGGTGCTGGTCACCGGAGTACTCGGAGATGCCGATAATCAGCTCACCATCGGTCTGCAGGTGCAAGGCGGTCTCGACGGCGAACAGTGAACCCGACGTGGCGCCCCGCATGAGAACGATCACCATGCCGCGCTGGCCGTCGACCATTGATTCGGTCACCTCCACGTCGTCGACTTGCGTCGCGGCGCCGGCCGGTGCGGTCAGTCGTGCGACGACTTCATCGCGCCCGAGATGCACCCCGGCGGCCGAGCTGCGGCCCGGAACTTGGTAGGCGACATCCTCGCCGAGCAGAGAGCCCACGCGGTCGGTGTCGCCAGCGGCGAGGGCGGCACCGAATGCCGTGATGAGTGCGGTGGTGCAGGTCATGCGCGCAGCGCCTCGGTCGGGGCGAGCTTGGCGGCTCGCATCGCCGGGTACAGCCCGGCGATCGCGCCGATCGACAATGCGGCGACGAAGCCTCCTGCTGCCGCGGTCGACGGGATGATCACCCGCCAGCCCTGCGTTGCCGAATACAGGTAGGTGGCACCGATGCCGAACGCGACGCCGGCCACGCCGCCGAGGGCGGACAGGATCACGGCCTCGGTGAGGAACTGTCGGCGGATGTGCGCTCGGGTGGCACCGAGGGCTCGTCGCAGTCCGATTTCGCCGCGTCGCTCGATGACGGCGATCACCATCACATTGGCGATGCCGATGCCGCCGACGAGGAGCGCAACGGCCCCGAGGCCAAGGAACAGTGTGGTCAGGGCGTCGTCGGCTGCAGCTTGAGCTTCGAGGGCGTCGCTGGGTCGGCTGACCGTGACCTCCTCAGGGCTTTCGGCGTCGGCGGTGGCTGGGATCAGGTCACGTGTCGCGTCGATCGCACCGTCATCGACGCGGGCGTAGATCGTGGTGGGTGCGGTGTCGGTGTCGTAGAACGCTTCGGCAGCATCACTGCCCAT
>JBGCEY010000052.1:0-136507 GCA_045106645.1 Ilumatobacter sp.
AGCCGGACCCCTCCCAAAGTGCAGGAACGAGCAAACGACCGGTACACGAGCGGTTGGAGCCAGGACCGTCTGGACTTCGCCGCCAACAGCCGCTGGCGCTGGGACTGCTGCGGCGACATCATCGTTGCCGACCACCTCGACAGCGATCACACCAACAATCGTGAGGTCGCCTACATCAACGGGTAGGCCGAGCGCCGTTCGAAGCAGTCAGCTGGTGCGACTGGCTTCGTACAGCGCAATGAAGTCGTCGACCGACACCTCGCTGATCGCGCCCGCGATTGCTTCGCGCACGAGCTGATCGACCCGCTTGAACCGTAGGCAGCTCTTCCCCATGTCGAGCTTGGTATCGGCAGCGGCGTACGCATCACGCAATCGTTGTTCGGCGGTGCCGGACGCGTACACGCCGTGCAGGTAGAGCGAATAGTTGTTCTTGTTCGCGGTCAGCGCGGCGTACATGAGTGGCTGCTTGTTGTACGTGTCGGGGTAGCGGTCGAGCGGGATCTCATAGGAGATCATCCCGAAGTTCATGGACTCCTCGAGGCCATCGGGAAGGTTGTCGAGCACGAGCTGACGTACATGCTCCACCACCTCGCGACGCTCCTCTGGCAGCTCAGCCAGATACTCCTCGACGGTCGCAGCAGAAGATCCCATCGAGACATCCTCGCGCACCGTCATCCACCCGAGAACCACAACCGAAAACGCGCAACGGCCGGACCCGAAGGCCCGGCCGTCGCAAACCTCAGTCGCCAATGAGCGCGGACCACAACGGGCCGTCGTTCTCGACTGCGGCAATCCCAACTACGGAATCATCGCTGAGTTCTCGGTTGAGCTGAGTCAGTCCAACCGTTCGATGATGGTGGCGTTCGCCATGCCGCCGCCTTCGCACATGACCTGGAGGCCGTACTTGCCACCGGTGCGCTCCAGCTCGTTGAGCAGGGTCGCCATGAGCTTGGTGCCCGATGCACCAAGGGGGTGACCCAGGGCGATAGCGCCGCCGTTGACGTTGACCTTGCTCATGTCGGCGCCGGTCTCCTTTTGCCAGGCGAGCACGACGGAGGCGAATGCCTCGTTGACTTCGAACAGGTCGATGTCGTCGATGCTGAGGCCGGTCTTTTCCAGGATCTTCTTGGTTGCTGGGATCGGACCCTTGAGCATCGTGACCGGGTCGGTGCCGGCGAGGGCGAAGCTGTGGAACTTGGCGCGGGGCTTCATGCCCAGCTCAGCTGCCTTCTCGGCACTCATGATCAGCACAGCGGACGCGCCGTCGGAGATCTGCGACGAGTTGCCGGCGGTGATCTTGCCGTCTTCTTTGAAGGCAGGCTTGAGCTTGGCGAGCGACTCGGCGGTGGAGCCGTCACGGATACCTTCGTCGTTCTTCACGCTCACGATGGTGCCGTCGATGTCGACGTCGACCGGGACGATCTCGTTCTCGAATCGACCTTCGTCGCGTGCCACTGCTGCGCGCTGCTGGCTCTCGGCACCGAAGGCATCGAGGTCTTCACGGGTGATGCCGTATTCATCGGCGATCATGTCGGCACCGATGCCCTGGGGCGGGAGACCGGTTTCTGCGTAGCGGTCCTGCTGGTCCTGGCTGAACGGGAAGCCCATGCCCTGCACGATCGAGGCGCCCATGGGGGTGCGGGTCATGACTTCGACACCGGCGGCGACCACCACGTCGTATGCACCGGCAATGACGCCCTGCGCTGCGAAGTGCATCGACTGCTGCGACGAGCCACATTGGCGGTCGACGGTGGTGGACGGCACTTCTTCGGGCCAGCCGGCGGAGAGCACGGCGTTGCGGCCGATGTTCAGCGACTGCTCGCCGACCTGCATGACGCAGCCCATGATGACGTCGTCGACCAGTGCGGGGTCGAGGTTGTTGCGCTCCTGGAGGGCCTTGAGCACGTGTGCTGCCAGGTCGACGGGGTGCTGGTCCTTGAGCTGTCCGTTGCGCTTACCGCCCGGGGTGCGGATGGCGTCGACGATCACTGCTTCGGTCATGTGGTGTTCTCCTGTGTTGATCAGTGAAGAAGTGCCTGGCACTTCTTCACGGGCTTGGGTGGTGGATGGCGGTGTGCAGGTTCTGCTGGAGCTGTGTGAGCACCCAGCTGAGGGCCTGGCGTTCTTCTCGTCCGATACCTCGGCGCAATTCGCTACGAAGCACTTCATCGACGCGCACGACATCGGCAGCCAGCAGGCGCCCGGCACTCGTGATGTCGACGCGCCACACGCGGCGGTCGTCAGGATCCGGGTGGCGCTCGACGAGGTTGCGCTGTTCGAGCACGTCGATCACGCTGCCCATTGCGGCGCGGCCTGTTCCCATCTGGTCGGCGAGCTTGGTCTGCGTGGTGGCTCCAAACTCCGCCACGTAGGCCAAGAGACTGGCTTGCGTGAGGTTCAGATCGAGCGGCTTGAGCCGAGCATCGAACGCTTCGCGGATCAATCGGGCCGTCGACATGAGCGTCGACTCGACACGCAACCACGGCGGGGCGTCGAGTTCGTTGTTGGTGAGGTTGCTCATGGGAGGTAACTGGACGGCCGATCGCGAAAATCACTCGTCTGGGTTCTTACTGTACGTCGCCATACAGTATGTTCCAAGCCAGACGCCCGCGAGTACAGGAGACGAACCATGAGCGACACCCTCACCGAACAAGAAGCCACCGACTTCCGCAAGAAGTGCGACGACTTCCTCGAGACCTACGCCACCAAGCCCGGCAAGGGCGCACCCAGCTACGAGGACCAGAAAGCCTTCCTCGCTGCTGCTGCAGGATCAGGACTCGCAGGCGTTGCCTACCCCGAAGAGTTCGGCGGCGGCGGTCTCTCGCCCGCCCACGACAAGATCTGGCGCGAAGCACAGGGCAACCACACGATGATGAGCGGCGCGTTCATCATCAGCCACGGTATGTGCGTGCCGATGCTCAGCGAGTACGGCAGCGACGAGATCAAGAAGCACTACATGCCCGACGCAATCGCGGGCAAGACGCTGTTCTGCCAGATGTTCTCCGAGCCCGGAGCCGGCTCAGATGTTGCGAGCCTCCAGTCCAGTGCGGTGAAGGACGGCGACGAGTGGATCCTCAACGGCCAGAAGGTGTGGACGACCACGGCACACTTCGCTGACTACGGCATCGTGATCTGTCGTACCGACTCCGACCAGCCCAAGCACGCTGGTATCTCGATGTTCATCGTGGACATGAAGGCGCCGGGCATGGAGATCCGCCCGATCCACCAGATCGATGGTGGCAGCGAGTTCAACGAGGTCTTCATGACCGACGTCCGCGTCGCTGACGACCACCTGCTCGGCGAGTACAACAATGGCTGGCGCATGGCCACCGCAATGCTCATGTACGAGCGTGTGGCCATCGGCACTGCAGGCAGCGGCCGGGTCAACCAACCGACCTACAAGCTGCTGCTGAAGGCTGCCCAGGAGAACGGGAAGGTCAACGACCCGGTCGTGCGTCAGCAGTTGATGACGATCTACTCGATGGAGACCACCAAGGCCCTCGTTGCCCAGCGCACCAAGGCCGAACAGAAGGCCGGCAAGACCCCCGGGCCTGGCGGCTCACTCGGCAAGCTCTTTGGCTCCAACATCGCGTGGTACATGCGTGAGTGCGCCCTCGAGATCGCCGGCCCGCAGACCATTGCGTGGGACCCCGACGTGGCGAATGCCGACGAGCGTCAGCGGATCTTCTTGAACTCGTTCCAGTCGTCGATTGCCGGCGGCACCGACGAGATCCAGCGCAACATCATCGGCGACCGTGTGCTCGGACTCCCCCGTGAGCCCAGCGTCGACAAGGGCGTGCCGTTCAACGAACTCAAGGTCGGCACCCAGAGCAACTGATCGGTCAGCCGTCTCTGCCGTTGTCTGACACCGGCGGAGACGGCAGGATCTGCGAGCGTGGGGGTTTCCCGATCGAGGAGCGTCATGAAGTCGTCCGAAGAGATGGTTGCCCAAGCACGTGAAGCAATCACGGAGCATTCCCCCGCTGAGGCTCTTCGCCGCCAGCACGAAGACGGCGCGCTCATCGTCGACATCCGTGACGTGCGCGAACTGCAGCACGAGGGTGTGATCCCCGCAGCGATGCACGCACCTCGCGGCATGCTCGAATTCTGGGTGGACCCGGCATCGCCGTATCACAAGCCTGTGTTCGCGGAGGATCGAGAGTTCATCTTCCACTGCGCAGCGGGGTTTCGTTCGGCGTTGTCGACGCAGATCCTCAACGGGATGGGGATGACCAATGCAAGCCACGTCGCTGGCGGTTTCAAGAGTTGGCGTGACGAAGGCCAAGCGGTGACCACCTACGAGGAATGGAAAGCAGCCAAGAGGGCGTGACTCGCAGATGACCGATCGAAGCGAGCCAGCGTCGCCCTTCCCTGACGGCTTCTTCTCGCGCCAGGACGAATCGTCTGACGCCACGTTCTATTCGTTCGATCGATTCGTCACTCATATCGACGACGGCGCGATCGCGGCGATCGGCGAGCTGTACGACGAGCTCGGGCTGACGGGAGACGTGCTCGACATCTGCTCGTCGTGGATCTCTCACTTTCACACCAAGCCCGAACAACTCACCATCACCGGCATGAACGCTGCCGAGTTGGCAGGCAACGAGATGGCCGACGCATGGTCGGTGCGTGACCTGAACGTCGACCCGACACTGGCGTTCGAGGATGCATCGTTCGATGCCGTCACGTGCGCTGTGTCGGTCGACTACCTCGCGCAGCCACTGGAGGTGTTCGACGAGGTCGCACGCATCCTTCGCCCGGGTGGACAATTCGTGTGCACGTTCTCGAACCGTTGCTTCCCGACCAAAGCCATCCGAGGATGGTTGTCGACGAACGACGAGGGCCGCTGCGCGATCGTCGGCGCGTACTTCGACCTCACCACAGGGTTCGGCGAGCCGACCATCGAACATCGCAACCCCGGAGCGCGAACAGATCCGCTCTACGCCGTTTGGGCAGAGCGGATCTGACGCAACCGGCCGAGCCGGTGACGAGACTCAGTGTGTGATCAGAGGGTGACGCTGATGGTCCGAGTCAGCTCGTCGAGGTCGTGTGCCTGCAGCTGCTGCGGTGACAGCGACCAGAGCTGATCACCGATCACCATCGTTCGGATGATCCGCTCGTTGTAGCCATCGAAGCCACCGCTCTGCCAGCACAGTTCCAGCCGGTCGACGCCGTCGAGGTCGACGAGATCGGCCAACTCACGTTGGTTCCCGTCGGCATCTTCGCCCAGCCAGAACCACTGCTCACCCTCATTGGTCGGGATGATCTCGCACTCGTAGCCGGTGGCTCCACCCCGGTCGTCGGGGCCGCACGCCTGGAAGATCGAGCCCGATTCCTGGGTGAACCAGAACAGGTCGCCGAAGCTCTCGTCGGGGAAGTCGTCGGTGGTGAACACTCGGCAGTCGGTCACGCCGATCTCTTGGCGCTCATCGCTGGCGTGAGTGACACGGCCCTGCTCGCTGATGCCGTCGGCGGTGATGTTCAACACGATGGCGCCGGAGAACTGGTCGTTCCACGAGACGAGCGGCAGTACCGCAGTCGAGGTCGGCGCCCACCAGAGGAACGCACGGTGATCGAACTCAGCATCGCTGTTGGAGTTGGGCAGCGTCCACACGTCCACCTCACGAGGGTTGGTCGGGTCGCTCACGTCGAACAGGGTCACTTTCGAACCGGTGAGGCGGCCATCGTCGGTACCTTCTTGGCCGACACCGATCACCAGGGAATCGCTGATGGGATGCAGGTAGGTGGAGACACCGGGAATCTTCAGTTCGCCCTGCACCACCATGTCGGTCGGGTTGGTGAGGTCGACGACGTAGAACGGGTCGGTCTGGCGAAAGGTCACGACGTACGCGGTGTCCTGCACGTAACGGACCGAGAAGATCTGCTCGCCCTTGCCCATGTTGCCGACCTGGCCGATCCGCTCGAGGCGATCACCGTTCGGCTGCATCGCCACAATCTGGCTCTCGGACTCATTGCTCGACCATGGCGTGCCGGTTGTCGTAGCCACGAAGAACGTGCCGTCCTGGTCGTGCATCGAGAACTGGTTTAACAGGTGCCCGTCGACCGAGCCCGACGCCTCGTACTCCGCAGCGGCGTCGGTCGGAAGGGCAAACCGGTGGATGCCGGTCTGGTAGCTCTCCTCCCAGATCCCACGCTCCTGCTCGTCGAAGGTCGGCGTGATCCACTCATTGGTGGAGATGTACATCCGGTCCTGGGAGGCGTACACGGTCTCGCCCGTTGCCATGATCGACGTGGTTGCTGCCGGGGCAGCGAGCGACTCGCCCATCGGCAGGGTCACGACCGACAGCATGTCGAACCCGGCGAACTCTGCGGGGGCGTGGATGCCTGCACAATCCACGAGTGCACCCTCGGCCCGGGAGCCGTCGCTCCCCGACAGTGTGTAGGTCGGGATCCAGTCATCGGCGGTGGTCTCACGGACCAGCTCGGCGTTGGCTTCGGCTGCTCGTTCCTCCGAGCTGGAGCCCGATGGGTAGAGGAAACCGAGATCGGTCGGGGGCGACGTGACCACCACCCGTGCGGTGTCGCCGATCGAACGGGCGCTGAGGTAGCGGCCGTCGAGCGTGAGCGAGTTCTCGACGCGAAGGACGTCGGGGTTCGACACGTCGACTTCGATCACGACCGTGCGCGGTCCGAAGAACTCGCCGCCGGGGAACGGTTGACTCGGCATCGGGAACGGCTCGGTCGGAATCGGGTCGTCGACGAACTGCGTTTCAGCGTCTCCATCGACGAGGTCCTCGACCGGCGCCGACTCGGCGATGAACGGCTCGGCAACGGCGTAGTCACCGCCTTCGACGTTGGCGATCACGAACACGCGGTCGCCCGACACCAGGATCTCCTGGCCGTACACATACGCGCCCGAAGATTCATCCGACAGCGCGACGGAGCCGCGACGTTCGCCAGCGCGACCCTCATCGTCGATGTCGACGTACACCAGCCGACTACCGGATACGACGAGAATCCGCTGGCCGTCGGTCTTCACGATGTCGGGCTCGTCGACACCTTCGACTTGCACGTTGGTGGTGGAGAAGGTGTCCGACCCGCCACTGCTGTCGGCGGACTGGCCGTTGCTCTGGAAGACATCGCCGGCCTCGGCCGACGCTGACGTTGATGCCGGAGCCGACTCATCACCGGAGTCGTCCATCGACATGGCGTCTTGCTCCATTGCTTCCTCCTCCATCACCATCACGTCGTCCATGAAGACACGGCCGTCCTCGAACCAGTAGCGCTGGTTGTCGAAGCCGTACGCGCCGACGCGCTCGGCGCCTTCGGTGTGGACGTAGTCGAGGAATCCACTGCAGTCGTCGAACTGCTGCAATGCAACCCGAGCACGACGTTCCGGATCGTCCTCGGAGCGAATCGGAGCCGACGTATCGTCGTCGGTCTCGGACTCGGTCGAGATGGATGGATCGTCGGTCGAGTCGGGTTCGTCGGACGCACATGCCGTGACGACCAGAGCCGTGGCGGCGAACAGTGCGGGGAGCCTGGTCGAGATGTGAGTTGAACGCTTCATGTGAAGTGAGACGTTGCGACACCCCGGTGCGGTTCCCAGGTTTCCAAAGATCAAGGAAGCGTCAACAGATTCATCAGGTCCAGCCGCTTGGGTGTGAGCGCGCAAAGCGAGCGAGGCGCATCCGGGGAACCCGGCCTCAGATCAGGTCTCCACGCGTGTTTCGATCAGGCGATTGCGCCGGCGGAGCGCAGCGCGGCCGGATCGAGACCGAGTGAGCTGACGATGTCGTCGGTGTGTTGACCAACGGCGGGTGCAACGTCACTGACGCGCTGCGGCGTCGCCGAGAACCTGGCGGCCGGTCGTGGTTCACGGATCGTCCCCGCCTGGGGATGCTGGCGGGTAACGAACACATCGTTGTGCAGCACCTGCGCATCGGTCGGCAGATCATCGAGGGAATTGATGGGCGATGACGGCACATCGTGTTCCGCCGACGCCGCCACGAACTCTTCGATCCCTCGCTCGGCTGCCACCTCGGCGAGCAACGGCACCATCTCTGATGCATTCGCAATGCGTGTCGGGGTGTCGACGAAGCGCGGATCGTCGGCGATGTCTGGGCGTCCGAGTGCTGCGCACAACCCGGTGAACTCCGAGTCGGTCACCGCTGACGACGCAGCAAATCCGTCAGCCAGCCGCGTGACGCCGTAGTTGGCGGCGATCGTCGGCGAACGCATCACGTCGTCATCGAGCAACGCCGCGTCCATTGCGGAGTCGGGCCACATGAAGGCAATCGCGGTGTCGAGCATCGCGACCTCCAGATGCTGGCCTGCGGCACGACCCGTCGCCCGAGCGAACAGCGCAGCGGTGATCGCCTGCGTCGTGGTGTACGCCGTGGTCTTGTCACACAGCAGCGTCCGGAACAGCTCTGGCTCTCCGGTTGCCGGGTTGGCCTGCACGCTCGCAAGACCGGACGCCGCCTGGATCACGTTGTCGTACACCCGACGTCCGCTATTCGGTCCGTCAGCTCCGTACCCGGAGATCGATGTGTAGATCAGATCTGAATTCAGTTCGCTGAGCTGCTCGTATCCAAGCCCCAGTCGGTCCATGGCCCCAGGCCGGAAGTTCTGAATGACCACATCTGCATCGGCAACCAGTCGCTTCACCACGTCGAGTCCATCGGCGTGTTTCAGGTCGACCACAATCGAGCGCTTGCCGCGATTGTTGTTCGCGAAGATCCCGGTCATCCCGTTCTTCTGGGTGCCGAGGTAGCGCATGATGTCGCCGAGTCCTGGCGACTCGACCTTGATCACGTCAGCACCCTGGTCCGCCAATTGCATCGCTGCGAGCGGCCCCGAGATCATCACCGAGAAGTCGATGACCTTGATCCCCGAGAGAGGTCCGGCAGTAGCGGTCGTCGTGTCGCTCATGACCCATCGTCGCGCCACTACCCACCCTGTCTGCGAGGCGGAGAGCACCGGGCTCGTTTCTCCCACGGCGCGATCCTGTGTGAAGCTGGTCCCATGGGATACGAGTGTTTCGACGTGGAGATCACCGACAAGGTCGGTCACATCAAGATGATCCGACCGGAGAAGGCCAATTCGATGGTGCCGTCGTTCTGGCGTGACCTGCCGGTGATCGTCGACGAGATGTCCGAGTCAGGATCGGTCCGCGCGGTGGTGCTGTCCGCCGAGGGTCGCCACTACTGCTCGGGGATGGACCTGTCGGTGTTCGCGTCCGACGGCAACGGCCTGTCGTCCGGTTCGGGTGACGGCGCGAAGGCACACCGCAGCCGACGCAACGAGCGATTCCGTTCCACTGCGTTGACCCTGCAGGACACCTTCACCGCACTGGAACGGGCGCGTATGCCGGTGCTGTGCGCAATTCAGGGCGCGTGCGTCGGTGGAGCGATCGACATGATCTCAGCGGCCGACATGCGCTACGCCACCAGCGACGCGTTCTTCTCGATCGCCGAGATCAACATCGGCATGACCGCCGACGTCGGCACGCTGCAGCGGATGCCGAAGCTCGTCGCCGAAGGCGTGGTACGCGAACTCGCCTACACCGGGCGCAAGTGGTCAGCCGCCGAGGCACACGCCGCAGGCTTCGTGAACGCCGTGTACGACGACCACGCAGCACTGCTCGACGGTGTACACGGCATCGCTGCCGAGATCGCCTCGAAGAGCCCGATGGCGGTGTGGGGCACCAAGCAGACCATGCACTACACGCGTGATCACTCGGTTGCCGACGGACTGGAATTCATCGCCAACTGGAACGCCGCCATGTTCGACACCGACGACATGGGCGAAGCAGCGGCTGCACAGATGGAAGGTCGCCCAGCCGACTACCCCGATCTGTGGTCACAGAGCCAGGGAATCTGAACCTCGACCACTCCAACGCTGTCTCAGTCGGGCCGCACCATCTCGTACAGCTCGCCGTTGTGTGAATAGAGGTTGCCGACATGGCGACCGATCGAATCGAGTGCCACTTGATCGATACGTGTGCCGTCGATGATTCGATCAGCGACGTTGAACGCCACGACTTCGCCGAACACGACCTCGCTGCCCATCGGGCCGGTGCCGATCTCCACGATCTGCATCACCTTGCACTCAAAACTCGCTGGCGCCTCTCCCACGATCGGCGCGTCGATCGCTTCGGCTTCGCGCACCGTCAGGCCAGCAACCTCGAACTCGTCCACGTCGTCGGGATACGTCCCCGAGGTCTCGTTCATGGCCGGGCCGAGGTCGAAGTTCACGATGTTCACGGTGAACACGCCGGTGTCTCGCGCATTGCTGAGTGTGTCCTTACGGGCTCCCGGCTGACCGGTCGGAGCGAACATCACCGTGGGAGGCGACGCTGCGACGCCGTTGAAAAACGAGTACGGCGCCAAGTTGTTCACCCCGTCCACCGAGCGAGTACCGATCCAACCAATCGGTCGCGGCACGATCAACCCCGACATGATCTTGTAGGCGTCGACGACGCCGATCTCTTCGGTCACGAAACGCTGCATGGCCGCACGCTACGCCGCAGCGGATCGAGATTCAGTCGCGGCGGATGAGCTGATCGGCTGACGTGAACAGCTTGCGGGAGATCCCGAGGCTCATCACCGCTGTTGTGGTGGCCACGCTGCCGAGCACGAGGTACATCACCGAGATCTGCACCCGCACGGCGTCAGCCGGTTCGACTCCGGCCAGGATCAGGCCAACCATCGCGCCCGGCAAGGCAATGATGCCGACCGCCTTGGTCGACTCGATCTGTGGAATCAGCCCGGTGCGCAACGACTCGCGCAGAATCGGGCGGAACGCATCGTTGGCTGACAAACCGAGGGCCAAGCGCCCTTCGATCTCCTCACGACGCTCGTTGGCCGCGTCGAACAAGCGCCGCGACACCAGCACCGTTGCCGACAGCGAATTGCCGACCACGATCCCTGCGAGCGGCACGATCGTTCGGCCCTCGAGCTCGTACACCTGAAAACCGAACAGCACGCCCAGCGTCACCATCGCGGACGCCGAATATGCCAGCAGCGACAGCGGGAACACCGACGGCACGTCGCGCGCACGACGCCACGTGGTGTACGCCGCAAACACGTGCATCACCACCAGCCAGATCGCCGAGAAGTACAGCGGGTCGTCATCGTCGACCACCAGCTGCAACGCAACGCCGACGATCAACAACTGCACCAACGCCCGCAGTGCCGCCCACAGCAGCTCGCGTTCGAGGCCAAGGCGACGCCAGAGCGAAATCGCAACGGCCACCGCGATCAAAATGCTCGACGCGGCAAGGCCCAGGAACCCGATGTCGGCGCGGTTCACTCTGGTTACCTCGTGCCCGTCGTTGCATCGGTCGCGCCCACCAGTTCGCGCACTCGTGGGTCAGAGTGGCGATCCAATTCCGGCAAGTGCCCGAATGCCGCGATCTCGCCATCGATCAACACCACGGCGTGGTCGGCGAGCCGGCGCAGCTGATCGGTGTCGTGTGTGATCCACACGATCGGCACGCCCGAAGCTGCGACCTCGATCCCGAGATCCTCGACCGTTCGACGCGCCACCTTGTCGAGCGCTGCCGTCGGCTCGTCGGCCAGCAGCACCGCCGGATCGGTCAGCAACGCCCGGGCGATCGACATACGTTGCGCTTCACCACCACTCAAACGGTCAGCCTTGCGCTCCAACAAATCGCGTGGCATGGCGACATGGTCAAGCACGTGATGGGCTCGAGCCTCATCCACTTCCGGTGCCGCCACTCGGAAGTTGTCCATGACCGTGCCGGGGAAGATCGGCGCCTTCTGGAACACCATCGCCACGCGGCGCCGCAGCTCTTTCGGGTCCCAGTCCGCCAGCTTGCGACCTTCCCAGCTGATCGTCCCCGACAGCGGATCATCGAGGCGATTCAACAGTCTGAGCAGCGTTGATTTTCCCGAACCCGACGGCCCCGCCACCGCAAGGATCCCTTCACAGGGAACCGACAGCGACACACTCTTCAAGATGGGAGCATCAGGCGGCCCCGCCACCACATCAACGAGCTCGAAAGACGGGGGTGCGGACACCTGAGAAACCGTAACGCGACCCGGCTCGGCAGGCTGGTCCGAGACTGCTTCGAACCAAGAGTGACGCTCGAGTCACGTTCACTCGCGATACTGGAGCTGTGGAAGAACGAGCGCGCCGAGCGCTGCAGACGGCGTTGCCCGCGTATGAGTTGGAGGGCGAGCTCGGACGGGGTGCCTTCGGTGTGGTGTATGCAGCCCGCCACACCCAACTCGGTCGCAACGTCGCTGTGAAGGTGCTGCCCCAGGCCTTCGCCGCCGACGACGCCGTCCGGGGCCGTTTCGTGGCGGAAGCCCAAATGGTCGCGTCGCTCGACCACCCCCACATCGTCCCGGTCTACGACTACGTGGAGCACGAAGACGCCTGCATGCTGATCATGGAGCGATGCGACAGCTCGGTTGGTGACCGGTTCAAGGAACAGGGCATTGCCACCGACGAGGCATGCGCAGCAATTCTCTCGTGTCTCGCTGCACTCGACCTCGCCCATGAACGCGGCGTGCTCCACCGTGACGTGAAGCCCGAGAACCTGATGCACGACATGAAGGGCGTGGTGAAGCTCGCGGACTTCGGCATCGCTCGCGCCCTCGACAACGACATCCGCCGCACCAAGACCGGAATGGTCGTGGGCACGCCCGCCTACATGAGCCCCGAGCAGGTGCGTGGCGATGAGCTGACCGCGGCGTCTGACGTGTACTCCGTGGCGATGATGGCGTACGAGTTGCTGACCGGAACGCTGCCGTTTCCATCCACGCCATCGGTCAACGGACTGTTGGCTCACCACCTGGTGACCGAGCCGCTGCCCATGCTGTCGAGCCGGCCTGAGCTGCCCGGCTCGATCGGTTCGGTCGTCGATCGGGCGCTCTCCAAGTCGCTCGACGATCGTCATGCAACGGCGCTCGAGCTCGCAAACGATCTGTCGGCCGCATGCGTGCGCGCGTTCGGCACCGGCTGGCTCCGACGCCGCAACTTCACGTTGCACTGGCCTGACATCGTCGCGGAAAACGAGCGGCCCGCCAGTGGCGCCGCCGTCGGCACGACGGGCACCATCGTGGTGCAAGCAATGAGTTCACCCCACGAGGTGATCAGCCCGGCCCAAGCCCTCGCTGACAGCGAGGACGCTCCCACCGCTCAGCGCACTGCGCCTCCTGTCAGCTCACCTCCACTCCCACCGGGCACCCCGGTCCCGCCGCCGCACCCGCCTGTTTCATCACTGGCGGCCGTCTCCCCCGTCGCGCCCATGCCCGCAGCGCCGACATCGCCGGCGCCACCATCGCCGCCCACGAATGCCATGCCCGCAGCCGACACGGGTCGCCGTGGACCGAATCCGCTCGTGTGGATCCTCGGTGCGATCACCGCGGTGCTGCTACTGGCAGTCGCCGGTTTCTTCCTCTTGGGCAGCGATGACACCGGCAACGAGGTGCAGCCGGACACAACGACGACCAACGACGCACTCGAAGACGACGAACTCGACGACGGAGCGTCGGGGGACGAACCTGGCGGGGCCGACGTGGCCACCACCGTGGCGGCAACCGTCGCTCCCGACGAAGGCGCCGTCGACGAACCTGTGACGGACGAGCAAGTGGATCCCGAGCCGGACCCCGACACCACGATTGCGCCTGACACCACGCTGCCCGTCATTGCACCCGTCGACGATCCAGCTGCCTTCAGCAACCGACCGGACAGCTATGTGGCGCGCGACGCCAGCGAGTTCCTCTACCCCACCCCGTGCCCGGAGGACCAGCCCAAGGTGGCGTGCATCCACAACGGTGTGTCGTTCACCGAAGAGACCGGCGTGCTGAACGTCAGCTTCTTCACCGAAGGCTTCGTTCCCGAACTGGAGCCGGCTTCGGATCACGTGCACTTCTACTTCGACACCACCGTCGACGGCGACGAGAACGCGGCCGGGAGTGCAAGTCCGGTTGCCGAGTACCGACCGTGGGATCTGCCGTTCAACATCTTCGACACCACCGGCGAGAACGGTCGCGCCATGTTCACGCTCGCTGATGCTCGCGCTGCCGACGCCAGGTACTTGTGCATCATCGTCGCGGACGCCGACCAGGTTGCGCTTCCCGACACGGGCAACTGCGCTCCGATCCTGCAGAGCTGGGATCTCGACGCACTCGCCGTCCAGACCGATCGCGTGTCCGGTCAGTTCATCGGCCGCTGCAGCATCGACGTGACCGCCATCGTCCCCAACGACTGGCGATCAGCTGACCTCGTCGCCACCAGTCCGGCCGATGCCGCAGCACAACTGTTTCCCACGAACGCCGACATCGTGTCGACGTTCGAGAGCTTCGTGGCCAACGGCATCGTGCTCTACACAGACGGTGTGCTTGCCGGCGACTCCACGGCAAACATCACGTTTGCGGTCTATCCCGGCGCCTTCCGCATCGGATCGAATCCGGCCCAGGTCAGCGAGCAGTTGGCACTCCTCGGTATCGACACCGGGCCCACCGCGAACGAATCCGTGGGTTCGATCTCCACACTCACCTCCACCACCGATGACGGAACCACGCTCACCAAGCGGTACTTCGTTGCCGACTTCGGATACGTGATCGACATGGCCGTCACCGCCGACTCAGGTGCCGACCTCACCCTCGCTGACCGAGTTGCCGACACCATCGTGGGCTGCTGAACAACGGATTCTGCGACCCGGGGGTTCGACAATCTGCGGTTCGGGGACGCCCTCCGCACCTCGGTTCGAACGTACGAGGTTGTCGCTCGTTCTCGCCCAGCACGGTCGTACTACGTTGACCACCATGTCGAAGAACGACCTGCTCGACCAACTGCGAGTGACGGGCGACCCGAAGCTCTCGTCACGTGACTGTGCTGACACGTTCGGATGGGACCGCGACGAGGCCGAGGCACTGTTCGCCGAGGAGATGGTCGAGCTCGTGGAACTGCAGAAGAAGCTGTTCGCCGACAAGTCCGGATCGCTGCTCGTCGTCCTGCAGGCAATGGACGCGGCGGGCAAGGACTCCACGATCCGTGCGGTGATGAGTGGGCTCAACCCGGCCGGAGTCGACGTGCAGCCATTCGGCGTGCCGACCGACGAAGAAGCCGGCCACGACTTTCTCTGGCGCATCCACGCACACGCGCCAGAAGACGGATACATCACGGTGTTCAACCGGTCGCACTACGAAGACGTGCTGGTGGTACGGGTCAAAGGATTCGCCCCCGAGAAGGTGTGGAAGAAGCGCTACGACCACATCCGCAACTTCGAACAGTTGCTCGCTGACGAAGGCACCCACGTCGTGAAGATCTTCTTGAACGTGTCGAAGGACAAGCAGAAGGAGCGGTTCGAGGAGCGCCTGGAGCGGCCGGACAAGCGGTGGAAGTTCCGTCTCGGCGACCTCGATGACCGAGCGCTGTGGGATGACTTCATGGACGCCTACACCGATGCGATCGAAAAGACCTCGACCGACGACGCACCCTGGTACGTCGTGCCCGCTGACCGCAAGTGGGCGCGCAACGTCTGCATCGCGCGGATCCTGCGCCATCACCTGGAACAGATCGACCCGAAGTATCCCGAGCCCGACAGCGACGTGGACTTCGACACCATCACCATCCAGTGAAGAAGTGCCAGGCACTTCTTCACTGTGTCAGCGGCGTGAGGGATGGCCGGCGCCCGGAGCGGGCTGGGCCCCGCGAATGAGTCGGCCGGGCAGTGCTTCGGTGGCTTCACCGTCGCGATAGGTCTCGTGACCGGCCACGACGGTGTGCTTCCAGCCATCGGCACGTTGCAGCAGTCGCCGACCGCCGGCCGGAAGGTCGTGGGCGATCTCGGGCTTGTGGAGCCGAAGTCCGTCGAAGTCGACGACGTTCAGGTCAGCCCGGTACCCCGGTGCCAAGACTCCACGATCCATCAGACCGACCGTGCGCGCCGTGCCCTGACAGTGACGTTGCACAAGGTGCGCCAAGTCGATGGTGCCGCGTTCGCGGTCTCGGCCCCAGTAGTGCAGCAGCGTCGTGGGGAAGCTTCCGTCGCAGATAGTGCCGACGTGGGCACCTCCGTCGCCCAGACCAGGGACCGTGTGCGGATGGCTGAGCATCTCGTGCAATGCGTCGAGATTCCCATCCACGTAGTTCAGGAACGGCAGGTACAGCATGCCCTTGCCATCACCATCGGGGCCGAGCATCGCGTCGAGCGCAATCTCCTCCGGCGTCACTTCTTGTCGCGCCGCCCGGGCAGCGATCGAATCGTCGAGCGACGGTTCGTAGTCCGGCTCATCGGCCATCTCGAACAGCAGCTCGAACTTGTGGATCAGTGACCCGCCGAGCTTGTCGCGATCACGCGAGGCAAGTTGATCTCGATGCCTCGCCAACAGCCGCTCGCGGAACGACGGGTCGCGCAGTGCAGCGACTTTGGTCGGCAGCGGATCGTCGGCGATCTCGCCGTACACACTGTTGGTGAGGAACGGATTGAGCGTGAGTTCGAGACCGAGGATCAGCCCCACGGCCCGCGCCGCCACCTGACCGGTCATGGTCAATCCATCGGCATTGGCCGCGGTGATGTGGTCCAGAATCGAGCGGTACGCATCGGGCACCATCGGGTTACGTGCCACCGAGATCGACATCGGCCGACCAGATCGAGCGACCATCTGTCGCAGGGTTGAGAACTCGTCGTCGACATCGAGGAAGTCAGACACCACCTGCAGCACGCCCGTGCCTGCTGCGCCGATACCTTCCGCGATGCCGATCAACTCGTCCGGCGCAGCGGTAAGCGTCGGGGTGTACGCGCCGGTCGAGGTCTTGTGGTTGCGGGTGCGGCTCGTGGTGAACCCGAGGCCACCGGCTTCAATACCCGACCGAGCGAGGTCGGCCATGAGCGCAATGTCGTCAGGTGTTGCATCCTCGTGGTTGGCGCCGCGCTCGCCCATCACGTGCAGACGGAGGGCACCGTGCGGCACTTGGGCAGCAACATCGATGTCGTGGGCGCGAGCATCGACAGCGTCGAGAAACTCGGAGAATGAGTTCCAATCCCACGCGAGCCCTTCGTGCAGCGCTGCGCCCGGGATGTCCTCCACACCTTCCATCAGTTCGATCAGCTGGTTGTGATCATGATCGTGCACCGGAGCGAACCCGACGCCGCAGTTGCCCATCACCACGGTGGTCACGCCATGCCATGATGACGGCTGCATCCGCTCCTCCCAGGTGGCCTGGCCGTCGTAGTGCGCGTGGATGTCGACGATGCCGGGGATCACCAACGCGCCGTCCGCATCGATCTCCTTGGCACCCGAGCCCTGCACGTCGCCGACTTCAACGACGATGCCGTCACGCACCGCCACGTCTGCACCACGGGCAGGTGCACCCGTTCCGTCAATCACGTCACCGCCGCGGACCACCAGGTCGAACTCAGTCATGTTCTATGTTCGCACGGCTCGGCAGCGAGACCCGACGCGGAGCTCCCCAGTGAGAAAGTGCCTGGCACTTCTTCACCGAGGGCGCGATGTGGTCTGCGGCCCGCGCTGCGACGAGACTGCTCGCATGGAAGAACTCAGCGGTAAGACAGCGGTGATCACCGGAGGGGCCAGTGGTATCGGCTTGGCCATGGCTCACCGATTCGGCGCTGCCGGGATGAACCTCGTGCTCGGCGATGTCGAGTCGGAAGCACTCGACTCCGCGACGGCGGAACTCGGTGCCGCCGGCTACGACGTGGTTGCCATGAGTATCGACGTGCGCGATCTCGACGGCATCGTTGCGTTCGAAGCTTTCGCCCGCGAGAGCTTCGGCAACGTCCACATCCTGTGCAACAACGCTGGCGTGGGCGCTGGTGGGCCCGTTGCCGATATGGACAACCTGGACCTCTGGAAGTGGACGATCGACGTCAACCTGTGGGGAGTGATCTACGGCTGCAAGGTCTTCATGACCGGCATGCTCGAGCACGGCGAACCTGCGCACATCGTCAACACTGCGTCGATGGCCGGTCACTTGTCGGCGCCGATGATGGGGCCGTACAACATCTCGAAGTACGGCGTCGTGGCGCTGTCGGAGACCACGTCGAAAGAGATGCTGATGATGAAGACCAACATCGGCGTGTCGGTGCTGTGCCCAGCCTTCGTGCAAACCGGCATCGCAACGAGCGACCGCAACCTGCCCGACGAGATCAAAGCCGCTCACGGACGCGACGAGCCCAGCGGTGAAGCCAGCGGCACACAGTCCGCCATCGAACAGTTGGTCGCGTCGGGCATTCCGACCGCCGCGGTGGCCGACGCAGTCCACAACGCTGTGGTGAACAACGAGTTCTGGATCCTCACCCACGACGAGACACGACTCGCCATCACCTCACGCGCCCAGCAGATCGTCGAAGGCGTCAACCCGCCTCTCACCGGTTTCGCTTGAGTCGATTCAGTGAAGAAGTGCCTGGCACTTCTTCACTGAGTTGCGGGGGTTCTATTCGCCTCGGCGGGCGTAGGGAGCGGGTCGTCGCCCGAGTTCATCGACGATGTCGAACTCGACGGCGAGATCTTCGACCCATTGGATGGACCCGGAGCGAGACATCAGGTCGTCTGCGGCGGCCAGCGCAGCGGCGGTGCGTCCAACAGCGAGCGGGGTCTGTGCCGTGTCCATCTCTTCCCTTGTGCCGCCACGGGCATCGAGGATGAACTCGGTCGACACGCTGCCGGGGTAGAGCGTGACCGACGCAATTCCCTTCGGTTCCAGCTCGACGGCCATGTCCTTGCTCAGGCGGTCGAAGCCAGCCTTGCCAGCGCCGTATGACGAACTGAAATGGTACGACTGGCCTCCGGGCGACGACACGTTGATGATGCAACCGCCTTCGCCTGCAGCGAACATCAGCGGAGCCGCATGCCAGGACGACACGTAGTGGCTGCGCATGCCAATCCCGACCTGGTCATCCCAGATCGACACCGGGTGATCCCAGAATCCACCGCCCCACGCCGGTGGGTTGGGGATCTTGTAGACGTTGTTGACGAGGATGTCGAGCTTGCCCTGCTCAGCGCCGACTCGTTCGAAGAGCGCGGCGATCTGCGCATCGTCCCCGTGGTCGACCTGCACAGCAATGCCCGTGCCGCCGGCTGCTTCCACCATTTTGACGGTCGTGTCGATGCTCAGCTCGCCGTCGCCGGTGGTGCGCCCGGTGACGTACACCGTGGCGCCCAACTCGCCCAGCGCGATCGCGGTGCCACGACCGATGCCTCGGCTGGACCCCGTGACGACCGCGATCTTGTTCTCGAGTTGTCCGCTCATCAGTTGGCCACCTTTGCGTTTGCGTCGGCAACGATGTCGACGTCGAGTCGTGTGAGTCCCCGGAGCAGGAAGCTCGGGAAGTAGGAGTATTGATTCGATTCGGGCAACGAGTACGACTCGATGCGCCGGGACAGTTCTTCGAGCGCCACCTTGCCTTCGAGACGCGACAGCGCCGCTCCCAAACAGAAGTGGATGCCTTTCCCGAATGCGAGGTGATCACGCAGGTTGTCGCGCTCCGGACAGAACGAATCCGGGTCCTCGTACAGCTCCGTATCTCGGTTCGCCGAGGCAAACACGATCACGATGCGTGCACCCTTGGGGATCTGCACGCCTTCGAGTTCGTGATCCTTCGTGGCGATGCGGAACATGCCCTGCGTCGGCGTGGTGAGCCGCAGCGCCTCTTCGACCATCTTGGGCGCCCGCGACGGGTCCGCCCGCAACTTCTCCCATTCACCCGGAGTCTCGGCGATCAGACGCATCGACTCGGTGAGCAGCTTGGTGGTGGTCTCGTTGCCGGCCACCAGCAATTGCTGCACCATCGACAGCATCTCGGCCATGTCGAGCGGTCGCTTGTCGGTGACGTCCGGATCGTCGTCGTCGACGGTGGCGTTCAACAGGTTGGTGAGCAGGTCATCTTGCGGGTCGGTCTTGCGCTTCTCCAGCTCGGAAGCGAAGTAGTGCTGGTACTCGTTCACCCCGCGCTCGGCTTCGATCCGCTGCTCGATCGAAATCTGGGTGCCGATGCCAGCAATGGAATCATCAGACCAGCGCTTGAAGTCGGCAAGGCGATCGTCGGGCACGTTCAACGCATGCGCGATGACTTCGACGGGCAGCGGGACACCGAACTCTTCGACGAACTCGATCGATCCCTTCTCGATGAATGCATCGATCAGACGCGTGGTGATCTCGCGGATCTTCGGTTCGAGCTCTGCGATGACCTTCGGCGTGAACGCCTTCGAGATGAGTCGCCGGTAACGAGTGTGATCCGGCATATCGGCGGTGAGCATGGTGGGAATACGTGGGTACCCCTCCTGCTGAACGGCCTCGAGCTTCGCTCGCTCCTCCGGCGGCAGCGGCATGCTCGCGCCGCCGAAACGAGATGAATACGTCTCGACGTCACGGATGATCTGTAGCACCAGATCGTGCCGTGTGACGAGGTACATACCCATGGATTCGAGGTGCAGCACGGGTTGCTCGTCGCGCATCTGCGCGTAGTGCGGAAACGGACATTGCAGCGTCGCCGGGTCGAACGGGTTGAAGGTGGCGAGGTCGCTCACAGCTCGGACAACGTGTTCTTGAGAGTGGGGAGCTCCATGCCGCGAGCCATGATCTCGTCCATGCCGCCCACCACGCCGGTGATGTTGGCGAGCACGATGTGCTCGAGGCCGTTCTTCGCGTAGCCCTCGAACTGGTTGGCCAGCTCGTCGGAGTTGCCGATGAACAGCACCTCTTTCACCATTTCGAACGGAATCTGACCCGCGAGCTCGCGCAGTTCGTTCGCATCAAGATCGTGGATGATGACGTCCACGAAGCCTTGCGAGTCGTTGCCGAGCGGGTGCTGCAGACCGTGCTTTTCCCAGATGTGGCCGTGGGCGAACAACCCGAACAGCTTGCCGAGCGGCTCGGCATCGAACATCTCCGCTGCCTTGTCCTGGCTCTCGGAGAACAGCACGAACGGCAACAGCGCGTTCTCGGGTGCCTCTCGTCCCGCGTCGGCGGCGTGCTTGGCAATGACCTCGCGCTTTGCGCCGTACTCCTCGGGCTTCATCCACCATGCTGGGATCCAGCCGTCGCCGAACTGGCCCGTGAGGCGCAACATGCGCGGGCCGTGCCCAGCAACCCAAACGGGTGGGGATCCCCGACCCTCCGCCTGCAGCGGGAGACCCATGCGGCCCACGCCGCCGTCGGCCATCTTGCCGGTGTCGAGCAGCGAGCGCAGGTCGCGCAGCACGTCTTCGAGCACGCCGACCGGCTTGTCGAAGGGGTAGCCAAATGGCAGCAAGCTCTCCGCTTCACCCGATCCGATTCCCAGGATGAAGCCGCCGGGGTTCAAATCGTTGAGCGTCAGCGCGGTACGCGCCAAGTCTGCTGCGCCGCGACGGGTGGCGTCGGTGACCGAGATCCCGAACGGCAGGTCCGTCATGGTGCCGACCTTGGCGCCGTACACGAACGGGTCATAGAACGCGTCCGGGTCGGCAGCGAGCGCAGAGAGCGGGGTCTCGCTCCACAACTCCGGATGGAACACGCCGAGGATGTGATCAGGCGACCAGTACGAGTCGAACCCGACTTGTTCGTACACCTCGAGCATCGCTGCGGTGCTCTCCCAGGGGAACTGTGAGGGGAGGTTGATGCCGACTTTCATGGGTGTTCCATTCCTTCGTGTTGATGCGTGTCTGGTTGAGAGTGATTGCGGTGAGGGGTGAGTGACGCCGGGTCAGGACCCAGCGAGTCGTTCGACGATCGGGCCGACACTGTCGACCGCAGATGCACCGAACGTGATGTAGGAGATGCCGTAGGTGTCACGGCGGCGAACGATCTCGTCGCAGATGTGGTCGACCGAGCCGATCAGCGCATGCGGATGATCGGCGAGCTGCTCGGGCTCCAGCTGGAACATCGGAGCCATCTGGCCGAGCGTGGCCTCACGCTGATCGGTCACCACGGTGAAGTACGCGCCGATCTCGATCTCGATGTCGTCGAATCGCTCGCCCGCTCCGGCACGAATCCAATCGACCTTCTGTGCGGTCAACTCCGAGGTGCTGCTCCCGACACCATCGGGGCCGATCTTCCCAGAACGGTTGTTGAAGTTGAGGCTGACGATGTCGGCCTCGCGACCAGCGATGCCGAGGACACGCTTGGCACCGCCGCCAATCATGATCGGCGGCGTTGCGCTGGCTGGTTTGGGGACACCTTCGAAGCCCGTTGCCTGCACGTGCTGACCTTGCACGTCGATCTCGCCGTCGGCGAAGTGCGCACGCAACAGCTGCAGGGTCTCTTCCATTCGGTCGAGGCGAACTCCGGCTCCGTCCCATTGGAGCCCCATTGCCTCATATTCACCCTGCAGCCAACCGCAGCCGATGCCGACTTCGAGGCGGCCTTCCGAGAAGAAGTCGAGCGTCGCGAGCTCCTTTGCGAACATCACGGGCTGTCGGTAGTCGGTGCAGAACACGCGTGCGCCCACGTTGATCGTGCTCGTTGCTTCGATCGCCACCGCCATTGCCGGCATGGCCGCAACATTCTGAATCGGGTGGTTCGTCGCAGACAGTGCGGGCCCGGGACCGATCACATGATCCGCGACACTGAACGTCGAAAAACCGAGGTCCTCGGCGCGTCTGGCCTGCTCACGCCAATCGCCTGGCGTCTCGGCGAAGTAGCTCTGCAGCCCGAAACGAAACGGCCGACTCATGCCAGATCGTCCTGTGTTGTGATGTTCACGTCGACCCCCCGGTCGGTGACTGATGCTCGTTGCCTGGCGGATGGTTCCCCGCTGCGTTCGGAAATTAGCCGGTGAGTTAGTTTTGGTTGTTACGGGACGAAACGGAGGGGACGCCATGGCGACCGAAACGCAAACCGATACATCGAGCGACACCGCGGGGGCGGGTGCACCCACAGCTTCGAACGTGGAGACGAAGCACACGTTCTGCCGCGTGTGCCACGCGAGTTGTCCAATGGAAGTCGACATCGTCGACAACAAAGTCACCTCGGTCCGCGGTGTCATGGACGACCCACTCTTCGAGGGGTACACGTGCATCAAGGGTCGTCAGATCCCGGATCAAATGGCCGACCCAGGCCGAATCCGCCAGCCGCTTCGACGACGTCCGGACGGAACGTTCGAAGAGGTCGCCAGCGCGGAGGCGCTCGACGAGGTCGCCGAACAACTGCGCCGCATCATCGACGAGCACGGTCCCCGAGCTGTGGCGTCGTATACCGGCACTGGTGGTTACCAGAACTCGGTAGCGGTCGGCGCTGCGCGGGCATTCCATCAAGGTCTCGACTCGGTGTCGTTCTACACGTCGGTCACCATCGACCAACCTGCCAAGGGGCTCGCGGCGCTGCGCATGGGCGGCTGGGAAGCGGGCTACCACTCGTTCACGAGCGCTGATGTTCACATGGCGATCGGCTACAACTCGATGGTCTCGTCGTATGCGCCGCTCGGCGGGCTGCAGGGCACCAACCCGTTCGTGATCATGCGTCGTCGCAAAGCCGAAGGCATGAAGCTGATCGTCATCGATCCGCGCCGTACCGAGCTCGCGAGCTTCGCCGACATCCACCTCCAGATCCGGCCCGGTCAGGATACGACGCTCCTCGCGGGGATGATTCGGATCGTGCTGGACGAGGGTCTTCAGGACCACGAGTTCTGCGAACGCTGGGTCGATCAGATCGCTGAGTTGGAAGCCGCCGTCGACGAGTTCACGCTCGACATGGTCGCGGAGCGTTGCCAACTCGAGGCCGACGACATCGTTGCCGCCACCCGCATGTTCGCGGCAGGACCTCGTGGTTCGGCCGGAACCGGCACCGGTCCGAACATGGCGGCCCACTCGAGTCTGACCGAACACATGACGGTGGTACTCAACACCATCCTCGGGCGGGTCAACCGCGAAGGTGAGCTGCTCGAGAACGGGCTGCTGCTGTACCCCGAGGGACCCAACCGTGCCCAGGCCACTGCGCCCCGCAATCCAAACAACGGCCCGCCCGCTCGCATCCGCGACCTGAAGGGCTACCGCGGTGAGATGCCTGCCGCCACGCTCGCCGAAGAGATCCTCACTCCCGGAGATGGTCGGATCCGCGCCCTGATCGTGTCCGGCGGCAACCCGGTCGTGGCGTTCCCTGACCACGAACTCACGATGAGGGCCATGGAGGACCTCGAGCTGTTGGTCGTCATCGACTACCGCATGACCGCAACGGCTGAGTTCGCCGACTACGTGATCGCTCCAACGTTGCCGCTGGAGCGGGCGGATGTGCCGCACCTGATGGATCGCTGGTTCCGCGAGCCGTACACCAACTACACCGAGGCCGTGCTCGAGCGGGATGGTGATGTGCTCAACGAGTGGGAGATCTTCTGGGAGTTGGCGTCGCGCCTCGGCAGCGATCTCCCGTTGCCAGGCGGTTCACCGGACATGACCGTGCGGCCTGACACCGACGAGATCATCGATCGCACGTATCACGGGTCGCGGATGCCACTGGACGAAGTGCGCGTGCAGCTACGCCAGACCCATCCAGATCAGCGGATCGAAGTGAAGCCCGCCGACGAGGGGGCAACAGCGAAGTTCACCGTTGCGCCTGCCGACTTCCTGGCCGAGCTTGCTGTCGTGCTCGCCGAAGGCGCCGATGGTTTTGCCGGTTCGGACGTGTCGGCGTATCCGTTCCGACTCACCAGTCGCCGCCTCAAGCACGTGCTGAATTCCACTGGCACCGAGCTGCCGGCGCTGGCTCGCAAGGGAACGACCAACCCGGCATACATGCACCCCGACGACGTGAGCGAGCTGGGCATCGCGTCCGGCGACATCATTGAAATCTCATCGCCCGCCGCTTCGCTGCTCGGCGTGGTCGAGGCGTCCGACGACGTGAAGCGGGGCGTGATCTCGATGGCGCACTCGTGGGGTGGAACCTCCTTGAAGGACGAAAAGGTCCGCGACATCGGGTCGCCCACGAGCCGACTGGTTGCTGCAGACGTCGGCTCCGATCCTGTCACCGGCATGGTCGTATCGAGCGCCATCCCCGTGGCCGTTGCAAAGGCAAACATCGACTGATGTAGAACTTTGGGTCTGACCCCAAGTTCTACATCTTGGCATCGAGGAGAAGCACATGGCCAAGATCGACATTCCTGATGGGGACGGCAAAGAGGCCTCCCGCATGTGGCAACTCGCGCCGCATCTCGGTGCTGGTATGCACGCGATGAGCGAGGCGGTCTACGAAAAGTCCAGCCTGCCCATTCGCGAGCGAGAGATCGCCCGCATGCGCATCGCACAGCTCAATGAATGCCACGTTTGACTGAACACTCGCGCTGCATCGGCGATGCAGCAAGGCATGACCGACGAGCTCTACGAGGCCGTCGAGGACTTTCGAAACCGTGACGAGTTCACGCCCCGCGAGAAGCTGGCGGCTGCGTTTGCCGAGCAATACGCAATCGACCACACCGCGATCGACGACACCATGTGGGGCAAGCTCCGTGAGCTGTTCTCGGACACCGAGATCCTCGAACTCACGATCACCTGTGGGTTCTGCGTGGGAATCGGCCGGGCTTTCCAGGTGCTCGACATCGCTCGCGACTTCGATGTGCTGTGGAGTCGTGAACCCTCCACCGACCAACAGTGAAGAAGTGCCTGGCACTTCTTCACTGAACCGTCAGCGCAGTGCAAGCCACCAGTCGGCCACGTCAGCTGCGTACCGATCCGCGTACTTCAGCGTGAGTTCGTCGGCATCGTCGGGTGCCGCCTGTGCAATTGTCGGAGGAAGCGGGCTGGCGGTGGCAATGGGGTCCACCCACTCGAGTCGGATCGACTCCACGACCGCACCGATTGCCGGTGAGGCCTCCTCATGGTGATCGCTGGTTTGGTGCACCAGAAACCCGTGATGATCCGGGAACGACAGCAGCGAGTAGTACGAGCGCTCGTTGGCGCCGCGCCAATACTCGTAGCGAAGCACGCCGGCTTCGAGTTCATGGGTGTGCTCGAACAACTCTCGAGCGATGGCCTCGAAGCGAGCTTCGGAGCCCGAAGTGACCGTGATATGCGCCAACAGCGTTGCCATGTACCGACCGTAGGAGAGTTCTGTGAGTACTGACGACACGAAGGATCCGCGCATCGACGTGGCCGAAACCGTGTACCGGTTTGCGTACGGCATCGATCAACGCCACTGGGACGGCTACCGATCGATCTTCGTCGAGCCGCCGAGCGACATCGAGTTCGACTACTCGTCGTACCACGGCCGTCCCGCGAGCCGCATGGACGTCGACACCTGGATCGGTGGAATCGTTCCGGTGTTCAGCGGACTCGACGCCACACAACATTCGATGAGCAACCCCCTGGTCCAGATCGATGGCGACCGTGCCCGCTGCCGGGTGTACATGCAGGCCACCCACTTCCTTTGGCGTGACGACCTTGAAGCGTCCACTGGAAGTGCGGATCCAGAATTCACGATCGGCGGCTACTACGACGACGACCTCGTCCTCGTTGCGGGCCAGTGGCGTATCGAGAAGGTCGCGCTCACCGTGTGGTGGCGCCGCGGCAACGCAGGAATCATGGAACTCGCACGAGGAGCAAACTGATGAAGATAAATGCCGTGTACCCCCAGACCGAATTGCGAGGAGACCCGGAGGCGATCAAGCGAATCGGGCTGGCAGTGGAAGCCCTCGGCTACGACGGGCTGGTTGCCTATGACCACGTGGTGGGAGCGGTTCATGAACACCGGGACCCGCCGCTGTGGGGCCCGTACACGGAGAACGATCCATTCCATGACCCGTTCGTGATGTTCGCGTACCTCGCAGCCATCACCGAGCACATCGAGTTCGCAACCGGCGTGCTCATCCTTCCTCAACGTCAGACCATGCTCGTGGCAAAGCAGTCCGCAGACCTCGAGTTGCTGTCAGGCGGACGCTTCCGACTCGGAGTCGGCGTGGGTTGGAACTATGTCGAGTACGACGCGCTCGGCGAAGACTTCTCCACTCGCGGCCGTCGTGCCGACGAGCAGATCGCGGTGTTACGCGACCTGTGGCGAGGCGAGGTCACCTCCTATGACGGCGAGTTCGACACCCTCGACCGCGGCGTGTTGATTCCTGGGCCGAGCAGCCAGATTCCGATCTGGGTCGGCGGATTCAGCCCCGCGGCATTCCGTCGCGGTGTCACCCTCGGTGATGGTTTCATGTTCGCTGGAAAAGAGTCGGTCGTGCATGAGGGGCTTGGCACGTATCGCGCGCTGGCTGACGAAGCAGGGCGTGATCTGGCCGATCACGGGCTCGACTACGTGGCGTTGCGCAACGACGGCGCCAAGGACTCAGCGCAGCAAGCCGAGCGATGGCAGGCAGCCGGCGGGACGGAGTTCTCCGCAGTCTCGATGCACGCCGAGCGTGACTCGATCGAGGCGCATATCGACTTCTTCGCCGAGTTCGCAGACGCTGCAGGAGTGACGCCCCGACCGAACCGAACTACGGATGTTTCGACCCGGTCGCAGCATCCGTAGTCATCGTTCGCGTTCTTCGTAGGCGCCGGGTGGGAGCGCGCTGATGGTTCCGTGGAGGAGTTGGCCGCCGTCCACATCGAGGCACGCGCCGGTGATGAACGCCGAGGCGGGCGAGGCGAGGAACACCGCAGCGTTTGCGATGTCATCGGGCCGACCCGGGTACGGCAGCGGCACTCCGGTCATGTCACCGACCTCAGGGTCGTAGGTGGCTTCCCACCCGTCGGTGTGAAACGCGCCCGGCGCGACGCAGTTGATACGCACCGACGGCCCCCACTCGAACGCGAGCGACTTGGAGAGTTCCACCACCGCAGCGCGCGCCGACGCCGAATGCGCAATACCCGGAATGCCGCGCCCCACGATCGCCACGATCTGCACGATCGAACCGCCAGCCCCTCCGCCAGCGGCCCGGTCCAGCATCTGGTTGCCGAACACCTGGGTCATTGCCCACGTGCCGTTCAGGTTCAGATCGATCACGCTGTTCCAACCGTTCGGGCTGAAGTCACGCGCCTTCTGCGGAAACTGCCCCCCGGCGTTGTTGACCAAGATGTCGACGTCATGTCGACCGGCGAGCGCTTCGACCGTTTCGCGACTGCGGATGTCGACCTGGTCGACACCAACCGCGTTGCCGGTCAACGCAGTGATTTCCACCGCGGCCTCCTCCAGACGTTCGAGGCGACGTGCGGCGATGACCACATCAGCCCCCGCTGCCGACAGGCACGTGGCAATTGCCTTGCCCAAACCCGAACCGCCACCTGTGACCAGAGCGGTCTTGCCTGCGAGAAGGTCAGCAGCAAAGGGCATCGAGGCCGTTTCGTGGCGTGTCATCACTTCATCATCCATCATTGGATGTCACCGGTCGCTGTCGAACACCACGATCGTGCCGGAGTTGCCTCCAACGGTGAGTGCTTGATGCGAGGTCCGTTCCGCTGCACGCCGTCGCGACCGCAGCAGCATCAGCCAACTGCCAGCGATGCCGTCGGGGAACTTCACGGCGACGAGGATCAATCCGACACCGGTGAGCAGGAACTGATCGATCGATGACCCTCCACCGAGGATGGCGACGGTGAACAGCCCGGACGGCGCAAGCACACCACCCACCACGGCGCCTGCAATCGACCCGATACCACCCAGGTAGGCAAGCGCCAGCAACTGCAAGCCATCCTGCGCGCTCAGGCTGCCTCCGGTCAACGTCGTCGACTTATACGCGATCATCACACCAGCGATCGACGCAACGAACGCCGCGATCGCGGCACCGAGCACCTTGGTCCGCGCCACATCGATTCCCGCCGACGCTGCGGCACGTTCGTTGGCTCGTACCGCGAGGAATCGCCGCCCGAGCGGCCCATTGCGCACCCCGACGATCAGCACCGCACACGCAATCGTTGCAGCGAGCAGCAAGAAGCCGAACGTGCGTGATGGGAACCCGCCGCCGCCGAAGATCCCGAGGTCCACACCGCCCACGACGGGAGCCTTCACCTCCGCAACACCGCTGCGGCCAACGAAGGTCGGGCTACGAAAGAACAGGTCGTCGACCACGACCGCAAGTGAGAAGCTCAAGATCGCGAACTGCACGCCGCGCACGCGAAGCGCTGGGATACTCGCCAACGTTCCAATCACGACTGTTGCAACCACGGCAACGATTGGTGCCAACGGAAAACCGAGGGCCGTGTCGAGCCGAGACACCAGGAAGGCGCACAGGCCCGCAAGCGACAGTTGCGCGAGCGAGACTTGACCCACCAGACCCGTGATGAGGCCGATCGACATCAGCAACGTGATGGCGATCAACGTCTGCAGTGCGGCCAGGCGAATGACCGCATCGCCCGTGACGAGCACGGCCACGCCGCCCGCAATCACGGTGCCCCACAGCAGTGGCCGCGGTGGCCCTGTCACCACTGTCACCTGTGCTGCTTCGAGGATCACTCCCCGATTCGGAAGGCGACTGCCGGCCAACATCAATGCGAGCACGATTGCCACGAACGGAACCAGGGTGCTGATGCCTCCCTGAAAGAACGTCGGCACCTGGCGCTGGGCAACGAGGTGCACGGCAACCGCTTCGAAGGCACCGATGGCCACCGCCACGCCGACAGCAGTGGGTACCGATTTCAGTTGTGCAGCGAGCGCTGCAGCGAATGCCGGAACGACAAAAAGGCTGAAGTTGAACGGGCTCACGCCGCCGAGTGATGACCCGATGATCCCGACCGAGCCCGCCAGCGCCGAAGCGAACAGCCAGTTGTACAAGCCAAGACGAGCCGGCTCGAGGCCGAGCAAGATCGCACCCTTTTCATTCAGGAACGCAGCGCGTGTGGCAATTCCGAACCGAGTCCCGCGGTACACCGCTACGACTCCAGCAGCGAGAAGGACCACGACGCCCAGCAGCCAGACCCGATCGACGGGAAACGGCCGACCTCCCAGTTGGATCACCGTGTCCGGCATGATCGATGGAGACCGCAAGCTGACGTTGCCAAAGCCCTTCACGGCAAGTGCCTGCAACACCAGCGTGATACCAACGGTCGCAACCAGCATCGTCACCGGCGGCGCGGCGCGCAGCGAGCGGATCACGGTCAGAAAGATCAGCGCGGACACCGCCATGCCGACCGAGATCGCGATCAGAGCCGCGGGTACCAACGACAGGGGATCACCAAGCGACCACCGTCGCGGCACGAACACCAGCGGCAGGACGAGGTCCCCGGTGTTGCGGAGCTCCGCGAAGATCATCGCTGGAATCATGGCGAGTGCACCGACCGCGAAGTTGATGACCCCGCTGCCCCGATACGTGATGATCACGCTCATCGAGAACGCCGCATACATCGCGCCCGTGCCGACGCCAAGGAGGGCGTAGAACGCCCAGGTGCTCATCGTGATCGCGAAGCGTCAGCTCAACGCTGCGTCGCCGAGGTAACTCGCCTCGAGCACGCTGCGGTTGGCCGACAGCTCGTCGGCAGTGCCCTGCATCATGATCTCGCCGTGATTCAAGACGTAGCCGCGATCGGCGACTTCGAGCGCCATGTGCACGTGCTGTTCCACAACGAGCACGCCGCAACCGGTCTGATCGGCGATGTCACGCACGATCGGCAGGAGTTGCTCGACGATGATCGGAGCGAGTCCGAGGCTCATCTCGTCGACCAGCAAACACTTCGGGTTCGACACGAGTGCACGGGCGATGGCCAGCATCTGCTGTTCACCACCCGACAGGAGTCCCGCGAGACGCGAACCGAGCGGCTTGAGCGCCGGCAGGAGTTCCATGGCACGTTCGTGCGCCGCCTTACGGTCCGCCTTGGCTCCGGTGAGACCCAACTTGATGTTCTCGTCGACCGTCAGGTCGAAGAACAACGAACGGTCCTCGGCCACATGAGCGAGGCCACGCCGCGGGATCATGTGCGGCTTGTTGCCGTCCACTTCTTCCCCGAGCACCGAGACGGTTCCCGAGATCGGCTTGAGCAGGCCAGACAGCGTGAGCAGTGTCGTGGTCTTGCCGGCGCCGTTCGGTCCGAGCAGCGCCACCACTTCACCGGACTTGACGGTGAGGTCGAGGTCACGCACGACCGGGATGCCGCCGTAGCCGGCATGCAACTTGTCGATCTCGATCAGCAGCTCATCGCTCATGACGTTGCCTCCGTGGTGGTCGCTCCAGCGCCGCCGAACTCGACAGCGCTCTGTGCCTGTGCTTCGCCAGCACTCTCGCCGAGATAGGCCGAGATGACAGCCGGGTCTGCTCGCACTTCGGCGGGAGTGCCGTGGGCGATGATCTTGCCGAAGTCGAGCACATAGATGTAGTCGCACACGTTGAGCACGAGGCCCATGTCGTGGTCGATCAAGAACAAACTCATGTCGTAGTCCAGGAAGTCGCGAAGGTGCTGGCCGAGCATCTGGCTCTCGGCGGTGTCCAAACCGGCCGCCGGCTCGTCCAGGAGCACCAGTTTGGGCTTCGCCGCCAACGCTCTCGCCACGCTGATGAGCTTGCGCTGACCGTGGCTCAAGTCGCTCGGCAACGTGTCGGCTTTGTCGGTGAGATCCATGATCTCGAGTGCCCAGTCGACCTGTTCTTTGAACTGCCGCTCGTTTCGTCCGGGCAGCACGATGTCGGTGATGAACGAGTGCCACTTCGGCTGTTCAGCGGCGGCCATCAGGTTGTCACGAACACTGAGGTCTTCGAAGAGTTCGAGCGACTGGAACGTGCGGGTCAGGCCCATCAACGCTCGCTTGTCGGGCGTGATGCCAGCGAGGTCGACTCCATCGAAGGTGACCTTGCCTTCCGACACCGGCGTGAAGCCGGTGATTGCGTCGATGAAGGTGGTCTTGCCTGCTCCATTCGGGCCGATCAGCCCGACCAATTTGCCGGTATGGCAGTCGAGGTCGATGTCTTTGTTCGCATACAGACCGCCGTAGTTGACGCTCAGGCCACGTGCTTCGAGCAATGCCATGTCAGCTCACCCCCACGAGTGATTCATCGGTTTCAGATGTCGTTGTCGAGTCGGCCTTGTTCGCCGCGGCCATGGCCGCTTCGAGTTCGCGTGCCGAGATCCCTGAGATCTGGCGGAAGAGTGACCGGGCGAACAGCGCCAGGCCTCCACCGAGCAGCGGCATCCAGATCCAGCTGTACGTGTCGACCCGCAGCGGCCACACGAGGTAGCCCAAGATGATGCCGACCAACGCAGTCGGGCCGAACTTCTTGGCCCAACCGACCCACGCCATTCCCGCTTCGCCGAAGGTCGGCGAGATCGGTCCGAGCGTTCGAGCAAAGATCACACTCACCACCCACACGAGCAGCACGGTGAACATCACCCACTGGTAGACGTTCTCGATGAACTGGGCGTTGTAGAGCCAGAATGCCGTACCGATCACGAGCGCCGACAGGACCGATTTCACGAGCACGCTCCGAGCGCCCCGATAGTTCGATCGAATGGTCTCGGCGCCCGGGATGGCGCCGACCAACCAGTCACCTGCGTATCTCACCCCACCGCCGAAGAAGGGCGCAATGCCCTCCGGGTGGATGATCGCAGTGACGATGATGCCTGCTCCCGTCGCGGCGCTCAGGAACTGTTCGAGGTTCGCACCTGCGAGCAAGTAGTTGGAGAACGTCGGGATGAAGGCACCAGCGCTGATCAACATGCCGCCGATGATGGCGCCGTTGATCGAGGTGATCCCTGCGAGGTAGGCAGTGGCGAGCACGGAGAGGCTGAGGCCGTAGAGGAAGTTCGCCGATGACACGTCCACCTGCTTGAAGCCGAGCATGACGCCACCGATTCCTGCAATGCCGGCGCTGATGGCGAAGGCGAGCAGCTTGGTGCGTGCGACGTTGATACCCGCAGAGGCAGCGGCACGCTCGTTGGCGCGTACTGCAAGGAATCGACGGCCGACGCCGGTGCGTCTGATGTTGGCCACACCAATCGCCATGATCGACAGCACGATCATGCCGAACAGCGCGAACAGTGGATTGTCGTTCTGCACTCGAACGCTGCGAGAACCGATGTCGGCACCGAAGAAGGTCGGTGCGTCGATTCGTGCAGCAGCGCCAGCACTCAGCTGGGTGATCACTTCGTTCTCGAGGTACAGCGATTGAACAGCAACAGCGGTGGCGATGGTGACCACGGCAAGTTGCACACCGCGGATTCGAACCGCTGGCAACCCGACCACGATGCCGACAATCACCGCGACCACCACCCCGATCAAGGCAGCGATTGGCCAAGGAAGGTCCGGCCCGTCAACGGTGGCCAGCGTGATCGGGTCCTGAATTCCGTTCGCCATCATCTTGGAGGTGACGAAGGCAGCCACACCGGCGAAGGACATCTGCATGAGTGAGATCTGGCCGATGTAGCCGGTCAGGACGACGAGCGACAAGAGGATGATCGCAAGCACCAGACCGTTTTGGATCGCGTTCGCGAACCGAGTTCGGGTACCGGCATTTTCGAACACGAACGCAAGCAGCGTGACGAGCGTGGTCCACACCAGAGCGTGCTCCCACATCCGCTTCGGCATCGGTGCCAGCGGCAGGCGGCGTTCCTCGACCGCACCGCGAATGGGCAGGCTCTTCCCGCGCAGCACGAGCACCACGATGATGACGACGAGCGGCAGCGCATCGACGACGCCGTTCTCGATCCAGGTGAGCGGGGTGACATCGAACCACTCGGCGCGATTCAATTCCAGCACGTTGCGCACCGAGCCGATGGCCAAGCCACCGGCGATGGCGATGGGAATCGATCGCAAGCCACCGATGAGTGCAGCAGCCAATGCCGGAACGATCAGTGCCGACAGCCCGATTGGAGTGAGCGTGCCCTGGATCGGGCCGACCACGATCACCGCCAAGGTTGCGGTGACCGAAGCAATCACCCAGTTCACCGCAGCGAGTGTCTGTGGCGAGTAGCCCAGGAGCACCGCACCCTTTTCGTTACCAGCCGCTGCACGAGTGGCGAGTCCGAAACGGGTGAACCGATAGCCGGCCCACAGAACCAGGCCGAGGAGGATGGCAAACGCAACGACGTAGATGACGTTGCGGGTAAACGGCTTGCCGAGACCGAGGAAGTTCTCCATCACTTCGGATGGGACCACGCTGCGGGGCTGGGGGAAAGACGTGCCGTAGTTGATGAGCGCAATTCCCTGCAGGTAGAGCAGCAGACCGACCGAGGCCACGACCTTGCCGAGCGGGGCTGCGTTTCGCAGCGGACGGAAGATCAAGAAGTGCACGGCGAGGCCGAGGAAGGCCGCCATCAGCAGGCCAACCGCGAGCGAGGGAAGGAACTCCCATTCGCCGTCGCTCGCCGTGGTGATGCGCACCGGCAGGTTGAGCGTGTGCGTAGGAAGGATGTCGATCCACGGCAAGAAGATCTCGCCGCGATTCCAGGCGGCGTCGAAGGTGACGACGCCATACATGGCGAGAGCACCGTGGGCGAAGTTGATGACGCCCGAGCCCTTGTACGAAATGACCAGGCCGGCGGCGAGCATCGCGTACAGCGCACCGATACCGAGACCTCCAATGAGGTCGAAAATGAGATCTTTCACGCCGAAGCCCCCAAGCTGCGTGTTCGGAAATGTGTGGAGATACGGCGGTGGCCGGGGTCGAGCAGATGTCGACCCCGGCCACCGTCAGGTGTTCAGGATTCGATTGCGGTCACTCGATATCGAGCGACCGGATACTCAGCCGGTCGGGCGGAGTTCGGTGCCAGCGACCAGGTCGAGGCCGTTGAGCTGCGGCACGACGTTGACGAGCTTCTCGCCGTCCCACTGGGTGACACTGATTGCAGAGCCACACACCGACACGTACGGCACCGGTGCGACGCTGCACTGCAGCGGCGAGTTGCCGAACGAGGGAACAGTGCCGTCGGTGGCTGCCATTGCATCAGCAATGGCCTGCCCGCTCACGTCACCGTCGATGAGTTGCGCCTTCTCCCAGATGTTCATCATGGCCGAGAAGCCTTGACCACCGAAGCCGGTGAACACGAGGTCCTCGGGCATGCCGTACTCGGGAGCCTTGGTCTGGTACGTCGACGCATTGTCGAGGTGCTGACCTTCGAGGCCGTCGAGCGGGTTGAGCAGACCGTTCTCGGTGCTGGTGAGGTAGATGCCAACTGCCAGGTCACCAGCAGCGGTCATTGCGTCGAAGTCGAGGCAAGCACCCGAGAGCACCAACGGAATGTCATCCGGGGTCCAGCCGAGACGACCGAGTGCTGCAACGAAGTTCCAGCAGTCGGCACCCTGCGCCGAGAAGATGATCACGTCAGGATCGAAGTCGAGGACTTCAGTGGCCTGCGGCGTCACGTCCGGTGCGGCCGGTGCAATCGGCACACCGACGTAGGTGAGGCCCGGCTTGCTTCCCGCACGTTCGGCGTCGCCCGGCTCGGTGCCGTTCAGCACGTCGAGCGGCTTGGCTTCGAGGTCGTTGTAGCACACGACGCCGGGAGGCGTGTCTGCCCACGGCACACCGACCTTCTGGACGTCGATGCCTTCGAGCTCCTCGATCTGGTTCGTTGCGAACTCGACCAGGCCGGTGTGCACACCGAGGCAGCCGCCACCGGCTCCAATGGCGTAGACGCCAGGAGAGGTGAAGTCAGGAATGGTGATCGGGGTGCCGACCACGACCGGGATTCCGGCGCCTGCGTAGATCGGGAAGTGGTTGCCGAAGAAGTTGATCGTCGACAGCGCCATCTCGACGCCGCTGGCCGACAGTTCGTTGGCGCACCGCTGCGAGTCGTCAGGTGACACGACCGACTTGCACAGTTCGATCTCGATTTCGCGACCTCCGAGGCCACCGAGTTCAGCGTTGATGTAGTCGGCTGCGGCTTGCACGCCGAGTGAGTACTCGGGGAACGAACCGTTTGGATCGCCTTCCAAGTTCTGAACGCCGATCTTGATGGGCTCGCCCGTGGGCTCCTCCATCGCTTCTTCTTCCATCGCGCCTTCGTCTTCCATGGCTTCTTCTTCCATGGCGTCGTCGACGGCTTCTTCGCCCTCTTCCATGGCTTCGTCGGCAGCCTCTTCGACGTCGTCGGCAGCCTCTTCGACCGCGTCACCCGCCTCTTCGACCGCGTCGTCGACGACGTCTGCGACGTCATCGCTACCGCAAGCCGCTGCGACGAGAGCGAAGCTGAAGACCGCTGCTCCCAGTCGAACGGACCTTGATCGTGAAATCATTGAATTCCCCCTTGAGTTGGTTTGCCAACGACCTCCCACGGCCGCCGGTGCCGAGACGTTCGTCACGTCTCGTGGTCAGGAAACTAACCAGGCGATTGTTTACCAGACGAGTCGAACGTCACATCGCATCGGAATCCTCAACCGCAACGCGTCAGGCTTCGGGCGTGTAGTGGATCCCCGGAATGCCCGCCTTCATGGCCTCATACCACTCCGGGCGAGGCACCACGCCGGGGTAGCCATCACCGATGCGCGGTCGGGTGTCGGCATTCCACTCCTGGTGGATCGGCGGAATCTGATACGTGCCGTTCGAGGCGTTCGTGCCACCGTCGACATTCAGATCGTGCCCGGTGATGTAGCTGGCGCCATCGGAAGCGAGGAACATGACCGGGTCGACGATCTCGTTGAGTTCACCGATTCGACGCATCGGTGTGCGGCTGGCAATCCACTTGTCCATGCCCATCCCTTCGAGCGCAGGACGCACCATCTCGGTGACGATGAAGCCCGGTGACACCGAGTTCACGCGCACGCCTCGGTCCGCCCACTCGCACCCGAGTTGCATCGTGACGTTGCGCAACGCGCCCTTCGCCGCCGTGTAGGCAATGATGTTCAGCTCGTTCGCGCCGTGGCCCATGATCGAGCAGATGTTGACGATGGAACCCCCACCGGTCTCGAGCATGTGCTTGCCCACGTCACGCAGGTACATGAAGGCGCCGTTCAGGTCGATCGACATGATCCAGTTGAAGGTCTCCATGTCGAACTGCTCGGGAGCCACCCCCTTCATGTCGCTCACACCGGCGTTGTTGATCAGCGCGTCAATTCGACCGTGGTCCTCGATGCCCGACGCCACGACTCGTGCCACGTCGGCCTCGATCGACACGTCGCCCGGCACCACGGTCACCTTTCCGTTGCCCTTCGAGCGGCACACTTCGGCAACGCTTTCGAGCAGATCCTCAGACCTCGCGGTGAGGATCAGATTGGCGCCCGCCTCGGCGAATCCGTGGGCGAAGCCCTCTCCGAGGCCCATCGAGGCCCCCGTGATCAGAACGGTCTTGCCTGCGTAGTCGATCATCGTCGCTCCTTGCGTTGGTGGTCTGTTGCGAAGAACGCAGTGTCGCAAAACAGCTCGCTCACCTCACCACCGGAGCCACTGGTGATGAAGTGCCAGGCACTTCATCACTGCGTCAGCGGTTGGGGTCGACGAGCACCTTCGCTTGTGTGCTGGTGCCACTGGCCAGATCCGCGAGCGCTGCCTCGAATCCGTCGAGTCCGACCGTCGAGGTGTGCAACGGTGCCACATCCACGCGGCCGTCGGCGATCATGCCCATCGCCATCTCGAACTCTTCGCGCACATACGCGAGCGACGACGTGGTCCGGATCTCTTTCACCAGCCACGTACCGACGTTGATCGGCGCCTCATCGTGCGGCAGACCAACCAGGCACATCGCGCCGCCACGGCGAGCAAGGTCGACGGCCTTTTGGATTGCGAACGATGCGCCCACACACTCGAACACGATGTCCGCGCCCAGCCCGTGCGTGAGCTCCTTGAGCAGCGCATCAGCTGGCTCACCCGGCTCGACCACGTGGTGCGCGCCCAAGGCTGACGCCATGCCGCGCCGCTGCTCGTTCGGTTCGATGACCACGACGATGCCTGCGCCAGCAGCGCGAACCCACTGCATCGTTGCGAGACCGATCGGGCCCGCGCCCTGGATCACAGCGGTGTCGCCGAGGCGTAACTCGCTGGTTCGCACCGCATGGAACGCCACCGTTGCAGGTTCCACTTGTGCTGCTTGCTCATCGGTCAAGCCGGCATCGGTCCGGATCACGCGGCTCGCTGCCACGGCAATGCGGGGTGCGAAACCACCGTGAATCGGCGCCAGTGCATCTCGGCCCACCGCCGAGAGAAACGCCTGCTGACAGTGGCTCGACTGCCCCTGTCGACACGCCGCACACGCTCCGCATGCGGAGGCCACCGACACCACCACGCGGTCGCCATCACCCACCGACGTGACCTCATTCCCGGTCGCGGACACCGTGCCCGACCACTCGTGGCCACAGATGGCCGGGTTGTACTCGCGGCCCGACTGATATGCGTGGATGTCGGTTCCGCAGATCCCGCAGAACGCGATGTCCACGACCACGCCGGTTGGTGCCGGAGTGGGGTCAGGGAACTCGCGGAGCTCGACGGTCTCTTTGCCGGTGATCAGTGCTGCGTACATCTGTGGTCTCGTTTCGTCTCGCTGGTCCGGCTCGCCCGAGGCTGCCGGCAACTCACATACTGACCTTCGTTGCTTCGTTGCCGACGAGTCAGAGTCGTCGCAGCGCACCACGAATCCACGTCACTTCATTTCCACAGGAGCCCGCATGAGTCTCATCGCCGTCGAAGCCGCCATCACCGTGGCCGATCCGTCCACCCGTCAGGCATTGATCGACAAGTCAGCGCCGATCCAGAAGGCCACTCGCGACGACGAGCCCGGCTGCCTCGTGTACTGCTTCGCCGCGGATCCGTGCCAGGACGACCTGATCCAGGTGTACGAACTGTGGGAATCCGAAGAGACCCTTGCGGCGCACTTCGACCACCAGAACTACTTCGACATGCGCACGATGCTCAACGACGGCGGCCTCACGGGAGCGGTCAGCCGCAAGCACCGAATCGATGCGTCGGCTCCGGTGTACAACGCCGACCGCACGCCCACCGCCTCGTTCGAATGACCCGCTTCGTTTGAATGGTCCCTCGATGAACACCCGGGGTGCTCCCGGTGCTGTCGTGTTCGACTTCGGCGGCGTGCTGATCACGACCATCGCGAACCAAATCGGCAAAATTGCCGCCAGCCATGGCGTCGAAGCGTCGGTGATGCACGAGGTCCTGCTGGGGCCGCGTGCGTCTGGCGACTCGCACCCGTGGCATCGAGCCGAGCGCGGCGAACTCGCTCTTGCCGATATCCAGTCCGAGCTCGCGCCATGGGCCGACCAACACGAGATGCCGCTCCACGGCGACGAGATCGACCGGCTCCTCGCAGCGGGCGAGTACGTCGTGGTCACCGAAATGGTGAATCGAGTTCGGTCGCTGCGAGCTGATGGCTTCCTGACCGGCCTCCTCACGAACACGTTTGCCGAGTTCCAACCGACCATGCAGCGCGATCTGGACTTCGAGTTGTTCGATGCGGTGGTCGAATCGTTCGCCGTCGGCGCTCGCAAACCCGAGCCAGCCATCTACGAAGAGATCGAATCGCAGCTCGCCGTCAGCGGACCGGAGATCGTCTACCTCGATGACTTCGACCAAAACCTGGTGCCTGCCGACGAACGGGGGTGGCACACCATTCTCGTTCGCGACCCATCAGCCGCGCTGAGCGAACTCGACAAGCTCGTCGAAAGGCCGACCTTCGGGATCTGACGACGATGCTCGCCGACTGCGCGCTCCGGTGCACGCAGAACTCACCACGTGATCAATAATGGATGCCATGACCACCACGGACTCCAACTTGGACACGGGCGCACGTTCTCCCGGCGTCAGCTACCAGGACCTCCTCGACGCCGACACGCACCCGGTGCCCGACGTGTTGCGCCTCGAATCCGCGAAGTACTTCGGGAGTGAGGACGTTCCGATCGAGCGATACATCTCGCGCGATTGGCATCGCAAAGAAGTCGACCAACTGTGGTCGAAGGTCTGGCAGTTCGCATGCCGCGAGGAGCACATCCCCGAGGCTGGCGACTACATCGTCTACGACATCGCCGAGCTCTCGTTCCTCGTGATGCGCCAAGACGACGGCACCATCAAGGCGTACCCGAACGCCTGTCTGCATCGTGGCCGCCAGCTCAAGGAGTACGACGGTCACTGCTCTGAGATCCGCTGCCCGTTCCACGGGTTTGCCTGGGAACTCGACGGCGATCTCAAAGACGTTCCGGCCGCGTGGGACTTCCCGCACGTCGATCAGCGGCCTGACGACTTCACCCTGCCCGAATGCAGCGTCGACACCTGGGCCGGTTTCGTGTTCATCAACCCAGACCCCGAAGCTGGTCCACTGGCTGAGTTCCTCGGTGACACCGCCCAACACTTCGAGGTGTGGAACCTCGAGGATCGATACGTGGAAGGGCACGTCTCACGTGTCATCGAAGCGAACTGGAAGATCGCACAGGAAGCGTTCTGTGAGGCGTATCACGTCAACGCGACGCACCCTCAGATTCTCACCTACCTCGGCGACACGAACAGCCAGGTCGACGTGTTCGGCCAGTGCGCCCGAGTCATCACTCCGGGTGGCACGCCGAGCCCGCTGTTGGGTGACGACTCAGGACTCTCTGAGCAAGAGATGTTGCGCTCGATGCTCGACGTGCGCGTCGATCAGGACGCACCGTTCGATGTTCCCGACGGCAAGACCGCCCGGCAAGTGGCTGCAGCAGCATCACGTGAACGATGGCGGCCAATGGTCGGCGACGCCGTCGATCAGATGAGTGACTCCGAGATGATGGACTCACTGGACTACACCGTGTTTCCGAACTTCCATCCGTGGGGTGCGTTCAACCGCATCGTGTACCGCTTCCGCCCGAATGGCGACGACCATCGCTCGTGCATCATGGAGGTGTTCTTCCTCTCCCCGTTCTCCGGTGATCGACCGCCTCCCTCCGAAGAGATCAAGCTCGGCGTCCACGACGACTGGACCAACGCCTCGGTGCTCGGCATGCTCGCCAAAGTGTTCCAACAGGACGTGTTCAACATGGCCAAGGTCCAGAAGGGCCTGGAGACCACCCGCAAGCCGGGTGTGACCTTCTCGAACTACCAGGAGTCGAAGATCCGCTGGCTGCACACCTTGCTCGGCGAGTGGGTGAACGACGACGTTCCCGTCAGCGTCGGCACCGGCGCTACCGCTCGGAGCACGCTGTGAACGGCATCGTGCACCCCTTCACCGGGGCGCTTCACGAGCAAGACGGCGAGGGCAACATCCGCGTCACGCTCGGCGACAAGGTCGGCATCTTCGGCACCGATGGCCATCACATCTCTGGTGAACTCCGCGAGTGCGACCCGCAGCTGTGCGGTTGGGTCGGCGGGCCACAGGTGGCCAACCATCGCGTCAACACGCAGGCGGCGAACTCATGAGCGACACCGCGCAACTCCTTGCTGGGCAGACCGCCGTGGTCGTCGGCGGCCACAGCGGATTCGGTGAAGCCATCAGTGAGACCTTCGCCGCGCACGGCGCCAAGGTCGTGATCGGCGCACGCCGCCTCGACGTGGTGAACGAAGTGGCGTCGCGGATCGATGGCATCGGTGCCGCGTGCGACATCACGAATGACGCCGACGTGCAGGCGCTCGTCGCCACAGCGGTCGACCAGACCGGTCGCCTCGATTCATTCGTGAACTGTGCGGGCTATTCGGAATCCACACCGATTGCCGAGCTGACTCCCGAGAAGCTGGCCGACATGCACGCGGTGCAGATCCAAGGTGCGATGTACTGCCTGCGCCACGCGGGCAACGCCATGCGGGACCTCGGCAACGGTGGCTCGGTCGTGTCCATCAGCTCGCTCACGGCGCACAATCCAGCTCGGGGGCTCGCTGCCTACGCCAGCGCAAAGGCGGGCCTCGAGTACGCGTCGAAGATCGCTGCGGTGGAGTACGGAGTTGATCGGATTCGTTTCAATTCGATCGCTGCGTCGCTCATCGAGACGCCGATGACCGCAGGAGCATTCACCGTCGGCCCGGTCATTCAGGCCATGGAGGAGATGACCCCGATCGGACGTATGGGCACGAGCCAGGACATCGCCAACGCCGCGCTGTTCCTGTGTAGTGACCTCGGGTCGTTCATCACAGGGCAGATCCTTCCCGTCGACGGTGGCGCGTCCTTGTTGGCGCTCCCCACCGCACAGATCTACGCCGACGTCGGCCGCCGCTGGAAAGAAGCCCAGTGATGAAGTGCCAGGCACTTCATCACTGAGTTGCTCTTCCGGCTTCCGCTTCGGCCTTGCCCTGACCCACTGAGAGGTTGTGGCAAGACCTCAGAGAAACCTCACGACTGACGATCGATTTCATGTCATCAACCGTGGCATCGACAGCCAAGACCTGTTTGCCATCGATGACGACTGGGTGCTCTTCGAATCACTCGTTGGGTCGGCGTGCACGGAAGGCGACTTCCAGATCAACGCCTATGTGTTGATGCACAACCACTACCACCTGCTCGTCGACCTGTCGGATTGCGACAACAGAGGCGCCGTGGCCGATCTGATCGGTGTGGCCCAATCGACATACTCGAAGTACTTCAACAGCCGAACCGGTCGGCGTGGGCCGCTGTTCGAGCCCCGGTTTCTCAGCTACGGGGTGGACGGAGCGCAGCGCACAGAACGAGCCGTCCGGTACATCCACCGCAACCCGATCGATATCTGCGGGCGGCGGGCGTTGGGGAACTACCGCTGGTCGAGTCTGCCCGTGGTGCTCGGGCGACGCCCCGCACCGCCGTGGCTGTCATGCGAGCTGTTCGAGCCCGATGATCCCGTGTCGTACCTTGCTGAGCTGGCCGAAGTCGAGCCCGAGGACCTGTGGCCGTACGAGGACCTTGCACCGTTGCACCGCCTGAGCTACGACCACATCAGACACGTTGTGGCTGGCCTGCCCTCGACCATCGCGAAACCGGCGACACGACACGACATCGAGTGCTTCCTTGCGCTCCATCTCCGGGCCGCTGACGTGATGGACGTCGCCGCACGTCGAGAAGAGTCGAGCGCCACGGTTCGCAATCGGGCGAGCCGAACACGCTCACGCCGCCGCGACGACCCGGCGTTCGCCCAGTTCCTCGACACGATCGTCAACGAGCTGGGCCGCAAGAACCGGTGAAGAAGTGCCTGGCACTTCTTCACTGGGTCAGGACCACTCGTTCCAGCTGATGAACTCCTCGGCGGGAGGACGCTTGGCCAGCTTGAAGTCCGTGCCAATGGTGTACGCCACGGGAAAGAGGCCGGCTTGGCTGTGGGTTTCGAACGGGATCCCAAGAAGGTCGGCGACCTCACGCTCGTTCTGCAAGTGCAGCGTGGTCCATGCCGAGCCCATCGCGCGCTCACGCAACGCCATCATGAAGCTCCACACCGCGGGAAGGATGCCACCCCAGCGAGACGCCTGGCGGTACGACGGGGTGCCTTCGCCCATCCGGTCGGCGAGCACTGGGATCAACAACACCGGAACCTCGTGCATGTGCTCAGCGAGATGCCGCGCCGAGCGATTGACCCGATCGGCCTGCGAGCCCGGCTCTGGTGGAGTGGCTGCCGCGTAAGCGGCTTCGAAGTTCGTTCGGTAGTAGTCGGCAATGATCAACTTCTTGGCGGGATCGTCGACGAAGACCCAACGCCAACGCTGAGAGTTCGAACCCGTGGGCGATTGGTGTGCGATCTCGATGCACTCGGTCAAGACATCGCGATCCACCGGACGTTCGAGATCCAGCCGGAGGCGGACGCTTCGTGTCGTGGTCAACACCTCGTCGGCGGACAGTCCGAGGTGTTCGCTCATGCGTCGCCTTCGGGGTGCGCTCCACTGGTGTCGCCAGCCTTCTGCGCTGCCATCCAGTCGCGGGTGGCCTTGCCCATCTTGCGACCGTCGTATCCGATGCGCTGGGTCGGGGTCACCTCCATCACCAGGCGTCGAGGCGAGTCGAGAAACTGCTTGAACAGCTCGGCGGCCTCGTCGTCATCGGAACGAATTGCATACGCGAGCTCGTGGTAGAACCAGTCTTTCGTTTCGCGATCGTCGTACAGCTTGCAGGTGCCTTTGTAGGTGACCGTGCGGTTGGAACCCATGTCGGTACCGGTCGACGTGACCACGACGCACACGCGCGGATCGCGCTTCACCGCCGACATCCGGGCACGCTGGCTCGATGCGGTGAGCCAGAACTTCCCGTTGCGGAACACGTACGACATGATCACGCCGACAGGCCAACCCTCCTTGTTCGACCAGATGAACGTGCACTCCTTCGCCAGCGCCAGCATCTCGGCCTCGGCCTCGTCCTCGAGGCCGTACACGGTCACATCTTCGTAGTTGTCAACGAGTTCATCGGTCATGGCTCGAAGGTAGAGCGAGCGCTTTGCTCCGAGCGAGGTGGAACCAATCGGTTGGTCAATTATCTCGAGACCTTGATCGCCACGGGTGACTTCGGGTGGTTTGGGGCGTGCGTCGACGCCGACCGATGAGTCCGTGACCGTGATCGTTCAACCGGCACAACGGCAGTTCAAACACGTGCATCGTGTGCCGGCAACCGACTCGACGCGATCGCTCCGGCAACGGCGAACACCATCGACAGGACAAACACCATCGTGAAGCTCCCGGTGAGGTCTGCAACCAGTCCCCCGATCTGAGGCGCAGAGACCTGGGCGATACCGAATGCAAACGTGGTCGCAGCAAAGCTCGCGCCGAAAGTCGCCGGGGTCGTGGTGCGCACCACATATCCCGTGATCGTCGAGGCCAATCCACTGAACATCACACCGACCACCACGGATCCGACTGCCACGGCGGCAACCGCTCCCGTCATGATTCCTGCAAGCGCCAATGCGAACGAGGCGAATCCGATCGTGAGCGTGATGCGTTCGCCGATGCGATCGGCTGCGAGTCCAAGCAGCACGCCACCGGTGATGCTGCCGAGACCGACCAGCGTGAACATCGTCGATGCCAAGCCTTCCGAGAACGCCGAATCGTCTTCGAGGCGCGAGGTCAGAAAAGAAACGGCGAGGATGTAGCAGAAGCCGAACGCAGCGTACGCGCCCGTGAGTGCCGCCCATCCCGGCATCTGCCGCAGCGTTGCGACACCGATGCCCGTACCTCGGGCGCCCGACGGCGGAGCCTCTCGGTGACGCACGAACAACACGATTGCCACCACGACCACCAACGCGATTGCGACCTCGACGCGATACAGATCGCGCCACGCTCCGTCGCCTGATCGTTCACGCAGCACTCGGGCGAGCTGTCCAGAAAATACGATCCCCACGCCGATGCCAGCGCCCATCAATCCAACCGCTACGCCGCGTCGATGATCTCCAACCGCTCGGGCAGCAATGGCGGGTGATGGAATCCAAATGAACGCACCGCCCAGCCCCATGAGGAAGAGCGCAAAGCTCAGTACCGCAGCATTCGGCGCAACGGTGGCAAGTGCGAGGCCGCCGAGTGAGAACACAAAGCCGCATCGCAGCACCGTGAGCAGCTTGACCCTCGACGTCAACGACGCAACCACGAGCGTGCCGAAGAGGTAGGCCGCGACATTGGCCGTTCCGAGGAACCCGGCAACCGTGTTCGAGTGGTCGAGGTCGTTGCGAATCGCCGGCAGCAGCACGCCGTACGTGAAACGCCCGAATGCCTGCGCCACTGCAGCACCGAGGGCGATCAGCACCACGACGGCCCAGCCCCGAGCTCGGGGCAACGAGTTCATCGGCACCCGCCGATACTGACAACGACGCAACGAGGGCGACGAGTCGATTTCGTCGCCGGCGATCCGATCAGGTCGCGCTCATCACGCCGCCGTGAAACGCAACGGCAGCTCGCTCATCGGGAACAGGATGAACGACGGGTCGTGCACCGGTCCGTCGAATGGACGGGCGAGTTCGATGTCCGCCGTCCGTTCCAACCAGTGCGTGAACCCGGTGACGAGTTCTTGGCGGGCCAACGCAGCACCGACACAGAAGTGCGGCCCGACGCCGAAGGCGAGATGCTTGGCATCGCCCGAGCGGTCGAGGTCGAAGTCGCCGGCATGGTCGAACACGTCGGCATCACGATTCGCTGCGGCATAGCGAACCATCACCAGCGCGCCCTCGGGGACGACGACATCGCCGAGTTCCACGTCCTGCGTGGCAGTGCGGAACAATCCCTGCACCGGGCTTTCATATCGCAGCGACTCTTCGATGAAAGCCGGCACGAGCGAGAGGTCCGCACGAAGACGCGCTTGCACGTCGGGTCGGCGAGTGAGCAGCCACATCCCGTGATTGAGGGCGCTCGTGGTCGTCTCGAACCCACCGGTGATGAGTTGGTGCATGAGGTTCTGAAGTTCGGCCACCGACAGCGGCTCCGCGCCGTCTTCGCCCTCGTGGGCGTGCACGAGCGCTGAGATGAGATCATCGGTCGGCGCCGCACGACGCTCTTCGAACACGCCAGCGAGGTGGTGCTGCGCTTCGAGTTCGATCTCTGCGGTTGCGAGGAGTTCTTCCTCTGTGAGCGGCTTCATCGACAGCGCGAGCAGCGCATGAGCCCACTTGTTGAACGTGTGAATTTCACTGCGCGGCAGGCCGAGTTGCTCGGCGATGATCGTGCCCGGCAATGGCATCGCGTAACCGAGGTTGAACTCGCACTCACCGACCTCGCCAGAAGCGGGCATCAGACCATCGATCAACTCACGGCTGATCTCGTCGACCTGCGGCTGAATCGCGCGGATCTGCTTGGGAAGAAACGCCTTACCGACAAGGCGTCGATAGGCAGTGTGCTCCGGTGGATCGCATCGCTGGAGCGTTTCCACATGCCCCCAGCCGCGTGACCTGATGATCTCTCGATAGCGGCGCGAGTTCTCGACCTGGAGTCCCTTTCGTGCGCCGCCACCGCGACCACTACTCGAGAAGAGGTCGGGTCGGGTGAGGACGTAGCGAACGTCTTCGTACTTCGTCACCAACACACCGCTGACCTCGGGCACGGGCATCACCGGGCACTTCGCGTGAACTTCGCCGTAGAACTCGTATGGGTCGTTCTGGATCACGGGGTCAAGAATCGAGTGCTGGACGGGGCACTCCATGGCGGCGATGCGATCCTCGAGGGACGAAGTCTCAGACATAGCGAACAGCCTTTCAGTTTCTCGGCGCCCGACTCCCAGCGGACCAGCAGCTGTTCGTACGGTGACGGGATGGATCGATTGATGTCGCTCGCAGCCGGAGTGTGTCCCGAGACCGAACCTGCGGCGTTCGTCACCGCCGCAGCAGCAGCCGGCTGGCCGGCATGTGGAATCTGGTTCGACGCCGACACCTGGACGGATGCGGTTGCACGAGATGTTCGACAGCGCCTCGACGACACCGGCGTGGTGGCGCTCGACATGGAACCGATCTTTGTGACGCCCGATGGTGACGACGTCACCGACCATGGCGATCGCGTCATCGAGGCCGCCGCTGCGGTGGGAGCGCGCAACCTGCTGATCGTCTCTCGTGGCGTGAGCGATGCGCAGTTCACGGATCGATTTGCTGAATTGTGCGATGCCGCTGGGGCTCACGGCATCGGCTGCAGTATCGAGTTCCTGGCGTTCATGTCGGTGTCGTCATTGCCGCAGACGCTCGGCATCCTCGATGCGGTCGACCGACCCAATGGCAATGTGCTCGTCGACCACCTTCACCTCGAGCGCACCGGCGGCACCGTTGCCGACGTTGCACAGGTGGACCCTGCTCGGCTGGCCTACGTGCAACTGTGCGACATTCATGCAGCCGATCCACCAGACGTACCGAGCATGATCACCGAGGCGCTGGACCTTCGACTCAACGTCGGCGACGGCGACCTCGCCGTACAGGAGTTGATCGACGTGCTCCCCGAGCACACTGCGCTGTCGTTCGAGATCCGCTCAGCTGCCCTGCGACGCGACTTCCCGGACCCGGCCGATCGCGCTCGACACGTCCTCGAAGCAACTCGGTCTGCGCTCGCAAGCTCCTGACAGCCGATCTCGTCAGCGGTGCACAGTCCAGCGAATGGGCAGCGTGGTGAGGCCGCGCAAGATGAACGGTTGGTTGATCGCAATGGCGCCGATCCGTTCGACCGTGGCGAACCGCTCCACCATCCACCTCAGCGCGATCTGGCCTTCTGAGCGTGCGAGTGCCGCACCGATGCAATGGTGCACGCCCCACCCGAACGCCAGATGTGAACGAGAGCCAGGGCCGAAGCGGTCGAGGCGGATCTCGTCTGGAGCCTCGTACACCTCGCCATCTCGATTCGCTGACGCAAACAGCGCTTGCACCCGGGAGTTCGCAGGAAGCTCGCGCTCGCACACGACGCTGGGTTCCGGATTGGTGCGGAACAGACCCTGCACCGGGGCGTCGTAGCGAAGGAACTCCTCGACAGCTGCAGGAATCAGTTCTGGTTCGGATCGCAGCTGCGTCATCAACTCGGGCTGCTCGATGAGCCGGTACAGCATCAATGAAATCAGGCTGGCGGTGGTCTCGTGGCCCGCAACCAGGAGTTGCTGAGTGAGCCGCCGGACTTCGTGATGCGTCAACGTTGCGTCGAGTTCGGCGCGCGTCATGACGCTCAACAGGTCATCCGGCAGGCTTAGGCCCAGCGCGTGACGGCGTTTGCGCACGTCGACCAACTCGTCGACCAGCGCAAAGATCTGGACGTTCGCAGCTTCGGCGAGGGCGGGATCGGCACCACCGAGCGTGTTGACGATGTCATCGGACCAACGTCCGAAGTCATCTCGACGCTCTGGCGGGACGCCCAGCAGGACAGCGATCACGATCGCCGGAAACGGGAACGCAAACAGGCGCACGAAGTCGCCCTCGCCATCGGTGCCGAATGCGTCATCCCACAGACCCTCACAGACGCTGCGCACTTCGTTGTCGAGGCGTGCAATCGCTGCGGGGCGAAACGCATCTTGCAACACGCGACGCTGCCGACGGTGATCCGGGTCGTCAGCGGTCCCGAGCACGCCGGGCGCTTGCGGATTCACACCCGTTCCGAATCCGTTGCGCCATTCGTCGGGACGCATCAACAGATTGAAGACGTCGACGTGTTTGCTCACCACATGGAAGGGCGGGTCGACCGACTCTTCGGTGTGGAAGGGACATTCCTCGCGCATCCGAGCATGCCCGACCGACGGTTCAACGTCGTTGGCATGCTCGAGATGCGAGTAGGTCACAGCGAGCTCCTCATCGAGTGAAGAAGTGCCTGGCACTTCCTCACGGGATCAGTACGGCATGGTCCCGCCGTCGACGGGGAACATGCAGCCGGTCATGTTCTTGGCGGCGTCCGAAGCCATCAGCACCGCAACCGCTGCGACTTCTTCGACCTTGTTCGGCCGCTTGATCGCCGACTCAGAGCTGAAGGTCTCGATCAGCTCGTCGTAGCCGCTCATGCCCATCGCAACCGCCGAGTCGGGCCCGGTGGCGCGGACGATGTCGGTCTCGATGAGGCCCGGCAGGATTGCGTTGACCGTGATGCCCATCGTGCCGACTTCGTGGGCAGCAGCCTTGACGAGCCCGTTGACCGCATGCTTCGTGGCGGCATAGCCGGGGATACCGGGCTTGCCGAGCTTGCCTTCGACCGACGACGTGACGATGATGCGACCTGATTCACGCGGGATCATGTGCTGCAATGCGCGGCGCATACCCCAAAACACGTGGTTGAGGTTCCAGTCGACTTCGAGCTCCCACTCTTCATCGGTCATCTGGAACACCGGTGCGGTCATCTGCACACCGCCGGAGTTCAGGCAGCACACGTCGAGCTGGCCGTACTTCTCGATCGTGAAATCGATGAGTCCTTCCACTGCGTCCTGCTTGGACGCGTCGCCAGCGAAGAACGCGGCGTTGTCGCCAGCGCCCATCTCGTCGAGGCACTGCTGGCCCTTGGCTTCGTCACGGCCGTTGACCACGACCTTGCCGCCTTCAGCAATGAATGACTCGGCCATTGCACGGCCGATGCTGCGTGTGCCGCCAGTGATGCAGGCGACCTTTCCGTCGAGCTTTCCCATGATGCTTCTCCGTTCCTTTTTCAGGGCTCAGTAAGGAGCCGTGCCGCCGTCGATCGAGATGAGTGAGCCGGTGATTCCTGCGCCGGCGGTGGATGCGAGCAACGTTGCGACCGCTGCGACGTCTTCGACGTCATTCAGCTTCTTGATCGCGGACTCGGAGGCAAACATGTTCAACAACCCCTCGTAGTCCATGCCCATCGACTCCGCAGCGGGTGGCCCTTCGGCCATCATGATGTCGGTCTCGATGGCTCCGGGGCAGAGGGCATTCACGGTGATGCCGAGCGTGCCGACTTCGTGCGATGCCGACTTCACCAGACCGTTGATGGCGTGCTTTGCAGCGACATAGATCGAGATGCCGGGCTTGCCGACCTTGCCTTCGAGCGAGCTGACCGCCATGATCCGACCCGATTCCTGGGGGATCATGTAGTGGAAGGCTCGGCGCATGGTCCAGAAGGTGTGCCAGAAGTTCCACACGAGCGAGTCCTGCATGGCTTCGTCGGTCAGTTCAGCAATCGGTGCATGCCCGGATGCCCCACCCGCATTGGCAACGAGGATGTCGATGCGCCCGAAGTGGTCGACCGTGCCGTCGATGATTGCTTCGCATGACTCACGCTGTTTCACATCGCCCGCGATGTAGTGCGCGCGGTCGCCGGCATCGAGCTCGGCAAGCGTGCGCTCGGCTTTGCTTTCGTCGCGGCCGTTGATGACGACCTTGGCTCCCTCTTCGAGGAATCCCTTGGCGATCCCGAGGCCGATGCCTCGTGTTCCGCCGGTAATGCAGGCAACCTGCCCGTCCAGTTCTCCCATGGAGCAACCCCCTTGTCGTGTGGTCCGCCGAACCTAACCCGCAACCGGAATCGCCGGGGAGTCGGAGCGCACCGAGGTGGAGGTTGGGGTCATGTAGAGGTTGGGGTCAGACCCAAAGTTCTACATCAGGGGGTCGTGAAGGCGTCGCCACGCAGCACCATCTTGATGGCGGTGATCGCACGAGAGTGAACGTCGGGGTCGTACGACTCGCCGACCGTGAGGCCCGTCAGCAAGGTGAGCACGAACTCGGTCACGAAGGGCGCATTCGCTTCGGTCACCTCGCCCGCCTCGACACCGGCCTGCACGATGCGTTGGAAGAAGTGACGCTCCCGGTGCTTGTCGACAGACATTGCCTCGGCGATCTCCGGATGTCGACGCACATCGGTGCGTCGCGCCCCAATAAACGTGGCCAGCGACGGATCCTCCGCGTTGAGTTCACGTGCGACATCGAGCACCGCTTCGAACTTGCCGAGAAACCCGTCGGCTGCAGCAACGGCTTCGTTCATCCGGCCGTAGACGAGGCGTTGCACGTCGTCTTCGACCGCGAGGTACAGGTCCAACTTGGAGCCGAAGTAGTGGTAGAGCGCACCAGCGGTGACTCCGACCTCTTCGGCGAGCGTGCGATTGGTGACCGCTTCGAACCCACCCGTGGCAAAGGCTTTCCGAGCCCGATCGAGAATTCGGCGCCGGGTCTCAGTCGAATCCGTCGCCGGGGGTCGACCGATCCGACGCGCAGGGAGTGGAGTGGCGGCCATGGCTCCAGTATGCGGCATCGAGCCGCCCCTCGCCGACGGTCGAGCGAAAGGTCACAGCGAGACGAGCGTGCGTGGCGACCCGGTCACCTCATGACGTTGGTTCACGAGGAGTGAACAGCCCGACGTTCGCACCCACTCCACCATCCACCGGCAGGATCGCGCCGTTCACAAACGAGGCGTCCACCGAGACGAGGAATGCAATCGCCGCAGCAATCTCCTCCGGCCGACCCCACCGCTTCACGGGAATTCGTCGACGGAGCTCCTCGTAGGCCTCGGGAAGGTCGACGAGGCGGCTGGTCATCGCCGTGTCGGTCGGCCCGGGGCACACGGCGTTGACCGTGATGCCGTCGGGGCCGAGGTCGAGAGCAGCGGCGCGCACCAGGTTCACCACCGCACCCTTGGAGGTGTTGTACGCCCAAAGGTTCGGGTCGCCGGCGATCCCAGAGGTCGACGCAGTCACGACGATGCGCCCGCCGTCGCCCTGGTCTCGCAGTGTCGGCGTGACGGCACGAATGCCCAACACCACCGCGCGCACGTTGACGTCGATCGCTCGATCGAACTGTTCCAGCGGCAGGTCGAGCAAGTCGCCTCCCATCGACACGCCTGCGTTGAACACCGCAGCGTCGAGGCGCCCGAAACGTTCGACAGCCGTGGCGACCGCAGCCTCGTTCGTGGCCGGATCGGTCACGTCTCCCGCAACGACCGCGACGCGCTCCTGATCGGAGTCCAGCCAGTCGAAGGAATCTGCCGAACGATCGACGGCAACGACGCTGCCGCCCTGCTCGACCAGCCGCTCGACTGCGGCTCGCCCGATTCCGGAAGCCGCTCCGGTGACGATGGTGACTCGGTTGCTCATCCGTTCATGTAGTCCTTGTAATAGGTCAGCTGCCCGTTGCTGACTCGATACACGCCGACGCCCTCACGCGGAGGGCGCCCGTCTGTTGTGGTGACGCGCCACTGCGCCCAGGCCGTTTCGTCATCACCCGACATCTCGACGAGGCTGAACGTTGCGCCGATCTTGCCCATCTCGGCGTTCATCATCGTGAAGAACCCGGCGATCTCCGCCCCACCCGTGAAGGTTCCGTAGACGGGATCCACCACCTGGGCGTCATCGGCAAACAATGCCGCCAACGGCTCGTAATCTCCGTGATCCTGGATCTCCCAGAAGCGCTTGATCGTGTCGTATGCATCTCCAGCCATGGAGAAACCGTAGATCGTCGTCGCTCCGGCTGACGATCTGTATTGATCGGTCGATTAGTTTCTCCATCGCGCCCCTCGGCGCTCGCACTCGACACGAACTATCAGGAGCAACCATGGATCTCGGACTCAGCGGCAAGAAGGCACTCATCACCGGCTCGACCAAGGGGCTCGGGCGAGCAATCGCCGAAACGCTGGTCGCCGAAGGCGCGTCCGTCGCCATCTGCTCACGCACTCAAGATGACGTGGACGCTGCGGTCGAAGCCATGTCTGCAGGCGCAAGCGGCACCGTGGTCGGCTCGGTCTGTGATGCAGCCGACGCTGACGCCGTTCGCGCCTGGGTGGCTGCTTCGTCCGAAGCACTCGGTGGCATCGACATCTATGTCCACAACACGTCCGGCAAGCCCGCACGCTCGTTCGACAAGTGGCAGAACAACATGGACATCGACCTGATGTCGCTAATCCACGGCGTCGACGCTGCGGGCGAAGCACTCGCCGACGGTGGAGGCGCAGTCGTCTCCATCAGCACCACTGCGGTGAACGAGCACTTCGGTTCGGGTTCGGGCAGCTACTCCGCATTCAAGGCAGCGGTCACCAACTGGACACTCGGCCAGGCTCAGGTGCTCGGCTCCAAAGGCGTGCGTTGCAACGTCGTGTCACCTGGCCCGATCTACGTCGAGGGTGGCGACTGGAACATGATCAAGGACAACATGGCCGACTTCTACGCGGCGACACAAAAGACCCACCCGAACGGCGACCTCGGTACGCCTCAGGACGTCGCCAATGCGGTTGCCTTCCTCGTGAGCGATGCTGCCAAGCACGTCAATGGCGTCAACATGACCGTCGACGGTGGCTTCTTGAAGCGCGTCGATTACTGATCACCCTCTGACCTCGCCCTCGTGCGAAGTGCCCGGCACTTCGCACGAGGTGCCTGGCACTTTGAACGAGACACCACACGGAGCAGCGGCATGAGCGACGCACCTGGAGCACGAATCGACGTCACCTTCGTGGCGGGCGGGATGTACCACGACGTGGATTTCGCGCGCCGCGAGATCCTCGGACTCCTCGCCGAACACGACGAGTTCCGAGTGCGGGTGCAGCCCGACTACGAAGACGCCGAAGCAATCGCTGCCGGCTCGATCCTGGTCAGCTACACGTGCAACCTGCGGCCCTCCGAGCAAGCACAACAGACCATCCGTGACTGGGTCGCGAACGGTGGCCGCTGGGTTGCGCTCCACGGCACGAACTCGGCCCTCGACGTCGGTACCCCGGACGGGGTCGACGCTCCCCGCATCTTCCCGCTGTGGGCTGACACCCTCGGATCACAGTTCGTGGCGCATCCGCCGATCATGCCGTATCAGGTCGAAACCTCGACGGATGATCACTGGCTCGTGAACGGCATCGAAGCCTTCGAAACCGACGACGAGCTGTACTGCTCGGAATACGCCGACCGCGCCTCGCTCGAACCGCTCTTGCACACGAACTGGAGCGGCGACGCCCGCGGATTCGTGGAACACGATTGGACCGACACGAGCGGCGAATACGGCGACCAGCACCTGGTCATGTACCTGCGCCAGCTGGACCAAGGCGCCGTGCTCTACAACACGCTCGGCCACTGCCGCGGCCACTACGACATGGTCCCCGTCGTGGAGTACTACCCCAAGATCGAGCGTGGCTCGTGGGAACACCCCGCCTACTACGAGCTGCTGCGTCGATCGCTGCGCTGGGCTCGCGGCGACACCGCGTGATCGACTCGAATTGACACATTCCACCGATGAACACCACCCACCGATGAACACCTTCCACGGAGACAACCGATGACTGCAACCGCCAACCAGGTGCTCGTCGCCGACGGCATCTTTCGCCTCGACGACGACGGCCGACCCGTCCTGTTCGGAAGTCGCTGCAACAACTGCGGCAACCACATGTATCCACGCCAATCGGGTTGCCCGAAGTGCATGTTCGATGACGCCGCTGACATCGAGCTCGCGCAGAGTGGAACGTTGTGGACGTGGACGGTGCAGGCTTTCCCTCCCAAGGCACCGCCGTACCTCGGTCCCGTCGATGCCAGCTTCGAGCCCTACGGCGTCGGCTACGTCGAACTCGACAACGAGGTTCGCGTCGAAACGCGTCTCACGCTGGCGGATCCCGAGCAGCTCAAGATCGGCATGGCGATGGAGATCGTTGCTCATGTCTTGACCACCGACGATGACGGCAATGAGGTCGTCACCTACGCATTCGCACCTATTGATGACGCACAGAACGGAGACGAATCATGAACGACGTCGCGATCGTTGGAATCGGCATGCACGAATTCGGACGCCATGACGGCGTTTCGGGCATGGACATGGGTGTCACCGCCGTTCGGCGTGCACTCGCAGACTGCGGCAAGGACTGGTCGGACATGCAGTTCGCCGTGGGCGGCTCGATGGACGCAGGCGCTGCTGACACCATGGTCAGCCGCATCGGCTTGACCGGCCTGCCGTTCACCAACGTGGTGAACGGTTGCGCCACGGGCGGCACGGCGTTGTCACAGTCGATCAACACCATCAAATCGGGCGCGGCCGACGTCGGCATCGCCATCGGCTTCGACAAGCACGAAAAGGGTGCGTTCCGCATCAAGGGCCCGCGCGGCAAGGACTGGTACGGCGGCTCGGGTCTTGCGCTCACCACACAGTTCTTCGGCATGAAGATCACCCGCTACATGCACGAGCACGGGATCACCCAGGACGCGCTCGCCCGAGTGTCCGCCAAGGCCTTCCGCAACGGTGCGCTGAACCCGATGGCATGGCGGCGCAAGCCGATGACCGAAGAGCAAGTGCTCGAGTCGATGATGCTCTCGTGGCCGCTCACGCAGTACATGTTCTGCTCGCCCGGTGAGGGCGGCGTTGCGATGATCGTGTGTCGCGCCGACAAGGCCAAGGAGTACACCGACAAGCCGATTTACCTGAAGGCTGCTGCGATGCGCACCCGCCAGTTCGGCTCGTTCGAAGTGCTCGCACCGTCCACCGCGATCGATCGCGATCCCGGCCCGACGACCGATGCATCGAAGGCAGCATTCGAAATGGCCGGTCTCGGACCTGAAGACGTCGACGTCGCGCAGTTGCAAGACACCGAGTCGGGTGCAGAAATCATGCACATGGCCGAGAACGGCTTCTGCGAACACGGCGAGCAGGAAGACATGCTGGCCCGCGGCGACACCGAGATCAACGGTCGTCTCCCGGTGAACACCGATGGCGGCTGCCTCGCGAACGGTGAGCCGATCGGTGCATCCGGGCTCCGTCAGGTGTACGAGAACGTCCTCCAGTTGCGTGGCCAAGCCGGTGACCGCCAGGTCCCGAACGACCCAAAGGTCGCCTACACCCACGTCTACGGCGCACCGGGCATCTCCGGTGTCACCATCCTCTCCCGCTGACCCCGTTCGTTACGGGCCTGGCTTGTAACGAACACCCGTCTTCTCGAACCACCAACGCCGTTCGTTACAAGCCAGGCCCGTAACGAACGCAAGTGACAAGGAACTACATGGAACTCTCCAAAGACGCCCAGATGGACATGCACCGACGGATGGTGCGGATCCGTCTGTTCGAAGAAGCCGCTGGCAAACTGGCCGAGTCCGCTCGGCTCCCCGGCTTCTTGCACCTGTACGTGGGTCAAGAAGCTGTGGCATCCGGCGTGTGTGCGGCATTGACCGACAGCGACCAGATCACCTCGACCCACCGCGGGCACGGCCACCTGGTTGCCAAGGGCGGAGAGTTCAAGCCGATGATGGCTGAGTTGATGGCCAAGTCGACCGGCTACAACAAAGGCAAGGGCGGTTCGATGCACATCTCGAACCTCGACGTCGGCATGTTCGGGGCGAACGGCATCGTCGGCGCCGGCGCACCCATTGCGGTCGGTGCGGGTTTTGCCAACAAGTACCGCGACGACGGCAACGTATCCGCAGCGTTCTTCGGCGACGGCTCGACCAACATCGGGGCGTTTCACGAAGCCGCCAACATGGCGTGCGCGCTGCAACTCCCGGTGCTGTTCATCTGTGAGAACAACGAGTACGGCGAGTTCACGCCCCGCGACAAGACCATGGCGATCACCGACATCGTCGACCGCGCTGCCGGCTATGGCATGCCGGGCATCATCGTCGATGGCATGGATGTCGTCGCTATCCATGAAGCTGCAGTGGAAGCCAAAGCTCGTGCGCTTCGAGGTGAAGGACCTTCCCTGATCGAAGCCAAGACGTATCGCTTCTACAACCACCACGGCGTGCAGAACCTCGGCTTGAAGTACCGCACCGACGACGAAGTCGAAGTGTGGAAAGAGCGTGACCCGATCTTCACGTTCGAAGATCGTCTCATCGAGGCCGGCACGACTAGCCGCGACGAGTTCGACACCGTGTGGGCCGAACTGCGCGCCGACATCGACGAGGCAATCCAGTTCGCCGAAGATTCGCCGCTTCCCACTCCCGACCAGATCCTGGTCGACGTCTACTCCTCCACCCCTTCGGCTACCTCAGGAGCGGCATCATGACGCGCAAGATCGGCTACGTCCAGGCCTTCAACGAGGCACTGCGCCAAGAGATGCAGGCCAACCCCGACGTGTTCTGCGCCGGTGAGGACATCGGTGCGTTCGGCGGCGTGTTCCAGAGCTACGCCGGCCTCCAAAAGGAGTTCGGTGAACGACGCGTCGTCGACACCCCCATCAGCGAGCAGGCGATCATCGGACTCGGAGTCGGTGCTGCAGTCGCCGGACTTCGCCCGGTCGTGGACATCATGTTCATGGACTTCATTGCGGTGGCGTTCGACCAGATCATCAACCAGGCCGCGAAGCTGAAGTACATGTTCGGCGGCTCGGCAACGGTACCGATGACCATCACGACCGGCGGCGGTGGCGGCCTGTCTGCTGCAGCGCAACACAGCCAGTCACTCGAAGCGTTGATCTGCCACATCCCGGGCCTCAAGGTCGTCTATCCGTCGAATCCGTATGACATGAAGGGTCTGATGACCTCGTGCATCCGGGAGAACAACCCGACGATCATGATCAAGCACAAGCGCCTGCTCGGTATGCAGGGCGAGGTGCCCGAAGAGCCGTACGCGATCCCGCTGGGCAAGGCCAACGTGTTGCGCGAGGGCACCGACGTGACCGTGGTGTCATGGGCGAAGATGGCCAACGACTGCCTGGACGTGGCTGACAAGCTCGCCAGCGAAGGCATCAGCGTCGAAGTGATCGACCCGCGGACCATGCAGCCGCTCGACACCGACACGATCATCGAGTCGGTGAAGAAGACCAACCGGGTGATCGTCGTGCACGAAGCCGTGCGATTCGCCGGCCTCGGCGCTGAAGTCGCTGCCCAGATCCAAGAAGAAGCGTTCGACTACCTCGACGCGCCGGTCGGACGCGTCGCTGCACCGTTCTCTCCCGTGCCGTTCAGCCCTGCGCTCGAGTCGCACTATCAGCCCTCGCCCGACAAGATCACCGAGGCGATCCGGAGCGTGCTCGCTCGCCCCGGAGCCTGATGTTGCCTTGTCCGGTGTGGTCGCAATGACGGGGCCCGGCATGTCGACCGTGGGCATCATCGTCAACCCGCACGCGGGCAAAGACATCCGTCGCCTCGTCTCCGCTGCCGGTCACACGTCCGACTCGGTGAAGATCGGCATCATGCGCCGAGTAGCGGCGGGCGCTCTCGAGCAGGGCGTGGAGCGCGTGCTGATGAGCACCGACACCCATCATCTCGCGGAACGAGCAGCCGACGGGCTCGACGGGAACATCGAGTTCATCGACGGCCCCAAGACCGGATCGCACCTGGACACCGTGGCGGCGGCGCGCGAACTGTGGAAGGCCGAGGCCGGCGCAGTGGTGGCGCTCGGCGGTGACGGCACCTGTCGCGACGTCACCATCGGTTGGCCCGAAGCTCCACTGATTCCCATCTCCACCGGCACGAACAACGTGTTTCCGTCCACCGTCGATGGCACCACGGCCGGCGTGGCCGCTGCCCTGGTGGCCACCGGTGCCGTGGCGAGCACACCCGAGCCGGCAAAGCGTGTCGTGTTGACGATCGATACGCCAGGCAAGGAAACCGTCGCCCATGATGTAGCTCTGGTGGAAGCTGCACTCATCGACACCGCATTCGTCGGCGCTCGCGCCGTGAACGACCCGGCCACGATCCGGTGGGTCGTGGCATGCATCGCCAATCCGGCCAGCACAGGCTTGGCGAGCATTGCGGGCCGAGTGCATCCCGTCGGCCGCGATGAACCGGGCGGTGTGCTGATCCGTCTCGCAGCTCCCGGCGACCCCAGCGCCCGACGGATTCGTGTCCCGCTCGCACCCGGCACCTTCGCCACCCTCGACGTGGCATCGGTCGAGGCGCTCGACGAGTCGACGCCGATCGAACTCCCGGCCGGTGGCGTGCTCGCCTACGACGGCGAACGCACCTCACCGGTTCCCGCCGACGCCACCATCTCGGTCTCGATCGAACGGTCCGGCCCGCGCCTGATCGACGTCGAGTCCACCCTCACCGCAGCAGCTCTCGACCGGCGCTTCGATGCGCCTGCGTCACCGTCCAACAATTCTCGACCTGACAGTTCTCGAAAGGACCACCATGGCGACTGAGTTCCTCATGCCCAAGCTCGGCCTCACGATGGAGGAAGGCACGATCGCCGAATGGCTCGTGGCCGACGGAGACACCGTTGCAGCTGGCGCAGCCGTGCTGCGCATCGAGACCGACAAGACCGAAACCGATGTGGAGGCTGCCGACGCAGGCCGTCTCCACGTGGTCGGCCAAGTGGGCGACACGTTCGCATGCGGCGAACGCATCGGCTGGTTCCTCGCCGACGGCGAAGAAGCTCCTGACGCTCCTGCTGCAGCGCCCGCCGCCGCGGCGGCAGCACCTGCAGCACCCGCCGCACCCGCCGCTGCGGCCGTTGCGACAGCGGTTGCTGCGACCACCGCATCAGGGCGGATCATTGCATCGCCGATGGCCAAGCGCCTTGCTGCAGAGCGCGGCCTGAACCTAGCCACCATCCAGGGCACCGGCCCAGGTGGCCGCATCACGTCCGAAGACCTGGAAGGCGTCACCGCCGCAACTCAGGCTCCGGTACCAGCAGCGAGCACCGTGGCGCCGGGAACCCATGTTCCCGCCACTGCCGCCGCACGCCAGCTCGCTGACTTGCTCGGTGTCGAGATCAGCGCGGTGTCGATCGAGCCGACCGACGGCCGAGTAACCCGCGAAACCGTTGCCCAGTACGTGCGAGCAATGCTCGATGACCGCACCGGACCTGCGCCCGTGACCGCCGCCAAACCCGCTGCTGTCGCCACGCCCGCTGCCGCGCCAGCTGCGCTTCCACCAGCACTGCAGACACCGACCACGACCATCCGCCTGAGCGGCATGCGCGGCACCATTGCCAAACGCATGCACGAGTCATTGCAGACCATGGCCCAGCTGACCCTGCAGATGGACGCCGACATGGATGCGGTGTGGGCAGACCGTGCCACACGCAAAGCAGCAGATGATGGCCGCACCATCCCGAGCTTCACCGACTACGTGATCGCCGCGTCCGCGCGAGCGCTGCTCCAACATCCGCTGGCCAACTCCCAGATCACCGATGACGGCGTGGCCCTGCTGCCGGTCGCCCACGTGGGCATGGCCGTGGCGCTCGACGACGGGCTGATCGTTCCGGTCATCCAGGACACGAACACACTCGATCTGTCCGCACTCGGCGACGAGTCGACCCGCCTCGCCGGAGCCGCTCGTTCCGGCTCGCTGGCCTTGACCGACCTCGAAGGCGGCACCTTCTCGGTCAGCACGCTCGGCATGTATGGCGTGGACGGGTTCACCCCCGTGATCAACCCGCCGAACACCGCCATCCTCGGTGTGGGTCGGATCCGCGACGAGCTCGCGCTGATCGACGGCGAGGTCACGAGCACCAAGAAGATGACGCTCAGCCTCACCTGGGATCACCGTGCGTTCGACGGCGCACCCGCCGCGGCGTTCGCGAAAACCATCGCCGACCTGTTGACGGATCCCGCAGCGCTCGACGCACCAGCAGCCTGAGTCGCACATTCAAGTCGACCGTCGTCCGTCCCATGTACGCAACCAGGCCCTGACGTCGGTGAGCGTGCCAGGATCTTCTGAGCGGGGACGACCGATCGACCGTGCCGATCCGGCTCAGCGCGACGGTTGCGTTTGCGCTGCGATGACGAGTCGCCGTTCGAGGTGGCGCTTTTCGGCGACGTTGCGAGCGAGCCGGTGTGCGTCGATGAACGACGCTTTGGCGGCGTCGATGTCGCCCGCCATGAGGTGGAGCTCTGCCTTGGCCGCATGGAAGAGGTGGTAGTCGGTGAGTTCCTCGGAGTGCGGTAGGGCGGCGAGTCCGGCATCGGGGCCGTCGGCCATGCCGATCGCAACGGCTCGGTTGAGTGCCACGACGGGTGACGGGTCGAAGGTGTGGAGTCGTTCGTAGAGCGCAGCGATGCGTGGCCAGTCCGTGTCGTCGGCCCGGACCGCATTGACGTGGTACGCCGCAATCGCGGCTTCGAGCTGGAAGCGGTTCGGTGCCCGGTGCGTCATGGCACGTGTCAGCACGGCGTTGCCCTCGTTGATCGCCTCGCGGTGCCAGCGTGCACGATCTTGGTCCGGGAGTAGCACCAGATCGTCCTGGTCGTCGAGGCGTGCATCGCGCCGAGCGTGATGGAACAGCTCGAGCGCGAGCAGACCCTGGACCTCGGGGTGCTCGGGCAGTAGCTCAGCGAGCGATCGGGTCAGGCGCATTGCCTCCTCACACAAATCGATGCGAACGGGAAGGTGGCTCTCGCCTCGGCTGAGGTAGCCCTCGTTGAAGACGAGATACAGCACGCTGAGCACGACGGCGAGACGCTGCTCGATTTGCGACGGCATGCTCAGCGGAATCGCCGCGTCACGGATCTTGGCCTTGGCCCGCGAGATGCGCTGGGCGAGCGTTGGAGTGGGGATGAGATAGGCCGCTGCGATCTCGTCGGTGGAGAGGCCGCCGATGAGGCGCAGCGTGAGTGCGACCTGGGCATCGGGGGCGAGTGCAGGGTGGCAGCACAGGAACACGAGTCGGAGTTGATCATCGTGCAGGTTGGGGTCAGCGGCGGGATCGTCGAGGATGTGTACGTCGGGCATGGTTGCGGTGTCGTTCGGGTCGGCGTGAAGTTCGGGCGCGGCTGCGAGCGTGCGGCGTCGATCTGCGTCGCGTCGGCGCAACAGATCGATCGCCTTGCGGTTGGCCACGTGGTTCAACCAAGCGGCCGGGTTGTCCGGTACGCCATCGGTCGGCCATCGATCAGCCGCCGTCGCCAGCGCGTCGGCGACAGCGTCATCGGCCAAGTGGAGCTGGCGGTACCGCCCGGCCAGGAGCGCCAGGACGCGAGGGGCGTCCTGGCGAACCAGCCGGGCGAGTGCAGCGTCGACGTTGTTCACGTTCGGAGTCGATCAGACCTCGGGGCGAAAGGCGATCGGTCGGACTTCGAACGAGCCGTACGGGATCGGGACCTTGGCGGCGATGGCGAGCGCCTCGTCGAGATCGGCCGCCTCGATCACGTAGAAGCCGCCGAGCTGTTCCTTCGTCTCGGCGTACGGGCCGTCGGTCGTCGAGTTGCCCTCGGGCGACTTGTGCAGCGTGGTCGCTGTCAGTGTCGGGGCGAGGCTGGCCCCGCCGATGAGATGGTTGCCTTCGGCGAGTTCGGCGTTGAAGGACATCCACTCGCCCATCATCTCGTCGAACTCGGGGGAGCCCGGGGCGAAGTCGGGAGCGGCGCTCTCGTCGGAGTGGAGGAGGATCATGTATTCCATTGTCATTGCTTTCTGTTTGGTTGCCGAACGATGTCGACGGCTGTGGTGATTGTGGTTGATGAGTCGGGTCGGTGGCGGGTTGGTCAGGTGACGCTCACGCCGTGGCGAGGCGGTCGAGGTTGGCGAGCGTGGTCGTCATGGCATCGGTGACGTTGGCGGCACGATCTGTCACGCCGGCTTTCACCTGGGCCCGACGGATGAACCACGGTGAGGCCTTGTCCTGTCGCATCGACTCGACAACCCGGGTGCCGCCCTCGACCTGGTGGAACTCGTAGCGCCAGGTCGGCCCGAAGCCCATCGGCACCTTGAACTCGAACACCTGACCGCGCTCGGCCGCGGTGACGGTTGGCTTGGTGCTCCACTTGCTCTTGCCGAGCTCGTTGCTGCCCTTGAAGCGGGCGCCGACCTGCGGGCTGGCGTGCTTGCCGACCCATTCGGCGCTGCGACACTCGGGGCTCATCTCGCCGATTCGGGACACGTCGGTGACGATGTCGTAGAGGGCTTCGGGCGATGCGGGGATCGTGCGCTCGACGGTGACGTTGACTGGCTGGTGCTTGCTCATTTGATGGCTCCTGTTGTGGTGCTCGGAACCGACCGTTTCGGTTCCTCTGCTGTCTTGACGCAGCACCCCACAGGATTCGACAGAGAATTCTGAGAAATTCTCGAATTTCTCGTCGAACCCTCTTTCAATGGCCGTCCAGAACGTTCCTCAGGCGCTCAGGTGGTCTTCGCACACGGCGATGGAATGCCGTTCGTGCAGCGCAGTCAGGGCCTGAACGCTGAGCAGCTCAACCGGTGGCTTGCGACTTCGCCCATCGGTAGTCGGCCTTGCCATTCGGGGCGCGGTACACCTCGTCGACGAACACGACACGCCGCGGGGCCTTGTAGTCGGCGATCGATTCCTTGACCGTGGCGATGATGTCGGCTTCGGGCGTGGGTGCCGAGACCGAACACACCAGCACGACCGTTTCACCGAACCGTTCGTGCGGCACACCCACAGCGTTCGCATCGACGACGTTGGGGTGCTTGCGAGCAGCCACCTCGACCTCTTCGGGGTAGATCTTCTCGCCGCCGGAGTTGATCGAGACCGAACCGCGTCCGAGGAGCGTGACCGTGCCGTCCTCGGCAATGGTCGCGAAGTCACCCGGCACCGTGTAGCGCACGCCGTCGACGGTGCGGAACGTGTCAGCGGTCTTGGCCTCGTCATTCCAGTAGCCGCGCGGCATCGGCCCCGCAGCGCCGAGCATCCCCGGCTCGGTGCTCCCCCAAGGAAACACCTCGTTCGTGAGCGGATCGATGGTGACCACGTTCGGCAGCGCCATGAACACCGCCGTTTCGGGCGGCTCGCTCCCCGGCATGGTCATCGACAGCGCGTACGGTCCGCCCTCGGATGCGCCGATCATGTCCATGATCACTGCGCCGGGCATACGCGCCTGGAACGACCGCTTCTGCTCTGACGACAAGGTGGCGCCCGTGGACACGATCCGTGCCACCGACGTGACATCGGGAGCATCATCCCCACTGCGAGCCAGTGCATCGTTCAGGGGTCGTGCGAAAGCGTCACCCACCAGGGAGAGTTGAGTGACACCGTGGCGTTCGACGAGCTGCCACAGCTCATCAGCATCGAACGATCGACCACCGAGCAATACCACGCGACCGCCCATGACGAATGCGCCGATGGCGAGGAACAGTGCGGTGCCGTGCATCAGCGGCGGTGCGCACAGCATCACCGGCGACTTTCCGGCGGCTGCGAGTTCGGCCGCGATTCGTCCGACATCAGCCGGTGTGGTCGGCACTTCGATCCCGGCTGACGCATACGACGTGTAGGCAAGCGCTCCGAACAGATCGACGTGACGCCACACCACACCCTTCGGGTTGCCGGTGGTGCCGCCGGTGTAGAGCATCAGCGTGTCCTCACCCGACCGCTCGATTCGTGCAGCGGGCTCGGCGGCCTCGACGACCTCGTGGTACCACTCGGCTCCGTCGATCAGCGGCGAGCCGTCATCCACCTGCAGCAGCGTGGTGACCGTGGGCATCATCGAACGAGCAGCGGTGACGCGTTCGCCGAGCGATCCGTGGAAGACGAGCACCTCCGCGCCTGCGTTGTCACAGATATAGGCGATCTCGGGCGCCTTGTAGCGGTAGTTCACGTTCACCGGCGTGGCGCGCAGCTTGAACGCCGCGTACGCAGACTCGAGGTACTCGGGACAGTTGAACATCAACTGCGCGATCCGCGTCCCGACGCCAGCGCCGCGATCGGCCAGCACGGTCGCAAGTCGGGCAGCACGATCGTCGAGCGAACTCCAGGTCTGCTCGTGGTCGCCGACCACGACGGCCACCTGCGCTGGTTGCGCATCCGCAAATGCCTCCCACAACGTCGCCCAGTTCTCGCTCAATCCCTGCTCGGTCATTGCTCGGATCCCCATCCAGTCGTGGCATCGCACGTCACGTGCGTGCGCCTCGCCACAGCTTCGCGGATCGACCTAACTTCATGCACATTCGCAAACCCGAGAGCAGGCACCGTCATGGCCGAATACACCGACAGCTACGAAGACGTCACGAAGTTCGTGTTGTCAGATGACCGCGAGGCCACATTGCTGAACACGCAGACGGAATGCACGTTCATGTGGACCACCAAGGCCGGTGACCCGGTCGGTGTGGTGATGAACTTCGTCTGGCACGACGATGCGTTCTGGCTCACGTGCACACGTCAGCGCAAGCGGGTACCGGCAATCGAAGCGCGACCGCGTGTGGCCGTGGCCGTCAGCAGCCGCGGCACCGACATCGGTATCAGCCAGGCAGTGACCTACAAGGGTGCAGCCACGGTACTCGACGACCCCGAGACGCTGGCGTGGATGTACACGGCACTCGCCCAGAAGGTCCGCCCTGGTGACGCGACGAAACAGGCGGCGTTCGCCGCACACCTCGACAGCCCGGGCCGAGTGGTGATCCGGATCGACACCGATGCCCGCATCGGCTTCGACTCCGATGCCATGTTCAAAGGTTCACCCGCCGGTGCATCCACCACTCAGGTAGGTGGCAGCGGCGACGCCGACTGAGAGGTGCGCCGAGCCGTCGGCGCAGCCCGGGTTCAGTCCGTGTGGCGGTCGTTGTTCTCGACCACGCGCTTGGCGACCACCGGCAGCATTTTCACGGCGATCTGGGGTGCCTCGTGCAGCACGTTGTCGAACGAGCGACTGTCGATGTGCAGGATCCGCGTGTCGCTCTTGGCGGCGACCGTGGCGTTGCGGGGCCGGTCAGCAAGGAGGCCCATCTCGCCGGCGAAGCCGCCCGGCGCAATGGTGGCGATCTCGGTGTCACCGAGCTTCACACACAGCTCACCTTCGAGCACGATCACCATCTCACGCGCCGAACTGCCAGCACGCATGAGTACTTCGCCCGCCTTCACGGAGAGCTCGGTGACCGCAGCGCCGATGACGTCGAGGTCATGTTCTTCGACATCCGCGAACAGCGGAACGGCGCGGAGATAGTTGTGATATGAGTTGCGAGCCATGGTGGCTCCCTTCGGAGTTGTTCGACGACGTTCTGAGTCTACGACGCGCACCGACGTCGCCCGAGAACCAGCGGTTCATTTCTGAATCACCCTTCACCAACTCGATCCCGCCGCGCAGATCGTGAAATCATTACGCGATGACCGAAACGATCACCGGTACGAATCGATCCGCAGGTGTCAGCCAGGCCGAGCTGCTCGACCAGGACACACATCCGGTCGCACCGCCGCTTCGAGAAGAGTCGCGCCAGGGACTGACCGACGGCAACACCCGGGTGCCCGCCTGGTACTACACCTCACCGGAATTCCACGCGCTCGAAGTCGAGAAGCTGTGGAGCCGCGTGTGGCAGTTGGCGTGCCTCGAAGAGGAGATTCCGAACGTCGGCGACTACCACGTGTACGAGATCGCGGAGATGTCGTTCCTGATCGTGCGCACCGCAGAGGGCATCAAGGCGTACCGCAACGCGTGTCTGCACCGTGGTCGGTTGCTACGCGAAACCCACGGCAAGGGTGCGCGCAACATCAGGTGTGCCTTTCACGGCTGGGCCTGGAACCTGGATGGTTCGATGAAGGAAGTGCCCTGCGAATGGGACTTCCCGTCGTTGCGCAAAGAGGACTATTCGCTGCCCGAAGCGCTCGTGGACACGTGGGATGGCTTCGTGTTCATCAACCCCGACCGCGATGCTGAACCACTCGCTCAGTACCTCGCAGGCCTCGATGTGCATTTCGAGAAGTACCCCTTCGCCCGCAAGGTGAAGGTCGCCCACGTCGAGAAGGTCATGGCCTGCAACTGGAAGGCTTGCCAGGAAGCGTTCATGGAGGCGTACCACGTGGTGGCCACCCACCCGACGTTGATGGAGTCGCTGGGCGACGCGAACACGCGCTACGACACGTGGGGCAACTTCAGTCGTGCGATCTCGCCACAGCAGATCGACTCGCCACACCTCGAGGGCATGGCGAAGTTCGAGATCGATCCGGACGGGAAGCAGTTCGCCCGATACCGCCACCCCATGAACGGCCACATCTACGAGCGCGTCGACCTCGATTCGCCGCTGTCGAACAGCCAGGTCCGAGTGATCGACCTCGATGGCCACGAGAGCATCTTCGACACCGATGGCACGCATGTGTCCGGCCCGATCACTCAGGCGGATCCGCACTTGCTGATCTGGGTCGGTGGCCCGTCGCCCGAGGGTGTGTTCGACCTGCCGGTCATGCACAAGCCTGACACCGACTCGATGGTCGAGGCCCGTGCGATCACCGCCGCCACCCGTCGCGCCGACTGGGTCAAGCGAGCGGGTGGTGACCTCGATCCCGAGGACTTCTCGGACTCCGACCTGGTCGACGCCATCTGGTACTCGGTCTTCCCGAACTGGTCGCCGTGGGGCACGTTCAACCCGCTGCAGTACCGGTTCCGCCCCAACGGCAACGACCCGGACTCGTGCATCTTCGAAGTGATGATGTTCGTACCGTGGGCCGACCAGGAGAACCGGCCCGAACCGGCGAAGGTCACCCAGTTGGGAGTGGATGATGACTGGACCATGGCCCCTGAGCTGGGGCCGACCGCGAAGATCTTCCAGCAGGACTCGGTGAACCTGCCTCACGTGCAACGCGGGCTGAAGAACCAGGAAACGCCTGAGGTGATCTTCGCCAACTACAACGAGACCAAGATCCGCCACTTCTGGGAGCACCTGTACAGCTGGCTCGAGATCGGCCCGACCGACGTGGCCGTCGAGCCACCCACTCGCCGTTGACACCTACATCGTTGACACCCGCATCGTTGACACCGGTGCCACGGCGTTGTCCACGCACCCATCGCCGCGCAAGGAACATCTCGACATGAGCCAGGTGTATGCAGACGCAGCGGATTTCGAAGCGCTGTTCACCCAGATGTTCGACCAGATCGAGTCCGACGATCCCGATGCAATGAATGAACTGGTCGACCAGCAGATGGTGATCCGGTTCAAACTCAAGTCCCCAGGCGTCGAGCTCTGGATCGACGGACGCTCGAAGCCGGTGCATGCGTCGTTCGGGACGGGACGCAACACGGCCGATCTGACCGCTGAGCTCAGTGCGAACTCACTCCACGAGCTGCTGCTCGGAACGCTTGGACTCGCACAGGGGTTGCTGTTCCGCAAGATCAAGGTCCGCGGCGACAAGGGCAAGGCAATGAAGCTCGAGAGCCTGCTGCACGCGATGCAAACGGTGTACCCGGACCTCGTCAGCAACAGGTAGGCAGGCTCAGCTAACGAGCTGCCATGAACCGGAGCAGTCGCTTGCGGTCGCTTCGGTTCTGGGGAGTCGGATTGAACACCGCATCGAGCAGGTCCGCCACGTCCCGTTTCGCTTCATCGGTGCGCATTGCACGCTTCCACATTCGAAGTTCGAAACGTACTCGCCGATCGGATTTGCGAGAAAGGTCCAGCACGTTGTCAAGCGTGGAGCGGATCTCGGGATCGAGTTGAGCGATCGAGGCCTCGGTCAGCGGTTGATCTGGGAGTACGTCGAGTCCGTTCTCCACGATGAAGTCGAAGTCGGTGCGCCAGTTGGCTGCCCACAGGTAGTCGACCATCCGGCACCATCCACGCAGAAACGAGAGTTCCAGGTCAGATTCTGTTGTGGTGGAGATCGTCGAGATGACCGAAGCCGCTGCATCGAGGCTCTGCTTGTGTGCGTGCCACATCCGCTCGCGTACCTCGTCATTGGAACGAGTGAGGTCCATGGTCGCGTCGAAGTACGCACCCCACGCGTCGAGCGACCGCTGCAGATCTGCGGGCACGACACCATTGCTGACGTACGAGAACCGACTCGGCTTCGGTGGCGGAGCGATCTCGCGCTCATCGACGAGACCGGCGGCGACAGCACCCAGCCACGGGATGACGGCGAGCGTGTAGTTGCCGAAGCCCCATGCTGCGTCGGGATCGATGTCGCTCACCCCTTGTTCACCGGGCGGCGACGAGAGCCGACCGGAATCGTTCTGCCACTGATGTTGAAACGGCAGTCCCCACAGCGGATTGTCACGATTGTCAGCACCGAAGCGATCGGCGGTGTTCGTGACGTCGATGAGCTGGCGATAGGCCGCCATCCGATGATCGAAACGGAACGGGTCGAAGCGTGAGCCGAGATCAGGCTCCGCCCAAGCATCTGCGATCGGAAGCGACGACACATCGAGTTGCACCGGGTCACCCTTTCATGGCGGGGGTGGCCCGATCGAATCCCACGGGCGGTGGCGTGTTGTCGTTCGGCCCGATTCCAACTCACCAGAACAGCTCACGAGCCCGGCTGAAAACGCAAACGATCCGCCAGCTGTGCGTGAAGCACAACCAGCGGATCGTTGTCGTTTTCAGCAGCTCACGAGACTACTGAGATGGGTATCAGACGCCCCAGAGAGCAGCGAACTGCTCTGCCATGCCGTCAGGCCCTGGCCAGCCGTCGGTCGGGATCAGCGGCTCGGCCACTTCAGGTGAGTTGGCGATGAACGTCGGGAGAATGGCGTTCGCACGCTCTTCCGGGTTGTCAGCGCCAACAGCGTGACGTGCCATGGCGTCGACCATGAGCCATGCCGAGTATTCCTTCGGGTTCGTGGTCCAGAACTGCATGGTGCCGTCCACGATCTCCTGCAAGATGGCGCCGTTGTAGTCGACGCCAACCAGCTTCAGACCGTCGAGCAGCTCGGCATCAGCGAGGGTGGACGACACGCCGCCGGCCAGTCCGTCGAATGCGAAGTGGATGTACTCGATGTCCGGGTCAGCCTGAACCGACGACAGGATCGCGCCAGCGACTTCGCCAGCGAGGAGCTGGTCGAGCGTCAGTGCGAGCTCGGTGAAGGTGCAGTCGGGGCAGTTGGCCTCGTAGGCAGCCCGTGAAGCATCAGCTTCGACCTTGAGCACCGTGAAGTCGGGAATGTTGACCATCAACGTGTTGGCCGTTCCACCCGAATCGGCGATGATCGCATTCGAGATCAGCGTTCCGGCGACTTCGACGGAGGTGGCATCACCACACTGCATCGCGTACCCGCCCTCTGCCGGCTCCGACGCATCGAAGCAGCTCATCACCGGAACGCCAGCGGCGGCGGCCTGGTCGAGCTGATCCTGGATGAGCGCCGGCGCTGTTCCGGTGATCGCGACGTAGTCGACACCCTGATCGAGAGCTTGCTGGAAGGCAGGCGCTGCGTCGGTGGCGAACGAGATGACCTCGAGGTTCCAACCGAGTGCCTCGACGGCGTCAGCGAAGCCGATACCGATGGCGATACATGACGGCAGCGAGCACTCGAGCCACGCCACGGTCTTTTCTTCTGGAGCGGAGTCAAGCGCGATCGTCGGGCCGATTTCCGTGGGAATCACGAGATTCGCGTCGACGATCGCCTGGGCTGCCGCGAGTCCATCGCCACCGGCTGCTTCGGGTTCTGCTTCTGCTTCGGGTTCTGCTTCCGCTTCAGGCTCGGCTTCCGCCTCGGCTTCGGCCTCGGCAGGTGCCTCGGTCGTGTCCGCCGCGTCGTCATCGCTGCCACCACACGCTGCGAGCACGAGTGCTCCAACGAGTGGAGCGGCAAGCCACTTCTTTGCTCTGGTCATGTTTTCATACCCCCGGGTTTCCCCCTAGTGACACGCCAACTCGTTCGGCGTCTAATTGACTGTTTAGTTTATTTCCGAAGTGCAGATCACTAGTGGAGCGGGTGCAATGGAGAATTTGCTGGTCGTACGTGACCTCTCGAAGACGTTCCCAGGTCAGGTGGCGCTCGACAACGTCGACATCACACTCGGCGTCGGTCGCACGCACGCGCTCGTTGGTCAGAATGGTTCGGGCAAGTCGACATTGATCAAGATCATCGCCGGCTACCACCAGCCCGACCCTGGCGGGCACGCAGAACTCGATGGTGTTCCCTTGCCGCTCGGCGATGGCCATGCTGCTGCAGCAGCTGGGGTGCGTTTCGTTCACCAGGACCTCGGCCTCGTCGAGTCGCTGAACAGCGTCGAGAACATCTCGATGGGTGTCGGCTATACGACCAAGCGCGGAGGTCGAATCGACTGGGCTGCCGACACGCGCCGTGCTCGAGAGGGCCTCGATCTGCTCGGCTTCAATGACGTCGACATCTCGCTGCCGGTCGGCATGCTGGCACCATCGCAAAAGACTGCCGTTGCGTTGGCCCGGGCGCTGCACGGGTGGGAAGAGCATGCGAAGTTGCTGGTGCTCGACGAGCCGACCGCATCGTTGCCAGGAGACGACGTGGAACGACTGTTCGCGGCGATCCGTCGACTCAAGGAACGCGGCGTCGCCATTCTGTACGTGTCGCATCACCTCGATGAGGTGTTCGAGATCGCCGATGACGTCAGCATCTTGCGCGACGGACAGCGCATCGACACCCTGCCGACCGCCGACCTCGATCACGAGCGACTGATCGAGTTGATGATCGGCCACAAGCTCGAACGATCGGCGATGAGCTCCACAGCGAATGCGACCGGCGTTGCAGGGCTCGAAGTGCGTGGCCTTCGCGGCGGCACCATTCACGGCGTCGACCTCGTCGTGCGTCCTGGCGAAATCGTCGGCATCGCGGGCATCACCGGGTCAGGCCGCGAGCTCATCGCGCCGTACATCACCGGCCAGATTCCCAGCGACGACGGGTCCGTCAGTGTCTTCGGTACCCCGATCCCGAACTACGACCCACGGGCGGCCATGGATGCGGGAATGGCCTTCGTTCCCGCTGACCGAGCAACGCTCGGTGTGATCCCGTTGTCGTCGGTCGGCGACAACCTCACGATTGCCAACCTCTGGCGGAACTGGCGCCGAGGACGGCTGCGGCACGCGGAGGAAAAACTCGAGTGCGCCGACTGGGTCCAGCGACTGTCGATCAAGACCGCGGGCACCGACATACCCATCACCGCGCTGAGCGGCGGCAACCAGCAAAAGGTGCTGTTCGGCCGAAGCCTGCGTCTGGCGCCGACCGTGCTCGTGCTCGATGAGCCGACCAGCGGCATCGACGTCGGAGCAAAAGATCAGATCCTCGGGCTGATCGACGCGGCTGCACAAGACGGCACCGCGGTCGTGGCGGTTTCCACCGACACCGACGAACTCGTGCAGGTCGCCCATCGGATCCTCGTGATGGTCGAAGGAATCATCATCGACGAACTGACCGGCGACGACATGACGACCGAGAACGTCGAACGTTCACTCCTCCAAACCTTGAAAGCAGCTGGTCGATGACCTCCACCATCTCAGATACGGCCAGCGACGAGATCGGCGACGAGCCGACTCCCGCCGACTCCTCCGCCGGGCGTAGTTCGCTCGGGGCGTTGGTGACCAAGCTCGGCCTGAACCGATTCAGTGGGTTGTACCTGCTGGGTGCGTTCTTCATCTTCTTCGGGCTCACCGAAAGCAACTTCCTGCAATGGAACGGCAGCATCGAGTTCGTGCTCACCGACAAGGTGATCGTGTCCATGTTGGCGCTCGCCTTCCTCGTGCCGCTCATCACCGAGACCTTCGATCTGTCGATCGGGGCGAACATGGCACTGAGCCTGGTGATTGTCAACAAGATGGCCTTGGAGACCGACCTACCCGACGGCCTGGGCGCCTTGCTGGGCATGCTCGCGTGCCTGGCAATCGGCGCGCTGAACGGGTTCATCGTCGTGAAGCTGAAGGTCAACAGCTTCATCGCCACGCTCGGAATGAGCCAGGTGATCGCGGCGGTGATCTTGCGTATCCACGACGGTGGCAACATCACGGGCGCACTCGGCGAGAACTACATCGAGTTCGGCAAGGGTGACGTGTTCTCGTTCAGCTGGCCGGGTTCGGGCAGCGAGATCTCGCTGCCGTACTACTTCTTCTTCGGCCTGATCGTCGCCTTCGTCATCTGGTACGTGCTGGAGCACACCCCCATCGGACGTCAGATGTTCGCCACCGGCGGCAACCGGGAAGCTGCTCGCCTCGCTGGCGTGAACGTCGAATTGCTCTCCTTCTCCAGCCTCATCGTCTCGGCCGGCATCGCCGGATTCGCTGGTCTGATCTACTCCTGGAAGTTCGCCGTGTACACCTCGTCGGTCGGCCCACCGCTGCTGTTCACCGCAGTGGGCGCAGTGTTCTTCGGCGCCAGCCAACTCAAGGGACGGCCCAACGTGTGGGGCACGGTCATCGCGGTCTACACCCTCGCCTTCGGCATCAAGGGAATCGGCCTGCGCTACCCACGAGAGATCTCGTGGATTCAGCCGCTGTTCGAGGGCCTCGTCCTCATCGTCGCCGTTGCCGTTGCGTCCCGCCAGGCAATCGTGAAGGTCGCCAAACGTCGCAGCGGTGTCACCAAACCTCCCACCGACGAAGAGATCGCTAAAGCCGCTGCAACAGCGGGGATCGCGAGAAAGGCACCCGAACAATGAGCGACGACAACGAACAGGTCGACTACGAAGACCTCACCAGCATGCGCCTCGACGACGAGGGCATGGCCGAGCTGCTGGAAAGCCCGGCAGAGTGCGTTTTCAACTGGACCACCAAAGACGGTCACCCGGTCGGCGTGGTGGTGGCATTCGTGTACCACGAGGGCAAGTTCTTCACCACGTGCGCGGAACGACGCAAGCGCGTGCCAGCACTGAAGCAGCGCCCCCAGAGCGGCATTGTCATCAACAACGGTGGCAAGACCGCCACGTTCAAGGGTGAGTCGATCATCCATCAGAACGGCGACCCCGGCTTCGACGAGCTGAAGTCCTGGTTCTACACGCGGCTGTCGCGTCTCGACACGCTGCCCGACGAGCCGTACGTGCAGAGTTTCGCGAAGTTCCTGGACTCACCTCACCGAGTGATCATCGAAACCGATGCTCGCCTCGTGGTGGCCTTCGACACCGCCAAGTTCCGTTCGTTCACCGTCGAAGCAATGAACGCCCAGGCCGACTGAGCCTTGGATGTTTCAACCGAGTTGAAACATCCGAGGTGTGCACAACGAAGTTCAGCCTGCAGCGCGCTTGCGGGGGTCCGCCGGAGCGGCGTGGGCTGCCACCACGGCTTCGCCAACGCTCGCGAGATCGTTGATGAGGCCGTCGAGGTCGTTCCCGATCGCCGCGATGATGTGCTGCTGGGAACGATCGGTCGCCGCTTCGATCTCGTCGCGCGCTGCTCGTCCTTCGTTGCTCAGGGCACCGTCCGCATCGACCCACCCCCGACCGCGCAGCGACTCGACCGCCGCCTCCAGACGCTCCGGCCCGAAGCCGCGGCTGGCGGAGTATTCGCCGAGCGAGTAGTCGAGCCACAGCTCGGTGAGCACGTTCATCTCCACCTGATCGAGGCCGGCAGCAACGCAGGCTCCGAGGTGCCCGTCACCGCGATGCTCACGGAACATCTCGGCCGCCCGCCACAGCGCACCGTGCGCGTCACTCGGCTCAGCCAGCGCCCGCAGTCCACTGAAGAACGGACGCGCGGTGCCATCAACGTCGCGCATCGCGGAACGCAATCGCTGCGCTGACGATTCGATCACGGCCGCGTCGACCGACGTGGTCGCTGCAGCCAGGCCGGCACTCGCGCCACGTTCGCGGCTCGCCAAGATCTCGTCGTGCGTCGCGACCGGTTTCGCGGCGGCGAGCACAGCGCCGAGCAGATCGGCATCGAACACGCCGAAGGCCGCGGCGACCGTGGTGATGTCCGCGCCCGCTCCGAGCGCCGCCGAGCGACCCCACACGTATCCGCCGAAGAAGTCGAGCCCGGCGCTTGTGAACTCGTCGCCTGCGGATTGTGCCCACCAGCCGATGGTGGCGATCGGCTCTACCGCATCACGCAGGCGGCGCGCCGGCGAGGAGGCAACCGTGGGTGGAGGCGGTTCAGCTCCCGACGGGGTGAGAAAGGCCGCTGCCACATCGCTCCACTGCATGACCCTGACGGTACCCAGCGACGTTCGAGCGATCTGCGTCAGAGACCCGCCGCTGCCAACGCCGCCTCGAACACACCGAGGTCCGGGCTCGTCGGGTCGGTGGTGTCGTGCGTCGACTCGCCGAGTTGATCCGCCACCAGACGGAAGATGAGTGCGCCTGCGAGAGCACTCTCACCGACCAGCCCGACCAAGGCGGGGTCACCGTCGAGCCACAGCAGGTGGTCGATCACCACGATTGCCGAGCCGTACCCAACCGGGCGAAGGTACGCAGACACGTCGAGCACCACCGCTTGCCCATCAGCGTCGCGGAACACATTGGTCGCGAGGTCTCCGTGGACCAAGGTGTCGCCGTGCGCCACAGCATCGGGTTGCACCGACCCATCACGGCCTGGGACGTGGGTCGAGAGTCGATCGACCAATGCCTCGACGGTCCAATGCAGTCCGCACGACCCGGCCTCCAACTCACCCCACGCCACCCGATCAGCGATCGACCACCGGTCGACGCGAGTGCGCAGCGACGCAGCAGCTGTCGGAGCGTGAGGGCGAAGATCGTGAGCGAGCTCCACACCGATGTCGATGACCGCAGCCACGTCGTCGACCAATGGTTCCAGCCCGTCGACGAACTCCGTCGCCGTCCACCCAGCCACCACCCAGCCACCACCCAGCCACCCGATTGTGCCTGTCGCGGCGCCGGGCATCGCCAAGACCTCGGTGGCAGCGATGCGAGCGCGGGTTGCATCCACTCGGCAACTGCCACGTCATCCACCCGCTTGAACACGACGTCATCGATGCGAACCGACGACTCGTCTCCGCCCGCCAAGACCTCAGCCGGGCCGGGAGCGCCACCGAACGCCTCGATCACCGCCGTATCCGGTACCGCCCGCAACGGCGCCGTGGTCACGACGGCGACTCCCAGCAGCCGATTCGTTCGCCGAACTGTTCGACGATCGCAGACACTCCCGAACTCAACGTGGCGCGGACATCGCTGACCGAGGTGCCAGTGGAGTTGGTGCACCAGTCGATCAGCTGTTGCACGGTCGACCGCAGCGATGGGTCGACGAGAGCCCAACGTTCTGCGGCGAGACGACGATCCGTGGTCCAGCAGCCATCGTGCACACTGACGAGCCCTGCCACGGCGAGGAGCGTCTTGCGTGCTGCCATGCGAGCAACGGCCTCGGCGTTCTCAGCGGTAAGGAGCTGTTCCCAGCGCAACAGGTGCCGAGCGATGTCACCGTTGAATCCGCGTGCTGCACATACGTCGCCGAGGTGCGGGCCCGTCGTCTGACGCTGCGGGCCAGCGACATGGACGCAGTAGTGATGCAGGAACACACGATTCCCATACGCCTCATCGCCAGGGCCGACGAAATCGGTGTGATGCGCCGGAGCGATCTCCACCGCGCGACACCGCGATCGATGCACGCCCGACAGTTCTGCGGCGACGCGGCGTGCCCGGTGCGACGAGAGTCCAATCGTCAACACGTCGACGTCAGAGTCGCCCGGCGTGGCCTGTCCGGTCGCAACGGACCCATAGAGGTAGACCTCGACATCTGCGTCGACAGATTCGACGAGGTCGCGGACCACTGGTTCGAACGCCGAGGGCACCGCGTCGGGATCAGCGCCGGTGGTGATCAACCCGTCGGCGTCGAGACCTTCGCGTGGATCGTGGCGTTGCGAACCGGCAGAGAGCGTCGACATCAGCGACCAATCTGAGCGACCACGAGACACACCCCATGAGTATTGCCGCCGATCAGCCGACGCCCGGTGCGAGTTCAGCTGAGCGTCGAGTCCACGACGACGGGCGCGCCGCTGCCGAGGTGGAAGATGCCGGGGAAGCCACGGGTCTCGAAGCCCCGACTGACGTTGCCATCGAGCTCCGACCCCGTGATGAACGCCCGGCCCTGCCGATTGTTCGACACGAAGAACACCGCGCCGCCTCCCTCGTTGGCGGTGTTGTCACGAACGACGCTGCCGATCAGCTCCAACGTCATCTCGTTGCCGTCGAGGTAGATCGCTCCGCCGTTGCCACCGCCGGGTGTTCCGGTGCGCTGAGGATTCGCGCCGACACCGATCGCTCGGTTGGCAATGAAGGTCGAGTTGCGGATCTGCCAGGACACGCCAATGCTGGACGTGGCGGCACCGTTGGAGCACACGTTGTCGGTGAACACGCTGCGCGACAGCAACACTGGACGACCCTCGAACTGGCTCAGCACGCGCAACGCGCCACCGCCGACATCTGGACCGGTCGAGTCGCAACGATTCTCCGCAAACGACGCATCGACGATCTTCACCTGACCGCCGCGCACGAAGACCGCTCCCCCACCGCCACCATCGACGGTCTCGCCGGTCGAGTCGCCGCGAACGAAACGAAGACCCTGCACGGTGAGTTGCGGATGATCCTGGTTCTGACAGTGGGGCGTGGTCCAGACCTGCGCTCGGTCGCAGGTGTTCATGTAGAGAATCCGCCGCTGCCCGAGGCCGTCGAGCGTCACCAGTCCGCCGCCATCGATCACCACCAGCGGCGACGTGTTCACAACCTTGGCGGTGGCGGCCATTGCAATGGTGACCGGGTCGGGGCCGCAGTCAAAGGTGATGACACCGCCACGAGCAACGGCATCGACGACTCGCGCCGACGTGCAACTGGCCGGGGTACCGGAGCCGACGACAACATCTGGTTGTGAGGTGTCGACAGGCGCAGCGTCAGCCGGTATCGACGGCGCTCCGGGCACACCGGGCCGGTCGAGGATCGCAGCGAGATCCACTCGAACCGCCTGCTCTGACGCAGTGGCCGACGAGTCGAGCTCGGCGTTGGTTGTAGCTCGCACACTCAGTCCGGTGATGGTCGCCAGTGCGACAAGGCCCACCGCAACGCACTGCGCGAGCACCGAACGATCCATCACCATCATCAGTGTTGTCGGCGCGAGGGCGTTGTCACACGAGTCAAGATCTGCGCCGACGAGGTGTCGGTCAGCGTGCGCTCAGCGGGGAACGTCTTTCCACGGCCCCGTATCGGCCTTGGGTTCACGCGGCAACCCGAGCACTCGCTCGCCGATGATGTTGCGCTGCACTTCGTCAGAGCCGCCGGCGATGCGATAGCCCGGCGCACCGAGCACGTGCGCACCCCATTCGTAGGCACCCCAGTCGCCTCCGTCGGCAATGAGCTTGGCACCCAAGATCTTCGACACGACATGGCTCGTGTTGCGCATGCCTTCGGTCCACAAGATCTTGCCCAGCGAGGCTTCCGGCCCTGGTGTTCCCGACTTGGCCAGGTCCGCAGCGCGTTTGGCAACCAACTTCTCGACTCTGGTCAGCATGTACGAACGAGCGAGTTCGCTGCGGATCAACGGCTCCTTGTCAACACCCATTGCCTGCGCTGTGGCGATGAGCTGGGACCATCCACCGCCGGACGCTCCCCCGCCTTCGCCTTCGGAGTGATCGCGCTCGAAGCCGAGCGTAGTGAGCGCCACGGCCCACCCCTGTCCTTCGTCCCCGAGGCGCATGTCGTCGGGGATTCGGACGTCGTTGAAGAACACTTCACAGAACGACGAACCACCGCTCATCTGGTCGATCGGCCGCACTTCGATGCCCGGCAGATCCATCGGCATGATGAACGCGGTCATGCCCTTGTGCTTCACCACATCAGGATCAGAACGCGCAATCAGCTCGCCCCATTCGCTGAACTGTGCGCCCGACGACCAGACCTTCTGACCGTTGATCACCCACTCATCGCCATCGCGCTCAGCCTTGCAACCCAGGCCGGCGAGGTCGGAACCGGCGCCCGGCTCGCTGAACAGTTGGCAGCACAGGACATCGCCGTTGAGGAACTGTGGGATCCAGCGCTGCTTCTGCTCGTCGGTTCCGTAGACGTTGACCGTCGGAGCGATCAGCGTGCGCGTCACCGAGGTGGTCTCGTGGCTTCCGGGGGTCTGGAACTGTCGCTCGACCTTTCCAAACGCACGGCCATGCGCGCGGCTCAGGCCGAGACCGCCCAGTTCACGGGGCCACGTGATGGCGTGATAGCCGCGTTCGGCCTTTGCTTGGGTCAACGCTCGAATGCCGTCGATGTGGACGCGCTCGGTCTCGTAGTCCATTGCGTGGAACACCGACACGTCGAACTCGCCTTCGCCCCACACGAACGAGCCGTCGTCGCCGACCTTGCGTCGTTCGAGCTTGGCGTCAAACCATCGCTCGGCGTCGGCAGCGAAGTCCTCGACGCTGATGTTCGGGTCGATGTCGTTGGTGCGGTCCTGAGTGTCGGTCATGATCGGCCTTTCGGGGAGGGTGAAGTGAGTTCGGTGAGTTCGCCCGCGAGCCAGGCGTCGCGGAGTTTGCGCTTGTTGATCTTGCCCATGGTGTTGCGCAGCAGGTCGTCGACCACGTGGTACTCGCGCGGGCACTTGTAGGTGCTGAGCCGTTCGCGCAACCACGTGCCGACCGCCGCGGGGTCTGGTGGGTTCGATGGGTCGCTGGCTTGCACGAGGCCGACGAGCATTTCCCCCATGTCGGGATGCGGCACACCGATGCATCCGACATCGCTGACTTCGGGGTGGTCGATCAGCAGCTGCTCGGCTTCAGCCGGGTAGATGTTCACGCCTCCCGACACGACCATGTCGCTGAAGCGGTCGGTGATGTAGACGAACCCGTCGGCATCCATGTACCCGATCTCGCCGAGGGTGAACAGGCCCGGCTCCGGGTTGGACTCCGCTGTCTTGGCCGCGTCGTTCGGGTAGATGATGCCGCGGCCGGTGGCGTCGCGGAAGAACAGACGGCCTTCGGTGTCCGGCGCCAGCTCCTCCATGTTCTCGCCGAGCACCACTGCGGTGAACGGCGGAATGGAACGCCCGACCGAACCGCGATGTTCGAGCCATTCCTCACTGGTGATCGCACACACGGTTCCCACCTCGGTGGCTCCGTAGGCGTCACGAAACACCGGACCGAACCACTCGATCATCGAGGCCTTCACATCGATCGGGCACTTGGCGCCGGTGTGGGCCATCAGCTTCATCGACGACACGTCGTACTTTGCCTTCACGTCGTCGGGCAGTGCAAGCATGCGGACGAAGTGAGTGGGCACCATGACCGTGGTTTCGGTTGCGTAGGTGTCGATGGCGCGCAGCGTCACCTCGGGGTCGAACTTCGTGAGGATCACCGACGGCACGCCGGCGCACAGCAAACGCATTCCCGACAATGGGCCCGTGTGATACATCGGTCCAACCACCAGGTGAGTACCGAAGCCGGCGAAGCCACCCTTCGCGAGTTCTTCGAGGTGCTCGGCCATGTTGGCGCCCCCCGCGAACATCGACGGCGGCAGTTCGGTGCCTTTCGGGCGGCCGGTGGTGCCCGACGTGTAGAGCAGGTTGGGACGCGCCACGATGTCGTCGGACGGGTCATCAGATGAGCCCGAGGCAAGCCAGGTGTCCCAGTCGGTCACGCCGTCGATGCCGTCGCAGCCCCAGCCGATCACGGTCTCCACACCGGCTTCTCGAGCAGCTTCCACACCGCGTTCCGCAGTCGATGGTCCAACAAACACCACTCCAGCGCCAGAGTCAGCGAAGATGTACGCCGCTTCTGGCCCGGTCAGATGAAAGTTCACGGGCACCGACGAGGCTCCAGCCAGCAGGCCCCCGAGGTGTGCAAGCGCGGTTTCCGCTGCATTCTCTGCGAACACCGCAATGCGATGATCCGGGCCCAGTGCTCCCTGCGCTCCCGCCTCGATCAGCAGGTTCGCGCAACGGTTCAGTGCGTCGTCCACCTCGGCCCACGTGAGCTCACGAGCGCCATCGGCCAAGATGTCGACGAGCGCGAATCCTGTGGGGTTCTCGGCGGCGCACTGTTTGGCGAAACGAGGCATCAGGGTCCAATCTGGCGACCGTTGGCGGGACGGTCGAATGAGGCTTGGCGATAGGGAGTGGCGTCGATTGCCATCGGGGCGACATCGGTCTCGATGGTGGTGCCGTGATGCACACAGATGCGGCGACTGATTCGCCACTCGGTACCGCGTCGCTCGTAGGTGTCCTGGTAGCGCCCGTACCAGGTGGACATCTCGCGCTCGTCGGCCATGTACAGGTTGGTGATGCAGTACATCTCGCCGCGTGCGGTGTCGCCGCCGGGGTCGATCTCGACCTGGTGGTTGTAGATCGAGTGCATCGTGAACGACCACCGAGCGTGCGATGGCACGACCTTGTCGAAGAACTCCCAGGCGTTGGTGTCGTGCGCGCCGTGGACATCGGTGGCATCAGGCCAGAACGCCGACTTGCAGACATCGACGTCCAAACGGTCGATGCCGTAGGAGTAACGGCGAGCAGCTTCTCGGCACGCCTCGATCGCCAGGAGTTGTTCCACGCTTGGCGTGGGATAGGAGGTGTCGCTCATCGCCCGAAAAACTTACCAAGCGGTCAATTCCCGACTCCTACCGAGCCACCCAGTGAAGAAGTGCCAGGCACTTCTTCACTGGTGAGTAGCATCGCGTCCTCCTCGCAGTCCACCATCGGCGCGCCGTCGACGAACTGGTGTATCGAGGACTGACACGTGCCGCGCTGTACGTCCTGTCGGCGAGCGACCCGAACAACGTCGGGGCGAGCCTGTTGATCGCCACGTTGCGTCACGACGAGCTCGACGACCGGATGGCCACCGTGATCGGGCTCATCATCTGGCGGATGTCCCGCGATGGGTCGGGGCGACTACTCGATGTCGCTCCGGCCCTCGGCGACACGCCGCTCGAGATCCGTCAACTCGGCGCTCGGCGTGCCGAGCAGGCCATGCCCAGTGGTGGTCGATCCACGGCGCCAACTTCATGTCGCGCGCTGCTGTCGCGTCCAGGTGAGCTGGTCCGGCAGATCGAGGATTTCTGCAACCAGTGAAGAAGTGCCTGGCACTTCTTCACCGTCAGTCGCCGCGGACGACTCGCGTGTTGCCTTCGGTCCACATGACGTTCAACGTCCGATGGGCGATACGCCAGCCAACCGAGGTTCGCACGAACTGATCCTCGTAGCGGCCAGCGACGATGTAGTGCGGTCCGCCCACTGCGTTGGTACGAATGTGTTGGGCGTGCAGGTAGCAGCGATGCTCAGCCTCGTCGCCGTCCAGCGCGACCTGATGATTGCCGATGAGATGCTGGCTGTCGTCAAGCGGCGAGAGCGCGCTGCTGATGCGTTCGATGATCGCGTCGATGCCCTGCAGCAGCGTCGGGTTCCCGAGCTCACCGGTGGCGTCGGCGATGAACACGTCACGGAGATCGTCGAAACGATGTTCATCGAGCGCCCAGGTGTAGTTGGTCGCCACCGCGATGATGTTGCGTTCATCGATCAATCGGTTCAGATCCGCCGACGAGATGCTGCTCATATCAGCGTCCATCCGCCATCGACGGCGATGTTCTGCCCAGTGACGTAGCTCGACGCCCGCGACACGAGGAACAGCACGGCGTGGGCAATGTCAGCCGGAGTTCCTTTTCGGCCGATCGGCACGTTGGACGACCGCTGCTTCATCAACGGCCCCATCAGACCAGTCACCGAAGAATCGGTCGGCCACAGAGGATCGAGCTCGCCGGAGTGGATCTTGTCGAGCGTGGGGACGGGCACCACACCAGGACTGACCGCATTCACGCGGATGCCGTGGGGAGCAAGATCGACCGCCAGGCTCCTCGAAAAGTGAATCGCACCTGCTTTCGCGGTGTCGTAGCCGGTGCCGAGGCAAGGGAGCAGACCGTCGACCGAAGCGATGTTGACGATCGCGCCGCCGCTGCCCTGCTCGACCATCCGCGCCGCGGTTGGCTTCGAACAGTTGAACAGGCTGACCATGTTGATGTCGATCGATCGCTGCCACGACTCGACGCTCTGATCCAAGATGCTGCCCGCCTCGTGATACGAGCCGGCGTTGTTCACCAAGATGTCCAAACGATCACCGACCGACGTGAGTGCGTCACGACACGCATCGGGGTCGGTCACGTCGAGTTCCAATGCGGTGCCGCCGAGGTCGGCTGCCACCCGTTCCGCGCCGACGCGATCTACGTCTGCGATCACCACATGTGCACCGGCTTCAGCCAGGACGCGTGCGATGCCCTCGCCGATTCCGGTGGCAGCCCCGGTCACCACGGCGGTCTGCCCATCGAGTTCGAAGAGTTGGCTGAGGTCGGGTGAGAGTGTGGTCATGTTCGGCTCCGTTCGGGCTGAGTGGGTGTGGCTACGTTCGGTGGATGAGCGACGCTGAGCACACCAAGACTCGAACGGCGCCGGGCACTTTTCGGACCGGGATGAGCGGGCCGGTGCAGCTCGCCTATGCGGTCGCGGATGTGCGCGAAGCTGCGGCGGGTTGGGCGCCGGTGGGAGTGGGCCCGTTCTTCGTGCGTGACCACATCGAATTGGGAGCAACGCGCATCAACGGAGTGGCTGCCACGTTCGACCATTCGTCGGCATACGGATGGTGGGGCAACATCATGTTCGAGCTGATCTGTCAGCACGACACCGGTGGCGACATGATCGTGCCAACGTCGGGATTGCACCACGTCGCGCACTTCGTGAACGACGTCGAGCAGGTGTCGGCGGGGTTGACTCGCGACGGTCACGCCGAGGTGTTGCACGCAGCGACTGCTGGCGGCGTCACGTTCGCATTCCACGACGGCGGCGCGGCTCGAGGACACCTGATCGAGATCTACGAGCCCAGTCCCGGATTGCGCAAGTTCTACGACATGGTTCGCGACGCGTCGATCGACTGGGACGGCACCGACCCCGTCCGCAACCTCTGACCATTCGGTCCCACACCGTTCGTTACGGGCCTGGCCCGTAACGAACAACATCGGGCGACCTGGGCCGCGTTCGTTACGGGCCAGGCCCGTAACGAACGCGCGAGTGCTCATGTGATGCGGCCTGCCTCGTGGAACTGGCGGCTCTCGCCAAGGTTGAACCGCTGCGGGGTCATGCCTGCGGTGGTCTGGCCGGCGTCGACCACCAGCGTGTGGCCCGAAACGTATCGAGCATCGTCGCTGGCCAGGTACAGCGCTGCGGCGGCGATGTCGTCGGGAACACCCGCGTAGCCGAGCGGTGATCCGGAAGCGATCTTCTCGTTCGTTCCGTCGAGGTCGCCAGCATCGCCAGTGGTGACCGCAGCGGTCATCGCCGTGACGGTGTTGCCCGGCGAGATCGCGTTCACGCGGATGCCGTCGGGAGCCAATTCGTTGGCAACAGACTTCGTGAGTCCGATCACGCCATGTTTGGCTGCGGTGTACACGTGCGGTCCGAGCCCACCCAGAATGCCAGCGGTGCTGGAGGTGTTGATGATCACGCCCGAGCCCTGCTCGCGCATCACGCGCGCTGCGTGCTTCACACCGAGGAACACGCCGCGCAACAGAATCGACATCGTGTGGTCCCACGCTTCGACGGGCATCTCCGAAATGCGTCCGACGATGCCGACGATGCCGGCGTTGTTGAACATCACATCGAGGCTGCCGAATTCGGACACTGCCATGTCGACAGCTGCCGCGACTTGGTCTTCCTGTGTGACGTCGCACTGAGCGAAACGTGCGTCATCGCCGAGTTCGGCAACGAGTGCCTCACCGGCCTCGACCTGGAGATCGGCAACGATGACCTTGGCGCCTTCGGCAACGAACATCCGCGCCGTACCGGCGCCGATTCCACTTGCCGCGCCGGTGATCACGGCGACCTTTCCGTCGAGTCGGCCCGCGCCCTGCTTGGAATCGGTCATTGGATGAACTCCTGTGCGTTGTGGTGAAAGATGGCGTCCTGGATGCGCTCGATCACGTTGGTCCAGAGCGCAACGGCTCGTTCACTCGATGCATCGAGTGAACCCACAGCGAACACCGGGATCACCCAGCCGTACACCAGACCCAGCCGGTAGTCGTCGAAGAAGGTGTCGAAGTCGTAATTCGACACGCCTTCGGCCACCAGGGTGTCGTGATAGCGATGCAGCAGTGCGTCTTCGTGGGCGCGACGGTCGGCGGGCGACAGGTTCTGCCCCATGAAATAGCCAACGTCAGCAGCGCCGCCACCCACGCTGATGGACTGCCAGTCGATCACGACGACGGAACCGTCATCGGGATCGAAGAACAAGTTGTCGGCGCGGTAGTCGAAGTGCACCAACGTGTTCGGCATGGCAGCCAGACGGTCGAGGAGCTGGGGATGGTTGGCCGTGTACGCATCGGCGACCGCCACCATCTCCGGTCGAAGTGCGTGGCCGAACACCTCTTTGAAACCGGGAAGGGACGCTTCGTAGATTCCCTGACCGGCCTTGTTCAACAGGCCGTTGATCGGTGGGATGAACGGAGCGTTCTCCAGGCCTGCGCCTTCCCAGAAACGGGCGTGGTGGCGAGCAAGCCCAACCAGTGCAGCTTCTGCTTGCTCGGGACTCACACCTGCAACCTGATCGCCCAGCACCAAGCCGCCGAGGTCCTCCATCAACAGCAAGTACTCCTCGGCAAGTGGCTCCTCCGAAGTGTTGCAGGTGACGTGGTACACATCCGGAGTTCGCACCGGAGTGGACACCGAGATCTGCTCATAGAACCGGTGCTCGCGTTCGAACACCCGGGTCGGATGCATCATCGTCTTCACTTCAGGCGAGTTCGTCGCAAACTTCGCAACGACCTTGGTCGGTGCGTCAGCGGCGTCACCTGAGTACACGACGCCCACGTTGGCCACCTCACCCATGAAGCCCACACCGGCAGCGGCCGGGTCGAGGACCACTTCGGAAACGGTGACATCGGCACCGATCGTTCCAGACCCCTGCAGGGCTTCGGTCATCCATTCCGCAGTGATCTCGGACGTGGTGGTGGGCAGTGTTGCCATGTGGTCTCCTCGAGGTGAATTCAGGTGTTCGGTAGTGGGTTGGATTGGGTTCAGCGGGTCTGGAGGCGGCCGCCACTGGACGGCGTGTCGTCGTCGCCCGTCATGACCACCACGGCCACGCCGTCGGTCTCGGTGACGCGATGACAGGGCACGCCTTCCCACGCGGGAGGGCCCGAGTGAGAGCCATCGCGCACGTCGAACGACGCTCCGTGCAACGGACAGATGACTCCGAATCCGCGGAGACGGCCTTCGCTCAACGGCGTGTCGGCATGCGAGCAGTTGTCGGTGAGTGCATACAGGTCGCCGCCGACACGACACACGACGATGCCGTCAGTTCCGACATCTTCGAAGCAGCGCATCTGGCCATCGGCCAGGTCCGACAGATCACCGAGTTCGATCGCATCACCGCCGACAGGGGCGTCAGACATCGGCGGGGCCCATTGCGAGATGGCGGTCGACTTGGTCATGGAAGAAACGGATACGACGTTCCTGCCACGGCATGTACTCGTCGCGGAAGCCGCGGGATCGCAGCCCTTGCTGCTGGGTGGTCCAGATGGCCACGTCCTGATCAATGCCGGGCCCACACGACACGTCGCCAGCCTTGCCGGTCTGGTGCTCGACCTGATGGTCGACCGACACCCAGTCCTTCATGGAGTTGGAGAAGTACTCGCTGGAACCTTCGGGGAACAGCGTGAGATACCACATGTCGAAGTAGCACTTCTGAGGGTCCTCCGGGTGCGGAATAGCCCGCAACCAAATGCAGCCATCGGGCTTCATGCTGAACGAGATGTTCGGAAACACCGTGTAGTGGTAGTTGTCCGTGAGCTGTTCGTCGGAATACCGCGAGAAGTCGTACCCCTTCTCTGCTCCACGTTGCCGTTTTGCTTGCTGCAGCGCGATTCGCAGTCCTGCGAGATCGTCGACGAATGGCGCCGGGTCGACCTCCCAGAACTCGAGATCAGCCGCAAGCGACTTCAGCGTGCGCTCCGGCTTGCCGGAGTACTGGGGGCCGGGGCCACCGCCAGGCATCAGCATCCGGGCATGTCCCGACGGATAGAGGTCGAACTGACAACCCGAGTGGTGCTCGTTCATGGAGGCCAGGGTCTGGGGGTGCACGAACGGGAGGTGGTAGCTCTCGTTGAAGTTGTCCTGGACACACTTCCAGTTCCACTCGCCCTCGATGGTCACCCAGTGCGTCCGCTTCATGTCCTCCATGCGATACGCATCGAGATGCTCCGCCACCGGGTCGAGCCAGTCACGCAGCGGTGCGGCTTCGGGGTCCATGTTGAACCACACGAAACCTGCCCACGTGTCGGACGGCATTTCAACGAGGTTGCGCTTGCCACACGGGCTGCCCTGCGAGAAGTCGTCCTCGTCGGGGACCCAGTTGAGGTTGCCGTCGGAGCCGAAACGCCAGCCGTGATACGCGCACTGGAACTCGCCGGTGGCCAAGGTTCCGAACTCGGCGGTGACCAACCGGTTGCCGCGGTGCTGACACACGTTGAAGAACACGCGCACCGCCAGGTCCTCGCCGCGCACCGCAATGACGGAGTCCCGACCGATCTCGTAGGTGATGTAGTCACCCGGCTCTGGAATCTGATCCACACGTCCCGCCACCTGCCACACGCGTGGCCACAGTGCATCGGCTTCGGCCGCAGCGAACTCGGGCTTCCAGTAGCGGTCGCCGGTGATCGGCCCGTCAGACAGCGTCGGCTCGGGCGCCTTCACACGCGAGATTCCCCGCACTTCAACCGGTTGCTCGATGGTGGTCATCGTTTCCCCATTTCTCGAATCCGTTCCCCACGAATGCTCGGGCTCTCGCCCAACCGCTCGGCAAAACTAACCTAGTGAACAATTAGCTCCGGGCTCGGCTCGGAGCGTGCGACGAAATCGCAGGGGAGATGGGGATCTCGATGTTGACACCACCAGGCTTCGGACGATGATCCGCGGAATTCATCATGCGGCGATCGCCACGCCCGACCTCGATCGTCTCGTGGCGTTCTACACCGACGTGGTCGGCTTCGAACCGGTCATGGACACCGCCTGGACGGACCGGCCGCTCGTGGACCGAATGGTGAATCTTCCCGGCTCAGCTGCACGTCAAGTGATGCTGCGTGCCGGGAATGCGTTCCTCGAGTTCTTCGAATACTCGTCACCAGAGCCAGTGCCCGCCCGGCCCGAACGGAACCCGGCCGACCATGGCTACACACACATCTGTTTGGACGTGGTCGACATCGACGCCGAGCATGCACGACTGTCGGCCAACGGCATGACCTTCCATTCCACTCCTCCAACGACCGAGGAGATGGGAGGCGGCCCGCCTCGTCTGCGCGCCATCTACGGTCGCGACCCCGACGGCAACATCGTGGAACTGCAAGAGGTCCTCGATCCGAACCTGCCCTTCGCACTACCGGAAACCAAATGATCGTGCGAGGAGTGGAACGTGCCAAACACGCTTCACCGTCCGCGACCACTCACAACCAGGGAGTTACTTCATGAACAACGTCGGATCAGCCGAGAGCCGCATCGCTGTCAGCGATCTCGTCCACCACTATGCCGACGCTGTCGTGCGCCGCGACGCCGACCAATGGGCTGGCACCTGGGCACCCGATGCCGTCTGGGAGCTCGGCAAAGGTCGACGAGTCGAAGGGCGCGAAGCGATTCTCGATCTCTGGAACTCTGCCATGGACGGTTTCAAGGCCGTTGTCCAGAACGTGGTGAACAACGGGGCCAGCCTCGATGACCCGTCCGGCTCCGGCATCGGACGCTGCTACATCCAGGAGAACTGGTGGCGGGCAGACGACTCCAAGGGGATCCTGCTCGCGTACTACGACGACTCCTACATCCGGGTCGACGGTTCCTGGCTGTTCGCCAGTCGCGAGCTGGTGGTCCAGTACTCCGGCCCGCCGGATCTGTCGGCACCGTTCCTGAACGACTGGTCGCAGCGAGAAGCAGAGGGCTGAGCCATGTCGGCGCTGACGACAGGATTCGCAGCCGAGCGCGGCACCGACCTCGCGTTTGCAGACGACAACGGTGAACGCACCTGGGCCGAGGCCGACCAGCGAATCAACCGGCTGATCCATGCGTTCCGGGACGCCGGCATCGGCAGTGGCGACACCATTGCGATCGTTGCTGGCAACTGCAACGAGTGGTTCGAGACGATGATCGCGTGTGCGAGCACGGGCATCACCTTCGTGCCGGTGAACTGGCACCTCGTCGCGTCCGAGATTGCCTACCTGCTCGGTGATTCGGGCTCCAAGGCAGTGATCGTTGGCCACCAGTTCGCTGAGGAGACCGCCAAGGCGCTCACCGACGAACGCTCGACCGGTGTGGAAACAGCGTTGGTGATCGGTGCCGAATCCGATGCACGATTCACCAGCTTCGAGGAGTTTCTCGCAGCTGGCTCACCTGACGAGCCGAGCGACCAGACCTTCGGTGGCCCGATGTTCTACACGTCGGGCACCACCGGGAACCCGAAGGGTGTGCGCGGCACGCTGTCTTCGATGCCTGACGGGTCCGACCCCGCCATCTGGCAACTCGTCGGAGCGGGGTTTGCCGACCTCGTCACCGGTGTGGGCACCACGGTCCTGTGTGGCCCGGTGTACCACTCTGCACAGTGGGCCTACTCGTTTCTGCCGATGCTCACCGGTGCCACCACGGTCATGCAGCACAAGTACGACAGCGCAGGAGTACTCGAGCTCGTCGATCGCTATCAGGCCACGAACATTCACCTGGTGCCCACGCAGATGAAGCGACTGGTCGACCTCCCCGATGACGTGAAGGAGTCGTTCGACGGCTCATCGCTCCAGATTGTGCTGCACGGTGCTGCTCCGTGCCCGCCCGTGGTGAAGCAGGCGATGATCGACTGGTGGGGTCCGAAAATCTCGGAGTACTACGGCTCGACCGAAGGCTCCGTCATCACGATGATCGACTCCGAAGAATGGATGGCCAAGGGCGGCAGCGTCGGCAAACCGCTTCCCAACATGGAGGTGATCGTCGTGGGCGACGACGGCGCGCGCCTCGGCCCCAACGAGTCGGGGACGCTGTACTTCCGCAACGCAATGGGCAGCGACTTCGAGTACCACAACGCTCCCGAAAAGACTGCTGACTCCCACCTCGAGCCCGGAGTGTTCACCACCGGCGACGTCGGCTATCTCGATGACGACGGCTACATGTGGCTCAGCGATCGAAAGATCGACATGATCATCTCTGGTGGTGTGAACATCTATCCCGCCGAGATCGAAGGCGTGCTCGGCGGACACGACCTTGTGCTCGACGTCGCGGTGATCGGCGTGCCGAACGAAGAGTTCGGTGAGGAGGTGAAGGCGGTCGTGGTGGCCAACGACGGGGTGGCCGCTGATGACGGTCTGCGCGACACGCTCATTGCTCACTGCCGAGAGAATCTGGCCGGGTTCAAGCGACCACGATCGATCGACTTCGTGGACGAGTTGCCGCGCACGGGCACCGGCAAGATCCAAAAGGCCAAGGTGCGCGCCCCCTACTGGGAAGGCACCGACCGAGCCATCTGACCCCACCAGTGAGGAAGTGCCTGGCACTTCTTCACTGGGCAGCCCAGCGGATGGCGTTGGAGAGCACTCGTCGATAGTTCGGGTCGGCGTAGGTTTGGGGACCGTCGCCGAACTGGACGTAGGCAATCGGTGAGTTCGCGACGGTCTTGGTCCACGCCACCAAATCGCTGCCCGGCGGATGGCTCCAGCCGGTTCGATCGTTGCGTTCACCACGAATCGCCCGGTCGGCGGAGAAGAACTCGGAGTCGACGAACCGGTGTCGGCTGCGCATGAGCGGCGTGACTTCGTCTTCGAACACCGGGAACAGGTACAGCTCGTCGGTGATCTCGAAGCTGTCGTCGATGCCAGCGCAGATGGGGTGATCGGCGTCGAGCACTTCGACGGTGTGGGTCACATCGTGGCGGTATCCGGAGTCGGGGTACGCCACGCCATCAAGCAGGGCGGGTTGGTAGTGGAAACGGCCTCCAACGATGTGGGCGTACTCCTCCCACGCGGGCCACCCTGCCACCGCATGGTGCATGAAGACCATCGGCTTTCCCGCTTCCAACAACGCCTGGAAGGCTTCGATGTACCCGGCCGGCGGTGCCCCGAAGTGCGTCGGAGGATCGCTCCTCGTGAACGTGATTCCCGGCATGTCGTACATCACGAACACGTCGAACTTCGCAGCGCGATCCGGCTCCACCAACTGGAGTGCTTCGGGGTGCTCCACGTGGGTCCAGTCCACACCATCCATGGCGTCGAACACTGCGAAGAACGGCTCGGCTTCGAACGGGTGACCCTTGGTCACCACGGCAACGCGGATCATCGTCGTCCCGATCCAGCGGTGTGAGCGGTCAGCAGCGGTATTGATGAAGAGAACTCACGTCGGAAGGGGCGCACCATCTGAACGTATCCAACCCTTCACTGAGCGTTCGGCTCGGGGCGCAGCCTGCACCGGCGCGAGGATCAGGGGATGGCCGACGACACCACCGAGACCGCACCCGCTTCAACAACCGAGGTGCTGCTGGTGGACGATCCGCTCCCCAAAGTCCGCCGGCTGACACTCAACCGTCCCGAGAAGCGCAACGCATTGAACGATGCGCTGCGGGGGTCGTTGTTCGACGAGCTACGTCGCGCCGACCGTGACCGCGACATCTCTGCGATCATCATCCGAGCAAACGGCCCAGCATTCTGCGCGGGCTACGACCTGGGATCGCCGAACCATGACGTGGAGCGCGACATTGCCAAGCAGGACGGCTGGTGGAGTCGCCACGTGGTGAACAACTGGTTCGAGATGTGGGACATGGCCACCCCGATCATCGGCCAGGTCCACGGGTATTGCTTGGCCGGAGGCACCGAGTTGGCGGCTGCGTGCGACCTCGTCTACGTCGCCGAGGACGCCAAGGTCGGATACCCGCCGGTACGGCTGATGTCGCCGCCAGACATGCAGTGGCAGCCGTGGTTGATGGGCTTGCGGCGCGGGATGGAGGCGCTGCTGACCGGTGACGCGATGAGCGGCGTCGAGGCGGTCGAATCAGGCATGGCAAATCGGGCCTTCGCGGCGGAAGCGCTTGACGACGAAGTACTTGCTGTGGCCGAGCGTGTCGCCAAGATTCCGCTGGAACTGCTGACCCTCAACAAGCGCGCCGCACACCGACAGATGGACGCCATGGGCATCCGCAACGGCATCCGCGCCGGTGCGGACATCCAGGCACTCGGATTCCATCAGCCTCCGTCGATCGAGTACCTCGAGTCGTTCGGCAAGGTCGGTGTGAGCAAGGCGCTGAGCGAACGCGACCGCCAGTTCGACGACTACCGCGAACGCTCCACCGACGACTGACTTCCCACTGCAACCCCACCGTGGGAAATCGGGACGGGCGCGAGATCCCGGGTGGGAAATCGGGACGGGCGCGAGATCCCGCAGTGGGAAATCGGGACGGGCGCGAGCTCCCGGGTGGGAACTTGGGACGGGCGCGAGACCCCCGTGGGAAATCGGGACGGGCGCGACGTCCCGCGGGCGCGAGCTCCCGCGTTGGAGCCGGGCAATGCCGCCACCATGAGGTCGGGGCGTCCGGTCACGCCATCACCTTGCTCACTCACTACTTTGGCGTCGTTGCGGCGGTCATCAGCGGCCGGCGCCGAACGGAGCAACAGGGGGCTCGACATGACTGACGCGAACAAGTGGATCGGCGATTCCGAACTCGGCGAACGTTTCCCGGCATGGACACGAGGCAACGCCGCGGACGTGTTCCCCGATCCGTTCAGCCCGCTCGGCAAGAGCATGGTGCTGCAGATGTCGCTATCGCAGGGTTTGCGTGACGCGTACATCGAGCTCGGTGCGTTGAACTACGACGAGTTCGAGAACCCGGACGCGCCGGACTTGTTCAAGATGTTCGGCGGCTATGTCTACAACCCGCTGACGATGACGAGGGTGTTCGGCTACCGCATGCCGGGCGCCACGCCGGAGATGATCGACAAGGCCTTCTTCGACGACAACGCTGAGGTGCCGCCCTACGAGCACCAGGCCTGGCACGACTCGCCGGACAACGACGTACGACTCGGCGAGATGATGGGGTGGGCAATGTCCACCGGCGAACTGCCCGCACTCGATGCCGATCGCGACATGGCACGCGAACAGCGCGCCAACCGTCCGGACCTCGCCGAGATCACCGATGCTGCGCTCCTCGCACGTGCGCGCTCGATGGTGCCGCTGCTGCAGCGCGCCTTCGAGAACGCCATGATCGTGTCGTCGCTCGCGTCACTCGGACCGGGTGCGCTCGCCGCCGTGTGCGAGGGCCTCGGCGATCCATCGTTGTCGATTCGACTGCTCGCCGGCATCGAGGTCGACTCAGCTGCACCATCGCACGCGATGTGGGAACTGGGACGCAAGGCCCGGAATTCCTCGGACATCTCCGCTGCATTCGACGCCGGACCCGATGCCGTGCTCGATCGGCTGAACGGCTCGGGAACTCAAGATGCAGCTGACTTTCTGGCTCACTTCGACAAGTTCTTGTTCGACTTCGGCGCACGTGCCCAGAACGAATACGACATCTTCGCAACGTCATGGGAGATCAAGCCCCGGATCGCGCTCGCGGCGATCGACCTGATGCGCAAGTCGGAAGACTCGCAGGCTCCAGCCGGCCGCCACGACACATCGGTGGTCGAGCGCGACCGCGTCGCTGCTGACGTCCGCGCCAAGATCGCTGACGATCCCGAGACCGCAGGAATGTTCGAAGCTGCGCTGGCGTCTTCGCAGCTGTTCCTCAGCGGTCGCGAACGGGCCAAGACCAACACCATCACGATCATCAACGAGATGCGAGTCGCGATTCGCGAGTACGGACGGCGGTTGGTGGAGCGCGGCGTGATCGATCAGGTCGAGAAGATCTTCATGGCCAACAATGACGAACTGAACCGCCTGCGCCATTCGCCCGACACCGTCGTTCCCGAATTGAACACCCGATGGGATCAGTTCCAGGTGTTGTTCGAGCGCGAACCGGTGTTCATCGTGAATGGTCGGGTCCCGGACTTGTCCGAGATGACGCGTCGCGACGCAGACGTGACCGGCTCGGTGGAGGTGGGAACCGTGCTCACCGGTGCCGCCGGATCCGGTGGGGTGGCTACCGGGCGAGCTCGCGTGATCCTCGATGCAGCAGATCCTGAGGGTCTGGAGCCCGGCGACATTCTGGTTGCTCCCCAAACCGACCCGTCGTGGGTCCCGCTGTTCGTTCCGGCTGACGGTGTGATCGTGAACGTGGGCGCCATGGGTAGCCACGCGATGATCGTGTCGCGTGAACTCGGCGTGCCCTGCGTTGCGTCGGTGACCGACGCAACGAAGTTGATCCCTGACGGCGCCACGGTCACCATCGACGGCAATGCCGGCACGGTCACCATCGACGCCCTGCCTGCCTGAGCAACACACGTCGGCCCAGCCCCTCATCAGCTCGCCATCTCGGGGACTGCCCGATGCCGCCGTCCGTACACTCGACTTCGATGAGTCAAGCTGCGCGCATCGGGCGTCCTTCGAAACTCGACGAGCACGGTGTGCCGACGCGCGAGCGGCTGCTGGATGCTGCCGCCGACGTGTGCGTGGAGTCCGGCTACGAAGGTGCCACGCTGACCGAGATCGCCAGACGAGCGCAGGTCTCCACGCCGGCGATCTACAGCCACTTCGCCGACAAGGCTGCGTTGATGGTCGCAGCAAGTCAACGTCAGCTCGAGCGGGTCAGCTCCGCAAATGCGGAGGTGTCGTCGAGCGTGCTCGACACCGTCGAACGGTGGATCGATCCGGATCGTGCCGCACTTCGCCACTTCGTCGTGGAGTTACACATGGCTGCAGCGCGCCATGACGATCTGCGCACGCTGCTGTCGGCGTGGCACCGCGAGAACGCTGCCACCTCCACCGAACGCAACGGCCGTCCGCTGCCGCAGGTGAAACTGCTGTATCTCCTGCTCATGGGGCTCGCTCACATCGACGAGATCGACCTCGGCGTGTCGGACCCAGACTTCCGCAACGAGTTGGAACGTCTGATCACCGGCTGGCTCGCTGCCTGACACGAACTCGGGGCCTCCTTGCACCAATGCTTCTGACAACCCGAACGGCGCAATCTCCTGTGCTGGCGCCGGTTTGACATCTCAAGTCGCGGCCATGACGACCGAAGAAGAGACGTGGTCAATTTGGGTGATGCAGTCGTCGACGTCCCGACGTCGCTGCGCGCGCAGCACCCCGATCTTTTCGACCACATCGCCCAGTTGACAAGCGACGCCATCTTCGTTGCTCAAGACGGCGAGGACGTCTTCGTCAACCAAGCCGGACTCGACTTGTTGGGAGTTGCGTCCCTCGACGACGTCGTGCCCGGAACCGACGCCAATGCAGCTCATGGTGCTGGCCGCCTCGTCCGCGCTGACGGCACCGTGCGCGAGGTCGAGACCTCGACAGCAACGGTGCAGTACCAGGGTCGACCGGCTCAGCTGATGATTCTGCGTGACATCACACATCAAGTATCGGACCGGGCGGCTCGCAACGAGGCGGAGTCACGATTCAATGCAGCGGTGTCAGGCGCACGCCTTGCGGTCGGTCTGCTCGACGATGACCGACGTTTCGTCATGGCCAACGAAGCACTCGAAGCGCTGTGCGGCACGAACAGCGCTGTTGGTGCAAACCTGTCGGAGCTGATCGACCCCGATTGCCTGGCGAACGTGGAGCGGCTGTTCCACGCAACAGGACATGACGGTGGTTCGAGCACTCGCTCGTCGAGCATCACGTTTCCCACCGCTCAGAACCGGTGGTTCGACCTGTCGCTTCGACAACTGACGAACGACCGCGAAGCGACCTACGTGGCGCAAATCCAAGAGGTGACGCGACAACGTCAGCACGAGGCGCTGCTCACTCAGCAATCCTGCACCGACTCCCTCACCGGTCTCGCGAACCGCGAGGCGCTCCTGAACAAGCTGGTCGCCACGCTTGGCAGCAGCGGGAGTTCGGTTGCTGTTGCACTGTGCGACCTCGACAACTTCAAGACCGTCAACGACTCCCTCGGCCACCACGTCGGTGACCAGCTCCTGCAGATCGTGACCGAACGCCTGCGACCCATGATGCGCGCCGGTGATCTGCTGGCCCGTTTCGGAGGCGACGAGTTCGCCGTGCTGATGAACGATGCCGCCGAACCCGCCATTGCCAAGGCGCTCGCCCGGCGACTGGCGAAGGCGCTGGCTGAGCCGATCGAACTCGAAGGCCGCTGGATGCACATGTCCGCGAGCATCGGACTGGCACTCGGCCGACACGGCGACAGTGCTGACGATCTACTGAGCGATGCCGATGCGGCGATGTATGACGCCAAACGCAACGGTCGTGCACGGTACGAACTGGCGGACTCGGGTCACCGCGCTCGTGCACGCAACCGATTGGAGATCGATCGGGCGTTGCGTTCTGCACTTGCGAACGACGAGCTCGAGCCGCACTATCAACCGGTGATCGACATCATGTCGGGCCGTGTGGTTGCGGTCGAGGCACTCGCTCGCTGGTGCCGCGACGGCGAGATGGTGTCGCCGGGCGTCTTCATTCCCATCGCCGAAGCGAGCGGGTTGATCGGCGAGCTCGACCGCTACATGCTGCGTCAGGCAGCTCGCCAGGTTCGCAGGTGGGTCGACGAAGGAACGGTCGACGGCAACTTCAAGGTGTCGGTCAACGTGGCCGCACAGGAACTGCGCGATGAGGAACTCGTGTTGACGTTGCGCAGTATTCTCGACGAAACAAAGATCAACCCAGGCCAACTCGTGATCGAGGTGACCGAGCGCGACGCCGTGGAGACCTCGGGGGCAATGGTTGGCATCACGGCCATTCGACACATGGGCGTGGGCTTGGCACTCGATGATTTCGGTATCGGCCATTCGTCGCTGGCACGGTTGAGTTCGCTGCCCTTTGACGTGTTGAAAATCGACCGGTCCTTCGTGTCGCAGGCAACCGAGGACGACCGCAACGCACGATTGCTGGTGGGCATTGCTCGCATGGGTGAATCATTGGGTCACCTCGTGCTGGCCGAAGGCGTGGAGACGGCAGAGCAGTACCGGATGCTCGCCGATGCCGGCGTCAACTTCGCACAGGGCTACTTACTCACTCGCCCAGCATCGAGTGACGACATCGGAGACATCCTGCGATCCGGCCAACGCTTCCGCGTCGACTCCTTCGACTGACGGAACATTTGGCGTCGGCACTCAGAGCGCGCTGCTGATCGTGGCGTCGGTTGATATTCAAGTATTCGCATATTACGCTACGAGGCGTGTCCGAAACCGATCCAAGTGATGTCGCGAGCAGTCCGTCATTCGTCGACGCTGCTGCCCTGTTGAAGGCGCTTGCGCATCCAGGTCGTTTGCAGATCGTCAGCGAACTCACCGACGCCGACCGATGCGTTCATGAACTCGTCGATGCACTCGGTATTGCCCAACCCACGGTGTCGCAGCATCTGCAGGTGCTGCGCGCCGCTCGGCTGGTGACCGCAACTCGCGTCGGCAAAGAGAACCGCTACACGCTCGTCGACCATCACGTCAGCCACATCGCCGGCGATGCAATCGCACACGCCGACGAACGACGCTGACCACCTCTCATCTCATCCACACCCCCCTCCACCCTCCAGGAGACAGAACATGACCACTGCAATCGACCATCGCCCACACACCGACCACAACCACCAGCACGGCCCCAGTTGCGGCCACGCCAGCATCATCCATGACGATCATGTCGACTACGTGCACGACGGCCACCTCCATCGCGAACACGACGGTCACTGGGACGAGTGCGACGGAGCAGGCGCTTGCATCACGCACGCAACCCACGACCATCAGCACGGTCCCGACTGCGGCCACGAAGCAATCCAGCACGGTGACCACGTCGACTACATCCACGACGGCCATCGCCACGCACTCCACAACGGCCACTGGGACGAACACTGAGCTCATCCAACTGCTGCGGACTTTGCTGAAGCGCTCAGCTGACGAGAGGCGCCCGGACCGGTGGCCCGCCGGCCACCCCGACACGTGGTCGACGTTGCCGGATCCGCTTCCTGCATGGTGAGGCGATTCACTCACCGACGACGGCGTGCGCGTCACTCCCACCGGCTCCGCCAGGCAAGGAACAGAGCAGAGTCCACTCCGCGCTGACAAGCGTCAGTCGTGCTCGTCGTCGATGTCTTCCCAAGCCGGCAACGGGTCGAAAAGACTGGACCAACCGTCGAATCCGAGTTCGATCTCATCCGCAGTCACAACGCATGCGTCGAGTGCGGAGGTGATGGCAGCGTGGTCCATCTCGATGCCGATGAACACCAATTCGGTCATGCGGTCGCCCAGCAACGGATCCCAACGGGCCTCGAGGTCAGACAGTTCTTCCGCTTCGAGCTCCCACTGGTCCTGCGGGGTCGCGGCCATCCACGGCGCCGATGGTTCGAGCGTCACGGCCGCACCGGCGTGGTGCCAGATCGCCTGAACATCAGGGCGAGTGGCCACCCAGAAGAACCCCTTCGAGCGCAGGACACCCTCCCAGCCGGAATCGGTGAGCAGGTCGTAGAGGCGGCCAGGATGAAACGGCCAACGGGACCGGTACACGAAGTTCGTGATGCCGAACTCCTCGCTCTCGGGCACGTGCTCACCATTGAGTGCCTGCGCCCACCCGGGGAATGCTCCGGTGGTATCCGGATCGAAGCGACCGGTGTCGAGCAACGTCTCGATCGGCACTCGCCCATACGGCGCGATTTCGATGCGAGCGTCGGGATTGAGTGCGCGAATCAGACCAGCGACCCGGTCGGTATCGTCGGCATCGACGATGTCGGTCTTGGTGAGTACCACGAGGTCGGCGAACTCGATCTGGTCGACGATCAACTCGGCAATCGTCCGCTGATCGTCACTGTCGCGCCCAATTCCAAGCTCTGCGAGTTCGTCGACCTCGTCGAAGTGTGACAGCAGTCGATGGGCATCCACCACGGTGGTCATCGAATCCAGATGCGATCGCTCGATGAGTGAGAGCTCATCTTCGGTGTCGAACAGGAACGTTGCCGCAACGGGCAGTGGCTCGCTGATGCCGGTCGACTCGATCACCAGGTGATCGAAGCGACCCTCGTCAGCAAGACGGCCGACTTCGATCAACAAGTCGTCTCGCAACGTGCAGCAGATACAGCCGTTCGTCATCTCGATCAGTCGTTCCTCGGTCCGGTCCAGCTGAACGTCGCCCTCGACGAGGGCGCCATCGATGTTGATCTCGCTCATGTCGTTGACGATCACCGCCACCCGTCGACCTTCGCGGTTGTTGAGCAGATGGTTCAGCAACGTCGTCTTACCCGCTCCGAGAAAGCCGGAGAGCACGGTCGTGGGCAGCGAACGCTGAGCGTTCTCGTTCGGTTCGGTGGCGGTCGATTGGTCGAGTGGCATGTTGTCCTGTGCATTGGTCGGGCATGGGGATGGGGTCGGGGATGGGGTCGTGGAGTTGACGTCGCCGGATTGCGCCGGCGACGTGATGCTGTCGGTCTCGAGATCGACGCCGGTGATGGCCCGCGTGATGCGCTGGGCGCCCTGTCGCGCTCCCCACAGATTTCCGGCCGCAGGCCCGAGTTCGATGGTGGCGAGCCGGCCCGTGACGGAGATGGGGAGGTCACCAAGGGTGAGGTCTGCATTCGGGATCGGGAGTTGATCAACGGTTGGAATCCGGTCGCGAAGTCGATCCAAGGCCGCCAGCGCGTCGATGGATGGAATGGTGCCGGTGGCCAGCAGGCATCGATCGGCGACGATGGCTCGGGGTCCTGTGAATGAGCTGTCGATGCCGACCTCGATTCGATACTGCTCGACGGTCCCCATCCGCCGGGCGTGGGTGACCTCGGCCTGCTCCACGATCGTGACAGCGCCGGTTGCGTCGAGCTGTCGCAGCTCGGTCATCATCCATGACGGAACGGTCCCGCCACCTCGCGCGGCACGCGCAGCATCCAACCTCATACGTGGATCCTCGATCGTGTCGAAATGGTCCAACTCCTTGGGTCCCAACCAGCCGGGATCGGTGTCGAAACCGCGTTCTTCGAGGTCGCGGCGACACACCAGCGTCACGTGAGCCCCCCGCTTCGCCAATCCGCACACGGCATGTGCAGCGGTCAATCCTGCACCCACCACGACGACGTGTTGTCCGGTGAGATCATCGATCTCTCGCAGGTCCAACTCACTGGCCTGCTCGACCACATCCGCACCAGCCGCCAGAGCCCATGGGGCAATGTTCGCTCGACACGGGTTGGATGCAATCACGAGGTGCGCTGCGACCAGCGTCGACGAGTAATCGCCATCGGACCACGTGACGGAGCATCGGCCGTGCGACTCGGTACCTGCGCTGCTCCCGAAGTGGTGATCAGCGTCGTGATCCACGTCGACGTCGACGATCGCACCACGACGCACGAAATTCTCGAGCTGATGACGCTCGACCAGGTCGCGGCAGAACGTCGCAAACGTCTGCGCTGTCGGAAGGCCGTACGGCAGGCCACTGGTGCTGAGGCGGTGAGTTGCCGTGTGATCCATCAGCAGCCCCGCCTGAGGCGCGGGATGGTGGACAACCGGCGAGCGCAGGTTGGCGATCTCGAGTCGAGCGAACTGATCGGTCCACGTTTGCATCCACGTGCCCGCCGGGTCGATGACGACGAGGCGGTCTCGAAGTCGAGGTGCAGCAGTGAGCAGGTGAATCGTTGCTGCCAGCCCATGTGGCCCGGCACCTGCGATGACGATCGGGCCGTCGGCACGATGAGCTGGCGACATCAAGCCACTGCCCCTGCCACGACGTCGACAATGACCAGCGCGCCGGACAGGACTCCACATGCAAGGCGACTCCGTGCACTGTCCCACGCGAGGGCGGTCACTTCGCTCCCGAGTTGGAGCGTTGCCACGGGATGGTCGGTGAGCAGCGGCGACCAGATCTGCACGACACCATCAGCGTCTCCCGTGGCGAGGAAACCCTGATCGCTGGATTCAAGCGCGGTGATGGCGGTGTCGTGGGCAACGGCGCACGTTGGCGAGTCGGCCACCGTGCCGTGCTCATCGATTGCCCATCGCGTGACTTCATCGTCGCTCGCGGCCACGACGGTTTGGGCGTCGGGCGACAGCGCGAGGTGCCGAACCGGGTCGTAGTAGCCGGCGAGCTCGATGCCGTTCTCGAGGTCGCTGAGTTCGAAGACGTGAATGACCCCGGCGAGGTCGCTGGCAGCGAGCCGGCCAGCGTCACCGTGTGCTGCAATCCGTACGACCGCTGGAAGCTCGACACGCTGATCGACGCAGCCGAGCCCGATATCGACCAGTGCCAGGCCACCGGTTCCACCGATGGCCCAGATCGTGCCGCCCACATGCTCGCACGCATGCGTGATCCCGAGACCGGTCCAGATCACTTCGGGCTCTGCGTTGCTCGCCGGGTGGCCGAACACCGCGACGCGCCCGTCTCCTGCCACCACGGTGCGACCACCATGGGTACCGATTCGATGGGCACCGCGAAACGGGAGCGCACGGGTGGGCACCTCGCCGACCATCACCAGACCGGCAAGCGGATCGACCACGGCGAGCGATCTCTCACCGAGCCACACCGCATCACGTGGGTCGGGGGTCAATGGAGCGGTGACTCGGTGGGCGTCTTCGACGAGCGCGCTTCCGTCGGCTGCAATCGCAACCAGCCGGCCTTGGGGCGACCAGTCGAGAAGCCTGACGGAATCGGGCAGCTCGGCACCCCACTCGATCGCGGCGGTGGTGAGAACGTGGTCGAGAGATGTCACCGGATCGCCTCGATCGATCCGAACCCTTCGCTCAGCGACCGTCGATCGAGGTCTCGCCCGACGAGGATCACGACACTTCCATCACGGTCGCCGGATTCGGATCGTGGCGACGTGATGGGTGCCGTCTCCGGGCGACTCCGCATCGCGGAGCGGCTGCCGCGTACACACACGCGGGGTTTGTCGTCGCCGATGCGTAGCGCTGCCTGAAGCCGAAGGAGACCGGACGGCGCCTCGGCGACCACCCGATCCAACCACGCATCGGTGGCTACCGGATCGAGGACGCCGGGCCTCGTGAGCACCACGGTGTCGACACGACCCGAACGAGGCCGCATGGCCGAACCGGGTTGCAGGGCCGAAATCGGTGGAGGAGCGGAATCGGATTCGCTGGCGTGTGAGCCTCTCGTGCACCGACCAACTGCTGGCGACTGTTCCCACGCATCGAGGTCGACCAAGCTCATCGATGCCAGATCGGCTGGCTGCGACAACGAGATCGAGCCGACCCGATTCACCTGCTGGAGGTGAACGACCACGCCAGAAAGCGCATCGGCGGTGAGGAGCTCGGCGTCGGTCACCACGATTCGATCAGCGATGGCGAGCGCCGCTTCGGACTGCTCGGTCCAGAGATCGAGACCACAGCTGAGGCGGGTGGAAGTGGCACAAGCGTCGACTTCGACGACGACGCCATCGAGAAAGGCGAGCCGTTCGATCTCGCTGTCCGACTGAATGGTGTGGACACAGGTCACGATGTCGCACGCCGGGTCGTCGTCAGCGTCGATGCCCGAACCACCGCTCAACACGTCATCGACCACGACGACGACGCGCGCCGGTGCCTGACGTCGCAAGACGCTGAATCGCACTGCATCCACCAGATCCAAACGAACCTGGCAGCATTCACAGCCCGGCGTTCGACTCGTCACATCGGCAGCAGTGACTGCTGCGCGTCCGACACGCACGAGTCCGAGCAGTCCGTGTGCGACGAGTGTCTGGTCCGAGGCAATGAGAAACGTGTCGTCATCGGCAGCGAGACGGCTCAGCACGTGGCGGTGATCGCGACCGGGTGCGAGCACCGTGATCGGCACTCGAGCACGATCAACCGTTGGCTGGGCGTCGGGCTTCCCCGACAGGTTGTTCAGCGATCCCACCGTTGTCTCCTCATCGCTTCATCACCCTGCATCTCCCACATCGTAGTAGTAATGATTCTCACTCTATTGTAGGATTTCGGTATGTCCGGAACCTGTCAGCTCCTCGGGAAGAAGATGTCGTTCGGAAAGTCGGTGTCGCACTCGCACCGACGGACCAGTCGCACGTGGAAGCCCAACATCCAACGCAAGCGCTATTGGTTGCCGTCCGAGCGGCGCTACGTGCGCCTCACGCTGTCGACCCGTGCAATCAAGGCCGTGGACCGCCGCGGCATCGAATCGGTCGTCGTACAGATCCGCCGCCAAGGCATCAAGGTCTGACCAATGGCTGCTGCGAGCAAAGACCGGCGTCCCATCGTGACGCTCGAGAGCACCGCCGGCACCGGCTACCGCTACGTGACGAAGAAGAACAAGGTCAACACCCGTGAACGGATCGTGCTGATGAAGTACGACCCGATCATTCGCAAGCACGTCGAATTCAAGGAGACACGCTGATGAAACCCGGAATCCACCCCGACTACCGCCCGGTCGTCTTCGAGGACTCGACCGGGGGACAGCGATGGATCTGCCGCTCGACCATCACGACGGACAAATCGACCACGTGGGAGGACGGCGAGGAGTACCCACATGTGCTGCTCGAAGTATCGAACCACACCCATCCGTTCTACACCGGCAACATGACCATCATCGACACCGCCGGTCGCGTGGAGCGCTTCAACAAGCGCTACGGGCGCCGTGACCGCGGCTGATCTCGTGCGGCATGACGTACATGGGAGCTGAGTTCTCTGGTCTCGTGACCGAACAGATCATCGATTGCTTCGGCCAGACCACACACGAGCTCACCCTCGACTACGACGGAACCGTCACGATCCGCTTCGCCAGCAGCGGCATCACCGCGCGGGTCGATCCCACGCACCGCGCCGTACTCACACCCGGCGCGGTCGTCCCTGACCAGATCATGGACCTCGCAGTGGGGCTCCGCGTCGATTGAGGTGTTGCTCGCCAAGGCAACCTCACCCATCGATCGACTTCTTCGCATCCGAGCGTTGCAATCCGCGACATAGTCGGCCTTCGTCTTGCGCCAGGCTCCGCCGCCCGCTTTGCCACAGCATTGCTCAGGTGAACCGGCGCCCTGCGACTCGTTGCCCCTGATCGATTGGAGCGATCGAGAGCTCCTCAGTCTCCGACCTCAGCCGGTTTCAGGCGAGTGCGTCGAACTTGGCGACGATCTCGTGGTTGCGTCGAGCAATCAGTTTGGGCAGATACCGGCCGAGCACGAGGCGTTCGGCAACGAATCCGAGTGAGCCCATGTGTTGTTGCAGGCGAAACCGCTACAGGTCGAGTTCGTGCAGCAGACTTCCGATGTCGGTAGGCGCCATGAGGCCGAACGCGAGCTGCCGGCCGAACTCGACGATTGCGGCAGCCTTGACAGCGGCGGAGCCGCCGACTCCGAGTTGTTCGAGGCGGTGCCTCAGGTACCGATAGGGGTCGACGTCAGCCGACTTTCCCATCCGGAGAAGCTCGTCGCCGGTTGTGAACAGCACTCTTCCAACGGGAGCCGACTGCTCGGCGAGGAGTGCCCGCACATAGTCGGGAGCAGCGAGTGAGCCGCCGGCGTGAACGTCGTTGATCCGCTCCTCGATCTCACGAAAGAGCCGAATCGCGACCGTGCCGAGCAACCCGGCTCGGTTGGAGAAGTGGTAGTGGATCGTGCTCTTCGTGACGCCCGCCGCCTGTGCGATCTGTTCGAGTGGCACGTCGGGAGAACCGTGGCGCTCGAACGCCTCGATCGCAGCGTCGACGATCGCTTTGCGTGTCGACGAACGCCGTTCTTCCTGGGTTGCCACGGGTTCAGGGTAGAGCGTCGAGCTCGAACGATGCCTGGATGGCTCCACACGTCCTGCGCTGAATTGACCGCGCCCGGGGTCAGCTCCGTGAACGACGAAACCCCCGGCAGCATTCGCTACCAGGGGTTTCACAGAGTGGAGACGATGGGAATCGAACCCACGACCTTCTGCTTGCAAAGCAGATGCTCTACCAATTGAGCTACGTCCCCATGGAGACTGTCCGACAGAGCCGGACGTTGTCACGATATCGGCGCCTGCGGGTGTGTCGCACGCAAAAACGCAAAGGAGCTGGGCTACGCCGCGTGACGGAACGTTGCGCGATACGCACTCGGTGTCGACCCGACGACCTTCGTGAAGTGCTGGCGTAGTGCCGCAGCCGACCCGAACCCGACTGTGGCAGCGATCTCGTCGACCGACAGCGTCGTGGTCTCCAGCATCCGCTGCGAGGCCACCACCCGCTGATGCAAAATCCACTGCAGCGGCGTTGTTCCCGTGGCGGACTTGAAGCGTCGAGCGAACGTGCGCGGTGTCATCGCAGCACGACGTGCCAGCTCATCGACGGTCAATTGACGCTCCAAGTTCCCTTCCACCCACTGCAGCACGGCACGTAGATCGGCCTCGACGTCGATCGACGACGGAATCGGCTGCTCGATGTACTGCGCCTGGCCTCCATCTCGATGCGGGGGAACGACCATGCGCCGCGCCACCGTGTTTGCCACGTCCGCACCCCAGTCCTCACGCACCAGATGCAAGCACAGGTCGATCGCCGCCGATGTGCCAGCAGAGGTGTACAGGCCATCGCCGCCGCAGTACAGCACATCGGGTCGCACCTCGATCGAAGGATGGCGCGCGGTGAACTGCGCCATGTACACCCAGTGTGTGGTGGCACTGCGGCCATCGAGCAGCCCGGTCGCCGCGAGCGGGAAGGCACCAGAACAGAACGAGATGATCCGTGCGCCTCGCGCATGTGCCGTGCGGAGGGCGTCGAGCACCACCGGGTCGTAGTCCATCGTCGGCGTCGGCCGGCCACCGTTGGGCAACACGATGGTGTCCGCCCACTCCAGCGTGCTCAGGTCGTGGTCCAGCACGATGTCGAACCCATGCTCCACGCTCAAGCGAGGCCCTTCGTTCGAACACATCCGCACCTCCGAGTACGGCACACCCATGGCGGTCCGATCGTTACCCCACACCTCGATTGCGACCGACATCTCGAACATCGCAGGGCGATCGAAGAGCAGGACTGCCACTCGATGCTCGCGTTCCTGCCACACCGCACTGTCGCTTTTCATACTCATACGAGACATTCTGCCACTGGCAGGAAGACAACGGCAAGCGCATTATTGCCACATGATGTTTGCTCCGTTCTGCCCGACCCACGACACCGAAGTCCTCATGACCCGCCGCAACGTGCTCAGCTTCTGGAACGGTCCCGATGGCCCGTTCGTGCGCTGGAAGTGCAACTGCGGTCACGAAGGCACGATGGGGCCCGACGGTTCGATCGCTGACCCGGTCGAGCGAGTCGTCGACATCTCGATCCGCGACGTGCCGGTCGTCGAGATGCCGGTACCGATCTCGGCTCACGCCGTGCGCTGTACCGCCTGAACCCGAGTCACGCAGGCCAGACTGGGGCGATGCACGTCGCCGATCAGTTCGCCACCCACTGATGGGGGCACTTGACTCCGTCGGCCGCAACGCCCGCAAGGTTGCAATCCTGATCGTCGGCGTGACGGTGGTACTCGCAGGCGTGGCGCTGTTGGCGCTGCCGGGACCAGGAATGCTGGTGATCATCGTCGGACTGCTGATCTTGTCCACCGAGTTCGAGTGGGCCCAGCGCTGGCTCGACTACGCCGTAGAGAAAACCGCCGGTGCCACCACCAAGGTGCAGGAATCACGCTCCGGTCGCATCCTGCTCGCACTGTCGGGCCTCGCTCTCATGGCGGTCGGCATTGCGATCATCGTGTTCTTCTCACAGTGGATCGTGGCAGGAATCTCACTGATCCTCGCCGGCATCATCGGGCTGTGCACCCTGCTCCCTCAGGTGCAGGACTGGATTGCGGAGAAGGCGCTCACCGGAATCGACGGCGTGGACAACGTCGACTGAACACCACAGTGAAGAAGTGCCTGGCACTTCTTCACTGGGTCAGTCGTCTTTGAGGGCCACCGCGTTCGGGGTGACGTTCATCTTCGGCTCGTACTCCGCGACCTCCACGTCGCGACCCAGCCCAGCAAACTTGCTCGCCAAGTCCGTCCGACACGTTGCGCACGGCCCATAGAACTCGTCAGTCGACGGCGCTTGGCAGCGAGGGCAGGAGAACTCCACCCACGCGACGCTACAGCGCGTACCATCACGGACGATGTCCAACCGTCGATCACCGTCCGCCTTCACGGGTGATGACGACGCCACGCCTCCACGCGGAACTCCCGTCACCAACGCGTCCAACGAATGGGACGACGACGAATGGGATGACGAATGGGATGAACCGAACTACCTCGTGCGACGTGGGCTCGTGGTTGCCGCCGTGGTTGCGGGCATCGCGCTCGTGTCCATCGGCGTGAGCCAGTTCATCGGCGGCGACGGTGGATCGAGCAACTCGTCATCGGCTCAGGCGGAATGGGACACGCTCGTGGTGCTCACCCGCGATCAGGTCCGGCTGCAGGAGCGCGACTCCGGCGACGAGATCGACACCTTCGACTCCGTTGACGATCTCCTCGACGCCCAGTCGCTCGTTGCCGGGAACGTGCTGGTCACCATGACCGACGAAGGGCGCATCAACCAGATCGACCTGACCGATGGAACCAGTCGCCGTGGCCGCGCCGGTCTCGACGAGACGCTGATCATCAGCCCGGACAATCCACAAGTGGCCATCGCCGGACCGGATGCTGGCGGCGATGTCACCATCATCGACACCGTCGAGCGAAACGTGCTCAGCGTTGCCGACGTGGCAGGACTCGACTCGCCGCTGATCTTCAACACCGACGTGCTCGTGAACACTGTCGGCACACACGTTGCCGTGCCCGTACCAAACGCGTTCCAGTCGGTCGTGATCGACCTCACCGAGGAGACCTCGGACGCACTCGCCGGACGCGTCATTGCGATCTCCGACGAGTTGGTGGTGACCGAACAGCCCGCAGGCAGCGAGTCCGAAATCGAGTTCCACGACCTGCTGGGCGAGCGACTCGCATCAGTCGACGTGCCTGCGCCCCAAGCTGCCCTCCTGTTCGATTCCACACTCCTGCTGGTTGCCGAGGACGGCTCGATTCGCACCGTCACCTCCAATGGCACCGTCGACGAAGTGGGCTCCGTCATCGACGAAGCCGGAAACCCGCTCGAGGTATCCAGTGGCGCGGTTGCCTTCGACGGCGAACGACTGGTGGTCACCGCTGGTCGCCAGGTCGTGATCCTCGATGCATCCGGCAACCAACTCGGCGCCGCACTCGGCCAGATGAGCACCTCGCCCACACGACCGATGCGGTGTGTCGTGGTCGGCGGGTCCAGCAGCACCAGTGCGTCAGCCGTGCTCGAACTCGAAACCGGCGCAGTGATCGCCACCACCGAACGCGGCTTGCCCGCTGCACGATCGTTCGACGGGTGCACGGTTGCCTTCTTCGGCGGGCCGTCGCCCCAGCTGTTGACCGACGGTGAACTCACCGAGGTGGACGCAAACTCGGTCGGCGCAATCGCACCCGACGGTGGCGCTTACGTGGTACTCGACGGGCGTGATACCGAATACGTGGAGGTCGGAGAAGACGGCGACACCATCGAACTCGCCGACGAGCCAGCGGTGATCCACTTCGGTCGCCGCTCATGACATCGTCCGGTGAGGACCTCGACGACGGGTACGTCCACATCGACGATGGGGACACCCAGTGGCGCTTCGAGCGCGAGTTCCTCACCTCGAACTGGCACTGCACCTTCGGCAAGGGATGCAAGGGCATCCTCACCGAAGAAGCAACCGAGTTGAATCAAGGCTGCTGCTCTCTCGGCGCGCACTTCGGTGACGGCCCAGCCGGGCAAGAAGAAGCTCGCCAGATGTCGGCATACGTAGCGATGCTCGAGCCCGGGCAGTGGCAGTTTCACGACGCAGGCACGACCGACTACGAAGCACCTCCCAGTTCCGACGACGCGGACCAGTCGGTACCTCAGCTGGTCTCGGGCTTCTACGGCGATGCCGGGCGAACCCGTACCCGGGTGGTCGATGGTGCGTGCGTGTTCCTCAACCGGCCGGGATTCGAAGGCGGCGAAGGGTGTGCTCTGCACATCGCTGCGCTCGCCGTTGGGGACTCGCCAACGGAGTGGAAGCCATCGGTGTGCTGGCAGCTTCCGTTGCGCGTCGACTGGGCACTGGCCGATGAGGCCGACCCCGACGGACCGGAGACCGCGACCGTTCGGAGATGGTCACGCGCCGATTGGGGCGAGCACGGCACGACCATGGCGTGGTGCTGCACCGAGCGCGACGAAGGGGGCGAGGCGTACTCGGGTTCGGAGTCGGTGGTGCACAGCCTGTCCGATGAACTCGCAGCCCTCGCGGGCTCCGAGGTGTACGTCGAGCTCACCCGCAAGCTGGCCGACTGACAGCCGCTCCCACGATGTCGGACTTGGGGTCAGACCCAACGTCCGACAGTTCAGATGATGTTGATGGCGTCGAGCACGGCGCCGACCGCCTCGTTCGACACGTCACCGGTGCTCGTGCCGCGCCAATCGGCGCGCTTGGTTCCCCATGACACGAAGTCGTGGGCAGTGGTGCGCACCACGGGAGCATCATCGTCAGCGCCGTTCGCGACGACCCATCGCGACCCGACCGAGGGATCGCCGGGCGTGAGGCACCAACTGTTTGCCGCAGGGCCGTCAACGACGAGGTTGACCGGCTGCTGCGGGACCCCGGCGAGTTCGTTCTCACACATCTGCGGGAGACCGGCAAGCATCCATTCCAGCGTCGGCTCGAGCACTGCTGCATCACGGGGCAGCGCGGCCGCACGGTCGATTGCGGCACCGATGTCGTGACGCAGGTGGCAGTAGTGATCGAACGCGATCGCGTTGCCAAGCAAGTGCAGTGGGTGCTCGCCGAGGTCGGACAGCAGCACGACAGTGTCTGCCATCGGCGGCTCCTGCAATCCGGTCAGGGCAGCCACGCCCTGCTCGGACCACTCGTGATAGGCCGCCACGACCTGTTCGGGCGTCCAACCCTTTCGATCCTGCACTGGCACCTCGGCGGCCACCTCGGACTTCCCGCTGTCACCCGCGTCGATGGTGTCGGGCGCGGCGATCTGTTGGAACACCGCCGCCATGTGCTGGGCAACGTCTTGCACACGCCATCCATCACAGCCCGACGGCGCCGCCCACTCGTCGTCGGAAAGCGACGCGAAGAGCTCCTTGGCTCGCTCGACCTCTGCTTGGAGTCCCATGATGGCTTGCTTCGACATGGTCTCGACCGTAGTGAGTCGAAGCGCTGCGCCAAGACGTCGGGCGCAGGGCATCTGGTGTCAGACACCTGATGACCGGACGATACGGTCCAGGGGTGGGGCGTGTGACCGTGACGCTGATCGGACTCGGAGCGCTGGTGCTGGCATCGTGCGGGTCGGCCGGGATCGAGACCAGCGCGACGGCCCGCGACGCCACGCTCGGTGTGCGTGCCGACGGTTGCGGCCCCAGGCTCGGGTTCGGCACAGCAACACTGATCGACGACGAGCTGGCGCTCACCGCGGCCCACGTGGTCGCCGGTGCGACCGACGTGACCGTCATCGGTCCGGACGGAGTCGATCATCGTGGCGATGTGGTGTGGTTCGACCCCGAGCAGGACGTCGCTGCAGTCCGCGTCGAAGCGGGTATCGCTGCACCCGTCCAGTTGCTCGACGAAGCTGTTGCAGCCGGCGACACCGGCACCGTCGGGCTCGAACGTGATGCCGATGTCCGCGCTGATCGAACCCTCGTTGCCCAAGATGTCGAGGTCGTGCGCCGAGTGAACGTCGCCACGACCGACATCTACCTCGATGCCGAGGTGATCCGTCCCGGCTTCGAGATCAGCGCCACGATCGAACCAGGTGACTCCGGATCGCTGGTGCTGATCGACGGAGCAGCCGCCGGCGTGGTGTGGGCTCGAAGCACCCAACGAACAGGTCGAGCGTGGGTGGTAGAGATCCCGCCCGTATTGCGCAATCCAGCAACGCGTGGGGCGCTGACCGAACCAGTGAACGTTGGGCCGTGCACTCGCTGATGCCTCTCGTCCCCACGGACATCAGCGAGTCACTTCTCCTCGACGTCCCTCCCGGACGTGACAGCAATCCTGTCATGTTCTTTTCACACGGTCAACAACAGCGATGACCCGTCAGCAGTGATCAGACGAAGTCGGCGAAGAGCGAGCGAGCGGCGAGCCGCAGTCGATCCCCAACTTGCTGGACATCGCGATCGAGCTGGCGCGACAGGATGTCGACTCCTTCGAGGCTGCTGAGCGCAATGAGGATGTCCACCTTCTGTGCACCTCGCTCGGGTGAGCACTGTTGCAACTCGGGAGCGAACTGATCTTCGATCTGTGCTCGAACCATGGCAAGCACCGCATCGACCATGACGGAGAACTCCGATGTCGTACGGAACCTGCCGACGAGTGAGGCGAACGGCAACGTCTGCTGTGTGGTGGCCTGTCGGGAGGCAACCCACCCCTCGAGGCGGTCGTCGAACGAGCCGCATCCCAGGTTGTCGATCGTGCGGGCCGGCTGGATTCGTTCCAACACCGTTGCCATCGACGTGAGCACCAGATCGTTCACATCGTGGAAGTAGCGAAACACCGAGCGTTCCGACACGCCGGCGCGCTCGACGATGTCGGTCATGGTCGGCACCTCGTTGCCCTCGTTGACGAGTTCGATGACCGCATCGATCACCCGCTGACGATTTCGAAGCCGCAAGGCAATGCGACCGTCAGAGGCGTCGCGTGTGGTGCCGCTCACCGAGGGAACGTCGTGTACCGCTCGTGCAACGGAGGTGTCGGTGGTGTTCATGCGTGCACCCGCAGTGGGCCGAGCACCCGGTCGGTGTAGGCATTTGCGAACGTCCCGGCCGGATCGAGTTCAGCACGTGCAGCTTGGAACACGTTCCACTCGCCGTAGCGAGACTCGAGCGTGGCGGCTGACTGGAAGTGCATCTTGCCCCAGTGCGGCCGACCGGTGTAGTCGTTCATGATCCGCTCGACACCTTGGAAGTAGGACTCGTACGGCGCACCGATGTACTGATGCACCGCAATCCAACCGTTCTGGCGGCCATGAGCCGTGGACATCGGGATGTCGTCACCGCCAGAAGCTCGGACCTCGATCGGGAACATCGGCGGGAACGGCAAGCTCTTCACCAATGCGTTGATTCGGCCAATCGCCTCGGGCACCGCGTCGAACTCGATGCCGTATTCCATCTCGAGGAAGCGCACCTTGCGCGGGCTGCAGAACACCTTGTCCGAGCGGTCGATCAGGTCTCGTTCGCTCGCTGCAGACGTGATGAGCTTGGCGATCTTTGGAGCTGCGGCGGGAAAGCGACGACCGACGCGACACACGGTGCCGAACGCCAAGTTCTCACCAATCCACTTGTCGCGAATATACGACAGCGTCGACGGCGGCGCTGCGGGGGCGTCGGTACGCGTGTTGCGCTTCACCTGCACTCGACGACCCCCGGGGAACCAATAGAACTCCACGTGGTCGGTGCTGTGCATGATGCGTTCGAAATCACCGAGCACATCAGCGAGTGGTTCGAGCGTTTCCACAGCGTGGAGGTTGAACGCCGGCACGCAGCGCAGCGTGACCTCGGTGACGATGCCGAGTGCTCCGAGGCCGACGCGAGCAACACGCAACAACTCGGGGTCGTGCTCTTCGTCGGCACGCCGGATCGTTCCGTCACCGGTGACCAATTCGATGCCGACAATCGTCGTGGCGATGTTGCCGAGACCCGTGCCGGTGCCGTGCGTGGCGGTGCCGATGGCGCCTGCGATGGACTGCTGGTCGATGTCACCGAGGTTGGGCATGGCGAGGCCGCGCTGGAACAGCTGCTCGTTGAGGTCGTACAGACGAATGCCGGCCTGCACCGTGACGTCGTTGCCATCGACGCTCACCATCTGGTTCATCTCGTCGAGCGACAACAGATGCCCGTCGGTCATTGCGACATCGGTGAACGAATGACCGCCACCGATGGCCTTCACGCGCTCGCCAGCAGCATGCGCGGCGGCAACGATTCTCGAAACGTCCGCAACCGAGGTCGGGAGATGGACCTGTGTCGGCACGCACCGTTGGTTGCCTGCCCAGTTCTTAGTCGAAACGCCCACCGCTCAAGGTTAGATGCCCAAGAGCCGCTGGTCGAACTGTGGTCAGTATTTGGTCAATACCAGCGACGACGCGCCCCTTGCACGACGCGTGGCGCCTCACCGCTACTCGAAGTAGCCCAGCACATCGACGATGGCATGCGTACGGCCTCGGTTGTTGAAGATCGTGATCGAACCGTCCGGTGCAATGGTGGCCAACACCAAGTTCGCAACGTTCTGCCCCGCCTCGAAGTTCAGGTTGGACGCCGTTGGACGCGCGATTCCTGGGTACACGGTGAAGAAGCTCCGCGCCGTGCCAGCAACGGCGGTGACGTTGACGATGGCAACCCGTGCAGATCGCGGCACACCATTGTCCACGTTGCGAATCGGCACACCTCGGATGGCGGACGGACCGACTGGGCTGCTGTCGCGGGTGTCGAGCAGCCGGGTCGGCTGTTGGCCAACGAACCCTGAACCTTCGAGGAGATATCCCGCGACGTCGGCAATGAGGTGTGATGCTCCGTTCGGATTCTCCAGCACCACCTTGCCGTCCGCTCCGATCTGCGTGATGACCAGGTTCGACGCGGTCGTGCCCGGTACGAGATTCAAGTTCGACGTCGACGGCCGCTCACCGCCACTCGGATACACCGAGACGAAGCTGCGGCGCGTCGCACTGGGCGCGGTGACGTTGAGCACGACGCCGACAGCGGCCTCCGGCACCACTGCACCGTGAATCTGCAGCGTGATCGATCCTCGATCCAACCGCTCGGCACTCGGAACTCCGAGCGGCTGGCGCGTGTCGAGCAGTCTCGTCGGCGTCACCGCTTCGAAACCAGCACCGGTCTCGAACCAACCCGCGACATCGACGATCACATCTGCTGAGCCCGCGTTGTTGAAGAAGTTCACGCGTCCGTCGGCACCGACCTTCACGATCACCGAACTCGCCGTCGGTGCTCCCCCCGCCTTCCAGTTCATGTTCGATGCCGTTGGTTGCGCCACGCCATCGGGGAACACCGTGAGAAAACTCTGTGCGGTCGTTCGAGCGACCGTGACGTTCAACGCGACTGCCTCGACACCCGAGGTCGGGACGCCGCCCACGCCGGTGACATCCAAGCTCACGGTCTCCTTGGCTCCCACCGGTCCGACACGGACACCGAGCCCCTCGCGGGTGTCCATGATCCGAGCGGGTGACAGACCAGCAAACGAGCTCGGCGGAACCAGCGAACACGGGATGAGACCCGAGAAGTAGTCGGAGTCCAAGAACGCCATGTCGAGCGCATCGAGCTGAGTTGGTGAGCCGCCGTCGACCGGCATGCTCCACACGCCGTTCTCGACATCGCTGAACGCGCTCTCCCCCGCGAACCGCGAGCCAGCGAACACGATCGAGTCCGTCGCCCCCGACCACTCGATTCGCGCCCACTGCGACGCCACCTCCAGGCCTTCAGAGCCCGGAATCGACGTCACCGTGTCATTCGCAAGGTCGTAGAGAGCGATGGATCGACGATTGAGGGCGGAGTTGGTGCTCGACTGCACGATCTGTCCGAATGCGAGCTGGGCGCCATCGGGCGACCACGCCGGCGTGTACTGCTGCGACTCGCGCCCGTCCTCGAAGGGTGTGTTGAGCTGACGGAGGCCGGAGCCGTTCGCATTCACGACATAGAGCTCGGGTGAACCCGGCTGCAACGTTCCTCCAGGTGCGTCTCCCGACAACCCGTTTCGGGCCTGGTATGCCAAACGGGTGCCGTCGGGCGACCACTGAATGAAGGCTGCGTTCTTGGGTGGGGAGAACGGCGGTAGCGAAAAGGCCGGCTGGACGTAGTCGACAATGAGGGTGGGGGCGCCAACGCCATCGATCGGTGCGGTCCAGATATCGCTGCCATTGCCGCCAGCAACGCGCTCGATGTAGGCAATCGTGCTCGAATCGGGTGAGAAGTCGAAGTTGGTCTCGTCGACATCAAAGGGCGTCACGAGGGTTTCGTTCCCGGCGAGATCGAGCACCCGCAGCGACGCCACACCGCCCGAGAAGGCCGTTCCTGCCACGAACGCCAGGTGCTGTCCATCGGGTGAGAAGCGCATGCCGCCGATGTAGTCATTGGCCGGTCCGTCGAACTCATAGATGACGGTTTCGACACCGGTTTCGAGGTCGCCGAGCAGAATCTGGCGAAAAGCCTTCTTTGCGTACTTGCCCTGCGCGCTGTACGCCTGCGCCGGCGGCAGCATGCCGACCTCGCCACCGTCAGCTGCATAAATGGTGCTCGGAAGCGGTTCGGGCGCCGACGTGATCGCGCTGGGGTTCACCGCGGCGCACCCGTCGCCGATTGACGCTGCCGAGACCGGCGACGGAGCCGGCACGCCGACGAGCGTGGTCAGTGTGAGCGCCGCAAACGTCAGCGGAGCGAGACGGGTGGTGAACGATGAGTGAGCCACACCGTCGAACGTACGCAGGTCCCGCTAACAGGTCGCCAACACGCACTGCGAGGTGGCGACGCGTGGTCAGATCGACGTCAATGCCGCCACGGCACGCTCGACTTCGTCACCCGTGGTGGTGCAATGCACCGACAGGCGCACCAACGACGCCAATCCACGCGCCTCCATGTCCGCACGTGCTGACCCTGCAAAGGTCGACGAGGAGTTGACTCCAAGGTCACGCAACCGCGTCACCACGTCACCGGCGGCGACTCGCGGATGTGACACCGTGACGATGCCGCACTTGGCGATTCCCTCGTCGTGAACCGCGAAGCCGGCATCGGCACACGCTCGACGGAGCTCGCTGGCACGCTGCGCGATGGTTGCCTGAATACGGTCGACGCCGAGCGCCAGTGCCACGTCGACCGCAGCGCCGAGTCCGAGCCAGGCGGCGTGGCTGTACTCCCAGTACTCGTAGCGAGCCGCCCCGGGAACGAACTCGTAGCGATCGAGCGCCGTCCAGTCCGCTCCATGATGGTCGGGTTGCGACGGGATGCACCGCTCGATCATCGAGTCGGCCACGTAGAGAAATCCACTGCCTCGTGGCCCACGCAGATACTTGCGACCCGTTGCCGACAAGAAGTCACAGCCGATGGTTGCCACGTCGATGTCGAGATGGCCGACCGCTTGGCATGCGTCCAACAAGAACGGAACACCCGCATGGCGGGTCAGTGCGCCGACGGCAGCAGCGGGGTTCACCAGCCCGCCGCTGGTCGGAATCCATGCGAGCGACACGAGTGCCACCTCGTCGGGACGCTCCAGCGCAGCAGCGAGTCGTTCCAGGTCGATCTGGCCGAACCCATCGGATGGAACTCGTTCGATCTCGACCCCAAAGCACTCGACGGCACGAAGAAAGGCGATGAAGTTGGCGCCGTAGTCATGATCGTGCGTGATGATCCGCTGGCCGGCGCGCATCGGGATCGACCAGAACGCTGCGTTCCACGCTGCGGTGGCGTGCTCCATTCGAGCAATCGAATGAGGTTCGGCACCGAGCAGCGTCGCAATCGATGCAGAGACCGTGGCCTCGCGTTCTGAGGCCTCGGCGGCCGCCTCGTAGCCACCGATCTGAGCTTCGCGGTGCAGGTGCGCAACCTGCACGTCCACCACGGTCTGGTCGGGGAGCGAGGAGCCCGCATGATTCAGGTGGACCAGATCGTCGGTGCAACCTGGGGTGGCAGCGCGGATCGCGACCACTTCCTCGGAGTCGAACACTTGCGCCATCCACACATCTTGGCCTGTTCTGGCGACGCATCGGACGGGCATCGTCACGAGCACTTGTCTGCTACTTGTATTGCTTCGGACACTTGTATTAAACTTGTATACATGATCGAGCTCGTCGTGATCGGAGTCGCCGCCGTGCTGACATCGATCCTCAGCGCCATCGCCGGACTCGGCGGCGGCGTGATCTTGCTTCTCGTGATCGCTCAATTCGTTGCGCCCACCACCGCAATCCCCGTCCAGGGCGCGATCCAGCTCGTGTCGAACGGATCGCGTGCGGCCATGCTCCGACACAACGTGTCGTGGCCGGTGGTGGGTTGGAGCTCACTGCTCCTCCTCCCGGGAAGCCTCGTCGGTGTCGCAATCGCCACATCGCTTCCCGACGATGCCGTACGTGTGGTGCTCGCCGCGTTCGTGCTCGTGCTCGCGTGGCGCCCGAACGTGCTGAAAGTACGACCGGCGTCACAGCGTGTTGACGCCGACGGACCACAGCAGCAGCGCCCCCTCCTGCTCGGCATCGGCGCAGCATCAGGCCTGCTCAACACCACCGTGGGAGCCAGCGGACCCGTCACGTCGCCGTTCTTCAAGGCGGTCACAGCAACCCACGTGGCCTTCGTGGCAACCGCAGCGGCAACCCAGGTCGCGGCGCACGTGTCGAAGCTGATTGCGTTCAGCGCGAGCGGCTGGAGTGCGGCGAATCACCTCGACACGATTGCGGTCGGAGCCGCTGGCGTGGTGGTGGGCAGCTGGGTCGGTACTCGGCTGCTCGAGCGGATTCCTACGACGCGACTCGACCTGGTGTTCAACGTCGTGCTCACCGCCCTCGCCGTACGACTCCTCCTCCAAGCCTGGTGATCGTCGGAGTCGGTCAGCGCAACCAGTTGTTCGGGATGGCCTTCTCACACCATCGACCGAACCGCTTCCAAAACACACCCATCAGCTTGTGCCAGGCCCCGAGCGCTCGCTCGCGAACGAACGTGTCGAGCTGGAGGCGCAGCACCGTGGTGTTCTGCGCAGGCCCGTCCTCGAGCCAGAACTGCAGCCGCACCGGTCGGAACAGTCCGTGGCTGATCGCATAGCTGCCGTAGAAATACTGCAGGTCGCGATACCGCTCGGCATCGATCTCGCCGAGCACACCCGAGAACGCCATGAGCGGACCGACGTGGGCGTTGTACACGCCTTCTTCGAATCCGGTTCGACCGGCAGCGTTGTTCAGGAACTCGACGCGGAACGGCGGAATCTGACCATCGGTGAACGTGGCTGGATCACACAGCCAGGTCCACACGTCCGAACGAGAGCGATCCACCGTCCACACGTGTTCGTACTGATCTCGAACAAACCCCGGGGGTGGGTCGCTCGGAGCAGGAGCAACGTTCATCACTGCGCCGGTGTGGCGCGATGCAACGGAGTCGGTCGTCGCGTCGCCAGTGTTCGCGTCGTTGGTCATTGCGTCGTTGGTCATTGCGTCGTCCGTTCGGGTCAGTCTGCGCCGGGGTTGGTGATGCCCGGTGCCATGTCGGAGTCAGCGCGATTCGACTCGATGTCTCCGGCCGAGGCCGGTGGGACCACGCGCTGCGGATCGGGATCCACGAGTGCTTCGAGGATGGCGTTCTCCACCACTTCGGTGAGCGCTGGGTGGATGTAAAAGACGCTGCGCGCCACGGTGGCGGCCGGCGTATCGAGTTCCATGGCCTGGATGATCGGCTGAATCAGCGTTGCGGCTTGCGGACCGAGGATGTGCGCGCCGACGAACAATCCGGTCTCGGTGTTCACGATGACCTTGGCGAAGCTCGTTTCGTCGACGATTGCCCAGCCGTACGCCGTGCCTGCATAGTCACGCTTGCCGACGCTGATGGGCAGCCCCTGCGCACGTGCGTCCTGCTCGGTGAGCCCGACACTCGCCACTTGCGGATTGGAAAAGACTGCGCCCGGGATTGCTTTGTAGCTCTGGCGTTGCTGATCGTCGGGGTGCGACAGGTTCCAGAACGCCACCGATGCTTCGGCGTTCGCGAGGTGCTTGAGCTGATAGCTGTTCGCGATGTCACCAATGGCCCACACACCCTCGACGTTGGTCGCCATCGTGTCGTCCACCTGCACGGTGCGGCGCGGTGTGCACTCGATGCCCCCAGCTTCGACATCGAGTAGATCGCTGTTCGGTTCGCGCCCCGTGGCCACCAGCAGTTCGTCGACGACAATCCGCTCCCCTCCGTTGGTAATGACAATGCCATCGTCGGTGCGCTCCACCTTGGTCGGCACGTGGCCGAACTTCAGATCGACGCGCTTGGAAAACACTTCACCGAACCGCTCGGTGATGTCCTGGTCGAACCCGCGCAGCAGCCCCATCGAACGGTTGATCAGCGTCACGTCGGAGCCGAGTCCGGAGAACACGTGACCCATCTCGACCGCAATGAACCCACCGCCGATGATGCCGAGCCGCTTGGGCAGCTCCGGCAGTCGCATGATCGTGTCGGACGTGTGGAAACCGGTCTCCACCAGGCCCGGAATGGGCGGGACGACCGGCCGCGCACCTGCGGCCAACAACACCTTGGGCGCCGCGATGAAACGCTGCGGGCCGTCATTGTTCATGTCGACCACAAACCGCTTGTCACCATCGAAACGAGCGGTGCCTTCGAACAGGGTGACGTTCTCCGTGCCGGTGGCGCGGTAGTCACGCCCGCCCTCGGAGATGGAGTCGATGCGGCCGAACACCCGGTCGCGGATCGCTCCGAAGTCGGCACCGTTGAACTGCGTGTCGATGTTGAGCTTGGCGCCGTTGCGCGCAGCGAGCGCCGCATCGGCGGGAAGCACGAACATCTTCGAGGGGATGCAGCCCACGTTGAGGCACGTGCCGCCGTAGACACCGCGTTCCACGATGGCAATGTTCCAGTCGTCCAAGTAGGACGGAATGGAGTTGCCTGAACCGGACCCGATGATGATCAGGTCGAAGTTTTCGGTGTTGGTGCTGTTGTTCTCGCTCACGAGACCATGCAACCGCCATCGGCCCCAATTCCTTCCATCTCGTCAAAAGTGCCTGGCACGTTCAACGGTTGGCGCAGGCGGACGGAATCGGCAACAGTGGGCAGGTGTTTGAACGAAGGTCCGGTGACGGCTTCATGCGATGCGGCGACGGCAACGTGCGCTGGGGGATCTACGGCGCAGCCGGCGTGGTCTTCGTGATCCGTGAGGACGATGGCGACCGCATCATGCTCCAGAAGCGCTCGGCAATGGCCCACGAAGGTGGCACGTGGTCGTGCGCCGGTGGTGCGCTCGATCAAGGCGAATTGCCCTACGACGGTGCGTTGCGCGAGGCAACCGAAGAGGTCGGCGAGATCCCCGGCGAACCGGTGCTGCTGGGTGAGTACATCTTCAACCCATCGAACGACTGGGCCTACACCACCGTGGTGGTGGAGGTGACCGAACGCTTCGGCCGGTCGATGAACTTCGAGACCGACGCCGTTGGTTGGTTTACACCAGACGAGGTGGACGGTCTTGCGTTACACGCCGGCTTCGCAGCTGCGTGGCCACACCTGCGTCCGATCGCAACCGGCTGATCAGTCCGACCAGTAAACGCTGCAGCAGCGATTGCTGGCGTTGTCGTCAGATCGAAGCGGGAGCGTCGCCAGAACTCACACCCACCAGGTGGGTGTGGTCGTTGTAGCGAGCCATTCGCCAGTTGCCGTCGCGATCCACGAGCCACTCGCTGACCGAGGTGTTCATGGGGCTGGTGAGGGGAATCTGCGACAGCGTGGCGGGCTCCGACCCGGACGAAGACCAGCGACGCACAGCGGTGGCCATGATCACGCCGCCGTGGCACACCACCCAGATCGTCTTGCCCCATCCTTCGCTCACCACGCGATCCAATGCGCTGGTCACACGAGCGCTGAAGTCGGCGCCGGATTCGCCACCCGGTGACAGCGGGTTTTCCCAGTCCGTCCACGGCGCCTTGCCGTACTTCTCGGTGTACTCGGCAATGGTGAGCCCTTCCGCTTCACCCGAGGTCCGCTCCATCAGGTCGGCGAACTGCTCGACGTCACAACCGGTCGGGCCCGCCACCACTTCAGCGGTATGAACCGCACGGCGCATGGTCGACACCATCACTCGATCAGGTTGCACCGACGGATCAGCCGCCAACCGCTCACGCAGCGCTTCGGCCTGCGCAACGCCGAGCTCCGTCAGCCCCCCGCAGGTCTCCTGGCCCGACAGCCATCCACCCGCGTTCGACGCCGACTCGCCGTGGCGAATGAGCACGATGCGAGCGATGTCAGGATTCGGGGCAGCGGGTGCGTTCATGGCTCCATCATGGCCGACTACGGATTCTGCAACCCGGTTCAACCATTCCAACCGCGCTTCGTGGTCGAGTTCGGAGTATCGAACCGGGTGGCAGAATCCGTCGTTGGCGGGAATCGGGCGGGTTGCGCCAGACGGTGGGCCTTACGCTCTCGACATGTCACTCGACGAGCAACGCACGGTGCACGGCGCCTGCCACCACGACTGCCCGGACTCCTGCGGATGGACGGTCACGGTGGAAGATCGCGAGACCGACACCGGCCCCGAAACGGTTGCGGTGAAGTTGCGCGGCAACCCCGACCACCCGTTCTCACAGGGTGAGCTGTGCCCGAAGGTCAACCGCTTCCTGGATCGAGTGACCAGTTCCGACCGCATCCTGCACCCATTGCGTCGCGTCGGCCCGAAAGGATCGAGTCAGTTCGAGCAGATCACCTGGGCTGACGCCCTCGACGAAATCGGCACACGGCTCAACGCCGTCATCGACGAACACGGCCCCGAAGCACTCCTGCCCTACTCCGATGCCGGCAACCAGAGCCTGCTGTCGATGTTCGGCGCAGGCGGTCGGTTCTTCAACCACGTCGGCGCCACGCAACTGACCCGGGCGATCTGTGGCGTCGTCGTCGGCGCCGGCGCATCGATGACCAACGGGTCGGGTGCTGGCCTCGAAGCAACCGAGATGATCCACTCGAAGCTGATCCTGCTGTGGGGCACCAACACCCGCCTGACGAACCGTCACCTGTGGCCGACCATCGAGGCTGCCCGCGCCGACGGCGCACGGATCGTCGTGATCGACCCCATTCGGACGCTCACCGCAGAAGCGGTCGACGAGGAGCGCGGCGACCGGTTCGTGCAGCCACTGCCTGGTACCGACATCGCGATGATGCTGGCGATGATGCAGGTGATCATCGCCGAAGGCCTGGCTGACGACGAGTGGGTTGGCGAACACACCGTTGGCTTCGACGAGTTGCGCGACGCCGTTGCCGAGTGGACGCCCGAACGCGCCGCCGACGTGTGCGGTGTGGATGCCGAAACAATCCGCGACCTGGCGATCGACGTGGCCACCACGCACCCGACCGCATTCCGCACCCTCATCGGCCCCGAGCACCACGAGAACGGTGCGATGTTCTTTCGCACACTCACGTGCCTGCCCGCACTCACCGGTGCATGGCGTCACCGGGGTGGTGGCTTCTCACGCAGTGTCGGTTACTGGACCGAGGGCCAGATCGACATGGACGCGCTCAACCGGCCCGACCTGCTATCGGCCCACCTCGAACGCACGGGCGCGCCCGAACCGCGCACGGTCAACATGAGCCGACTCGGCGAAGTGTTGACCACGCTCGATGGTGTCGAGCACTCCCCGATCCACGCGATGGTCGTGTGGAACTGCAACCCACTGGTGACCGTGCCCAACGCCGAGCTCACGCGACGCGGCTTGGAACGTGACGACCTGTTCACCGTCGTGCATGAACAATTCCTCACCGACACCGCCATGTACGCAGACATCGTGCTGCCTGCGACGACTCAGATCGAGGCCGACGATGTCGTGTTCCCGTGGGGTCACCTGTGGGTCGCATACAACCACGCTGCCGTTGCGCCGATGGGTGAGGCGTGCAACAACACCGAGTTGTTCCGCAGAATCGCTGCGGCGATGGGCCTCGACGAGCCGAGCCTGTTCGACGACGACGAGGCGCTCATGCGCGCAGCGATGCCCACCATCGATCTGGAACGGCTGCGGACCGAGCGGTGGATCGAGGCGCCCTATCCCGACGACGGTCGGCCCTTCGGCGATCCCGCTGGCTCCACGCCGTTCGCCACGCCGTCGGGCAAGGTCGAGTTCGCGTCCGACCAGTTGGAGGCAATCGGCCAACCGCGCGTGCCCACCTTCGTCCAGCCGTTCGAGAGCCTCGGCGGCGACGCCGACTTGGCCGCCCGCCATCCATTCCAGTTGCTCACCCCGAAGCACCACACGCGCTTCTTGAACTCGGGCTATGCGCAACTGCCGAAGCACGGCCCCGCTGAAGGCGCACCGTTCATCGAGCTGTGTCCAGCAGATGCCGAACAGCTGGACCTCGTCGATGGGAGCACGGCTCGCGTGGCGAACGATCGCGCATCGCTGCTCGTCGACGTGAAGGTCACCGAACGACTTCGCCCCGGCGTGGCGGCCATCCCGTTCGGATGGTGGGGCCAACACCACCAGGATGGCCGGATCGCAAACTCGCTCACCAACGACACACTCACCGAGTGGGGTGGAGGCGTCGCATATTCCGACACGCTGGTGAGCATCACACCAGCGTGACGACACCGCAAGCACCGTCGACCCGGGCGAACTCGCGCATCGACCGGCGTGCCGTTGCCGACATCATCCCACTGGCGTTGCCGGCGATTCCGTTCGGGTTCGTGATTGGACTCGCGTCGACCGAATCCGCGATGCCGCTCTGGATTGCGTGGCTCACATCGCCGCTGGTCTTCGCCGGGGCGGCACAACTGACCATGATCACACTCGCCGGCTCGGCGTCGGTGTGGGCAATCATCACCGCGGTGCTGGTGATCAACACTCGCCACGTCATGTACTCCGCAGCAATGGCCCCGGCGTACCGCAACCAACCACGGTGGATGCGCTGGTTCGGTCCGTTCCTGATGGTCGATCAGATCTTCGCCCTCGCGATCACCCAGACCGAACGGGAACCAGCAGATTTCCGCCGCTACTACCTCACTGCTGCAATCACTCTGTTCGCGATCTGGAACACCGCTGTGCCGATCGGGATGGTCGTGGGCCCGATCGTGCCGGATTCATGGCGGCTCGACTTCGCTCCCCCTGTGATGTTCGTCGGGCTCACCCTTTTGGCACTCAACCGTCTGCCTGCCGCAGTCGCAGCCATGGTTGGTGGCTTCGTCTCGCTGATGACCACGGGACTGCGCGACCGACTGGGCATCGTGGTCGGTGCACTCGCCGGAATTTTCGCCGCAGCCGTTGTGGAACAGATCATCGAGCAACGAGCCACCACCCAGCAGCGCACCGACACGGACGCCACCTCGTCGTGAGCACACCGTCAGCACTGCTTGCATTGCTCGTGGGGGCGCTCGGCACCTACGTTGCGCGCAGCGGGCTGATCTTGGTGCTTGCAGATCGCACACTTCCTCCACCGGTCGAACGAGCACTGCGCAACGTCGGCCCGGCGGTGCTCGCGGCACTGGCGATCAACCTCGCGGTCGGTACCGAAGGATTGGGTTCGGTGGAGTTCGCGGAAGCTGCTGCGGTGGTCGTGGCGTCGGTGACCGCACTCTGGCGGCGCAACCTCTTCGCCACCTTCGCTGCGGGCATGATCACACTCTGGGTCATCGGCGCACTCACCTGAGCAAGTGGTCGATCGATCAGGTCACGCGTCGAACAGCTCGACGCCGCTCGGGTCTCGTGACCGTGTCGTCACCCTTGTTTGCCACCCAGATGCTCTCGCCGTCGAAGGCCAGCCCCCGCGGGCGGGCCAGATCCTTCGCCACCGGACGAGCAATCCTGTAGGACATCTGTGTCACGGTGTTTTGCGCCCATCATTTCTGCTGGGTCCTCTCCCGAATCGCCTGAGCCCGCACGGGTAACCTCGCATCATGGCCGGGGAACTGATCTATGCGTTCCGGGTGATGAGGCTCCCGCTGCTCGACGCCGGCGGGTCACCGATCGGTCGGATCGAGGACCTCGTGGCGGTGCCGGGTCGACCCCCACGCCACGGCCAACCCGCCGTGGCCCCACGCCTGGTCGGCTTCGTGGCAAGTAGCCAACGGCGACGAATTTTCGTGAGCGCCAACCGGGTGGTGGAGCTCAACAGCGACGGTGCCCGCCTGAAGTCATGGGATGTGGATCTCAACCCCTTCAAGCCGCGCGCTGGTGAAGTGCTGATCGCGAAGGATCTCATCGATCGTCGCATCGGTGATGAAGCCGTAAGCGATATCGGGTTGCGCCCAGCCGGTGACGGCCGTTCCACCTGGTGGGAGATCGAGAAGGTCCGGCTGGCGAAGCGCAGCAGCCTCGGGCGACGCTCCACCTACCGCCTGGCTGATGCGGGCACCGTTCCAGGACTGTTCGACGATCCCACCGCAATGGAAGCCGAAGCGGCCCGACTCCGAGACTTTCACCCGGCCGAGGTCGCAGCCGTGGTCCGTGCGCTGCCCGATCAGCAACGCCGTCAACTGGCCGATGCACTCGATGACGAACGCCTTGCCGACGTCCTCGAGGAGCTCCCCGAGGAGGAGCAGATCCGGATCGTCGAAGGCCTCGACCGAGAACGCCTCGAAGGCGTGTTCGACGAGATGGAGTTTGACGACGTTGCCGACCTTCTGGGTCAGATGCCAACAGCGCAACAAGAAGTGATGCTCGACGCGATGGACGACGACGACGAGGAAGTGGTTCGACGCCTGCTGTCATACGAAGAGGGCACCGCCGGTGGCCTGATGACCCCCGAGGTGATCATCCTGGGGCCCTCGGCAACCGTTGCCGAGGCGCTCGCTCAGATTCGTGACCCCAACTGGGTCGTCAGCATTGCCACCCAGGTCTATGTGTGCCGGCCGCCATTCAAGACTCCCACGGGCAAGTTTCTCGGCGTGGTCCACATGCAGCGTCTGTTGCGCGAACCGCCGTCCTTCGAGCTGCGTCAGCTGCTCGACGATGTCCCGACCACCGCGCCCGGTACCACCGACCGAGAGGTCGCAGCGCAGCTTGCGAGCTACGACATGTTGGCGCTACCGGTGTGCGACGAAGCCGGGCGTCTGCTCGGAGCGGTCACCGTCGACGACGTGATCGATCGCATGCTCGGCGCCGAATGGCGCAAGCGCCACCGACCCACAGCACGATCACAGGGCGTGACGTGAAGCGTCAGCAGGATCTCACCGCGCCGCGGCGCCGCACCCGATTCAGCGGTGTGCAGGTAGACACCGATGCGTTCGGTTCGTTTGCCGAGTCGATTGCCAGTTTCATCGGCACCGCGCGCTTTCTCGTGTACCAAACCGTGTTCATCGCAGTCTGGATCCTGCACAACACGCTCGCTCCTGATGCGCTGATCTTCGATCCATGGTCCCGCGGGTTCACGTTGCTCACGCTGGTGCTCTCGATCCAGGCCGCCTATGCCGCGCCGCTCATTCTGCTCGCGCAGGCCCGCCAAGAACGCCGCGACCGAGTGATTGCCGAGATCGATCGTGACGTGGCCGAGCGCACACAGAACGACACCGAGTTCCTTGCCCGCGAATTGGCCAGCGTGCGACTCTCGCTGTCGGACATGGTGACGGGCGAAGCGTTCGACGAGCGCCTCGTGCGACTCACCGATGTGGTCGAGAACCTGAGCCGTCAGGTGGAGACGTTGGCAGACCGCATCGAGCCGTCCAACGGTGGCGACGCAGCCACGGACGCAGCCACCGACGACACGAGTTCCACCGTCGCCGACGAGAACTGAACCGGTCGCTCCAACGCTCCCAGGTGATCCATGGCCACCTCGACCACGGTGGCGTCGAGTGCATCGGCGAGTTGACGCTGCTTGCGCGGCTTCACCAGTCGGTCCTTCGTGGAGATGAGCACCGCTGCAGGAACACCGAGCTGCGAGGCCCACGACCGAGCGTCGTACCGACTCAGCGCCTTGCCGGCCTGCACCACCGCGCGCGGCTCATTGCGCAGTGATTCCGCAGCAATCCATCGTCGGTAGGGCCACAGCGCGGACGACTCGTCGAGCAGCACCTCGGTCCCCTTGCGGATGGCCAACGGCTGAGCCCAAGAACGCAATGCCACGCCCATCATTGGAAGCAGGCGCCACAGGACCCGCTCGCGCCGCGTGGCATTCCACTCGAGCGCGGTTGCCTGCAACACCAGGCCCGAGACCAGGTCGGCGTGGCGACGCGTGAGGTGGAGCGCAATCGGTCCGCCCATCGAGTAGCCGAGTGCGATCACCGACTCGATGTCGAGTTGGCGCACCACCGCAGCGGCGTCGTCGGCAACTTCGTCGAGCGTGAAGGCGTCGAGCGAGCGCATCCCACGGCCGTGGCCCCGATGATCGATCCCCACGAACGAACAGATCGCGCCCAACGCTTCATACGCAGCCAAGAACTGCAGATCAGCCGATGCGGTCCATCCGTGCAGCAGCAACACCGTTGGCGCCGCCGGGTCTGGGTGGCGGTGTCGGCGAACGAAGAACTCGCCGCGACCGTCGACGCGCACGATCTCAGCCGGTGGCAACCATGGCGGCAAGTACGGCGCAGGGCACGGTGGCGCAGCGTTGAGCGGCTCGACCTGACCCGGCTGCGACGCGCTGCGAGCAGGCGCGCCACCGTCAGGCACTGGGCACCCCGGTGAACTCTTGGAGGCGGACCCCAAACCGCTCGATGTCACGCAACAACGCAAGCGTGTCGAGCTGCTCGTCGCCGGGAAGGACCAGGCCGACAGGCAATCGACCGTTGATCACCGCTTCGGTGTACGCCACCGCCGTGGCCGCAGCTGCGGTCCCGACCATCTCGGCAATTCCGGCGACCAGCGTGAGTCGCGCTCCGGTGGCATCAGCACCGCGGAGCTCGACGCGACATGCGCCAACGCCGCCTTCCTCGTGCGGCGGAATCAACATCGGCAAGCGGGACGTGAACCGGTCGCGACGATTCGCGGACATCCGCGCCGAGATCCGGCCGGCCTCGGGAAACACTCGATGCAACACGACCGGCGTGGGCAGGTCCGCGCGGTAACAGTCATAGGAACCAACCGGCTCGGGAAACCAGCTGAGGTCACGACCGGTCCCAGCGCGCACGGTCGTGAATTGACCGTCGTCCCACGCAACAGCGCTGCCCGCAAGTGCACGGTGGTGTTGACGCGCGCATGCAGGACCCGCGGTGCCATGCACGGCGACGTGGATCTCGTCAACCGCGGCAAAACTGCCAGCGAGGTGTCGAGCAATCAATCCCGTCAGCCCCGGCGCCATGCCCGCACCGACCACGAGGGTGGCATCGTTGCGGTCTGCGCGTTCGGCCTCTTCCATCAGTGCAGCGACATCGTCTACGCGATCACCGATCGACACGACGTGGAGGCCGCGGTCCAGCAGTGCAACAGCGGTCTGATGGTGCGGGCCCGGGTGTGCGAGCACCACGAGATCCACCTCATCAAGACGACTGGATGTTGCGACGTCGATCACCCGGGTGTCGATCGACAGGACGCGGCGGCCATCTTGGGCCAAGGCAAGGCGCTTGTCGATCCGACTTCCAACGACGCCATTGCCGACAACGGCGATGCGGGGACTCACGAGTCGGGCAGTTCGAGGGGCTGCCAACCGCCGTGCTGCGGCGGGGTGCCGCCCGAACCCTTCAGCCGGATCGCTCCAGCGGCGAGCACGGTGGCGGTCAATGCTGCGAGTACTCGACGAATGAACTTCATACAGCCTCGACAGGGTCGGGTGGTGGGGCTACCTGGAATCGAACCAGGGACCTCATCGTTATCAGCGATGCGCTCTAACCGACTGAGCTATAGCCCCGACAGAGCGGGACGCTATCGGGTGGGCCGTACGTTCGCACCTGTGTCGTCGACGACGGCCTCGCGGAGCATGGAACCAGACGAATCGTGGAGCATTGCCGGCACATCAGGCTCCGGTCGGCGAACCACGAAGCGGCGCATCGGCGAGGTACGTGTTTCGATCACTTCTTCTTCGAGCACCGTGAATCGCACTCCGCCGACGAGGTCGGTGATGAGGTTGAACAGTGTTGCAGCGAGCACCGCGAGGCCGGTCATGCCGATGACAACGAACAACCCCGCAATCCAGCCTGCGTTGTAGAGCTCACCGCCGTTGAACTCGAACGAGTTCCAACCGAATGACTCGAAGAAACGCTCGACGTTGTCGACGGTGCCGGTGGCATTGGCAACGTTCCAGAGCAGCACCGACGCGGTGAGCACGATGACGTACAGCACCATGTGCGCAACGAGCGCAATCTTGAACACACTCCATGGGTCCACGTGGCGCACGACGCGGGTGACCTTGCGGACTCGCGGCTTGCGTCCAAGGACCCGCGGCACCTTGGCAGGGATGGGAACCGGAGCCGGGTCGTAGTCGGCAGAACGACGAGGACGACGCACCGCAGCAGTGGTGTCGTCTTGTGGTGCATAGGGCACCACCGGACCGTCGATGTCGGCGCGCCGCAGCTCTTCGATGATCTCTTCGGAGACATCGTCGGTGACCGGGTCGCCCGTGGGGTGCGGCAGGGGTGGGCGCAACGATGACGGTGTGGGGTCGGGCTCCGGTGTGGCAGCGATGATCTCAGGCAGGACGTACTCATCGTCCTCGTCCAGATCGTCGTCGGCATCGAGCTCCGCATCGACGTCGACATCGACGTCATCGTCGGTGTCGAGATCCGGATCTTCGTCTTCGTCGACGGATGCGTCCTCCACCAAGTCAGCGTCGACGGCCAGCTCATCGGCCTCGAGCGCATCACCATCGACCTCATCGACCTCAACCTCATCGACCTCAACCTCATCGAGAGCGTCCAGCTCATCCATGTCGAGATCGAGATCCGCGTGTTCGATGGCCTCATCGAAGGCGTTGTCGAACTGCTCGTCGGTGAACATTTCGTCGAGCGCGTCAACACCGTCGTCGGAGCTGAGGGCACGCTCGGTCTTGCTCACCTCCGCAAGTGTAGGCCGCGACACCGTCGCGATCTCGTCACTTGTACAGACCTTCACGCCATCTGAACCCCGCGACGCCGGGGTTCTGTCGTCGGAATGTGAAACTCCACACACGTCATTCGGTGCGTCGACAACCGCATGAGCGCCAGAGCGGTTGTTTCACGCAGCGTTGCTGGCCCGGGCGGTTGCCGTGGCGTGGCCGACCCGAACGGTGACCGTCACCTCGGTCCCGTCGGCGCCACGCGACCAACTGACCACGGCTCCGTCGTGAAGCTGCGCGAGACGATCAGCAGCACTGCGACCCGCGACCACCGAGGCGAGCGCAGCAGCGTCAGCGGCGCTCTGAGCTCGGGTCCGATCGATGGCCGCTGACCCCATGCTCGCGAGACCCACCATCAGGATCACGAGCAGTGCGGCAACCACGCCCAGCAGGAGCGTGACGGCTTGGCCACGATCGCCATCGCACCTGCTCAGCGATACTGCGCACGTGGTTTCAGACGATGGTTCGAACCGATGCATACGACGTCGTCGCAGCGTGGTCGGGAGCTGATGTGGATGCATGGGCGTGCTCGTTTCGCTACAGCAGTCGACCGGCGATGCCGGCGCGGCCTACCGGGGGGCGCGGAGAACGGGCGGTTCCCGTCGAGCGGACCAATCAGGTCGATGAGACGCCGAGGATCACTCCGTAGAGAAATCCGGTGGAGACAAGAGCGGTCGAGGTCGGGTCACTCGTCGGCGTCGTCGTCAGACGCCAAGATCGGCGCAACCGAGCCCACGACGTCACCGTCATCCATATTCATGACGCGCACGCCGGTGGCGTCGCGACCCTGCTCGGAGATGTCGGCAACCGCCATGCGGATGGTGATGCCGTTGTTCGAGATCGCCACGATCTCATCGTCGTTGCCAACCATGAACGCCGCCACGACTTCACCCTTCTTACCGGTGAGCTTCATGCCACGCACGCCTTGGCCGCCACGGCCCTGCACGTTGAAGTTGTCGAGCTGGGTGCGCTTGCCGTAGCCGGCCTCGGTCATGGTCAGGATCGAGGTGTCATCGCGAGCCAAGTCGACCGACACCACAGCGTCCTGGTCGTTCTTGAGCTTCATGCCACGCACACCACCGGCAGTTCGGCCCATGGAGCGCACATCATTTTCGTTGAACCGAATGGTCATGCCACCGCGAGACACCATGAACACGTCATCGTCGCCGCCGGTCTCGATGACCTTGACCAACTCGTCGTCATCTCTCAGGTTGATCGCAATGAGTCCGTCACGACGGCTCTTGTCGTACTCGGTGAACGTGGTCTTCTTGACCGTGCCTTTCTTGGTGGCGAAGAACAGGTAACGGTCGCCAGCGAACTCGCGGGTATCGACGATGGCTTGGATGTTCTCACCTGGCTGCAATGGCAACAGGTTGATGATCGGCATGCCTTTCGCAGTCCGTTCACGCTCTGGGATCTCGAGCGCACGCAAGCGGTACACCTTGCCACGGTTCGAGAAGAACAGCAGGTGCGCATGCGCGGTGGTGAACTTCACGTGGCGCACGATGTCGTCCATCTTCAACTTGCCGCCCGACACGCCCCGACCTCCACGACCCTGGGTCTTGAACGACCCGGCAGGAACGGCCTTGATGTACTGCGCCTGGGTCATCACGATGACCAGTTCTTTGTCGTCCACGAGGTCTTCGATCGACATCTCGCCGTCGTCGTAGGTGATCTCGCACACACGCGGCGACGCGAATTCCTCGCGGATCGCCAGGATCTCTTCTTTGATCACGCCATTGAGTCGTTCGGGGCGAGCGAGGATGTCCTGCAGGTCTTCGATGCTGGCGCGGATGTCCTCGAGCTCGGTTTCCAGGTCGATCTTCGACAGTCGTGTGAGCTGTCGAAGCTGCATGTCGAGGATGTCGTTGGCCTGCACCTCGGAGAACTCGAACGGGTCCGCCATGAGGCCTTCACGTGCCGACGCGACATCGTCGCTGGCACGGATGAGGGCGATGATCTCATCGATGACGTTGAGGGCCTTGATCCGGCCTTCGAGAATGTGCTCGCGGCGCTCGGCCTTGGCGAGACGGAACTCGGTACGACGGGTGATGACCTCGACCTGATGGCGCACATAGGCAACGAGCGCGTCGCGCAAGTTGATCTGGCGCGGCACACCGTCCACGAGGGCGACCATGTTGATCGAGAACGTCGACTGCAGCTGCGTGAGCTTGTACAGCTTGTTCAGCACCACGTTGGGGTTGCCGTCGCGCTTGAGCGAAATGATCAAGCTGGTCTTGCCGCCGGACGAGTCGTCGTTGACATCCGAGATGCCGTCGAGGTCTCCTGCGGTGACCAGCTCGTCGATGCGGGCAGCGATCGAGGAACAGCTCGTTTGATACGGCAGTTCGGTGACGACGATCTCGTAGCGACCGTTCTTGGCTTCTTCGATGCTGGCCTTGGCCCGCATCTTCACCGTGCCGCGACCGGTGTGATACGCGTCGGTCAGCCCAGCGCGACCGAGGATGAATGCTCCGGTCGGAAAGTCTGGTCCGGTGACGTGTTGCATCAGGTCGTCAACGGTGGCCTCGGGGTTGTCGATGAGGTGGACCACGGCGTCGATGGTCTCGCCGAGGTTGTGCGGCGGAATGTTGGTGGCCATGCCGACGGCGATGCCTTGGCTGCCGTTGACCAGCAGGTTGGGGAATCGGGCGGGAAGAACGAGCGGCTCCTCGGTGGTGCCGTCGTAGTTCGGGATCATGTCGACGGTGTCTTCGTCGATGTCCGCGATCAGTTGCATGGCGAGCGGGTCGAGACGGCACTCGGTGTAACGCGACGCAGCAGCGCCGAAGTCAGGCGATCCGTAGTTGCCGTGGAAATCGATCAGCGGATGACGCAGCGAAAACGGTTGAGCCATACGCACGAGCGCGTCGTAGATGGCGGAGTCGCCGTGCGGGTGGAAGCGGGCCATGGTGTCGCCCGAGACGCGGGCGCACTTCACGTGAGGTCGGTCCGGGCGAAAGCCCTGGTCCTCCATATCCCAGATGATGCGACGGTGGACCGGCTTGAGGCCGTCACGCACGTCGGGCAGCGCTCGCGACATGATGACGGACATGGCGTACTCGAGGAACGAGCCTTCCATCTCCTCACCCAGCGCAATCGGCTGAATGGCATCGCTGGGGCCTTCCCCGTCGCCCGAATCGCCAGGAGGTGTATCAGTCGTATCAGTCATGCGAGATGTGTCCTATCGAGTGATGAAGGTGCGAGCGCAGCGAGCGTTGGCCCTTGTGCCGACAAGCGAGCCGACTCCGCTTGCTGTGAGGCGATGGGGATGAGTCCGCCGAAGGCGGTCCGATGAATTCCGAGAAACGGAGGGAGGGAGCGAGGCACGAGTGACCGACCGAGTGACGAGGACTAGAAGTCCAGATTCTGGACGTCGCGTGCGTTCTCTTCGATGAAGGCGCGACGGCTGGGCACGTCATCGCCCATCAGCGTGGACATCACCTCGTCAGCACGAGCTGCTTCATCGACGTTCACCTGGAGCAGCGAGCGCGTTGCCGGGTCCATGGTGGTGGCGCGGAGTTCTTCCCAGTCCATCTCGCCGAGGCCCTTCAGGCGTGCGAACTGCTTCTTGTGGTTCGGCTTCTCGCGCAAGAAGGCATCCTTTTCGACGTCGTCTTTGAGATAGATCTTCTCTTTGCCGACCTCGGTGGAATACAGCGGAGGTTGGGCGATGTAGCAGTAGCCGGCCTCGACCATCTCGCGCATCTGGCGGAAGAAGAACGTGAGCAACAGGGTGCGGATGTGGCTGCCGTCGACATCGGCGTCTGCCAGGCAGATCACCTTGTGGTAGCGGGCCTTTTCGACATCGAACTCGTCACCCACACCCGCACCGATCGCCGTGATCAGCGCCTGGATCTCGTTGTTCTTGAGCATCTTGTCGATGCGAGCGCGCTCGACATTCAAGATCTTGCCGCGGATGGGCAGGATTGCCTGGCTGTAGGGCCGACGCGCGTCGACCGCGGTGCCGCCGGCGGAGTCACCTTCGACGATGAACAGCTCGGACTCGTCGGCGTTCTTGGACTGGCAGTCCTTCAACTTGTCGGGCATGCCAGCACCCGACAGTGCGGTCTTGCGGCGGATGGCGTTGCGGGCGTTCTTAGCAGCAGCGCGAGCCTGGGCTGCAGCAACACCCTTCTTGACGAGCTTGGCGGCTTCGGTCGGGTTCTCCTGCAACCATTCGGCAAGACGCTCGTTGGTGGCCTTTTGCACGAACGAGCGGGTGGGCACGTTGCCGAGCTTGGCTTTGGTCTGGCCTTCGAACTGCGGCTCGGGCAACTTCACCGAGATGATCGCCGTGAGCCCTTCGCGCACGTCGTCACCGCTGAGGTTGTCGTCTTTTTCTTTGAGGAGGTTCTTCTCGCGGGCGTACTTGTTGATCGTGTTGGTGAGCGCCGAGCGGAACCCCTCGACGTGCATGCCACCTTCGATGGTGGAGATGTTGTTCGCGTAGCCATGGATGCCTTCGTGGTAGCCGGTGTTCCACTGCATGGCCACGTCGAGCATCTGGCCTTCGTCGTCTTCGTCCTCGAACTGGCAGACCTTGCTGAACAGCGGGTCCTTGGTGGCGTTGAGGTGTTTGACGAAGTCGGCCAAGCCGCCGGCGTACTGATAGGTGATCTCCTGCTCGCGCTCGGCGCGCTCATCACGGAACTCGATGATGATGCCCTTGTTCAGGAACGCCATGGTCTGCAACCGCTCGAGCACCGTGCGTGCCACGAACTCGACACCCTCGGCCTGGAAGATCGCCGGGTCGGGGTAGAAGGTGATCGTGGTGCCGGTGGTGCGCCCGTCATCAGGTGTGTCGCCGACGACGACCATCTTGTCGAGCGGTGCGCCGCCATCGCCGTAGTGCTGCTCGTGGCGCTTGCCGTTGCGGTCGACCTGGATGAGGAGCTTGGTGGAGAGTGCGTTGACGACCGAGACGCCGACGCCGTGGAGGCCGCCTGACACCTTGTAGCCGCCGCCGCCGAACTTGCCGCCGGCATGCAGCACGGTGAGCACCACTTCGGCTGCAGATTTTCCTGCGTGCTCGCCGGACTTGAACGGATCGATGGGGATACCGCGACCGTTGTCGGCCACCGCACAGCCGCCATCAGCGGTGAGGGTGACACTGATCGTGTCGCAGTGGCCCGCCATGGCTTCGTCGACTGAGTTGTCGACGACTTCCCAGATCAGGTGGTGCAGACCTTGCAGTCCGGTGGAGCCGATGTACATGCCCGGGCGCTTGCGGACCGGGTCGAGACCTTCGAGCACGGTGATGGCATCAGCGCCGTAGGCAGCGGTGGTCTTGGTTGCATCACCCGAGATCTTCTTGCGGGGCGCGGGAGCATCTTCGGGACGCGCGATCGGCTGGGTGGCGTCGTCATCGGGCGCGGGGGCGGCGCTTGCGCTGGTGTCAGTGGACACTCGTACCTTCTTGCATCAAAGACCTCGCGAGAGGTGTTGGTTGGTCGAACAACGTTGCCGTTTGCGGCACGATCAGGCGGCGGTGGGAACGCTGACCCGGCGCGGTGCGCCGACGCCGGAAACCCATGTCGTCATTGACGAACAGCCTACCAGCCGGGCACCCTGGAGACAGCAACAGTCGCAGTGGAGACGAACAAATGATCGCCCCTGGGCACGCGCCGTGAGTTCGTGCTGAAACGACGTGATCCGAACCAACAGATGTCGGTTCGGATCACGGTCATTCACTGTGGTGACACCACGATGCTCAAGGCGTCGCCGAGTCGGTGTCGGATCTGATCAGGGCTCGACCGGTTTGATCAGGGCTCGACCGGTTTGATCAGGGCTCGACCGGTTTGATCAGGGCTCGACGATGACGATCGTCTTGCCGGCCTTGTCGTAGACCGAGCGGCGCTTGTCGTCGGTGAAGATCCACACCAGCGACAAGATCACGAACACCAGGTTCAACGGGATCGCAATCAAGCCCAGAATCGGGATGGATCCGATGACACCGATGACGATCACGGGCAGCATGCGTCGCAGCATCACCTGATCATCGACCTTGGAGCCATCGTGCTCGTTGACGATGCGCATGTTGAAGATCTGCTTGCCAAGGGTCGCGCCCATCTTCGAGGTGAGCAGCAGTTCGTAACCCACGCCGATTGCAACGCCGATCAGACCCGAGAAGATCCCACCGATGACATTGTCGAGCGCGATCGCCACGATGAAGCCGATGATGAACGCAGCGATACCGACGATGATCCCGTCGATGAAGCGACCCACCAGACGCTGCCAACCCTCAGCGAGGTTGCCGGCTGCGCCGACCGATCCGGGCTGTCCGTACGCCACGTATCCGGGAGGGGCACCAGCACCGGGGGGCGGCGAGCCGTACTGCGGGGGCTGACCGCCGGGAGCCGCGCCGTACTGAGGAGCTTGACCACCGGCTGGCGGCTGCTGGCCGTAGTTCGGTGGGGCTGCCTGCGGCGGAGCGCCGTACTGCGGAGGCTGACCAGCGTTCGGATCGACCGGAGGGGTATAGGCCACCGTCGCGTCACTTGGCTGCTGCGGTTGCTGGGGCTGTTGCGGTGCGGCGGGTGCTGCCTGCTGCGGCACGGCTTGAGGGTCACCGATCCACTGTGCGCCATCCCAGTACCGCTGGGTGCCTTCGGGGTCGCCGGGTGCGTGATACCAGCCAGCGGGTGTTCCACCTGTGTTCGTCATGTGTTCTCCTCATTGCGGACGTGGCGCTGCTGCGCCGACACCCGTGAACTTAATCGAGAAGCACGGCCGCGCCTGTCACTTTCTGCGCGCCGACGCCACACGGACCTCGACGTGGTCGATCTCGACGCGGGCCTCTTCACGCAGCCGGGTGATGATCGTGTCGGCCAAGAACTTCACCTGTGTTGCCCAGGTCGAGGTGTCGGCCTCGACCAGCAGCGTGCCCTGATCAAGTCGAACGGGGCGCACATGGGCGGCGATCTGAGGTCCCACCGCATGGTCCCACTTGCCGAACACGCCCCCGACCTGGATGCGATCGGTGCCGCGCAGGGACTTCATGATCGAATCCAACGACGCGGTGATGGGTCGAGGGTCGCTCACGAGTTCACCGTAACAACCTGGTCGGGTTCGGATGTTCGGACCCGGTTGCAGAATCGGTCGTGGTCAGGGGGTGACGACTGCGCCGGCATGAATGCGGAGCACTCGATCAGCGGTTGCGGCTGGCGGCAGTTCGCTGGCCGTGGTGATCACGATCTGACCGGCGGGAAGATGCTCGAGGAGTGATGTCGCTCGTCCGTCATCGAGTTCAGACAGCACGTCGTCGAGCACCAGCACCGGCGCTGAACCCGTGCGTTCGGTGATGAGGCGGTGTCCCGCCAATCGCAGGGCAAGAGCGAGTGTGCGCTGCTCACCCTGGGACGCATGGGTACGGCTCGGCAATCCGTTGATGGTGAGTTCGAGTTCGTCGCGGTGGGGTCCAACCGACGACACCCCTCGGCGAACGTCG
>JBGCEY010000053.1:0-37465 GCA_045106645.1 Ilumatobacter sp.
GTCGTCGAGTCGATGACCAACTCTTCGACGCCGCACTCGAGGCTGGGCTTGAGTTCACCCGGTCCGGCCAGTGCGTTGATGGCGTTGCCGTCGACCACCTGATACTTGGCGTTTGCGACATCCCATCCGGTCACCAGCACCGTCTCGTCGACCGTGATCAGGAGCGGCCCGCCGAAGTCGAACAGGTCGACAGCGGTGCACGCCGCGAAGCCGGGGAACTCGCACCCGCTACCGACGAAGTCAGCAATGCTCACCCGTGCGGTGCGGCCATCCGCCAGGTCCACGTCGATCAGGCTGAAGTCGAACGGGTACTCGTTGGCGAAGGTCACCTGCGACGCCGGCAGGTTCTCGACCACGAGCGTTGCCTCGATCCCGTCGGTGATGGTCACCTCGATGTCCGCCGTACACGGGTCGGGAACACAGTCGTCGAGCGGGAACAGGCCGTCGCTGCGAGCGAATGCGTCGTAGGTTCCCGTCGCGTCGGTCCACGTGACGCCGACCCACTGGCTGTTCCCACTGACACGGACTCCGCCCGTGACGGTCACGACCTGGTTCGGTCCGAGGTTGCCAGCTGACTGCCCTGCGGGCTCGTCGATGTACGGCAGCGGACCGTCGTTCACACACGATTCGATCTCGGTGATCGCCTGGCAGTCGCCCTCGAGCGCAGAGACCGCAATCGGCCCTTCGACCCCGAGGTTGCTCGTGATGTACGCCTCGGGCCCGTTCGAGAAGTCGTAGGACACGACGCTCACGAGCGCACCGACCTGCACCGTGAAGGTGTTGGCATCATTCGGATTCGTCACGAGTGACTCCACGATCACGGTGCAGTCGCCCTCGGGCAGGCACGGATTCGACTGCGGGATACTCAGCGCGATGTCGACTGATGTCGACACGTCGACCTTGCCAGCGCCGGTCGATCCATCTGGGCTCATCCAGGTGGCATCGACATACCCGATGCCGTTGAGCGGAGTGACGCCGCCCGTGATCGACACCACAGTCTCCACCGGCAGTGTTCCGCTCGCTGCACCTGGGGCGCCTTCGATGAACGCCGCGGGACCATAGGACACGCACAACGTCCAGTCGGGTAGGCAGTCGCCCTGCAGCGCGCCGATCGACACGTCGATGATCGAGCCGTCGGGCTGTTCCACCGTGGCGAACGCGATGTCTTCGATCGTGATCGGCGTGAAGGACAGCACCGTCACCGGCAAGTCGGTACCGACAGGCGCCCCCTCGATGCGATAGCCGGTCTCGGCTTCGAACACGGCCAGGCGGCCTTCGCGGGTGATGATGCAGTCGAACTCCGGCGGGGGCGGCGGCGGCTGTTTGCGGTTCTCGATCGGGTTGCCGCACATACATCGCACGACGGGCGCACCCGTTTCGTCGACCAGCACGGCGGTCCCCTTGGCGAGCACCGACGGGTTGGAGGTGAGTCCGTTCTTGAATCCGTAGTTGGTGATGTAGGTGTCTTTGGTGAGCGCGGTCGGCGTGAGACCGTCGATGAATGACTCGATGTCGGCGAACTCGATGCCCTGCGCCTCAGCCCAGGCGCGACCCTTGGCAGGATTGATGTCGGTCAGGAACTCTTTGAGCAGTTCCGGGTCACACGTGTTCTCGGTCGTTCCTCCATACGTACCGACTTGACCGATGTCAGGGTTCGGGTCGGTGGTGAGCTCGATCTCACCCTGGCGGCCCGCCTTCGTCCGGTCCGGGAGGTCCAGGAACGGGTTGGGGCCGACGTCGGTGGCCGGCTGGAACAGCACCAGTTCAGCGCCCTCGGACGCTGTTGCGATGCTGCCGGCGTCGATCGGGCAACACGTCCGAAAAATCAGCAGCAGGATGATGGCGAAGATCTCGACGATCACGAAGCCACCGAGCACACGGGCGCCAGAGCGGTTCATCGCACTCGTCCGATCTGGTCGAGATGCACAATGGCTGAGCTCATTGCGATCTCAGGTCCATCCGACCCTCCACCGCGCACCAGCAACACCACGATCACCGCGGCAAGCACCAGTGCAGTGAGCAGCAGCAACACGAAGGCGACCGGGCTGGCGGCGCCGCTCCCGTCCGTTTCCTTGACAGAGGCAACACCACCGTCGGCGGGTGCGTTGTCGAACACGTAGGCATTGCTCATCGAGAGACTCCGATCGCTGTCATCACCGCAACAGACGCACGACGACTCCAATCGGTTGACAGCGTCATCAAGAAGCTCACCAAGGCCCGCCCACGATGCCGTTCGATCAGAATCCGACGACGGTGACGAACAGCCTCGCGGCGACCACCGCTGCGGCGGCCACCGCAGTGATGGCCGCTGCGACCAGGCCGACGGCACGACGCCGACGGGTCCGATATCTGACCGCGCGTCGGCTGATCTCCGGCTGTACCCGATTCCACGGATGCTGGGCTACCCGTGCTGACGCCGCGCGTTCTGCGAGCACACGGCGCAGTCGCTCGTCGATCTTCATTGGAGACCTCCGTCCGTCTCGTCGTACTCGTGTACGAATCGCTGTGCGAGCGACTGCAGGCCGCGACTCGCGTGCGTTTTCACCGAGCCCGCCGAGATTCCGAGCGTGTCGGCGATCTCGGCCTCGCTGAGCGCAAGCCAGTAGCGAAGGGTCAACACTTCGGCCTGTCGGGCAGGAAGGTCGCGAACCCGGTGAAGCAGCAGTTCGTTCTCCACCCGCACCGCCGGGTCGGTCGGCCCACGCCGGTGGTCGTGCTCGATGAGCGGCGCGTACTTGCGAACGGTCTGGCGCTTGCGCATCGCCGACCGGGCCAGGTTCAGCGCCGTGCTGCGGAGGTAGGCGGGCAACTTGTCATCGGGGATTGGGTGCCGTGATCCGAGCAGCCGTGCAAAGGCTTCCTGCACCACGTCCTCGCATCGCTCGACATCGTCGAGCAGGAACGACACCAGCCGCACCGTTTCGTCGTAGTACCGCTCGTACAGCACACCCAGTTGAGAATGAGAAACCAGCAATGCCACGCCCATTCAGACGTCGAGTGCCGTCGTCCGGTTGACAAGTCGCACCAAGTTCGGATCTTGCAACCCGGTTCGACAATCCGGAGTTGCTGGAACGGGTCGAGGGAAGTTCTCCCCATGCTGCGACGAAACCCCTACTGGCATTGGCGCGGAGCACCATCTGTTGTCGTGCTGTGGGTGAACTCGGAACGAGCGGCCTCGCAGCCCGACTACTGTCACTCGGCGTGGAACTGACGCAGCAACTTCTCGAGATGCCGGAGTGGAGTGACGACGACATCGTCCGCCACCAGATCCCCATCGTCGACACCCCCTTCGTGTCGATCGGCGGCGGCATGGGCTCGCTGGCCATGATCGACACACTGCGCATTGCAGGCCAGCCACTCGAGGCGTTGACCGTATTGGCCGAGAACACCGTGCCGTCGGAGACCTACGAGCACCTCGCCAACAACAGCCAGATCCCACGCCACGAGCGACTTCGGTCCGACTCGTCGTCCACCATGGATTGCATCTGGGGCTGGCCCGGATACGCGCTGCGCGAGGCGGTTGCGGACAAAAAGATCGGCCCCGCGGCCACCGTGTTCGCCGAGCCGATCCTGGCGAACTACTACACCCCCAAGGCGGGTCAGGTCTATGAGTCCGTGCGGCGCGAAGCTGCCCGAATTGGATGGGACCAGATGTTGCGGACCGGCATCGTGCGAACCGTCCGCCGACGCCGCGAAGGTGGCTACTTCGTCATCCACACCCCCCACGACCAATCCGCTGCGGTGCCCGGCGGCCCCAAGCAGCGCGTTGCATACCGCTGCCACCACGTCCACATCGCCGTTGGATATCCCGGCGTGAAGATGCTCGGCGACCTGCAGGCCTACCGCGAGGAACACCAGGACTGGCGCCGCGTGCTCAATGCGTACGAACCGCACTTGCACGCATACGAAGAGATGCTCCGTCGCCCCTGCACCGTCGTGGTGCGCGGTTCGGGCATCGTGGCCTCGCGAATCCTGCAGCGAATGATCGACGATCGGGACAAGAACGGCGCACAGACCCGCATCATCCACCTGTTCCGCAACTACCCGGACAAGCCGCAGGGCGACAAAGCCACATTCCGCCGCCCCGTACTCGCCGGGTGGGCCAAGCAGGGATTCAACTTCCCCAAGGCGGCGTGGGGCGGCCAGCTCCGTGACGACCTCGAACAACTCGAAGGCGATGAGCGCTCCAAGTTCATCGACGCCATGGGCGGCACCAACACCGCACCGCGCAAAGACTGGGAAGAGCAGCTCGAGCGGGGCGCCCAGCAGGGCTTCTACCGCCAGCTCATCGGCACGGTGAAGAGCGTGGTTCCCGCTGATGGCAACGCCGGCATCCGCACGGTCATTGCCGACCGAGAAGGCGGAGAGTCATTCCTCGATGCCGACTTCATCCTCGATGCCACCGGCCTCGAAGCCGGTATCGAGGAGCACCGTGTGCTGCGCGATCTCCTGCAATACGGCGGCGCTCGCAAGAACGTCAAGGGCCGCCTGGACGTGGAGCGCGACTTCACCGTGCGCGGCGCCCAGTCGGGCACCGGCCGGCTGTACGCATCGGGATCCATCACCCTTGGCGGCTACTACGCCGGCGTCGACTCGTTCCTCGGTCTGCACTACTCCGCACTCCGCATTGCCGACTCGCTCGCCGAGAACGGATTCGGCAAGAAGATCGGGCCGCTGCGCTCCACCTCGCAATGGTGGAAGTGGGCGCGGAACAAGCCGATCTGACCCCCGCTCCTCGAACGTTTCACCCATCGCAACCCAGAGACGGAACACCTCGTAATGACACCCACACTCTTCGGAAGAATCCAGACCCGCATCATCATGTTGGCCACCATCGGCGTCATCTGGACCGCCATCATCGGACCGGTGCTGCCACGTCCGTCGGTGGCAGGCCAGTCGATCAGCCTCGGCGACATGTACCAGGCCCTGTTCACCGCGCTACTCGTGGTGGCTGTTGTCGGCGTGGTGTGGGAACTCGTGTACCACGGCCTGCAGCAGTTCCGCTGGGAGAAGGACTGGCCCACCATCTACGGCCTCGTCGTGGCGGTCAACGAAGGCATCGTTGCCTACCTCATCTTGAACGCCGGGCTGCCGTTTGACCAGCGCCCGCCCGGGCAGGGCTTCCCGCTTGCCGCATTCATCATCATGTTCGTCACGCTGTGGGTGATCATCTGGGCGTTCACCAACGGTCCGATGCAGATCCTCTCGCTGCGCTGGCGCTTCCGCGGCGGTCGGTTCGACCCCAACTGGTGACACATCGATGAACACCTCGAGAGCGACGTCGTGACGTGAGCGCAGAACTCCCCGAGCTGGACATCGACGCCATCCTCGGTGACGCCGCGTCCGAGCGTCAGGCCGGAGAAAAGCGGCGCGCGTTGTCAGCCCAAGCCGTGTCGATCGCGGTCACCGTCGGCTGGCTGATCTACGTGACCGGATGGTCGCATTGGGAGCGGGTGGTCGACAACTGGATCTCCGCGCTCACGATGGTGTTCGGCAGCTTCGTCGCCGGCGCCACCCCCCAGGGGGGCGGTGCGGTGGCGTTCCCCGTGTTCACCAAGGGTCTCGAGATTCCGAGCGAAGTGGCGCGCACCTTCTCGCTGTGCATCCAGATGATCGGGATGGGGTGTGCATCTGCAGCGATCCTCATTCGCCGTCGCCGCATCGAGGCTCGCGTGTATCGGATTGCTGCACCGGTCGCCGTGATCGGGTTCTTCATCGGGTACTTCTTGTTGAGCGACCGTGACCTGCCGTTTGCTCCGTCGGTGCTGCCCGGCCCCTACGTGAAGGTCAGCTTCACGCTGCTCACCGCAGCCATGGCGTACGTGACGTTCCTCGGCTATCGCATCCACGCGCTCCAGGTCCGCCCGCGAGTCACCACGTTCAGCGGTCGCTACATCGCCACCATCACCATCTGCGCGCTCATTGGTGGACTCGCGAGTTCGCAGGTCGGGTCGGGTGCCGACGTGCTGATCTATCTCGGGCTGGTGGTGCTGGCAGGTGTGAGCCCGAGCGTCGGCGTGCCGACGAGCGTGCTCGTGATGACCACCGTGTCGATCGTTGGGTTCATCGTCGTCGGCATCTTCGACGGACAACTCGCCATCGGCCTCGATGCCGTCGGCGACGTCATCTCGATCGACGGTGCAGCGGTTGCTGCCAACGGCGACGCCGCCAGGTTCGGCGCCGGCACCGCGCTCGAAGCGCAGCGGTTCGATCTGTTCGGATTGTGGATCGCGGCGGTACCCGTGGTGGCGTGGGGCGCTCCGCTCGGGTCGTGGGTCACGTCCAAGATGTCGGACCGTCGCCTCGTGGGATTCGTGGTGGCATTGGCCGCTGCCGAAGTGCTGACGACCATCATCTTCCTCGAGCCGCTGCGCAACGATGCGCAACTCGTGGTGTTCAGCATCGCCAGCATCATCGTGCTCTTCGGGGGCCTCGGATGGCTGCAGGCCAACCGCGTCAAGATCTTGCGGCTCGACCCGGTCGCAGGCGCGACCACGCTCACTCGTTCCGGCCTCGACTTCGGGCCGAAGTACCGCGAGCAACTCGAACAGCAGAACGAGGACTGATCGGACCCATGATGAGGATCGGTGAACTATGAAAATCGGTGACTATGAGATCGTCGACACGATCGGCGACGGCAACCACGGGGTGTACCACACGGCGCGACCCCCAGCTCGGCTCGGCCTGGGCGACCCGATCATCACGCTCAAGGTGCTCGACCACTACGGCTCGGCAGACGATTTCAAGCGCATCACCAACGAACTGCGCTTGCTCCACTCGCTGCGATCAGCGCACCTCGTCGAACTGCTCGACGCGGGATCTGTCGACGGACGCATGTACTTGGCCACCCGGCACTACCCCGGTGGCGCCCTCGACCAGGTTCCGCCCGACGTGTCACGTGCAGCAAGAGTGGCGATCGTCGCCGATGCCGCTCGCGGCGCACACGCGATGCACGAGGTCGGGGTTGCTCACCGCGACATCAACCCCTCCAACATCTTCATCGACAAGACCCGCGGACGCCTTGCCGACCTCGGTCTCGCCCAGACGCTGGCCGGTGCCACCGCCACGGTGGGGACCGGGCCGATCGGCTCGTTGCAGTTCATCGACCCCGAACTGGTGTGGGGTGGCAAGGCGTCACGATCAACCGACATCTGGTCGCTCGGCATCACCCTGCACTGCGCACTCAGCGACGTTGCCCCGTTCGGCGAGATCCCAACCGACAACCTGTTGTCTGCGTTCCGCCACGTCGTGCACACACCGCCAACGCTCGATCACTCGTTCGAACCCGAACTGCTGGGCGTGGTGAATCGCTGTCTCGCTCCGATCGACAAGCGCTTCGACACTGCGCTCTCACTCGCAGACCAACTCGACGACGTGAGTCGTCAACTCGCCAACATCGAATCCACCAGCACGACCTTCCCCAGCACGACTTTCCCCAGCACAGAGGAACCCACGTCATGACAGACATCGCACGCACTTGCCTCGTGAGTGGAGCCGACGGCTTCGTCACCGTCACCCCTGCAGGTCGCATCATTCTCACCGAGGCCCAGCCAGCACTGCGCGGCGAGGACCTCGACCGCATCGCCGACGAGGTCGGCATGGACGTTGCCCTCCGCACCGTGGCTGCCAACGGAGGCACCGCAGCGATGGTCGACGAATCCAGCGGCCCGGTGAAGCTCACGCTCACCGGCCGAGTCGGCGCACTCATCGAACTGCCCACGGCGGAGTGGTTCGTGTCGCCGACGGGCGCCGACGGGCACACGGTCACCATCCCCGGCGACGCATTGCGTTTCGCCGTGGGAATCGGCGCTGGCATTCCCACCGACCTCACTCCGAATACGGCGGCGAGTATTTCGACGCCTGAAGGGCAGGTCGCAAGCCAGTTCGTGATCGACCTTCGTGTCGATGCTCAACCCGATCCGACCCCGGTCGGGTTGGAGGTGCTCGACCTCAGCGCAGCCGCCGATGTGGCACCAGCACCGCTGCCGTTGGCGAGCCAGGAGATCGCATCGCAGCCACCGATCGAACCACCCCCTGTTGCTCCTGAACCCGCCGCGCCGGTTCCATCACAACCGGCGGCGCCCGCCGCACCGTCACAACCGTCACAGCCGGCACCCCCCGCTCCCGTCAGCCAAGCTCCTGCTCCGGGGCCGGGTTCGCAGGCAGCTGGATCGGTCGATGAATCCGATTGGGTGGTCGGCATTCGCTGCCCACTCGACCACCACAACCATCCCGAGGCCGGCTACTGCTCACAGTGCGGCCGCAAGATGGGCATCAACGCCACCATCCGATTCCAGAAGGGGCCACGACCACCGCTCGGGCTGTTCCTTCTGGATGACGGCGGCGCCATTCCGATCGCCACCGACTTGCTCATCGGGCGAGATGCAACAACGCACAGCGACGTGATTGCCGGCACTCGCCAAGCCGTGCTCCTGACCGACGCCAGCAACGTCGTGTCTCGACACCACCTGGCGATCACCCTGGAAGAGTGGACGGTGACCGTTGCGGACCTCGGCAGCGCGAACGGCACGATCATCGTCACGGCCAAGTCCGGTCTTGCCCAGCAGTTGGTCACCAACCAGCCGGTTCCAATGGAAGCGGGTGACCGACTCCAGATCGGACCGCGCACGTTGCAACTGGAACTACATCACGTCGCTGTGCCCCAGTAGGCGCTGCCTCGCCCGGTCGACCGGGATTGATTCGTTCGAGATTCGCTCATCGCGATTCGTTCGGTACCGTCCCACCCATGCCGGGACCCAAGGATCTGCGACGACGGGCTCGCGACACGTCCGCAACACTCGGTCGAGCGGTCAAGAATTCGCAGCGACGGATCGCAGACATCCGCGAAGAGTCCGGGCCACGGCGTCAGCAATCGGCTCGAAGTGTCGAAGAGATCCGTGCGGATCTCGATGCCCTCGTCGGGCTGGATTCGGTGAAGGCCCAGATCGACGCACTCACTGCCAAGATCCGTGTACAGCAGCAGCGTCGAGAACACGGGCTGGCTGCCATCGACACCAGCCACCACCTCGTTTTCACGGGCAACCCCGGAACCGGCAAGACCACGGTTGCGCGACTCGTCGCCGAGATGTTCGGTGCGCTGGGCCTGCTGGAAAGCGGTCACCTCGTGGAGGTCGATCGCGCCCGATTGGTCGGCCAGTACATCGGCCACACGGCGTTGAAGACCAATCGAGCGATTCGCCGCGCACTCGATGGCGTGCTCTTCATCGACGAGGCGTACGCGCTCACGCCGCCGGGTCCGAAGAGCATGGATTTCGGGGCCGAGGCGGTGGAGACGTTGATCAAACGAATGGAAGACCATCGCGAACGACTCGTGGTCATCGTGGCGGGCTACCCCGACCTGATGCGCAGGTTCCTGGAATCCAACCCTGGGCTGCGATCCCGTTTCTCGCGAGAGATCGAGTTCTGCGACTACGGCGATGGTGAACTGATCGAGATCATCCGACAGCACGCCGATGACGCCGACTACCAGATTGCCGCCGAAGCTGACGGTGCGCTCACCGAGATCTTCGGCGTCGCTCGGCGCCAGTCCGGGTTCGGCAATGCTCGCCACGCACGCAACCTGTTCGAGCAGGCCACGAACCAGCAGGCGCTCCGACTCGAAGCCGCCGACGGCCCCGTCGATCGACAGACACTGCGCACCCTCACGATCGACGACCTGCGCGCCGCTGCCAACACCTGACCGAGCCGCTGCCCCACACCGGTTGATCGGATCGATGGGGTCGGGTTCGTTCGTAGGCTGGCGCGATGACCTTGAGCCTGTCGAAGCATCCGTCGTTCTCCGGCCGACCCGGTCCGGTCCTCGTCGTCGTGGCAGACGGAGTCGGCGTTGCCGCACCGGAGGCGAGCAATGCAGTCACCGAGGCCGACACACCCACACTCGATCAGCTCACCGCAACCGAGCTGTACACCGAGCTGGCCGCACACGGCCCAGCCGTGGGGCTACCGACCGACGACGACATGGGCAACTCAGAGGTCGGCCACAACGCGCTCGGGGCCGGGCGGATCTTCGCGCAGGGCGCCAAGCTCGTGAACAAGGCGCTCGCCACCGGCGCCATCTTCGACACCGACACCTGGAACAAGGCGGTCGAGCACGGCCGAGGCGGCACGCTTCACTTGCTGGGGCTGCACTCCGATGGCGGCGTGCACTCCTCGGACGAGCACCTGTACCAGTTGCTTCGGCGGGCTGCAGACGACGGCGTCACCAGCTGCGCTGTGCACATCCTTCACGACGGACGCGACGTCGCTGCCCGGTCCGCCCTGACCTACATCGAACGCACCGAATCGGTGCTTGCAGACATCAACGCTGCCGACGCAGCTCGCGACTTCCGAATCGCCTCGGGCGGAGGTCGGATGACGATCACGATGGATCGCTACGGCGCAGACTGGCCGATGGTCGAACGGGGCTATCGGTGCCATGCCCACGGCGAGGGCCGACGGTTCACCTCTGCGACCGCTGCGGTGGAGAACATGTACGCCGAGAGCGACAAGGGCGATCAGTACCTCGGTGCGTTCGTCGTCGAACGCGAGGGCGTCCCAGCCGGACTGGTCGAAGACGGAGATGCCGTCGTGCTGTTCAACTTCCGAGGCGACCGAGCGATCGAGATCTCCCAGGCCTTCGAAGACGACGACTTCAGCCACTTCGACCGCACCAGCGAGCACGGTCGGAGCCGACCCGACGTGTTCTACGCCGGAATGCTGCAGTACGACGGAGACGCCTTCGTTCCCAAGCAGTACCTCGTCGAGCCCCCGGCCATCGACCGCACGATGGGCGAGTTCCTCTGCGCTGAAGGGGTGCGGAGCTTCGCGATCAGTGAAACCCAGAAGTTCGGACACGTCACCTACTTCTGGAACGGCAACAAGACCGGATACCTCGACGAGGAACTCGAGACCTACATCGAGATCCCGTCGGACAACGTCGAATTCGACACCACCCCGGCCATGAAGGTCCGCGAGATCACCACAGAGACCATCGACCTGCTGCGGGCTGGCGAGTATCGGTTCGGACGCCTCAACTTTCCGAGCGGCGACATGGTCGGCCACACCGGCCACCTGCACGCCACGGTCGAGGCCATGGAGATCATCGACGAGTGCATGGCCGAACTCGTCGAGGTGATCGACGAGCTCGGCGGCGTGATCGTCTACACCGCCGACCACGGCAACGCCGATGTCATGTTCACGATCGATGCCGACGGCACCAAGCACCCCAAGACCAGCCACACGTTGTCACCGGTGCCGTTCGCGATTCACGACCCGAACTACGACGGGGAGTACCACATGATCGAAGCAGCGCCCGGCGAAGCCCACGGCTTGGCGAACGTCGCCTCCACCGTCTTCAACCTGCTCGGCTTCGAAGCCCCCGACGACTACCTGCCAAGCCTCGTGCAGTTCTGATTCAGGTCGGATTCGACAGCGCTGAGATAACGCTGAAGCGAACCGTTTCACGTGCGCGAACTTCATCACGCGACGAATCGAGATGCGAACGGATCGCACGCGGTCGCAACGCCCAGGCCACGACATTGCCGACCCGGCGACGTTGTGCCTCGGTCATCTGAGCCAATTCGGGTTCGAACACCTGAAGCACTTCGGAGTCGAACTGCGGGTCCGGGTTGATGTTCTGCTGTGTGAAGCGCATCGGTCGGCCGATGCGTTCCATCTCGAACCGCTGGTCGAGGATCACCTCGACCCGTTCCTCCAGCGAGAGGTCATGGCTCGGGAGTTCTTGAGCCTCCCAGAGGTCGTACGCCCGCTGCAGGCACACGTCCTGCGCATCGGTCACTGCGGCGTCGAGATCGCCGAAGTAACGCTGGATCGAACGCGAAGCCACACCGGCGCGCTCGGCAACGGTCTCGATGGTGAGCGGCAGCCGCTCACTCAAGATCTCGAGAATCGCGCTGCGCACGACTTCCATGTTGCGCACACGCCGACGGACCCGACCGTCGGACAGATCGGTCGAGTCGTCTGGGTCAAACACCGATGCCGCCATCGTGGAGCTGGCTAACCGCTCTCGTGCGCGCTCAGGACTCGACCCAATTCGGGCCGAAGTAGAACGACGGAATCCGCTCAGCGCGGTACGTGACGAACCCGTCAGCACCCTTGAGTTCCCACACCACGTCGCCCCCTGACGCACCATCCGGAACCACCTCACGAATGAGCATGTGCAGCGGATCCTCAGGCGTTCCGGGGAACGTGCCGATGCCGCCGTGCGTCACCAGCACGTTGCCATTGGCGAGCTCGTCGGCGTCGCTGATGAACGTCGCGTAGGCGAGCTTGCCGTTGTCTTCGGTATCGATGTGCTCCCAGCGCTGGGTGGCCGACCACTCGCTCTTGTCATCGCTCGAATCGTCGATGTCGTAGATCACGGCACGACTGAACGGCGGGTTCGCCGGATCGTCGGGCGACGTGCCCGGACGGAAGTTGCCGTTGTCGTACACGATCATCGACCCGTCGGCGTTGATCTCCACGGCGTGCTGGTAGTACGTCGGCTCACCGTCGAGTGGCAGGTTCACACCGCCGTCCGGGATCGTCGTGCCGGCACCGAGGATCCAGCGCAACGAGCTCTGCGGCCCTTCGTCATCGAGGTGGTCGAATGCCACGATTTGGTTGGTGTGGCGTGACGACACGATCACCGCATCGCGTTCGACGTCGTAGGTGACGCTGTTCGCATGATTCCAGTCACGCAGATCATCACCGGCGAAAATGCCCGTGGTGACGCACATCTCGCCGCCGGGATGCTCGTCGATATCGATCACGTCCCACAGGTCCCACGTACGAACGACCTGACCGTCAGGCGTGAACTCCACAGCGACATCGCTGACCGCGTTGAACTCGTTCGGGTCGTCCGGGCAGAACGCAGCGCGCTGCTCCGGGGTCAAATCGTGCGTGGTGGTCGACAGCGTGAGAATGTTGCCATTCGGCATCGGCCAGTTCTCGTGGTGCACCGTGATCAGGTCGATCCAGTCATTCGTGATCGGAATCGGGGCGGCATCGCCGGGATTGCCGGCCAGTGCGCCCTCACCGCCTTGGAAGGCGACCTGATCGGGATCCGGAGCGCCGACCACGAACTCGTCATCGACCTCGGCGGCCTCGGCACCGCGCTCCTGCAACCGCCAGTTGCTCACGACGTTGCCGAGGATGTCAACCTCGCGGATTCCAAACGGCCAATAGAACATGTTGAACGTGCCAGCCGGGGTGGGCTCGACGCCAGCGAGTGCGCCGGTGTTCTCGTAGTACCAGACCACTTCACCCTCGTTGTCGTACGCAGCGAGGTACTGACTCGACGGCGCACCTTCGGGGATGAACAGCGAGTCGAACTCGATGATCGTGTAGCCGGGTGCAGCCCGATCCGCGTCGATCGTCAGCTCGTGTTCGGCAAAGCGTTCGGGCAGCGACCCGGTCGTGAACTCGCCAACGTCTGACATCGTGGCCTGCTCGCCGGACTCGTTGGTCAGCACTGCATCGATCACGTAGGTGGAGTCCGCCCGCATGCCGACGAGCGGGATCACATGCTCCGTCGCAGCTGCAGCGGTTCGTGGCACATCGACCGTGTGCTCGGGACCCGAAGCGAACAGCGACACGTGCATCGGCTCGTTCGTGGTGACCGTGACCGCCGCGGCGATTTCGATGTACGGGCTGGCTTCGATCGCGATCTCTGCGTCGAAGTCGGCCGGCTCATCGGCAACGTTCTCCGTGGTGGCCGGATCGTCGTCGATCGGCGCTTCGGTGTCCCCCGGTTCGTCCCCTGCGGCCGTGGCCACTGGTTCAACGACCTCTTCGGTTTCGGTCACAGCGTCGTCTTCAGGCGCAGCCGCGGGGTCCGAGCCGTCGCTCGCACAGGCCGCAACGATCAGCGCAACAGCAAACAATGGGGCAGCCCGACGGGTGAACATGGAAACATTCTGGCCGCAATTCAGCTCAACCGGCGAGCACCCACTCAGATCGAGTGACGCCGGGTTACTCCAGCGCGCCTACTGTGCACCTCATGGCCAGCAAGAAGCAGCACCTCGAAAGTCTCTCCCAGGTAGCGCTGTTCAGCGCATGCTCCAAGAAGGAGCTGGAGAAGGTCGCCAAAGCCGGCGACGAGATCACCATGACGGCCGGCACGATGATCATCGATCAGGGCCAGACCGGTCGCGAGGCGTTCGTCATCCTCGACGGCGATGTCACGGTGAAGCGCAACAATCGCAAGGTCGCCACGCTCACCGCCGGCAATGTCGTCGGCGAGATGTCGCTGCTGGACAAGGGGCCGCGCACCGCCACCGTCATCTGTGACACCGATTGCACGCTGCTCGTGATCGACCAGCGTCGGTTCCTCGGCGTGGTCGACGAGATCCCTGCCATTGCCTACAAGCTGCTGTCGAGCCTGGCGGGTCGTATCCGCGACCTCGACCGCGCCTACTACGGCTGAGCCCCACCCAGTGAGGAAGTGCCAGGCACTTTCACACTGCCCAGTGAAGAAGTGCCTGGCACTTTCACACGCTCGTCGGAGCGACGAGTAGGTTCCTCGGATGAACTTTTTGGCACTCCCCGATGACTGGCCCGCACAACGCGAGACGATGCGTCGAATCGCCACGCACGTCGTCGCGCAGGCACAAGCAGTCGTCACCGGCAACTTTGCGCTCGTGGTCCTGCCGGGCGGCTTTGGCACGCCGCAGTTCGGCGACGATCGCCAGCGGGTGCGCATCGCTGGCGGATCGTTGTTCGTGGAGCGAGTGAACGGCACCCGCAATGGGGAACCTGCAGCCACCACGGACGCACACATGATCGCCGGGTCGACGATCCGCTCGCTGTGCAACGCCATGGGTTTCGAACCCGACCCGGACTTCAGCGTTGGACACGACACACCACCGCTCGGCGACCCTGACGAGATGCTGGTCGTTGGCTCCGACACCACCGCTGCGCTCGGCGACTGGTGGGGGTTGGGCCAGCGCGCCATGGACATCGCCATCGCATCGTTCCCGGAGCCTCAGGCTGCGGTGTCGCGCTTGTGGCCCGAGCACTTCGACGTCGGCACCGACTTGGCTGTGGATCCCGCAAACAAGCCGGGCGTGCGCACCAATATCGGTGCAGCAGCTGGCGACGAAGCGCATCAGGAGCCCTATTTGTATGTCGCTCCGTGGGGGCCGGATCGCCCCGGCGACGAAGCATTCTGGAACCTGCCGTTCGGTGCGACGCTCAGCTTCGGCGAGCTCGATGCCTCCGACAACCCGCTCGGCACCGCGGCTGAGTTCTTGCTGCGCGGCATCGCATATCTGAGAATGTGACCTCGAAGCCCACGAGGGTTGTGACCGCGGCACCTACCCGCGGGTAGCTTTGGGGCCGCATGAGTAGTACCGCTGAAGCAACCGACGCGTCTCCCAAGGCCCGGGTCAAACCGAACCAACTGGCGCTCGTCCTGTTCATCTCGGTCGCCATCTTCACCGTGGTCTCGGGAATCATCCCGCAGGTCACGAAGTGGAAGAGCGACAGCGAGATCCACCGCACGGTGTTCACGAACATCCCCGGCCCGCTGCAGATCGCGTTCTACTCGATCATTCCCGTGCTGCTGGTGTGGGTCGGCTTCATGTTCTCGAACCGCATGAAGAACTGGGAGCGCGGCGCTCCCGCACAGCGCAAGACCACCACGAAGAACGCAGCTCAGCGGCTGAAGGACTTCCGTGCCGGCGCCTACATGCAGACCCTGCTGCGCGACGCGGGTGCAGGCCTCATGCACTCGATGATCTACTTCGGGTTCCTCGGGCTGCTTGCCGTCACCACGGTGCTCGAGATCGATCACCAGATGCCCGAGGCGCTCAAGTTCCTCCACGGCGACGTGTACCGCGGCTACGCAGCCTTTGGTGATCTGATGGGCCTGATCTTCCTCGGCGGCGTGATGTGGGCCATCGGTCGTCGCTACATCCAGCGTCCGTACCGCATCCGCATCAAGTCCAAGCCCGAGCATGCAGTCATCCTCGGCACCTTCTTCGTTCTCGGTGTGTCCGGCTTCGGTGCCGAGATGTTCCGCATCGCCGTCGAAGGCCAGACCCGCAACGTCGACTACGAGCGCTGGAGCTTCATCGGCTACCCCCTCTCCACACTCGTGGACGGTTGGAGCCTCGGCGCGCTCGAGACGTGGCACCAGTGGTGGTGGATTGCCCACGTGGTGAGCTTCATCGTGTTCCTCGGCATCTTGCCGGTCACGATGCTGCGCCACATGTTCACGTCGCCGATCAACATGTACCTGAAGGACAAGGACCGTCCGAAGGGCGCCATGCGGCCCATGCCGAACCTCATGGAGACTGAACTCGAGAGCTTCGGCGCATCGGTCGTCGAGGACTTCACGTGGAAGCAGCTTCTCGACCTCGATGCCTGCACCATGTGTGGCCGTTGCACTTCGGTGTGCCCGGCCCACGCCACCGGCAAGCCGCTGGACCCGCGCGAAATCGTGCTGAAGGCCGGCGAGGTCATGGCCGCCACCGGCACGCCGGCCGTGTCGCCGCCGCTGGGCACCGTGCCCGAAATCAAGGTCGAGGCCAACTCGCTGTTCGAGCGGATCACCGCTGAGGAACTGTGGGCCTGCACCACCTGCAAGGCCTGTGACGAGATCTGTCCGGTCAACATCGAGATCACCGACAAGATCTTCGACATGCGTCGCTACTTGTCGCTGATGGAATCGAACTTCCCGGCAGAACTGGGCAACGCCTACCGCGCCATGGAGAACCAGGGCAACCCGTGGGGCCTCAACCAGGGTGAGCGCGGCGACTGGGCCGAGGGCATCGACGGTGTGTCGATCGTCGACCCGGGCGAAGCACTGCAGTCCGAGTACCTCTACTGGGTTGGCTGCGCCGGCTCGTTCGACGACAAGAACAAGAAGGTCACCCAGGCCATGGCGAACCTGCTTCGCCGTGCCGGCATCGATGTGTCGATCCTCGGTCCGTCCGAGATGTGCACGGGTGACTCCGCTCGCCGTTCCGGCAACGAGTACCTGTTCCAGATGCTCGCTCAGCCGAACGTGGAGATGCTCAACGGCATGGGTGTGAAGAAGATCATCACCCAGTGCCCGCACTGCTTCAACACGCTGCTCAACGAGTACCCCCAGATCGGCGGCAACTACGAGGTACTGCACCACACGCAGCTGCTCGAAGAGCTGATTGATTCGGGCCAGCTCGACGTCTCGCAGGCATCGCTGGACGAGCGCATCACGTACCACGACTCGTGCTACCTCGGTCGCCACAACGACGTCTACGTCGCTCCACGCAAGATCGTCGGCTCGATCAAGGGCGTCGAAGTGGTCGAGATGCAGCGCAACGGCACGCAGGGCATGTGCTGTGGCGCCGGCGGTGCACGCATGTGGATGGAAGAGACCACGGGCACCAAGGTCAACGACGAGCGTGCCGAAGAGGCACTGTCCACGGGCGCATCACGCGTCGCTACGGCATGCCCGTTCTGCTACATCATGATGGATGACGGTGTGAAGGGTGCCGGCGTCGAGGACGACGAGGTCAAGGTCGCCGATATCGCCATCCACCTGGTGGACGCACTCGAAGCCGGTGAAGCGAAGTTCCACGCGGGAGACGCTCCGCTCGTGGATCTCGAGAAGAACTCACCAGTCGCCGGCGCCTGACGTTCGGATTCAGCACTGCTGAATGCGGAGACCTGCATGTTGGTGATCCTGGTGTCACAGCGAGGAGACTGCTAGAGAGGCGTCATGACCGACACGTTCCATGATCTCGATGCCTTCGTCGGCACGCCTCGTCTGACCGGGCTCGAGCTGTCTCACGATGGCAAGCGGCTCGTGGCGTCGGTCCACACCCTCGACGCTGCGGGGTCGGCATATGTGGGTTCGGTGTGGGAACTCGACCCCGACACGACTCAGGCGCCGCATCGTCTCACCCGGGGTGCCACGAGCGAGTCGCCAGCGGGTTTCACCGCTGATGGCGACCTCCTCTTCGTCGCGAAACGACCCGCTCCCCCCGCCGCCAAGAATCGCGACGACGCCGGGCGCGACGACAGCGGGGACGCCGGGCGCGGGGACAGCGGGGACAGCGAACAGAGCGATGGCCCGACCGCTCCGAGCGATGATGCGACCGTGGGGCTGTGGTTGCTCCCCCGAGCAGGAGAGCCACGCTGCCTGCTCACTCGCGCTGGTGGGATCGACGCCGTAGCGGTCGCGAGAGACGCCGGCACGGTGGTCGTGTCTGCGCCGGCGTTACCGACGAGCGGAATCGACGATCCCCGGTCCGACGACGCATCGACGCAGGGTCGTGCGACGTCCAAGGTGTCGGCGATCCTGCACGACAGCTATCCGGTCCGTTTCTGGGACCATGACCTCGGGCCGGCGTCGTCACGCTTCTATGTCGGCTCGCCGACCTCGGGCGCCACGATGGCAGGGCAGCACGATCCGCACCTGGCCCTGAGCGACCTCACCGGGCATGCGCCGGGAGCACTGAGCGACGACGCCAGCTTCGACGTGTCCGCCGATGGGTCGACGATCGTCACCACGTGGGTGGTTCCAGAAGCAGCGGCGAGCGTCAGATCGTGCGTGGCGCGCATCGAGGTCGCCACCGGAGAACGCATGCTCATTGCTGACACGCTCGGGCGCGAGTACGAGGCCCCCGAACTCAGCCCTGATGCGACGCTCGTGGCAATGACCTATGAGGACCACTCCACTCCGGACCGTGCTCCTCACGTCGGCGTGGCAATCGTGTCGATCGATGGCGGCGATGTCCGTGTCCTCGCGAGCGACTGGGGCCTGTGGCCGACTCGCATGCAGTGGACTCCTGACGGCGGTGGCCTGGTGGTGGCCGTCGACGAGCAGGGTCGCGGCCCGCTGTACTTCGTGAATGCGTCGTCAGGCGAGCGTCGGCGTCTCACCCAGGACGACGGCACCTACTCGAGCCACCACGTGTCCGCCGATGGCAGGTTCGTGTTCGCACTTCGCAGCAGCGTTGCGTCGCCCCCGCAGCCGGTACGGATCTCGATTGCGGACGGCGCAATTCTCGCGATTCCGTCGCCGGTGCCATCACCAGCACTCCCTGGCACGCTCACCGAAGTCACCACGGTTGCTGGCGATGGCACGCCCCTGCGATCGTGGCTGGCGCTGCCTGACGGCGCCTGCGCGGAACAGCGCGCACCGTTGCTGCTGTGGGTGCATGGCGGCCCGCTCGGTTCGTGGAACGCATGGTCGTGGCGTTGGAACCCGTGGACCGCCGTTGCCCGCGGTTACGCGGTGTTGCTGCCCGACCCGGCGCTCTCCACCGGGTACGGGCCCGAGTTCATCGAACGCGGTTGGGGCGCGTGGGGTGATGCTCCGTTCACCGACCTGATGTCGATGACGGATGCAACGATCGAACGTGACGACATCGATGCGTCGCGAACGGCTGCGATGGGTGGATCGTTCGGTGGCTACATGGCGAACTGGATTGCGGGCCACACCGACCGCTTCGACGCGATCGTCACCCACGCGAGCCTGTGGGCGCTCGACCAGTTCGGCCCCACGACCGACGCCGCGTACTTCTGGGCCCGCGAGATGACCGACGAGATGGCCAACGCGAATTCTCCGCACCTTCACGTCGACAACATCACCACGCCCACCCTCGTCATTCACGGCGACCGTGACTATCGGGTCCCGATCGGAGAAGGACTGAGGATGTGGTACGAGCTGGTTCGTCAGTCGGCCGATGCCGACGGCGCCACGCCGCACAGGTTCCTGTACTTCCCCGACGAGAACCACTGGATCTTGTCGCCCAACAACGCGCGAGCGTGGTACGCCACCGTGTTCGCATTCCTGAACCAGCACGTGCTGGGTGGCGAGTGGGAGCAGCCAGCCGAACTGATGTCGTGACAGACGATGCCCGGCAGCGCATCGGAGTTGAACGAGGTCGAAATCGTAGGATCCCGTCATGAGCGGCGGGCAACCCATCACGAGTTCCACGGCGTTGATCGTCGTCGACATGCAAAACGACTTCGGGCATCCTGACGGTTCGCTGTTCGTCACGGACAGCGACTCGATCGTTGCGCCCGTCAACGTCGAGATCGAACGCACGAGTGAAGCTGGTGGTGTGGTCGTGCTCACCCAGGACTGGCACCCGGCGTCCACGCCACACTTCGTCGACGACGGCGGCGAGTGGCCGACACATTGCGTGGCGGGTACGTGGGGCGCTGCACTGCTGGACGGCGTCGATCCGAACCAGCGGGCAGCCGCGGTGATCCGCAAGGGCACCAACGGTGAAGACGGCTACTCGGCGTTCGCGATGCGCGAGCCGGGTGGTGATGTTGATATCCCCACCGGTCTGGCCGGGCTGCTGCGCGAGCGCGGCATCACCCAGGTGGTGGTGTGCGGGTTGGCCACCGATGTGTGCGTCGCGGCGACCGCCACGAGCGCTGCTGCCGCCGGATTCTCGACCGAGGTGCTGTGGGATGCAGCACGGCCCGTGCACGTCGATACCGACACCACCGCTCGTGTGCTCGGCGAGCTCGCCGAGGCCGGTGTGACGGTGATCGGCACCCCATCGTGACCGAGTCGCTGAGTGAGGCAATCGTCGATCGTTGGGCTGGGACCCGCGGACCGCTGTTCACCGACATGTACGAGTTGGCGATGGCCCAGGTGTATGTCACCCAGGGGATCTCCGAACGCCGGTCGCAGTTCGACTATTTCTTCCGGTCAGCTCCTGATTACGGCACGCACCAGGCCGGGTTCTGCGTGAGCGCCGGACTCGGCCCGTTCCTCGATTGGCTCGGTTCGTTGTCCATCACCGGTGCCCACATCGATGCGCTCGCCACCATGACCTCACCCTCCGGCACACCCGTATTCGGCCGGGCGTTCCTCGAGTGGCTCAGCGCACCCGGCCGCTTCGATGGGATCGAGGTTCGCGCCGTTTCCGAGGGCCGCGTGGTGCATGCGCACGTTCCGGTCATCTCGGTCACGGGTCCACTCGCCGTGTGCCAGCTGTTGGAGACATCGCTGCTGAATCACGTCAACTACCCAACGCTGATCGCCACGAAAGCAGCGCGTGTGGTGCGCAGCGCTCGCGGCGGTCGGGTCCTCGAATTCGGGATGCGTCGTGGACCGTCGACCGGAGTGAACGAGGGGATCCGTGCGGCGCTCATCGGCGGGTGCGTCTCCACCTCCAACGTGGAAGCCGCGATCGCGCTCGGTCGTCAGCCGATCGGCACGCACGCTCACGCCTTGGTGCAGGCATACATGGCGCTCGGCGAGGGCGAGATCGGTGCGTTTCGGGCGATGGCCACGACGGCTCCAGACGAGTGCATCCTGTTGGTCGACACGGTCGACACGTTGGCGTCCGGGGTACCAAATGCGGTCGCGGTGTTCGATGAGCTTCGAGCGGCCGGCCACGAACCGGTCGGCGTGCGACTCGACTCGGGCGACCTTGCCTATCTCGCCGTCCAGACCGCCAAGCTGCTCGACGACGCTGGCTACCCGGACGTGTCGATCGTGCTCTCGAGCGACCTGGATGAACTCAACATCTGGCAGATCCTGACTCAGATCGGTGATGACGCCGAGCGGCTCGGGCTCGACCCGACGCCGATCCGCAACCGTCTCGTGTACGGCGTTGGAACTCGACTGATCACGTCACATGGATCGGGGGCGTTGACCGGGGTGTACAAGTTGGTCGGCATCGAGAACCACGACGGGGAATGGACACCGGCGATCAAGATTTCTGAGGATCCGGGCAAGGTCCCGCTGCCGGGGCGCAAGGCGGTGTGGCGGCTGTACGACCAGCGCGGCGCGGCGATTGTCGACCTCATTGGATTGGCAGATGAGGAACCGTTTCCAACCGATGAGATCACGGTGCACCATCCAAATCTGAACGGCGTGAATCAGGTACTGCGGCGTGGCGACATCTCGCACATCGAGGTGTTGCACGAGGTGGCGTTCGACGGGAACGGACCGGCGATCAGCGACTCCGTGGATGCACTGGCCGAGCGATGCGCCGTCGACATCGACCGATTGGACGCGGGGGTGCAGCGGCTGGTGAACCCGCACCGCTATCACGTGTCGATCACCGACCGTCTGAACGAACTCCGCAACAACCTGGTCGCCCAAGCCAAATCCTGACCAACCGGCGTCCAACACCCGATGACCGAGCGGCTCGGGAGACGAGTTCAGCTCGCTGAGCCGGGATCACGGCTCAGAAGTTCTGGAAGTACTGGGATGGGGTGGGCCCGCGCTGGCCCTGGTACTTCGAGCCCTTCGCGCCGCTGCCATAGGGCTGGTCGGCGGGCGACGTCATCTGCATGAAGCTGACCTGGCCGATCTTCATACCCGGGTAGAGCGTGATCGGCAGGCTGGCGACGTTGGCGAGTTCGAGGGTGATGTGGCCGTCGAACCCGGCGTCGATGAATCCAGCAGTGGAGTGGATCAGCAGGCCGAGGCGACCGAGCGACGACTTGCCTTCCACACGACCGACGAGGTCGTCCGGAACGGCAATGCGTTCGTAGGTGGAACCGAGCACGAACTCACCGGGATGCAACATGAAGGCTTCGTCGCCCACGCCGTCCGGGCCGACGGGCATCTCGATCTGTTCGTTCAGTGCGCGCGTGTCGGTTTTGACGTCGATGACCGCCCGGTTGTGGTTGCGGAACACGCTGAAGAGGTTCGAAATGCGAACGTCGATCGACGACGGCTGGATGAGCGCATCGTCGAGCGGGTCGATGACGATGCGCCCCGCATCGAGCTGTTCACGGATGGACCGGTCGGACAGGATCACGCCGACACGCTAGTCAGTTCGAAGCTCGGTCCTCGCTGCTGCCGACCGGGAACGTGAGGGCGATCATCGCCGCCGCGCACAGGTAGGACACGCCGACGAAGGTCCATGCCCAGCGGAAGTCAGAGAGCTGCGGGTCGATCGACACGTCGGCGAGAATCGCCACGACCACCGAGATACCGAGCGCGTACCCGATCTGCTGGGTCGTCCGGATCGTGGCGTTGGCGGTGCCGAACTGCGCCGGGTTCACGTCGGAGAGCCCGGCACTCGACCAGGTGGCGATCGACAGGCCAACACCGACGCCCACGAGCAGCCCGGTCGGCACGAAGATGGTCCACACCGATGGATCCTCATCGAGCACGAACGTGTACGACAGGTACGGCACACCGCAGAGTGCGCTGCCGCCCGCAAGGATCCAGCGGTGGCCGATTCGGTCGGCGTAACGCCCGGCGATGGGCGACACGAAGGTGGCGAGCAACGGCGAAGGAACGAGCGCTGCGCCGACCACGGCGAGCGACTGGTCCCACAGTTCCTGGAGCAGCAGCGAGTTGATCAAGAACCCCGACGTGAACGCCATCGAATACAGCACCAGTCCGGCGTTGGTGCTGGCAAACGAGCGCAGCGCGAACAGGTCGAGTTCCAACAGCGGTTCGCAATGCCCGCGGGATCGTCGCACCAGCATCCAGAGGAAGACCCCGCCCACAGCCGCGAGACCCAGCACCCGGAGGTCGAGCACGCCCCATTCTTCGGTCCGCACGATGGCGAACATCACGAGTCCGACACCGATGGTGCCGATCGGTACGCCAACGAGATCGATCTTGCCGGTGGCCGCTGGGTTCTTCGATTCGCGCAGCAATCGGGGAGCGAGTGCGAGCACGATGATCGAGAGCGGCACGTTGATCCAGAAGATCCCGCGCCATGACCAGATGTCGGTGAGGAACGCTCCGAGCGCCGGGCCGACGACGGCACCGAGTGCACCTGTGGCTCCGGCGATGCCGATGATCGTGGACCGCTTGTTCGGGGCGAAGTCGGGCAGCACGACAGCGATCGCGGTGGGAGCGATGATCGCGCTGCCCACGCCCTGCACGACGCGGGCAGCGATCAAGAAGCCGACGCTGGGCGCAATGGCGCTCAGCATCGAACCCACCAAGAAGGTCGCGACGCCGGGAATGAACAACTTCTTGCGACCGAAACTGTCGGCATAGCGACCGGCCACGAGCAGGAGTGCAGCAACGGTGACGTTGTAGCCGGAGATGACCCAGCCAAGCGTCGACTCGGACACGCCGAAGTCTTCGCGGATCGATGGGAATGCAACGTTGACTGCCGAGATGTCGATGACCGACAGGAAGAACACCAGTGTCGTGACGCCGAGGGCGATCCAGGCGTTGCGATCACCGAGCTCGCGTTCGGGAGTGATGGCACTCGCTGCGTCGGTCACGCATGCAGTCTGGTGTCGGTCTCGCCGCAGCGCCGCATCTGCGGCGAGACTGCGTGCGCTGCGACCCCACATCGACGCGCCCGGTCCGAAAGACTCATGGACCGTCGACGGCGCGGCAATGAAGCGCCGCTACCTCGTGCGCATCCTCCAGAACCGACTGCGAATGCAACGCGACCTGGCGGCTCACCCAGAGATTCTCGACATCGAAATGGTCCCGCCACTCCTCATCAACGCACTCCCGCGAACCGGGTCCACGAAGATGCAAAAGACACTCGCCGCCACAGGCGACTTCAACTTGTTGCCGAACTGGATGTGCATGAACTCGGCGTCGCACGGGTGTGCCGAACGAGGACGTGAGCGGTCGCATCGCCGAAGTGGCGGACTACTTCGGTTTCACCGACGACGATGTGCGCATGGCGTTTGCCGACTACATCGACTGGGTGAACGCCGAGGGCATCTGCAACTGGAGGAGTTGAAACCAGGACGCACGGTCGAGCCGTCTTCGGTCCACCTGAAATTCCCTCCATCAGGTTTGTGCGAAAGTGCAAGATCTTGAGGACGAGGGGATCAGGACAGACATGAACACACACACGACCATGCCCAGGGCGGTGACGATGGCGATGTTTGCCGCCAGCGCCGCACTCGCACTGCCGACGGTGTCGAGCGCCGCACCGATGACGTTCGAGGTCGACACCCTCAGCGATAACTCAGCCGACGGGGTGACGCTGCGTGACGCCATCAACGATGCAAACGCCAATGCAGGCCCTGACACCATCACGTTCGCACCGGGGTTGTCCGGCACGCTGACCCTCACCTCCGGGGTGATGGCGATCTCGGACGACCTGACGATCAACGGACCAGACTCCGAACTGTTGACCATCGATGCCGACAACGCATCAGGTGTCTTCCTGTCGCTCGCCGGCAACATCGACTTCGCGCTGTCCTCCATGACCATCGTGAACGGCGCTGGCGCCGCCGACGGAGGAGCGGTGGAACTCGTCGAGCCCACGTCGGTCGACATCAGCCAGGTCATCTTCATGGACAACGTCGCAACGGGTCACGGTGGTGCTGTCTCGATCGTCGACGCATCAGGGCCCATCGATGTGCACGCGACGACGTTCGACGCAAACACCGCCGGGTTCGCACGAGACGGTGGCGGCTTGTACGTCGTGGACAGCGGCGCGTCGAACCACCCGATCACCATCAACCTCTCCACGTTCTCCGATCAGCAGGCCGATGGGTTCGGCGGCGGCGCCTATATCCAGGCTCCGTCCGACGACATCACGATCACCAACTCGATTTCGACCCAGAACCGGACCTTGACCGGGTCGGCAGCGGGAATGCACCTCGACGGGCGGACCGTCAGCGTGTTCAGCACCTTGGTTCATGGCAATCAAGCTGCTGGCCAGGTGGGCGGACTGTTCGCCAACTCCAACGGTGGAACCACGACGCTCGACACCGTGACCGCAACCGAAAACACCGGGAACTCGATCGGTGGAGTGTCGGCCAACGCATCGACCTCGGTCCGGATCGTGAACTCGGTGATCGACGACAACGTCGGGGGTGCCACCGGCGGCATCAGCATCTTCGCGGGCACCGACCTCGGATTCTTCAGCAGCGAGATCCGAAACAACACGGGCGGGCAGCGCGGTGGCATCGAGCTGAATCCGATGACCTCGCGGCTCTCCGGACTGACCGTCTCGGGCAATACCGGTGATGCAGGCGCAGGCATCGGCAGCATCGGTGGAGGTCTGACGATTGCCGACTCGACCGTCAGTGGCAACATGGCACCGACCGGGTTCGGCGGCGGCCTGTTCGCGGTCAACACCGCCGTCACGATCGACACGTCGACCTTCTCCGGCAACGAGGCCGACAGCGGCGGCGCAATCTCGACGGGCGGCGGAGCGACGCTCGACATCGGGTACGCCACCATCGTCGAGAATTCGGCCGCCGTCGAAGCGGGCGGCATCCACATGGCTGGGCTCGGTATCCCGGAACTCGATCGTACGATCCTTGCCAACAACACTGCTCCGCTCCACCCCGACACGAACGCAGGCACGGTGAACGCAGCGTTCTCACTGCTCGGCGACACTGCTGGCAAGACCATCAACGGCTCCGGCAACATCGAAGGCGTCGATCCGGAACTCGGTCCGTTAGCCGACAACATCGGCAGAACGCTCACGCACCTCCCAATGCCCGGGAGCCCGGTCATCAACGCAGGCGGTGACCCGCTGTTTGCAAGTGACGAGTTCGACCAGCGCGAGCGCCTACGCCCCAACGGCGCTGTCGACATCGGATCTGTCGAGGTGTCCGACCCCGCCACGTCGGTCTGGGTTCCGGTGACCCCGGCACGGATCGTCGACACCCGCGCGACGGGCGAGACCATCGATGACCTCGAAGCACGGGGCGGCAAGCTCATCGCGGCCTCACAGATCCGGTTTCCCGTTGCTGGCCGCGCCGGCGTGCCCGATGACGCACGGGCGGTGGTTGCGAACATCACTGCGGTGCGACCGGATGACACCGGCTTCATCACCGCCCATCCGTGTGTGGACCCACGTCCGCTCAGCGCGTCACTCAACTACACCGCTGATGTGAACCTCGGCAACGAAGTCATCATCGGACTCGATGCGGGCGACCTGTGCCTCTTCAGCCGCAGCGCCACCCACATCACCGTCGACGTCGTCGGGTACGTACCCGCCGACTCCGGTTACGTGCCCAATGATCCCGTCCGGCTGCTCGACACTCGAGCCAACGGCGTTACCTTCGACGGCCTGCAACAAGCGCAGGGCGCCCCCGGAGCCGGCGGCATGGTTGAACTCTCGATTCGAGGCGGCATCGGCAAAGCGGAGAACGCCGTCCTCTACATCACCGCGATCGGGGCAACCCAGAACGGCTTCGTCACCGTGTGGAACTGTCTCGGCGACCGGCCACTCGCATCCAGCCTGAACCACGTTGCCGGCGTCAACCGCGGGAACGAGATCGTGGCCGGGCTCGACAACGGCAAGGTCTGCATCTTCACGAACCAAGACGTTCACTTGACTGTCGACTTGGTCGGGACCTTCCGCTCGACCAACTACGCCCCGCTCGATACTCCCAAGCGCGTGCTCGACACCCGCTCAGACGGGCAGACCGTCGATGACCTGTTCGAAGGTGCAGGGCCGCTCGTTGCCGGTCAGACGCTCACGTTGAAGGTGGCCGGTCGCGCCGGCGTGCCGTCGATTGCCGACACGGTCACCGTGAACATCACGGCGGTGCGACCGTCGGATGTCGGTTTCATCACGACCTATCCGTGCGGCACCTTGCCGCTGGCTGCGAGCCTGAACTACGTGCCGAACGTGAACGGTGGCAACGAGATCGTTGCGTCGGTGAGTGACGCCGGGACCATCTGTCTGTTCACCCGGGTTGCGACGCATCTCACCGCTGATGTGACCGGCTGGACCAGTCGCTGAGGTCAACGAGCAGTGCGCTCGGCCAACGCTCGGGCGCTGCGAAAGTCGTCGATGTCGACGTAGCAACCGAACAGCATTCGCCCCCCGTACGAGCCGAGTTCAAAGCCGGTGCGGCCATGCAGGACGCGATGGTTGTTCCATGCGATCACCTCGCCGGGCTGTACGGAATGCTCGACCGCGAACTGCTCGCCGTCGAGTAGCGCGTTCCACTGACGAACGGCGCGGTAGAGCGCTGGCGTGTCGCCAGCGCGGACGACTGGCACGCCGACGAGGTCGGGCGCGCGGCGCACTTCGGCGTACGCGCCGTTGGACCGAAGTCTGATCAGCGGGGCACGACCGTGCATCTCGATGTCGTCGCGAACGAACGGATACGTGAAGTCGATCATGGTGAGCAGATGCCACGAATCGAGGTCGGCCAGTCGGAGGTGTTCAGCGACTGCGAATCCGTCGACGAACGTCGATGCTCCACCTTCGATGCCATTGCTCTCCACCATCATCAGTTGCACTCCGGGAGCACTGTCTCGATAGGGGAGGTCGGTGTGCACGCGAAGCGGCTGCTCACTGTCGACTGCGGTGCTCGGCTCGATGGTTGCACCCACATGCCACACGGTCCCGTAATTGGTGGGTCGGATCGGGCCGATCATCTCGGCGACGGAACGGATGCCTGCCTCACGGCGCCGAGCGGTCCGTACGCCAACGACACCGATGCGGTCGAGCGCGTCGAGCCATCGGTGACGCTCGGCTCCGGCCACGAGCGCAGCCTCATCAAACCAGGACATCACGCGCTCTGTACCGGCGCGCCAGAGCTGGCAACCAGCAGCAGGGTCGGCCGACCGATCCATCTCGGCGAGATGCTGCGTCAACCATCTGCGTTCGATCGTGACCAGGTGACCGTCGGAGAGTCCCACCATGACGGTGCCGTTGCGCACATCGGCACCCTCGATCACCACGTCATCCGCAATGTCATCCACGTCGAGTAGTCGTTCTGAGGTCACCGTGTTCCGACATGTGGTGCAGCCGCATGCATCGCGCAGCCACATGGCATGCAGGTCGTGCCGCTCGCCGTCAGCGGTCAGGCTGAGCACATGCGGCGTCGAACCGAGGATCGTCACGTCAGCCACGTCGCAACTGTATGGCCGAAGCATCGATGAGCCGGAGGTGTGCCGGGCGTGGCCCACTCTTCACCCGTGATTGTGCTTGAGTGAGTCCATGCGGCGTGCAATTCCAATGCTACTGACCGGCGCACTCCTCATTGCGTGCACCGGCGAGGCTCCGGCTGAACCCTCTGCTGGTTCGCCTGCCGTGTCGACGCGCTCGTCGACCGGAGTGCCAGGACCAGGGTCAGTCGAGCCAGTCGAGCCAGTCGAGCCGGTCGAGCCAGTCGAGCCAGTCGAGCCAGTCGAGTCAGTCGAGCCAGTCGAGCCAGTCGAGCCAGTCGAGCCAGTCGAGCCAGTCGAGCCAGTCGAGCCAGTCGAACGGTGCGCAGGACCAGTCGACGATGTCGAGACGATTCCCTACCGAATGCTGGACGGGGTCGAGCCGCCGTTGTTGTCGCTCGACGTCCACTCCCCATCGGACGCGTCGATGTGTCCGGCGGTGGTGTGGGTTCACGGCGGAGGATGGCAGCTCGGCGACAAAGCCACACGGGAAACCAACGTGAAGGCGGCCTACTTCGTGAACGAGGGCTATGTGTTCGTCTCGGTGAACTATCGACTGACTGCGGACGACAACGACATTCGCTGGCCGGACTTCGGGATCGACGTAGCGACTGCTGCGTCCTGGGTCATCGAGAACGCCGCTGACATCGGCGTGGACCCCACTCGGGTCGCGCTGATCGGCCATTCCTCGGGAGCGCATCTCGTGAGCATCGTCGGCACCAATCCAGATCTGCTGGCCGAAGCAGGCCGACAGCGTGGCGACATCGCCTGCGTCGCCTCACTCGACTCGGCCACATACGACATGACCGACCCGCCGAGTTTCGAACGCGACATCGTGCAGGCCGCATTCGGCGATGACCCCGACGTGCTCGCCGACGGTTCGCCGACGCTGCAGGCCATCGCGCACGCTGGCGACGGACCGTTGCCCGACTTCTTGATCGTGACGCGCGGGCGAGACGTCCGCCTCGAGGGTTCTGCACGCTTCGAGTCGGCGCTGCGCGATGCGGGCGCAAGCGTGTCACTCCACGATGCGTCGCCGTACGACCATCGAGACGTGAATGTGCAGCTCGGTGAGCCCGGCGAGTCGAACGTGACGCCAGTGGTCACCACGTTCCTTGCCGACTGCACAGCCTGAGGTCGAGTGTCAGCTGGCGGTGTCGGACACGGCGCGTACGGACTCGTACAGGTTGTAGATCAGCGAGGCGCCCATGATTCCGCCGATCAGCACCACGACGCGACTGGCAAGGCCGATGCCGGTACGCCAGAGCAGCGCGGCGAGCACGCAGGACACCACGGCCACGAACAGGAATCCGATGTCACTGGTGAACGCCACGTCCCACAGCTTCGTTGCCTGGATGTCGCCGGGGAACAGCTGGTTGTCGTTGTCGGTGAAGGTGTTCCAGCCGAGCCAGCCGGCCCAGAATGCACCGACCACCACTGCGCCCACGGCGAACTTGTTCGTACCGAGGTTCAGCAACACCACCAGCGCAGCCGTTGCAACGATCACGGCGGTTCCGGTCTGGTAGCCGTTGTCGCCGAGGGCATCGAACACGTTCGCGAACACGTCCCACACCGCAGCGCCCGTCGACTTGGTGGTGTCGAAGACTGGCTGGGGGTCGAGGGGAACGGTGTCGACGGGAGCGGTATCGGGCGGTGTCGTCACCGCTGGATCCGTTGTGACGACGTCGGTCGCCGGGGGAACGGAGTCCGCCGGCGGAACCGTTGCCAGAGCATCGCCCAGTGCAACCACGAAGCGTGCAGACATGAACGAATCCTGACACGCTGACCAGGCTCAGGCGCGGACCTTTGGTGCCGCTCCAACTGCCACTTTCACTCTCGTTCGTTGCAGCGTCGAAGAGTCAGGCCGGTGACGGTCGCCGGCGAGCGGTCTGCCATCGGCGGGCCAGCGGCTCCTCCACACGTTCGAGTGCGAAGAACGGCGCGAATGCAACGCCGAACAGCGGTGACGGGAACCCGACCGACATGGTGAGCAAGATGCCCACGTGCATCAACCATGCAGCGCCGACCCACGCGTTGCGGCTCCGGTGGCCGATGAGCACCATGGGTGCCGCTACCTCGATCACCACGGCTCCCGCTGCGAACACCCCGAGCGCCCAACCGTGCCGCACGACGAACTCGGCAAGCAGCGGAGGAGTTCCACCGATGAGATCGAGTCGCGTGGCGGAGTACGCGATGTGATTCCGCATGGTGTCACCCGAGACCCAGTCGATGCCGCCGTATCGAAGTTTCGCAATACCGGCGATCACATAGGTGATGATCGTGATCATCCCGAGTAGTGCAATCGGCCATCCGTAGCGCACAGATCCCGTAGCGCAGTCACGTTCGGTGGTCACCGCGGGCTGCAACGCGGTGCGGGCGAGTCGGCGTGCGTCGAGCGACCAGGCGTCCGCTGCTGGAGCAGCAGCGAGGACGAGGAGTTGCAGCACCATCAGGTTCTCGAAGTGCAGCAGTTGCCCCCAGGACCCGCGGAATGTGGCGAGCAGCAGCATGCCGGTGGCGAACATGATCGATGCCGGCCGGTAGCGCCATCCGACAACGCTGGCGACGCCTGACGCGATGCTGATGCCGACGATCGCCTGCAACAGCGGGGCGGGGATCGGACGGTCGAGCCAGGTGAGGATCCCGACCCCGGCGAAGTCGACCGCTGGTCGGTCGCCGAGTGCAAGAAACACCGGGGAACGACCCAGCAGGTACCCGAGCGTGAACACGCCGACCACGATCCGCAGCGCGGCGAGCCGCGTCGCCGGGGCTGATGCGTCCACGAGGGAGTTGATCATCGACGTACCTCACAGGTGGCGCGCAGCGAACGTTCGATCAGGCTGTTCTCGCCGAGTGTGCGGGCCACCGTGTCGTGGCGTTCGGACACCACCTCGATGGCGATGACCGCGGCGAGTGCGCTGCGGGCGGCGACCCGCTCAGCGATCTCGACGCACCGACCGTCGCTGCGTCCTGCGGCGAGCGCAGTTCGGAGTTCGCCGACCACGATCAGCGGGTCGTTGCTTCCACCGATCAGCGTTGGAGTGAGCGTGCGGCGCGTGCCGTCGGGCTCGACGCCTTGGGCGGTGACGATCGTGGATTCGCCGCTGCGGGCACGCGAGTACATCGGATACGTGGAGAGCGGGAAGCTGTCGCGGTCGATCGCGACTGGCGCAACCAGTGCAGCGAGCAGACCGACGGTGAGGACGATTCGCCTCCGGCGCGATGTCGGTTCCTTCGACCGCATCACCTCATCATGATCGACCACGAACCCGTGTGCACGTTCGCGGCGGTCGCTACAGGGTGGTGTAGCCGGCGACGTCGATGGTGAGATGCGTCTCACTCAGGTTGAACACACACAGCCCGCCGTCGGCATCGAGCCCCGCGATCAAGTCGTTGCCGCCGTTCACTCCTGGCACGTAGTTCAACGACGCAGCCAACGGTTGCTCGCCGCACGGGAAAACCGTGACGAAGCCACGAGCACTCGCTGCAACCGCAGTCACGTTGATGTTCACCGACGTGGCGGTGAGAGCGCCTTCCTGGAGGTCCAGGGCGCCACCGCGGTTGGTCGCCGAATTGTCGTCGAACGCAGAGTTCGTAACGGTCAAGGCAGATCGAGACGCCGCGACCGCTCCGCCGTCGACCCCGGTGTTCTGGGTGAACGTGGAGTCGGTGATGACAACTGTTGCGTTGCGAACCTCGATCGCTCCCCCGCTCCGACCGTCAGATTCATTGTTGTGGAACGTTGCGTCGTCGATGGTGACGTCTTCGGCAAACGTCTTCACACCGCCACCTCCATAGTTCGGGTTTGTTGCGGTGGACCCCACGTTGTTGCTGATCGTCGAGTTGCGCACCTCGAACAAGGACTCGGCGTAGATCCCGCCTCCTCCGAACGGGGCGGTGTTCGCGTCGATCACCGAGCCGTTCTCGATCACCACTTCTTCGGCGTAGATCGCTCCGCCGATTCTGCCCATGTTGGCCTTGATCTCCGATGCCGAGACCGTCACCCGGCCTTCGGCGAACACCGCTCCGCCCGTGCCGGGCGTGTTGCTCAAGCTGATCACCGTCGACCCGATCGTCACGTCACCTGCCGCCAGGATCGCGCCGCCGCCCGCTCCTGGATCGAAGCCGGCGGTCAATTGCATGCGCTCGATGGTCAGATCGGCGGCTGGTGCGGTGACGTTGAAGATCCGGCTGGTGTCGTTTCCGCTGACCGTCAGGTTTGGGGCGTCGCTCCCGTCGACGATCAGGTCGTCGGTGATCACAATCTCGCCGGAGGTGAGTGTGATCGTGCCAACCAGATCGGGCTCGAACACGATCGTGTCGAGCCCCGTCGAGCCGTTTGCCTTGTCGATCGCGTCACGCAGTGATCCTGCGCCCGAATCTGCAAGCTCTGACACCTTGATTGGTGCCGCAAACGCTGACTGAGCGTTGGAAACGAGTGACGCAGTAACCGCCACGCCGGCGGCAAGGACGATACGAGTGAAACGAGAGAGCGATGGCACGCTTCCACTCCGCAGATGGTCGCCAAAGTCTCGCCAAAGGGGCAAGAATTGGAGGCGTGGCGGGTGCGTTCGATCCTCGCCGACGGCGCCATCGGTGCTGTTCTTCGCAGAAGTGCTTCAGGGGCAGAAAATCAGCCTCGCACGGTGTCTTGCGAACTCAGTCTGAGAGCTCCTTGAACGATGGATCGCCATCGGCGGCCGAAGGTCAGCGGCGCGCTCACGCAACTGCGGTGCGGTAGCGGGTGAACACGTCACCTGGGATCGGGCATTCCAGTCGCCAGGTGATCTTGATCGGGCGTTCCGAGCGGTGGCTGACGTACGACGCTGGGCCAAGACAAAGGTACGGACTCGTTCGTCCGACATCGTCCTTGCGGGTCTCTCTCACGAACAGCACGATCTTGCTGCCTCTCTCCCGATGGTTGAGGTACCGCTGTCCCGTCGGACTCGACGTCGATGTCACCGATTGGCTCTCCCAGTGGAATAAGTGTTCACTGATGGCGTAGTCGAGATAGCGGGTCTTCGGCGAGTAGTCACGCTCCGTTTTCTGAAGCGTCACGAAGAACACATCTGTCTGGTTTGCCTCACTCCACCACACGCCTGCTTGCAGGTTGCGTGGCGTGGCGAGCGTTGAGTCACCAAAGGCTGCAAGCACCTCACTCTGCGAGTACGAGGCATGTATTTCGAGCGGTGCGTCGCCGATCGCGAGCGGCGTTTGTTCATGCATGACCTGGTCGCCGAGAAGATCGATCGCCTCGCCAAGTTCAGCAAGCACCACGGGGTGTTTCCACAGATGATCGATTGCATCTTGCAAAGACTGGAACTCCGCCGCACGCACCGTGCCGAGCAAACCAAACGCCATTCCTTCAAGTCGTCTGCGTTCAGTGAGCGGCAGCACTGAGGCATCCGGAGTCGGGCCGCCCGCCCATCTGGCGTACGAGCTGAGCCGCTCAGCGTCATCGACGTGGAGTAGGCGACCAACGCCCTTACGAACCCGCTCTTCGTCGGGACCCATCGCACGATTCTCAATCCCGACCATGCGGCGCAGGCTCGACCACGAGTGATCTCCGACAAACACGTCGTCGATCTCCAGGCCCGTCTCAGTGAGGTAGTCCGCTAGTCCGACGTCGCCGAGTTCACGGAGCTCGGCAACGCGTTGCGTGACGTTCTGAGGCAGCGCTCGTCGCACATTGTCGAGAACGACTGCGCGTGCAACTGGGTCGAGGTTGATAGAGCAACCCGATGGCAGGAACGGGAACTCGTCTTCAATGTCCCGTTCAAGTTCTCGACGGGTCCGGCCAAGCAGACCGCGGAAGCGCTGGTCGAAGCGGAACCCGTCCGCTTGCACGCCGACGAAGTCAAGGACCGTCAGCTCCGTCTTGCCCGTTGACTCGTCGCGACGCAACCCTCGCCCCAACTGTTGAAGGAAGATCGTGGCGCTCTCGGTCGGGCGGAGCATGAGAACAGTGTCGACCGACGGGATGTCAACACCTTCGTTGAACAGATCAACAGCGAACACCGCATGTATCGAGCCGTCCCGCAAACCGTTCGCTGCTGCCCGCCGTTCGTCGGATGGCGTGTGCGCGGACAGCGCAACCGTTGTGAACCCATGTGCATTGAACGAGTTCGCCATGAACTCGGCGTGTGCCACCGAGGCACAGAATCCGATCGCACGCATGACCATTGGGTCGGTAACCCGCCGGCGAACCGCAGCGATCACCTTCGACACCCAGACGTCATCCGCTGTGTACACGTTTGTGAGCTCTGAGGCGACATAACGCCCGGCAGCAAACCGAACTCTCGACAAGTCCGTTCCATCGCTCACGCCGAAATAGCGGAAGGGGACCAACAGCTCCTGCTCGAGTGCATGCCAGAGCCGCAGTTCGACTGCAATGCGGCCATCGAACCAACGCCGCACGTCAAGACCGTCCGCACGTTCCGGTGTTGCAGTCATCCCCAAAAGGTGCGTCGGTTTGAGCCTGTCGAGCAGCTCGGAATAGCTGTCGGCTGCCGCGTGGTGGAACTCATCGACGATCACTACGTCGAAGCGGTTGGGGTCGATTTCACCCACATGGTTTGCGAGTGACTGGATCGATGCGAACACGTGCTCCCACTCCGTCGGCCGTTCACCGTCCACCCACAGTTCGCCGAAAGCGCCATCTCGCAACACGTGCCGAAACGTTGTCCGGCTCTGCTCAAGAATCTCCTTTCGATGAGCGATGAACAACAGACGCGACCGGTCGAGCGTCGAACGGAGATACCGAAAATCGAACGCGGACACGACTGTCTTTCCGGTACCGGTTGCCGCGACGATCAGGTTGTGCGGTCGATTCTTCGACCGCTCGACTCTCAGACGCTCGAGAATATGCCTTTGGAAGGGGTACGGCTGCAGCTCAAACGGCGTGGCGACGATGCTGTCATCGGCGCGTTCACGAGAGATCGCTCTGACAAACCTGCTCGGGTCATAGTCCTCGAAGTGCGGGTCTTCCCAGTAGGTCTCAAAGGTGCGCTCGAACGCGTCGATCAACTCAGGGTTCGCATCCATCGACGCACGAACGTTCCACTCCTTTCCGGCAACCTGAGCCGAGTGCGTCAGATTGCTCGACCCGACGAAGACCGTCGAGAAGCCAGTCGCCCGCTGGAAATGCCATGCCTTCGCATGCAGTCGAGTCGTTCTGGTGTCATAGGAGACCTTGATCTCGGCCCCCAACTCAGCGAGCGCATCAAGTGCACGAGGCTCCGTGCTCCCGGTGTAAGTCGTAGTGATAACGCGGAGCCGACCGCCTCTATCGACATGACGCCTGAGAGGGTCCAGCAGCTGATCTATGCCTGTCCAACGGATGAACGCAAGCACAAGGTCGATTCCATCTGCGGAGTCGACTTCATGACGCAACTCATGACCTATGGATGGTTCGGTTGGACCGTTCGTCATCAGCACCGTGCTACGCAGCGGAGTCTTTGGGCGCTCGATCACTATTGCCTCACCTGACGGAGATCGCTCCTCGATCGCCTTGAGGCGGCGAACCGGGTTAGCGAGTCGGGAGTCATCGAGCGACCCCAGTTCCAGTTGCGCAACTCGATCGACTACCGCATCGACCAAACCACGAGACACCTCTGACAACTTGTCGGATGGCGTTGACGTAAGGACAGCGTGGACGATTCGAGCGACGGCGCTCGCAACTCGATCTGGAAGGTCGGCTGCGTCCGGGGCGTCTGCAGTTGAGATCAAACCCGGGCCAAGCTCGTCGATAGCAGCAGCCGTTGCCTGGTCAACAAGTCGGTCGTAGAGACCCCGCTTCAAGTCTTCGTCGCCCACGACAACATCTTCCCATGAAGCCATTCCACCCAGGTGACCTAGCACCAGCATCCCAACTGAGCCCGGTGGACGTAGCAGCTGATCGACGATCCGAATTTGAACCGAAGAATCCCCAGCTCAGCGATCAGATGTCGATCCGGTCTGAGTCGGAGATGCCTCGCCGACAGGCTTGTCGTACCCCAATCCGTGCCCTCGGCACAGGACACCAGGAGGCACCCATGACCGCCCACCGGCCATTCGGCACGATCCCGGCGTAGCGACTCGATGTGGAGGCGACACGCGTGCCGCGAACTGGTTGGCGTCGGGAACATTGTGAGGGTGTCCGTTTCAGAGGCGGACGGGTGGTGCAGAGAAGGCGTGCACGCGCCCTGTCGTCGGGTGCGTGCACGCCCTGTGATGGTTCAGGGGACTTTGGACGCAAGAACGTCAGCCGGGAGGATCTCCGGCGGTGCGCCGAGCAGTTGCTCGTTGGCGAGCAGGGCCTCGACGATTGCTCCGTTGGCGTGGGCGTCGCGTGCGGCTTCATCGGGAAATGCGTCGAAGATCCAGAACGTGTCGTCGTCGGTTTGTGCCGCGAACCAGACAATGGTGCCGGCCTCGTCGTTGGCGAGTTCGACGGCGCCGGCCAGTAGTTGGGCGAGCGGTTCGCTCTGGCCGTCGGCGGCGACGATCTTCGCGACGAAGGCAACGGGCAGGTCATTGGTGGGTTCGGTGTCGGCGGAGTTTGCATCGCTGCCGCACGCAGCGAGCAGCAGGACGAGACCGACAACGGTGGACAAGATGGTGTTGTTTCGTGTGGACATGATGTTTCGTTCTGTTCCGTTAGAGATGGGTGGGCGTCGGGGCGTCAGACCTTGGCTGCCAGAACGTCGGCGGGCATGA
>JBGCEY010000054.1:0-16569 GCA_045106645.1 Ilumatobacter sp.
CCGAGGCTATCGACGCCGGTGCCCCGGCCTGCGGTGCGATGTTCGCAGGCGTTCGTGCGGGTTTGCGGTGAGTTCGGGTGGGGCATGGCGCGACGGCGTTACCGGAACCAGGTGGTGGGATGTGTCGGTGAGTTTGGGTCGGGCTCGGGGCGACGGTGGCTCACCGCTGCACCGGGGTGGGGGCGTCGGCGTGGCGTCAGTCGCGGTTGCGGTCGAGGCGGTCGGAGCCTGCGTCGATACCGGGGAGCTGGGCTTCGAACTGGCCGACGTGGGTGGCGGCGAGGTCGGTCACGATGGCTTCCACTTCGGACCAGTTCTTGGCTCGGAGCCCCTCGACGGTGCGGTTGTAGGGCTGGTCGTAGGCAATCACGGTGTTGCCGGCGGCGCGGAGTTGCTCGATGTTGTGTGGCGCGTCGTCGATGTATGCGTTTGCCTCGACTTGGGGCTTTTTGCCGAGGAAGCACAGGTCGCGATACGGGATGCGATGGGTGTCGAGCCAGGCAGCGGTGTCGCCGATCGCCTTCGCATGGCCCCAGTGCACGTAGAGACGGTGGGTGATGATGCGGATCCACACTCCGGCATCACTGAGGCGCCACAAGGCTTCGGCTGCGCCGTCGATCACCGGCATGGTGGCGAACATGTCGTGTTCCATCACCGCGATGCGATGGAAGTCGGCGTACTCGTCGGGACCCAGACCCCATTCACCGAAGTCCCATGACCGTTCGAGTGACATGGTCTCGGGATCGACGCCCCGGATGTCGGCCATGATCTCGCGGAAGCGGAACGTGTGGTCAGCAACGACGCCATCGAGGTCGACGCCCAGGATGAACTCGGACGAGCCTGATGCGTCAGCCATTCGCCGGCTCCAACACAACGTCGTCTGCCGGAGTCGTCGATGACGTCGACCCGCTGACGATGCGGCGGCGTACGGCGCCCGAGATGGTGTCGACGGCGATCGTGCCGAGCACGACGATGATCAGACCGAGGCCCGCCGTGCCGTAGTCCTTGAATTGAAGCGCCTGGGAGAGAGCCGAACCGATGCCGCCAGCGCCGACGAGACCCAGCACGGCCGATGCACGAATGTTCACCTCGAAGCGGTAGAGCAGGAACGACGTGATTTCCGGGGTGACTTGGGGAAGCACGCCCCACCGAAGTCGCTGGAGTCGGGACGCCCCAACGGCGTCAGCGGCTTCGATCGGGCCCTTGTTGATGCCTTCGATGATCTCGTAGAAGAGCTTGCCGAGCGTGCCGATGGACCCGACGCCGATGGCGAGCACACCAGCCATCGGGCGAAGTCCGAAGATCGGGATGAACGCCAGCGCCAAGATGATCTCTGGAATGGCTCGCAAGATGTTGAACACCTGGCGGGTCACCCAAGCAATCGGTCGGCCGACCAGATTCTCCGCGGCCAAGAATGACAGCGGCACGGCGAAGATCGCGGCGATCATCGTTCCCAGCCACGCGATCGCGATCGATTCCCACATCTTCCCGATGAGTTCCGTGAACTTGCTCGCCTCCATGTTGGTGAACATGAGACGGCCGAGGGTCCACATGTCGGCGGGAGCGTCGAGCAGTCGTGACCATTTTGCGTCGATGCGCAGCACGGACCACAGCACGAGCGCCAACACGAGTGCGGTGGAGACCCAGCGGAACGTGGCAAGTGGCTGCTTGGGCAGTGTGGCGCCGGCTGGTGGCGTGGGCATCAGCCCGACTCTGGGTCCAGCCATCAGACAAGCCTCCGTCGCAGCGTGACCGACACTCGTTCGACGACGAAGACGACGAGGAAGAACATGAACACCAGGCCCCAGAGCTCTTCCCATCGACCGCCGCCACGGAAGAACTCGATGCGCTGGCCGATTCCGCCGGCGCCGACGAGCCCGAGTACGGCCGACGCGCGGAGGTTGAGTTCGAAGTTGTAGAGGACGAACGAGGCGTACGACGGCAGGATCTGAGGCACCACCGCGGTGCGCAGCATCTGCGTGAGGCTGGCGCCCGATGCGTTTGCGGCTTCGATCGGGCCCATGTCGATTGCGTCGAGGGTGTCGGACGTGAGCTTGGTGGTCACCGCGAGCGAGAAGAAGAACAGGGCGAGCAGGCCGCTGAGTGCGCCGATGCCGACAGCGGTCACGAAGAGCAGCGCCCACAGCAGCTCGGGGATCGATCGAATGACGTTGTTGAAGCTGCGCACGGCGGTGCGCAGCCATCGGGTCGGGTTGCCGAACGTGGTCGACCAGAGCGCCAGTGGCAGCGCCGCGGTTGCTCCGGTGGCGGTGCCGATCACGGCGAGTTGGAGGGTCTCGATGAATGCGGAGCGAGAGCGGCGGGACCAGATCTGACCCCAGTCGGGGTCGAGGAGACCTTCGACGACCGAGTTCTTGCGGGTGAAGTTCGTGAGGATCTCGCTGAGCGAGAAGTCGACACTGATCGCCGTGATGATGGTGAGCGCGATGGCGATCAGCGCGCCGCCCACGGCGAATGCAGATGGCCCCGGCTTGGCGGGGAGTTCGGGAGCTGTGGTGTCGACAGCTTCAGGGGCGATGGTCATGGAGCGCGGCGTCAGAGTGCGGCTTGTTTGGCCATGGTGTCATCAGCGGTGAGGCTGCGTCCGTAGATGCTCTCGAACACGTTCTCGTCGCATTCGCTGCCGGGTCCGTCGAAAACGAGCACACCGTCGCGCAGGCCGATGATGCGGTCGGCGTAGGCCGTTGCGAGGTCGAGGAAGTGCAGGTTGACGATCGTCGTGATGCCGAGTTCGCGGCTGATCTGTTGCAGGTATCGCATCACCACGTGGCTGGTGGGCGGGTCGAGCGATGCCACGGGCTCGTCGGCGAGGATGATCGACGGCTCCTGGGCGAGCGCTCGGGCGATGCCGACGCGCTGGCGCTGTCCGCCGGACAGGTCGGTGGCGCGGGTGTAGGTCTTTTCGATGATCTCGACGCGGGCGAGCGCACGCGCTGCGATGTCGATGTCGGCCTGGGGGTACTTACCGATCAGCGTGCGCCACGTCGGGACTTTGTGGAGGCGGCCCATGAGGACGTTCTTTAAGACCGTGGTGCGATCGACGAGGTTGAAGCCTTGGAAGATCATGCCGACGTCGGAGCGCAGTTCGCGCATGCCGGCACGGTTCAGGTCGTGAACGGCATGTCCGTTGACGTTCAGTTCACCGGATGTGAGCGGGACGAGCCCGTTGACCGCTCGGATGAGAGTCGACTTGCCGGCACCGGAGAGGCCAACGATGACGACGAATTCGCCATCGTTGATCTCGAGGTCGAGGTCCTTCATGGCCGAGACCCCGTTGGGGTAGGTGACGTTGGCATTGCTGAAACGAATCATGTGTCGGACCGAGACTTGAGTAGGTGGGATATTGGGAGGTGGGATATTGGGACGGTGGGATATTGGGACGGGCGCGAAATCCCATGCGGTGGGATGTTGGGACGGGCGCGAAATCCCGTGGGGTGGGATGTTGGGACGGGCGCGGAATCCCGAGATGGAACCCCGATGTAGAGGTTGGGGTCAGACCCAAACCTCTACATCGGGAGCGGATCACTCGAGGACGTCGCCGAGCTGCACTTCGAGGTCACGGATGACGTCGAAGTCGGCCGAGTCGACCGGTACGAGACCGTCGATCGAGTACAGCTCGTCCAGCAGCGTTGCGCCGTCTTCAGTCGTGGCGATGTCGACGAATGCGGCCGAAATTGCCTCCACCAGAGAGTCGGGCAGGTCACCAGCAACGGCGAAGCCGTCGTTCGGGATCGGGCCGGACCAGCCGAACACGACGACCTTCTCACCCACGTCAGGGCTGGTCTCTTCGATGTTGCCGCGGGCGTCGTTGAACGACACGCCGACGGCTGCGTCGCCGTCGTACACGGCCTGCACCGAACCGTCGTGGCCGCCTGCGAACAGGCCGTCGATGCCGTCGATCGGGTCGATGCCGGCCTCGACGAGCTGCAGCGCCGGGATGGCGTAGCCCGAGGTGGAACCCTGGTCCACGAACGACACGGTCTGGCCTTCGAGCAGCGCCAGCTTGTCAGCGCCGATCGGGCCCTCGGATGCGTCTTCGGCATCGAGCACACCGTTGCAGAACAGGTAGCCGTCTTCGTCGGCAACCGGAGCGTCATCGCAGTACGTGTCAGGGTCGTTGGTGAACCACTGCGTCACGTACAGCAGCGAGCCGAAACGCTCGGACTGCAGGACCAACTCGGCGCCGGCCTGCTCTTCTGCCTGCACCATCTGGCGTGGGCCGAGGCCACCCGCGATCTGTGCCTGGCCGGACTCGAGCGCGACGATGACGCCTGCGTAGTCGGTCGGCACGAGTGCTTCGACGTCGACGCCGAGGCGCTCGGACAGCATTGCGGCGAGTGGCTCAGCGGTCTCGATCAGGCCACCGGTCTCCGCGCTCGGGGTCAGCGTGAAGACGAGCGACTCGGGCCAGCCTTCGCGGTCCATGTCGTCCATGGCGTCTTCTTCCATGGCCTCGTCTTCCATGGCTTCCTCGACGTCGTCGGCGGCTGCTTCGACTTCTTCAGCAGCGTCGTCGGCGACCTCTTCGACCTGATCGGCCGCGTCTTCGATGACTTCTTCGGCGTCGCTTCCGCATGCGGCGAGCACCAAGGAGGCGCTTGCGGCGAGTGCGAGGAACGAACGCGTCGTGATGGATCGTTTCATGTTCACGTCTTTCGTTGTAGTGGACACCGGCCGGGGCCGGTGAGCTGTCGGTGTTGTCTCCCCCTGGGAGCGCCGGCTCGTCTTCGGCCGTCGCGTCAGGACAATCGAGAGGCTAGGTCACTCTGAGAATCGCGTGGTCAAGCTGAGTGACCGCTCGGTGACGATCGCATGAAATTCAGCCCAACTGGTCACATCGACTGCCCCTGCAACGGGAGCGTTCCACGGGCGGACGAAGCGACAGACCAGGGCATTTGGTCGATGGGCGACGAGGTCGGGAAGCACCACGGGCGCATCATCGAGAAATACGTCACAGTCGACCTCGTGCTTGGTGAATGTGAGGTGTACCTCCCTCGTAGGGATGGCGTTGTCCGCCAGCCAGTGCAGGGTCTCGTGCACTGCCCAATCGGGCTTCGTGGACACGATCACGATGCGATGACCGTCGGCGACCAGCGCGCGCAAGGTGTCGAGCGCGTCGGGAAGGAGTGCGAGATGGCGAAAGATGGAGGGGCGAGTGTCGTTCCCGCGGGCCCACGCCCAGAACGCGTCCATGTCGTCGAAGCCGCCGAGCGTGTGCAGGCCGTCCCATGACGTGACGAGGTCAGGCGTGAGTGCGCCGCCGAACTCGGTGTTGTGGAGGTCCATCCAGCCGGCATTGAAGTCTGCGACCACCCCGTCGAGGTCGATTCCGAGGCGCAGAGAGGTCGTGGTCATGGGTGCATCGTGGCACGGGTTGTGGCCCGGTTCCTCGCTGCGTGCTTGGCTCTGGTGTCGGTGGGTTTGGGTCGGTGGCGGGGCGGCGTGGTCCCATCGATGGTGGTTGCCGGTGTCGAAACCGAGGCTGATTCGAGCCGATGCTGGCTCGTACACTCGTCGTCGTGCTGAACCTGTATGACACTGCGACCCGCTCCGTGCGCGAGTTGGCTCTTCGTGAGCCGGGCAAGGTCAGCATCTACCTGTGTGGACCGACCGTGTACGGCCCCGCCCACTTGGGTCACGGGCGTGCCACGCTCAGCTACGACATCTTGCGCCGGTTCCTCGAATGGTCGGGCTTGGAGGTGCGGCTGGTGTCGAACATCACCGACATCGAGGACAAGATCATCGAGCGCGCCAACCGTGAGGGCCGGCCGTGGAAGGACATCACCACGAAGTGCGAGTCGATGTGGTTCCAGGCGATGGATGGCATCAACGTGCAGCGACCGACGGATGTGCCTCGCGCCACTGAGTACGTGGAGCGCATGGTCGAGTTGATCGGCGAGTTGATCGAGAACGATTCGGCCTATGTCACCGACGACGGGGTGTACATGGATGTCGAGTCGGTTGACGACTACGGCGCGCTGGCGTTCCAGTCGCTCGAGGACATGCGTTCTGGCGGCGGAGATCGCGAAGTCGTCGGCGCAGCACAGAAGCGGCATCCGTCCGACTTCGTGCTCTGGAAGTTCAAGGCCGACGAACCGACCGAGAGCGATCCGGCGTGGCCGTCACCGTGGGGCGCAGGTCGGCCGGGCTGGCACAGCGAGTGCGTGGTGATGAGCCTCGACTTGCTCGGTGAGGGCTTCGACCTGCACTGCGGTGGTCAGGACCTGCGGTTCCCGCATCACGAGAACGAACGCGCACAGGCGGTTGCGCTGGGTAAGGACTTCGCCAACCACTGGATGCACAACGGATTCGTGGTCGACGCCGAGGGCGAGAAGATGTCGAAGTCGATCGGCAACGTGTCGAACCTGCTCGACCTGATCGAGCACTACGACCCGCGGGCGTATCGGCTCGTGTTGCTGCAGTCGCATTATCGCAGCCCGGTGAAGCTCGGTCAGTCGATGATCGATGCTGCGGTCAGTGCCCTCGGCGGCCTCGATGCGTTTGCCGCCCGTGCTGCGAAGGTTCCCGATGCCGAGGCCGACGCCGCCACGATCGAAGCATTCCGAGCTGCGATGAACGATGACCTCGACACGCCCAAGGCGATGTCGATCGTGTTCGATGCGGTTCGGGCTGCGAACGGTGCCATCGACAGCGGTGACGAAGTCGCTGGCCCGCTGGTGGCCGCAGTCATGGAGATCTGCGCAGCGGTCGGGTTGGAGTTGTCAGGTGGCAGCGACGACGTGGGCGACGACGTGTCGGCGAAAGCTGCGGCGCTCGATCAAGCCCGCGCCGACAAGGACTTCGCCACCGCCGACGCACTCCGTGCCGAACTGCAGGCCGACGGCTGGACGGTGGAGACCACCAAAGACGGCACCACCGTCCGCCGCTGAACTACGGATTCGGCGACCCGGTTCGACAATTCGCGGTTCGACAGTTCGCTGTTGCGGCGGATTGCTCAGGCTGTTGTGGTGATGATGAACCCGTAGACCTCGATCGGGTCGTTTGAGCACACCACCATCGAGTACGTCTCGGTGGCGACCAGTTCGGTGTCGGCAGGGATCGACAGACTCTCGCTTTGGACGTTGAAGCGATCCTCGGTAGCGGTCAGCAGTTCGAGCCGGCGGCTGATCACCAGTTCGGCACGGCCCTCGCTGCCGATCGTCGACGTCGGTCGCGTGATGTCGATGTTGAGGTCCGCTTCACTGCCCGGCGTGCTGAACCTCAGCTCGATCGCCGTGATTTCTCGGGTTGACGGAGGGGTCGGAATCGCTGCGATGAAGCACTCGTTCGGGCCGTCCACGAAACGCAAGACACCGTTGTTGTCGGAGGTCTCCAAGCCGTCGGTCTTGGCAAAGTCGGCCGGTCCGATGCGCAGCGTGTCCGGATAGCTCGCAGCGCCGAGATCAGCGGCTTCGATCGCTGCAGCGATTGCGGCATCGACCTCGGTTTCGGTGTAGTAGCGATCGTCGTGGTCGTGGTGTGCGTAGTAGCCGTTGACATCGACGATCACGTCGGTGGTGCCGGCATTGTTGAAGATGTTGAAGGTGCCGGTTTCCGACAGCGGGGTGTTCACGCTGTTGGGTGTCGGCGCCCCACCGGCGCGCGGGTTGAGGTTCGAGGTGCCGGGGTTGTCGCCGTCTCCCCAGAACGTCAGGAAGGTGTTGGCAGTGGTCCTCGTGGCGGTGACATTGAGCGACAGGCTCACTGCATCGGTTGGAATGGCGGACGCATCGGCGCATTCGCCGTTGGCGCCGTGTGCCGTGACCGTGACGGTTTCGCCCGGGCCGAGCGGGCTCGACTTTGGCCCGACCGCCTGATCGGAACGAGTGTCCATGAGTCGGCACGGATTGATCGGCACGAACACGGGTCGATCGCCCGATGAGATGTCTGCGTTCGCGATGTTCAATCCGCCGACGGCGATGCCGCCCAACGTGACAGCGACAGCAGCGCCGACGGCCGCCCAACGAGTGCGATGCAGTGAAGTCATGGCGCAAACGTATGGCATATGGCTGTCCGGATTCGGAGCATTCGAGCGCAGCTTCTGGGTCAGCCGACTACGGATGCTGCAACTCGGTTCGAGAATCCGTAGATGTCAGGAGAGTTCGACGGTGTAGCCCCAGATGCGGTGGCCGGCGGTCAGACACACGGTGGCGTAGTAGAAGTACGTGTCGTTGTCGACGATCGCGTCGTCACCGTTGGTCGGGTCGGCATCGCCAGTGATGGGTGCCGTGACGTGCACGAGTTCGTTGGTAGCGGTGATCTGCTCGATGGTGTCGGCGATGTCACCGATCTGGGCATTGATCGACGACGTGCCTTCCTCCAGCAACGAGCGTGAGAGCCGAACTCGAACACTGTCGTTTGCGTTCTCGATCGACGCAATTCCGGTGACGGAGCCGATCGTTGCACCGTGGGGAAGGTTCAGCGGCGCCTGGAAGCAGTCGGCCCCAGTGACCAGCCACAAGGCCGCGCTGCGTGCGTAGTCGGCGCTCTCATTGCGTGGCACGAAGGCTGAGGGCGCCACTTTGACTTCGTCAGGAATCTGCACGTACCGGTCGTCGTGATTGTGGTTGGCGTAGTACCCGTTGACGTCGACGACGACGTTGGTGTTGCCCCGATCGTTGTAGATGTTGAACGAGCCGGTGCCAGACAGCGGTGTGCTGACGCTGTTGGGCGTGGGAGCTCCGCCGGCGCGCGGGTTGAGGTTGCTGGTGCCGGGGTTAGCGCCGTCGCCCCAGAAGGTGAGGAACGTGTTGCTGGTCGGTCCCACGGCGGTGACGTTCATCGAAAGCCCGACGGCGTCGGAGGGAATGGCCGACGTGTCCGTGCATTCTCCGTTGGACCCGTGAGCCTGGATGGTGACCGTTGCGGCCGGGCCAACCGGGGCAGACAGCGGCCCGACGTTGGTGGCGGTGCGCGTGTCGACGAGGCGGCACGGGTTGATCGAGATGAACACGGGTCGGTCGCCGGACGACACGTCGGCGTTGGCGATGTTCAGGCTGCCGATACCGACGGCACCAAGCGTGACGGCGACCGCTGCACCGACAGCGGCCCAACGGGTACGGAGCAGAGAGGTGGAAGACATGGATGAACCGTACGGGAGCCCGGCACATCGTCGCTTGGAATATCGCGTCGTCAGCGCTCGATCAGCCGAACTCGACCTTGATCGGGAGGATGGTGATTGCCGACGACGAGCAGAGTTCGAGGTGGTAGGCGGTATCGACAGCTGCGACCGGCGGTGTCGAGGGCTCGATCGCAAACTCGGCGACCACGAGCTCGGGCGGTGTCCCACCGGTCACCGTGGTGTTGATCATCACGTCGCCGAGATCGCTCTCGCTGATGACGGTTCCGGTGTAGAACGTCGCTCCTTCGACCGCGACGTCCAGTGTCACCGATGAACTCGCCAGCCACGGAATCCCGATTCGTTCGATTGTCTGGCCCGCGGCGATTCGAAGCGGCGCCCGTACGCAGTCGGCAGATGGCGAGGTGTCGGTGGATCGGAAAATCGATCCTTCGAATCGCCATTGGCTCCCCAGTTCCGGAGTGAACTCGGCTGGCCCGATGAGCAGCTCCGGCGCAGGAGCCGTTGCGGCATCGACGGCGGTCTCGACGGCTGCAGGAACCGCCGCTGTTACGGCGGTCTCGACCGCCCCGGACACGGTGGCGAGAGCAGCATCCACCGCAGCGTCGCTCTCGGTCTTGGTGTAGTAGCGGTCGTCGTGGTCGTGGTGGGCGTAGTACCCGTTCACGTCAACGATCACATTCACGTCGCCGCGGTTGTTGAAGATGTTGAAGGTGCCCGTTGCCGACAGGGGTGTGTTGACGCTGTTGGGCGTAGGCGCTCCGCCGGCGCGCGGGTTGGGGTTGCTCGTGCGCGGGTGGGGTCCGTCGGCCCCGCACGTGAGCAAGGTGTTGTCCGTCGGGCCGACGGCGGTGACGTTCAGAGCGAGGCTGAGTGCGTCAGTGGGGATCTCAGATGCGCCCGTGCACTCGCCGTTCGCTCCATGCGCGGTGACCGTCACGGTGTCGCCGGCGCCGATGGGTGTGGTTTGCGGGCCGACGTTCAGGTCGCCTGGGCGTGTATCGACGAGTCGGCACGGATTGATCGCGATGAACACCGGTCGATCACCCGATGACACATCGGCATTCGCGACGTTCAACCCGCCGAGAGCAACGCCCCCGAGGGTGACGGCCACCGCAGCGCCAATGGCTGCCCAGCGAGTACGAGTTCTGCCCAGGTCGTTCATGGCGCGGGACCGTAGCCGTCACGGCAAATCCATGTGAGGAATATCGGCGCCGATGTTCGGCCCTCAGGCCGGGGCGAGCGTCACGACCATCGAGTACACGATCAGACTTGCGTCGGTACATACCTGGGCGCTGTATGCGTAGCGGCTCGGATCGATGCTCGCCGCGTCCGGACCCAGCGTCAGCGCCTGTCCTTCGACGAGTCGGGTTGCCACTGCAGCACCGGCGAACGGCGTGGCTTCGATGCTTCCGGTGTACGACGCAACGTCTTGCACCACGTCGGTCGTGGGGTGCGAGCCGGGAACGCTGATGAAGCCACGCACTTCGAGCGACACGTCGTCGTTGTCGCCAATGGCTTCGTACGTCAGCTCGGCCGCGGTGACCTGCTGGCCGGGCGGGATCGCAAATGCGGCGTTGATGCACTCGGAGCTCGCTGAGCTGCCGTGGGACCAGAGGCCCTCGAAGCCCCAGTCGTTCGGATCGTCGCTGAACTCCTGAAAGTCGCTCGCCGGCACGATCACCTGAGTGGGGAGGAGTTCGTAGCGGTCGTCGTGGTCGTGGTTGGCGTAGTAGCCGTTCACATCGACCACGACGTTGGTGGCGCCTGCGTTGTTGAAGATGTTGAAGCCGCCGGTTGCCGAGAGCGGCGTGGAGACAGCGTTCGGTGTGGGCGCTCCGCCGGCGCGTGGGTTGAGGTTGCTGGTGCCCGGGTTGGGTCCGTCGCCCCAGAACGTGAGAAAGGTGTTGTCCGTCGGGCCGACGGCAGTGACGTTCAAGGACAGGCCGACGGCGTCGGTCGGAATGGTTGACGCACCGGTGCATTCGCCGTTCGGCCCGTGGGCCGCGACCGTGACGGTTTCAGCGGCGCCGATTGGCGTGGAGCGTGGGCCGACGTTGGTGGCGAGGCGTGTGTCGACAAGCCGGCAGGGGTTGATGGAGATGAATACGGGTCGGTCGCCCGAGGACACGTCGGCATTGGCGATGTTCAACCCACCGACCGCTACGGCGCCGAGCGTGACGGCGACTGCTGCCCCGACAGCAGCCCAACGAGTGCGGATCATGTTCGAGTTCCTCATGATGCAAACGTAGTGATCGAGCGAGGTGTGGTGCTGCGAGTTGAGTCGCCTTGGACGTTTCTCGTGCTCGTCCGACTACGGATTCTGCGACCCGGTTCAGCAATCCGTAGGTGCGAGCGATGTGTGCGGCGTACCGGGTCGGCATCGGATGAACGTCGCGTTTCGATGTCGTGCGGACTGCTCATGATGTGGTGATCTTGAAACATGGATGAAGGACGGGCATACGGACGAGCACCGGGAACCTCGGACGCCGAGTTGGTCGAAACCGGCGCCGGAACCCCTGCCGGTGAGCTCCTGCGCCGCTACTGGCAGCCGGTCGCGTTGTCGAGCGAGGCCACCGACGTCCCGCGCGAGGTGCGCTTGCTGGGCGAAGACCTGGTGCTCTACCGATCGTTCGATGGCACGCCCGGTCTCCTCGAACCACGCTGCTGTCATCGCGGCACGAGCCTGTTCTTCGGACGGGTGGAGCAGGACTGCATCCGGTGTCCGTATCACGGCTGGGCGTTTGGAGCGGACGGGATCTGCGTTGATCAGCCGTGCGAACCCGACCGTCCTGATCGAGGTGATCGGAACCGGAACGTTCACCGCCAACCGTGGTACCCGCTCCACGAGTTCGGGGGCGTGATTTTCACCTACATGGGCCCGCCCGGCAAGCAGCCTGACTTTCCGCGCTACGACATCTTCGAAGACATCGGTGACGACGAAGAACTCCACGTGGTGGACCACTTCGCATTCGGCGGCCCGAACGTGGCGCCCTGCAACTGGTTCCAAACCCACGAGAACGTGATGGATCCGTACCACGTGTTCATCCTCCACAACGCGATGAGTGGGCCGCAGTTCGACCCCAGGTTGGCCACCTGGCCCGAGATCGACTGGCACGTTCACGAGCTCGGGGTCACCTCCACCCAGGACCGTGTGCTGGACGACGGAACGACGTTGCACCGGGTCACCGAGACCCGGTTCCCGAACATCCGGGTGGTTGCCACGCCGACGCTGGCCTACCTCGGTAAGACGAACAACATCTCGTGGGCGCAGCCAATCGACGACACCCACACTCGGGTGTTCTGCATCCTGCGGATTCCCAAGGGCGCGCCGCCGCAAGGCCTCGGCACATACGGGCCAGACGCAAAGAGCTGGTTCGAGCTGAGCGACTCCGAGCACCAGCTGTATCCCGGCGACTACGAGACGCAGGTGAGTCAGGGGCCGGTCACGCTGCACTCCGAGGAACGACTGTCGTCGACGGACCGTGGCGTGTCCATGGTGCGGCGCCAGTGGAAACAGCAGCTGCGTGTGCTCGCCGAAGGCGGTGACCCGGTCGGCGTGACGTTTGATGGGGGCGAGCCGATCGAACTGCTCGCCGGCAACTACATCGTCGACTGACTACGGATTCTGCGACCCACGGTTCAAGAATCCGTCGCTGCCACCGATGGGCCCCGCAAACCGGCGTCCCGTAGGCTCCTAACGCGTGAGTGAGGAGAGGGCCAACCGCAGCAGCGGCATCGTTCGGTCGATGGGCTACCAGCCGTCGCTCGATGGTCTGCGCGCGATCTCGGTGATCGCCGTCCTGCTCTATCACGCTGGGTTTTCGTGGATGAACGGCGGGTTCCTCGGCGTCGAGGTGTTCTTCGTCGTGTCCGGATTCCTCATCACCTCGCTGCTGATCAGCGAGCGAGAGCTGGCGGGCCGAATCGACTTTCGCCAGTTCTGGGTTCGGCGTGCTCGGCGACTGCTGCCTGCGCTGTTCGCAATGTTGCTCGCCGTGCTGGTGTGGGCGTCATTCTTCGGGACCGAACGCCAAGTGTCGGACCTTCGGCGTGACGTGCCGTGGACGTTCTTCTACGTCGGTAACTGGGGCCAGATCCTCGGCGACGTTCCGTACTTCGGGAGCGACCCGCTGTTGAAGCACGTGTGGAGCCTGGCGGTCGAGGAGCAGTGGTACGTGGTGTGGCCGATCGCATTCGTTGGCCTGTCGGCGCTGAAGCTTCGCAACGCTCAACGTGGCGTGATGTTGCTCGTTGCGGCCGTTGTGGTGATGGCGTTCACGTTCTGGATGTCGCTGTCCGACTCGGCGTTTCTCGGTGGGCCGATTGGATTGTTCGAGGGCCTTGACCGCACGAACTTCATGTATCTCTCGACGATCACACGCTCGAGCGGGCTGCTGCTCGGCGCGGGCGCAGCGTTCCTCTGGCGACCATGGAGGTGGACCGGTGCCGACGGCGCACCGGTTGGCCGCATCCTCGACCCGCTGGGTGCAGCGGCAATCGCGGCCCTGCTGTGTGCATGCTTCGTCACATCACTCACCGCAGATTCCACCTATCGCTGGGTGCTGCCGCTCACATCGTTGATGTCGATCGTGGCGGTCATGTGTGCAGTGCATCCGGCGGCGACAGGGTTCCGCGCGATCCTGTCGTGGCAGCCATTGGTCGAAGTGGGCAAGCGCAGCTACGGGCTCTACCTGTGGAGCTGGCCGATCTTCGTGATCGGCGGGGCGCTCGACGGCGACGTGCTCGCATTCCTGCGGGCGATGGCGATCTCGATCGTCGTGGCCGAGGTGTCTTACCGGCTGATCGAGACGCCGCTGCGTCAGGGGCTGATCGGTCGTGTGTGGAACTCGTCGCAGCGGCCGCGCCTGGTTCCGCCGGTCGCGGGCGGTGTGGCGGTGGTTGCCGCGCTGGGAGTGTTCTACGTGAACGTCGACCAGTTCGATGCATTCGAGGGGGGAGAGGACGCAGCATTCGACATCGGCGTGCTCGATGGGGTGAGCGACTCGGCGGTTGGAGAAGCAGCGGTTGGTGATGAGGTCGAAACTGCGGTGGCGGACACCCAGTCCGTGGTGTCGACCACGGAGCCCGACGTCATCATCACCACCACGACCGAGCCAGTGCGGGCCGGACCGACGGTGGCGATTATCGGGGACTCGCAGGCGCACGCGCTGTCACAGAACCTTCCCGATGGCCTGGACGAAGTGTTCGGCGAGGTCCGCAACGGAAGCGTCGACGGATGCAGTGTCTGGGACTCGGGCAAGGTCGCGTCTGCGGTGACGTTCAACAACAACTTTGCGCTGTGCCAGGGCTGGCAGGACAAGTGGGCTGACGCCGCTGACGGCGCCGACGTAGCGCTCGTGGTGATCGGTGCGTGGGATGTCTTCGACGTCGCGGATGGAGACACCTACTACACGTTCGGCACGTCGGTGCACGACCAGAAGTTCGCCGTGAATCTCATCTCCGGCCTCGATGCCGTGATCGAAACCGGCACCGACGTGGCGATCCTCGAAGTGCCGTGCATGCGGCCCGTGACCGTTGATGGCGCCGGGGTTCGCGCGTTGCCCGAGCGTGGCGACGATCAGCGGGTCGCACGGGTGAATCAGACGATCCGCTGGGTGTCGGCGCAGTACGGGCCCGAGGTGCGGGTGTTCGATGGCCCGCCCGAGTGGTGCACAGACGAAGACATCGCCACCGATCTCGGCTACCGCTGGGACGGCGTCCACGTGTACAAGCCGGGCGGCAAGCTGATTTTCGAACAGATCGCTGTGGAACTCCTCGACCTCGCCAACCGCTGACCACCCGCACCGACCCCAGTGTGAAAGTGCCAGGCACTTCTTCACTGGGGTCATGCCGTGAGGACGTCGACCTCGCCAATCGTTTCGTCGAGAACGGGTGGACACGTTGGTTACCCGCCGGTAACTTGGAGATATGACCGAATTCTCGATGGCCCTGAGCGAAGACCACCAGACTCTGCAGAAGTGGGTTCACGGCTTCGCCGAAGAAGTCGTTCGCCCCGCTGCGGAAGAATGGGATGAGAAAGAAGAGTTCCCGTACCCCATCGTGGAGCAGGCCCGCGAGATCGGGCTGTACAGCTGGGAGTTCATGGCCGAAGCCATGATGAACGACAAGACCGGCCTCTCCATGCCGATCGCCATCGAAGAGCTCTTCTGGGGCGACGCCGGTATCGGCATGGCCATCATGGGCTCCGGCCTCGCAGCGGCGGGCATTGCGTCGTCTGCCACGCCTGAACAGATGATGGAGTGGGTGCCGCAGTGCTACACCAACGCCGACAACGGCAAGCTCGCCCTCGGCGCATTCTGTGCGTCGGAGCCTGATGCCGGATCCGACGTCGGCGGCTACCGCACCTCTGCGGTGTACGACGAGAAGACCGACGAGTGGGTCATCAACGGCACCAAGGCCTGGATCACCAACGGTGGGATCTCCGACATCCACGTCGTGGTTGCGGTCGTCGACCCCGAGCTGGGCACCAAGGGCCACGCTTCGTTCGTGGTGCCTCCCGGCACGAAGGGCTTGTCGCAGGGCCAGAAGTACAAGAAGCACGGCATCCGTGCCAGCCACACCGCCGAAGTCGTGCTGGACAACGTCCGCGTTCCGGGCCGCTGCTTGCTGGGTGGCAAGGACAAGCTCGACGAGCGCCTCGCTCGCGTGCGCCGTGGTGAGAAGGGCAACTCCCAGGCTGCCATGCAGACCTTCGAAGCCACCCGCCCCGCCGTTGGTGCTCAGGCGCTCGGTGTTGCTCGTGCGGCCTATGAGTACTCGCTCGAGTACGCCAAGGAGCGCGAAGCGTTCGGCAAGAAGATCATCATGAACCAGTCGATTGCGTTCATGCTCGCTGACATGGCCACCGAGATCGAAGCGTGTCGCAACCTCATCTACAAGGCGGCTTGGCTCGGCAAGAACGGCACGTTCGCCAACTCCGAAGGTTCGATGGCCAAGCTCAAGGCTGGCCGCACGGCCACCTGGGTCACCGAGCGTGCGATCCAGATCCTCGGTGGCTACGGCTACACCCGTGAGTACCCGGTGGAGCGTTGGCACCGCGATGCAAAGATCCACGACATCTTCGAAGGCACCGAGCAGATCCAGCAGCTCGTCATCAGCCGGACCATCTCCGGCCTGCGTATCGAGTGATTCTGGTTGATGGCCGGTTGAGCGATGTCGGTCGCCGACCGGTCATCCCTAGTTTCATCCCGAGTGAATTTCGCTGACGGAGCGTGACACCCCTGGCGGACTGTCGTCTGCATGGCGACGATCCGCGAGAAGAAGCCAGGTGTCTGGGAGGTCCGCGTCTTCACCGGCAATGACGCCCGCGGACGCCCGACGCAACTCTCTCGAACCGTGTGCGGTGTTAAGCGAGACGCGCAGCGGATGGCGGCCTCGTTGGAGGTCGGCCCGGGTAGTGCCTCGCCTGCGGGCCGCAACGTCGAGGACGTGCTCGACGCGTGGAT
>JBGCEY010000055.1:0-3445 GCA_045106645.1 Ilumatobacter sp.
GTCGGGTGTGCGGGGGACGGATGCGTAGTGTGCGGTCACCAAGTCAAAGCGTTCGCCGCCGAACGGGTTGACGGCGTTGGCGTCGGCCCGGACACTCTCGATCGACAGGCTTCGTTCGGTCGCGACCTCGGTGATCTGGTCGACCGCGCGCTGTGACACATCCACGGCGGTGATCTCCCAACCCTGCTCGGCCAGCCACACCGAATCACCACCTTCGCCGGCGCCGACGTCGAGCGCTCGACCGGTAGCCATCCCGGTGGCCTCTGTGACGAGCGTGCCGTTCGGATTGCCACTCCAAATCGAGGCGCCGCTGTAGCGCTGGTCCCAGTCCACCTGATTCGCTGATGTGAGCGTCGCCGCCTCGATGTCTGACCGGGCGAGGCTGAAGCTGATCATTCCGCCGACCCTGCTGCCATCCGCTGCGGCATGCAGTACTTGCTGGCTGGGATCGACGAGGTTCCCCGCGGCGTAGAGCCCCGGCACCGATGTCTCGCCGCTTTGATCCCTCGATATGACCTCGCCGAGTCCTGATGGATGTTCGGTGGTCGCGGGGCCAAGCTCGGCGAACGCTTCGATGCGGGGGCGGAACCGGGTGCTCACGACGACGGCGTCGGCATCGATCACTGTTCCGTTCGTGAGCTCAACGGAACCAAGGCGGCCGTCGTCGAGCGAGATGATGCGGTCGACCTGTCCGTTGATGACATTCGCTCCTGCGGCGCGGAGCATCTCGACGTCGGGGTTGTCGACGTCGACCCCACCATGGATGACCAGCGAGAACTGACCACTCAATTGCTGGAACAGCTGCGCTGGATGAAGGCCCATGGGGTGCGTAACGATCTGGACGATGCGCTGATCGCGCACTTCGTAGCCGTGGCAGAACGGGCAGTGCAACACCGCGCCGCCCCAGTGTTGGGCCAGCCCGTCGATGGAGGGAAGCTCATCGATGACGCCGGTGGCGGCAAGAACGCGGCGGGCGATGATTGCGTGCCCGCCAGTCAGCTCAATCCGGAAGCGGCTGTTGTCGATCGACCTGACGCTGGTTGCCCGACCGCTGAGGACCTCGCCGCCGTAGCTGCGGACTTCCGCTCGGGCGATGGCGGAGAAGTCTGCTGGAGTCACGCCTTCGTGACCGAGGTAGCTGTGCATGTGGCCGGCTGGCGCGTTGCGTGGGTCTCTGGCGTCGACGACGATCACGGATCGGCGCATCCTTCCCAGTTGCAGAGCCCCAGCAAGTCCGGCCGCAGATCCACCGATGATTGCGACGTCGCAATGCCGTTCGATCGTGTGTGGCGTCTGTTCGCTCATGACCACGACACTATGGTGAGTCTCGAAAAGTGGATTTCCCCTTGCAGTATTCGCAAGCAATCCCGGAGGTCAGAATGAGCGACACCGATGAGATCGAGCACGTTGTCCGGACGCGGCTGCGGAGCCTCCGTCAGACGCTGGGACTCTCGCTGGACGAACTGGCGACACGCACGAACTTGAGTGCCTCGACGATCAGCCGGATCGAGACCGGGCATCGCACGATCAGCTTGGATGTGCTGGTTCCCCTCGCTCATTCGCTCCAGGTTGATCTCGACTCGCTTCTTGATGTGAAGAACGACGATGACGTGGTGATCCGTCCGGTGGCGAGCGCCTCACCCGATGGGCGAACGACGTGGATGCTCAGCCGACCGACCGGCAACACGATCGCGATGAAGATGCGCCTCGAGCCCTCAACGCAGCGTCCCGAACAGCGGGTGCATCCTGGGCATGACTGGTTCCTTGTCACCGAAGGGCGGGTGCTGCTGTTGCTCGGGGATCGCGAAATGATCGTCGAAACGGGCGAAGCGGCGGAGTTCGCCACGATGACACCACACGCTGTTGCTGCGATGGGCGAAGCGGCAGAACTGGTGATGATCTTCGATCGTGATGGTCAGCGAGCGCACGTTCACCAGGAGACACCGTGACCGAAGATCGGAACTGGATGGCTCGGACATGAGCTCGCACCTACACGAGCTGACCGCATCGTCTCAGTCGAGGATCAGCGCTAGCTCGACATCGACGGTGTCACCGACATCGACCTTCTCTTTCGTCCGTATCTGCTTCTTCATGGGTAGGACAAAGCTCCCGCCGTTGGACTGGGGGAACACCGAGGTCTTCCATTGGCTCTCGCCGATAGTGACCCGGACCCTCACGGAACCGAAGCCGCCGAAGTGCGGCGCCAGCTCTCTGATGTCTTCGCTCTCGTCTTCGGGCACGGTGAGCATCACCCACCGGCCGTTCGAGTGACGCCAGATGTCGGCGGAGAACTCCAAGATCGGTTCCATCTGCAGGACCCTAGGCGTCGTTGCCTCAGCGAAGGCCTGACAGCATCGATCGGAAGATCTCTGCGTCTTCGTTGTTCTTGATCGGGATCGAGAACTCGATGCGGTCGACTCGACTGCCGTATCGATCATTGAGCGTGGCAACGATCGTGTCGTGGGTCCCGATCGTTGCCACCGTGTGCAAAATCTCGTCGGGCACCATGGCTGCCAGCTCTTCCCACTGCTGTTGCTTGGAGAGCACCGAAGCCTTCTCGGCCAGGTCACCCCAGTCATGCAGCTCGAACACTCGGCGGTACGACGGCGTCGACAGATAGAAGCCCACTCGGGCGCGGACCGTTCGCACGACGGCTTCAAGGGCCTCTTCGGTCGGTGCGGTGCCGATCAGGGGCTTCATGCAGACTTCGACCTCGTTGACGTCACGACCTGCTCGGTCGGCCCCCACACCCACGGACGGTTTCACGCACTCGTCGATGAATCGCTCCGTACAGATCGGGTGCAGCCGAACGCCGTCAGCCACCTCGCCGGCGACGGCGCACATGTACGGCCCGATCGCTGCGACATGAATGGGAATGTCGGGGTGGTCGATGGGCCCCGGATCGAAGAGCGGCACCATCAAGCTCAGGTTGTAGTGCTCAGACTCGAAGTGCAGCGGCTCACTCAGCTGCCAGGCCTGCCACACTGCTCGGATCGCCCCGATGTAGTCCCGCATCCACGGGGCAGGGGCATGCCACTCCATGCCGTACCGGCGCCGCACGTGACCTCGCACCTGCGAGCCCAGCCCGAGTGTGAAGCGACCCTCTGACAGCTTCTGCAGCGACCACGCCGACATCGCCGTAACCGTCGGACTCCGAGGAAACGCCATCGCCACTGATGTGCCGAGCCCGATGCTGCTGGTGGACGATGCCCCGAGTGCCAGGAGTTGATACGGGTCGTCCTTGGTCTCCTCGACGAGCACTGCATCGAGGCCGACGTCCTCAGCGGTCCGGGCAAAATCAGCAAAGTCGCCAATGTGTAGGGGCGTGTCCGGCTCGCGCAGACCCGGATCCAATTTTCCCAGCGGAAGCAGCGTCTCGACCTTCATCCGGCCAAGGCTGGCAGGCTAGTTCGATCGTGTCGAGATGACTTCGGTTGGTTGGGTC
>JBGCEY010000056.1:0-72840 GCA_045106645.1 Ilumatobacter sp.
GGTCGTTGCCGGCCCAGCAATGGCGGTTGCTCCCGGTCTGGCAGTACTGGCCGAGACGCTCAACAACCCGGCGCTCAAGCAGATGCCGAATCAGCTCGGGCAGATGAACGACATGCTGGCCGACGTGACCACTCGCCTCGCTCCGCTTGGACAACTCGCGGAATCTGCTGGCGGGCTCTTCGGCGGATTCAAGCTGCCAGGGTTCGGTGCAAGCGGTTCGAACCGGGCCCCGGCGTCTGAGGCTCCGTCCCCCGCTACTGCTACGAGTGCCGCATCCAGCGCCGAACGGATCAAGAAGACTGCGGCGCGCAAGCGAACCACATCGACGCAGACGACGAAAAAGCAGCCCGCCGCCAGCAAGGCAACGAAGAAGAAGTCCGCGGCGAAGAAGTCCGCGGCGAAGAAGTCTGCAGCCAAGAAGTAACCGGCCAGAAAGCGATTCGGTCAGTCGTAGGCCGAGTTCACGTCGACCCAACCGTCATCGCCAGCGTCGCGCTCGGCCGTCCACGTGGATGACGGCAGCCAGATTTCGGCATCGGACTTCGTTGCGTACGGTCCGATGAGGAGATCGTGGCGTCCAGCGTTGTCCACTCTGACTGCGATCTGGCGATCGACGTCCCAATACCAGTCTCCTGCGTCCATGAGCCCAGGATTCCATCTGGGACGAACCAGCGCATGACCGTGTGTGCACAGACCGATGTCACCCGACACCTGTTCTGTTCAGGGGTCAGACGACCGCCGGAGCCTCCACTGAACCCGCCAGTACCTTGCCACGAACATCGATCTCCACGTCGTGTCCGCTCGTGACGGACGGCTCTACGAACGCCATGGCGATGCCATGCCCCAAGACGGGCGAGAAGTTCCCACTGGTGACCGCACCGACCGATCGGTCGCCGACGCGGACGTCGCATCCGGTTCGAGCGGGCCGGCGACCCTCGGTCGCGATCCCCACGAGGTGGCGTGCGACGCCGCGTTCGCGCTCGCTGAGCGCAGCATCGCGACCGATGAACTCGGGCTTGTCCCAGGCAACCACCCAGCCAAGCCCTGCTTGGAGCGAGGTGATGCCGCTGCCCAGTTCCTGGCCGTGCAGAGGAAGGCCCGCTTCGAGTCGCAGCGTGTCGCGTGCGCCCAGGCCGGCTGGAGTGATGTCGGCAGCGAGTAACGCATCCCACAGCGCCGGCGCGGCCTCGACCGGAACGGCGATCTCCAAGCCCGGCTCACCCGTGTAGCCCGTGCCGGCCACGACGCACGCCACATCCCCCCACGTGCAGTTGGCGACCTTGAAGCGACCCACGGCGGCAGCTTCCGGGAAGATCGACTCGATTTGCGTCCGGGCCGCGGGGCCTTGGAGCGCGATGACTGCTCGCAACGAGGTCGTGTCCACTCCCCCGATTGCGGCCACGACCCGGTCGGTATTCGAGGCGTTGGGCATCACGTCGAAGACGTCGGGCTCGCCGTCGTCGCGTTGGTGCCACCACACGATGATGTCATCGAGCACCGACGCGTCGGTGTCGTCGAGTAGGTGCGTGTACTGCGCCCGACCCGGGCCGATCTTGTTGAGGTCGTTGGTGAGGGTTGCCTGCAGGCGTTCGAAGGCGTCGGCTCCAGCGACGCGCATCGTGCCGAGGTGTGACACGTCGAACATCGCCGCACCGTTGCGACACGCCAAGTGTTCGCCAATCGTGCCCAAGGGGTACGCAATCGGCATTGCCCAGCCACCGAAGTCCACCAGGTTGGCGCCGAGCGCCACATGCTGTTGTGCGAGCGGAGACTGTCGCTCGGTCATCCGATCTTGCGGACGGCTTCGTCGTTGGGCAACTCGGCTTGCATCGGCGCCAGATCAGCTTCGAGTTCGTTCTTCACGCCACCCATGGAGAGCACGTTCAGGACGCTCTGGCCCGTGTTGATGAGATCGATCAACTGGCCCTGGTCGCACAGGGTGACGCTGCCGCCATCGATGACGATGTGGGCCGCAGCGATGTCGGCGCCGACGTGCTCGCGCAGGTTCTCGAAGACGCGGCGGACTTGTTCCAGCTTGATGCCAGCATCCAGGAGCTTCTTGATCGCCTTGAGTTCCAACAGGTCGTTGTAGGAGTAGCGCCGCCGACTGCCGCTGCCAGCAGCATCGTTGAGTGACGGACGAATCAAGTCGGTGCGCGCCCAGTAGTCGAGTTGGCGATAGGTGATGCCCACGACCTTGGCAGCGCGAGTCCCGCTGAAGCCGACGACCTCGGTGCCGTCGATGGCCTCGGTCAGTGAGTGGTCTTGGCTGTGCATCGAAAATTCCCAACGATCGTGCGAAACAGGCGCGTAGTTACGCACATGTGAGGCAGTGAACACTACGCACGCCGAACCGTGGCGTCAACCTCTTGTCGAGGGTTCGAGCCGGCAGTCGACCGAGAAGCCGTTCAGCCGAAATCCTCGGGATCGACCGACTCCAAGAAGTCCTTGAACTCGTCGATGATCTCTGCTGCATCGACCTCGGGCTCCTCAGGGGGCTCCTGGCCGTGTTCGTCCAGCAACTCGTCGCCGGCAAAGAGCTGTGCGCCGCAACGCACTGCGAGGGCAATGGCATCTGATGGCCGAGCGGAGATGGTGGTCTCACCAGCCTCGGTGGTGAGGTGAAGTTCGGCGTAGAACGTCCGCTCGCGCATCTCGGTCACGACGACCTTGTCGAGCGATGCGCCCAACTCGTCAATCGTGGTGAGAAAAAGGTCATGCGTGAATGGGCGGGGCGGTTCGATGCCTTCGAGGGCGTAGTGGATCGCCGACGCCTCCGGAGTGCCGATGTAGATCGGCAACAAGCGATGACGCCCCTCCTGCTCGCGCAGCAAGACCATCGGGGTGTTCGCCGGTACTTCGACTCGGACACCGACCAGTTCGACAGGGATCACGGTATGAAGCGTAGCGAGGTCAGCGTTCGAGATGCTGTCGGAGCAGCGTTCGCATGAGCGCCGCTCGCAGTTGGCCCCCGTAGAGCGCCAGGTCGTTCAGCTGCGCAACCGCATGATCGCTGGACTGAGGGTTGCGTTGACGGATGAGTGGCTGGATGACCTGTTCGAACAGGCCGGCTTCGCGGTCTGCAGCAACGCGCCAGCCGCGGAGGTGGCGGGCGTCGACTCCGAGGTCGAGGAATCGCTTTGCGATGCGTGCGACCTCCAGAGCATCCTCGTCGAACGTGCCGTTCGATGCTGGCACCACCACCCCATATGACTGCACCTGCGCCAACTGTTCAGCGCTGAGACCGGACATGGAGCACACCTCGTCGGCGTCGAGTACCACGCCCGGAGTGAGTGCGAGCGAACCGGTCTCGTCCGAGATCGAGGGTGCAGGTGGCACACGATTCGCTTGCTGCGCCCGAACGGCGGTCGAAGCCGGAGACGATGCCGGATGGCGCGATACGCCCAGCGATCCGTCGACGACGATGTCGGTGGTGTCGTCGTCGATGAGGCCAACGAGCGACGTCGGGCGTGCCAGTTCGCTGGTCGGGTCGATCTCGCCGGTGTCGAGACGATCCTTGATGACCTTCAGCGGAAGAAAATTGTCCTTCTGCTCGCGCAGGACGCAGCGGAGCAGTTCGACGTCATCGTCATAGAACTTGCGGTAGCCCGACGCGGTGCGTTCGGGCTGAATGAGACCTTGGCTTTCCAAGAAGCGGATCTTGGAAATGGTGACGTCCGGGAAATCCTCGAGGAGGAGCGCAAGTACTTCGCCGATCGAGAGGTGGGAGGTCGTGGCGGTGGGAGCGGGTGAGTGCGAAGAATCGTCAGCCATCGGACCGCTCGAAGAACACGAGGCGGAACTTACCGACCTGCAGCTCGTCACCATGGCGCAGCAAGATCCGATCGATTCGGTCCTGATTCACATAGGTGCCGTTGAGCGAACCGGCGTCGGATGCCACGTACCCCTCGGGGGTGCGTTCGATGTCGACGTGGCGCCGCGACACGGTGATGTCGTCCAAGCTGATTTCGCTGTCGGGGTGACGCCCGAGGCGGGTGAGGTCGGTGTCCAAGGCAAACCGGTCGCCAGACTGCTCGCCAGCACGCACGATCAACACACCGACTTCAACCGGCAGTTCGCCAACGGGGACGACGATGTCATCGTCGGGCCCCGGGGCATCTTGGAGCGGATCGATCCGCGTGAGGTTGATCGTGCGGTCGTCGAGACGGTCCAACGGTGAACCACAGCTTGAGCAGAAAGTGCTCGAGGGTGGGTTTCGGTGGCCGCATTGGTTGCAGAAGACGTATTCGCTCATCGTGAATCGCTCATCCCTCGGTGAGTTGGCGGTAGGCAGCGGCGTCCATCAACTCGTCGAACTGCGACGGGTCAGACATTTCGATGCGACAGATCCATCCCTCACCGTACGGGTCAGAGTTGAGGAGTTCGGGCTGGTCATCGAGCGCAACGTTTGCCTCGGTGATCGAGCCCGACACCGGAGCGTAGATGTCGCTGACCGACTTCGTACTCTCGACCTCGGTGAAGGAGTCCGCAGCTGCCATTGACGTTCCGACCTCGGGTGCTTCCACGAAGACGACGTCACCCAGCGAGTCCTGGGCGTAGTCGGTGATCCCGATCGTGACCACGTTGTCGGCGTCGCGGCGGATCCACTCGTGGTCGGACGAGTATCGGAGGTCATCGGGAATGTTCATGAGTCTTGAGTTCCTGTCGAGGTCGAGGCTCGTCCTGCGGCGACACCGCTGCGGACCAGAGGAATATAGGCGATCGCGGTCCAATAGCTCAGCACGAGGCCAGGGAGGCCAAAGGCCCAGGCCAGGACTTGGAAAAATGAGGACTCCCACACGTCTGCCTCGGCAATGAGGAAGCTCGGAACCGCTCCCATGAGGAGGAACGTGGCGCATTTACCGAGCCAGGTGACCCCGAATCGTTCCATTTTCAAGAACAGTGTGGCGAAGGCAATGACTCCGCCGACGAGCACTTCGCGTACCAGGACCGCAATGGCGAACCAGACCGGGATGCTTCCGTCGATGATGATGGCCACGACTGCAACGAAGAAGAACAGTCGGTCGACCGTCGGGTCGAACACCTTGCCGAACTCACTGGTCTGGTTGAAGCGACGTGCGATATAGCCGTCGACCCAGTCGGTACTGCCGAGTCCGGCGAGTAGCCACGCAGCTCCGGCTCGGTTGTCGGCGCCGAACAGTAGATACAAGAAGAACGGCAGGCACAGCAAACGGATCAACGTGAACAGGTTGGGAAGCGTCCAGATGTTGTCGAACACACCCTCGGGGGCGGGCTCGACGGCGGCTTCTGGCGAACTCACGAGAACCAGCGTACGCGCCACGAGGTCTGGATGCGGCATGATCGTTGGCGATGAGCACCGTCTTCACCATGATCATCGAAGGTCAGATCCCCGGCACCTTCGTGCACCGCGACGAACACTGTGTGGTGTTCATGTCGATCAATCCCATGACTGAGGGTCATGCCCTCGTGGTTCCCATCGAGGAGATCGACCACTGGGTCGACGCGTCGCTCGAACTCAGCGCGCATCTTTTCGCCGTGGCACATCGAGTCGGCCTGGCTCAGCGGGCGGTGTTCGGCTGCGAGAAGGTCGGGATGATGATCGCTGGGTACGAGGTCCCCCACGCACACATCCACCTGGTGCCAACCAACGAGATGAGTGAACTCAGCTTTGCAAACGCAGCTGCCTCGGTCGATCGTGAAGACCTGGAGCACTGGGCGGAGCGGATCACCACGGCGCTCGCCGCGCAACCCTGACCCGCCCTCCAGTCACCGGCACGTCCTCGACTTGTGCACGGCGGCGCTCAGAGGAGCTTCGTCGGGTCTGGGGCGTCCGGGTCGACGACCTCGATGAGGTCGGCCCGGTTGTTGCGAACCGAGTTGACCTCGGTGGAGACCGGGTGCATCGTGAGCGACGTGTCCTCACTCATGTCGAACAGGGTGGACAGTGCGTCGATGTCGTCGTTTGCTGGGTCGAGCCATTCACCCCACCGAGAGGCGGGCACCAGCACAGGCATCCGGTCGTGAACGTCGGACATGGTCGGGTTCGCAGCGGTCGTGATGAGTGTGGCGGACAGCAGCCACTGCGCGGCGGCGCCGTCGACGGCGGTTGCTTCGTCCTTCCACGCCGTCCACAAACCGGCCACCGCCAGCGGACCGTGATCGGTGCGGTGAATGAACATCGGCTGCTTGGCCGGCTTGCCCTTCGCCGTCACCGGCCCGCCAGCAACTCCGGCCTTCCACTCGTAAAACCCGTCCATGGGGATCAACAGGCGCTTCTTCTTCAACAGCCCCTTGAACGCCGGCTTCTCGGCCAGTGTTTCGGAGCGGGCGTTGATCATGCGTGAGGCGATCTTTCGATCCTTGGCCCAGCTGGGCACGAGTCCCCAGTGGAAGGCTTCGAGTCGGGGTTGGCCCTGCGGATCGTCTCGAGGCGCCACGACCCCATAGACATCGTGGGTGGGCGCGACGTTGTAGTTCTCGCCGAGTGTGTCGACCGCGACGTCTGCGCCGAAGTAGGCGGCGACCTGATCGGGTGGGCTCGTCGAGACGAATCGGCCGCACATGTCAGGTTCGCGTGGTTGTGGTTGCGGTGGTGGCGGCTCGTAGCGAGACCGCGAGCGTGTCGAGCCCGCCAGTCGTGAGCCGATACCAGATCCATCGACCTCTTCGTGTCCCGGTCACCAGTCCTGCGTCCGTGAGCACCTTGAGGTGGTGGGAGATGGTGGGCTGCGACTTGGCGAGCGGTTCGACGAAGTCACATGCGCACACCTCTTCATCGGGGGCGTTCGCGATGATCGACAGGACTTGCACACGCGTCGGGTCCGCCACGGCTGCGAGGCGTGATGCCAACGCCGTTGCGTCGCCGAGCGCGATCCAGTCGGTGGCGCCCCCGCAGCATCGAGCCGATTCCGTTCCAGGCGTTGCGTCAGGAGAGGTCATATTGATCACGTTCGATGTAGTGGCTACGGTGCGGGTGCCTCATCGTACTGCTCCTCATGCCGACCGCTTCAACGCCAACTGATGCCCCCACCGATCCTGCCGACTCGACGGGGGTGGCACTCCCCGACCTGCCGCGCCGCCTCGTGGCGGAAGCAATCGGCAGCGCGTTCCTGCTGATCGCCGTCATTGGATCGGGAATCATGGCGCAGACCCTCTCCCCCGACGACGCAGGCCTGCAGCTTCTCGAGAACGCCGCCGCCACCACCGGTGCGCTGATCGCGCTGATCATCATGTTCGCCACCGTGTCGGGAGCGCACTTCAACCCGGCCGTGACGCTCGTCGAACGGCTACTGGGGACGATGTCCACTCGCGAAGCTGCGGCCTACGTCGCCGCGCAACTCGTTGGTGGGTGCACCGGCACGGTGCTGGCGAATGCGATGTTCTCCGAACAGACCGGCCGCGGTCTGGTGTTCATTTCCCAGCGGGACCGGAACACTCCCGCCGAATTGCTTGCCGAAGTGGTCGCCACGATCGGTCTGCTCTTGGTGATCCACGGGGCGGTCCGGCATGCAAAACCCCACGTGGTCGCGGTTGCCGTGGGCGTGTGGATCGGCGGTGCGTACTTCTTCACCTCGTCGACCAGCTTCGCGAACCCGATGGTGTCGATCGCCCGCACGCTGTCGGACACCTTTGCTGGCATCGCACCATCGTCGGCTCCGGGTTTCATCGCTGCGCAGCTGCTTGGCGCAGTGCTTGCGTGGAGCCTCATCCGGTGGTTGTTCGCCGAGGCACACTGAGGCTGTCTGAACGCAGGTTCGCGTGCGGGTCCATCGAGGTCGTCTCGGTGGGGCATGGCCTGGGTATGAATGCGGATCCCCAACCGGTCCTCCAACTCGCGATGATGCATCGGACGAGTCCGTTGGAGATGTGACCACGCGGAGTCACGAGTTCGGCGGACAGCACGTCACGATTCACGCAATCGGCAACGACGTTGCCGAGGTGTTCGGACCGGCGCTCGCCCACAACGAAGTGCCCGTGGTCCACGAGCCCGGCCTCACCATCACCTGTTTCGCTGGCGACACGAGTGGTGTCGACGTCAACCTGTATGCGCGTGCCGCGATCACCCAGACTCAGGGATGGTGGCTGAACAGCCGGTACGAAGTGGTGGGGCTTCAGTCCGACGCTCTCGCAGCGGTGTTTCAATGGCCGCTGCTCAGTCTGTACGACCCCGTCGCAAACGAGGCGATCTGGTACGTCGACTCACTCGAGCAGTTGCAGACCTGGGACCGCGCCGCGCCCGCTCGGTCGATTCTCAACTGGTGGCTGAGCTCCAATGATCGCCATCTCGTCCACGCTGCAGCTGTCGGAAATGTCGACGGTGCGGTGCTCCTGACAGGACGTGGCGGATCTGGCGAGTCGACGATGGCATTGTCCTGCATTGGGAGCGAGCTTCGCTACGTGGGTGACGACTACTGCGCAGTGTCGATGGGGGGCGGCGATGCCGGCTCTCCGAGTAACGTCTTGTCGCTCTACAACTCGGGCAAGATGGTCGGCGCCGATGACATTGCCCGTCTGCCTCATCTCGAAGAGTGGATCGTGAACCCCGAAGAGCTCGGCGAGATGAAGCAGTTGGTGTTTGCGCACCAGATCGATCCGGGAGCGGTGTTGAACGAGGCACCGCTGCGTGCAATCGTGCTGCCGACCATCCAACCGGAGCTGCCACCGACACTGACCGAGGTCTCGGCCAACGAAGCGTTGCGCGCACTCGCACCGACCTCGCTGTTCCAGCTGCCTGGGACCGGGCGTTCCTCGCTTCGTGCCATGGCCGACCTTGCACGATCTCTGCCGTGCTGCCGGTTGACGGTGGGGCCGGACCTCGACGCAAACCGGGCGCTGGTCGCAGCGCTCCTCACTGACCTCGGGAGCTGACCCGGGAACTGACTCGGCAGTTGATCAGTCGGCGGCTGCGGCCGCACGACGGCGGGCGAGACTGTCGCGAACGGCGCTTAACATGAGGCCGTTCTTGACCGAGGACTCCTGAATGCTGATGTTGTTGGTGTGGATGCGCCGGCGATACACCACCTCCGGGAGCATGTGTCGCCGGAGGTGGAGGTCGCTTGCGCGAAACATCCAGTCGATGTCGACCGCGGATGACCGCTGCGGAAACGGCCCGATCCGTTCGAATGCCTCGGTGCGGATGAGGAGTGCGGCCGACAGCCAGGCGTCGATGACTTTGCTGCGGATCGGGTAGCGGGCGCGGTGCTCACTGCTCGTGTCTGGGTCGAAGAACTGCTCCGCTTGCCCGAACACGGCTTCGAGTTCGCTGTCGGCTTCGAGAAGGGCAAGTTGCGACTCGAGCTTGCGTGGGAACCACAGATCGTCCGAATCGAGGAACGACAGCATCGAGCTTCCCGCAGCGGCCACGCCGGCATTGCGAGCTGCAGAGATCCCAGCATGTTCAATGCGCAGCGCACGGACTCGATCACCGTAGTTCTCAGCAATCCATGGTCCGACGGGCTCGTCAGAACCGTCGTCGACCACGATGATCTCGTTCGGCACATGTGTCTGGTCGAGGACACTGTCGAGGGCCTGGGCGAGCAGGTGCGTACTGCGGTCATAGGTTGGGATGATGGTGGAAATCGTCGGCGTGCTCACTGCGTCAAACTGTAGAGCGGCAGCAGGAGGACCTCATTGCACCGGCGTGCACGTCACCGATGAGGAGCGCAACAGCTCACAGGTCGCTGCGAAGTCGATGGGTTTGGCGAAGTGGAAGCCCTGGCCCGTCGGGCAGCCCATGTCGAGCAGCCATTGCCGCTGTGCTGCGGTTTCCACGCCTTCTGCGATCACGTCGAGACCCAGCGATTGCGCCATCTGCAACAGCGTCAGCACCAGCGGTGCGTCGGCGTCTTCGGTGATCTGGCTCACGAAACTGCGATCGATTTTCAAGATGTCGACCGCCAGCGTGTGCAGGTAGGACAGCGACGAGTAGCCGGTTCCGAAGTCATCGATCGCGACACGAACGCCGAGTTCGCGCAAACGCACGAGCGTGTCTGCAACGGCGATCGAGTCTCGCATGAGCGCTGTCTCGGTCAGCTCGAGCACGAGCGCGGAACCCGCCAGGCGGTCGCCGAGCAGTGTTTCGAGTCGGTCCACGAAATCCTCCGCCATGAACTGTGCGGGTGACACGTTGACGCTCACGTAGCTGGGAGCATCGACTCCCGCCCGGTTGCGCAGCTCGATGACATCGGCGATCGCATGCTCGAGTACCCACCAACCAATCGCAACGATCTGTCCGGTTTCTTCCGCGACCGGAATGAACTGGTCGGGCCGGATAGGCCCGCGATCCGGATGCTCCCAGCGGATGAGTGCCTCGATCCCGTTCACCTCTTCGGTCTGCAAGTTCACGATGGGCTGATAGTGGAGCGAGAACTCGTCGGCGCACAGCGCTTGGGTGATGCCAACCCGCAAATCCAGCCGGTCCATTGCATCAGCGTGGAGTTCGGCGGTGAAGAAGCAGAGCTGCGCCTTTCCTTTCCGCTTCGCGCTGTACATGGCGTTGTCAGCGTTGCTGAGCATGGATGTCGAGTCGTCGCCGGGTGCGCCAACCGCGATGCCGATACTCGCAGTGACCGCCAGCTGTTGGCTGCCGATGATGATGGGGCTGCTCAGCGCCATGAGGACCCGATCCGCAAGGCCTCGAGCAACCCCGGCGTCTGCGCACCGAGGCACGAGCACCGCGAACTCGTCGCCTCCCAAACGCGCTGCCGTGTCGGTTGATCGAATGCACCCTGCAAGACGTTGGCCGACGACCGAGAGGAGTTGGTCGCCGACGAGATGCCCGAGTGAATCATTGATCGTCTTGAAGTCATCGATGTCGATGAACATGACTGCGGGAGTCGCCCCGTCGTTGATCGAGTCGCGTAGCGCGGTGTCGACCTGTTCTTTGAACAGTGCTCGATTCGGCAGATCGGTGAGTGAGTCGTGTGTGGCGTGATAGCGCAGCTCGCTCTCGGCGCGTCGCCGGTTCGTTTCGTCGGTGACGACCACGCTGATGAAGCGACCAGATGCGCTGGCGCCCTCCTGAGCGCTGATCCGGGCAAGGAACACTCCGTCGGCGCCTGCGAGGCTGATTTCGGTGGGTGGGGGCCGGCGACCAGCCGAGGCGTCGTCGATCAACCTCCGGAGCACTTCCCGATCGTCGATGTCGATGGCAAGGCGCGAAAAGCGACCACCAACCAGGCCGACATTGCGGGCGAACAATGCCCGTGCTGTCGTGTTCATGTCGACGATCGTTCCTCTGGTGTCGAGGGTGATCACCCCAACGAGCGCATTGTCGAGGACTGCTTGCAGGCGTGAGCGGGCACGGTTGATCGACTCGGTCTGCTCGGTCAGTCGGCGCACCATCGGGCGGAACACCCACAACCCTTCGATGATCAGTGCGGCGAGCGTCACGAAGAGAACAATCCGGACCACCCTGAGTACTGCGCCGACCTCTTGTGCCGAGCTGTCGACGTAGGCGTGCGACGCCCGGTCGAGCGTGGCGAGCAGTCCGCTGTCCGACCCATCCTGCGCAAACCGCGTGAGTGCGAGAATCGGTGTCGACGCCGGCGTGAGCCGATCGGGAGGCGTGTCGATGACGTTGCGGGCGGTCACCAGAAAGGAACGGACCTTGACGTCGAGTCGATCGGTTCCAAAGTAGATGTCGTTGAGTTCGGGGTTTTCATCGGGTGAAAACCCCACGCGGTCATCATTGGAAATCAGCCATTCGTGCGCCGTCTCCATCTCGATGACGAGTTCATCGAGTGACCGCAGCGAGGCTCCTCGCTCCTCGGGTGGACTCTGGGCCAGCATGCTTGCGTTGAGCGCAATTCGCTGGGACAGCATCTGCTGGCTGGCGCTCACATTGATCTGTGTTTCGTTACCTTGTTGATCGTCGATGGTTGCGGTGATGGCAAGGTGTGATCCGATCGACATGGCGGCAATCGCGGCGAGCGCGATGACAAACCTGAGTCGCAACCCACTTGGCGCGGCGAAATCGTTTCGCGATGGATCGGGGTGTGCCACGCCAGTATTTCGGGGCAAGATCCCCGCCACTTAATGCGAAGACGGTCAACACCTCGTCAAGATGTCGAGAAGTACGACACAAGGCGTGATGGTGGAAGGCGTCCCGCTCCTTCGTTCGGGTGTCGACCCCCTTGCTTGCTATACGAAAGACCCCTTATTATGGCAAGGTGCTCACCGAACGAGAACAGCAGATCGTCGACGTGCTTCGACGTGATCCTCTCACGGGGAGCGATGTGCTGGCCGAACGGCTCGGCACCAGTCGAGCCTCGATCAATGTTCATCTGTCGAACCTGGGCAAGAAGGGCGTCATCCTCGGTCGTGGCTACGTGCTTGCTGAGCAACCCGGTGCGGTTGTGGTCGGAGGCTCCAATGTCGACGTCAAGGCTCGAAGCGTGGAGCGCGCAACGCCCCAAACCAGCAACCCAGGTCACGGTTCGACGGCGCCGGGTGGCGTGGGGCGCAACATTGCCGAGAACATCGCTCGGCTCGGCGAAAGAGTTCACCTCGTCAGTGTCATTGGACGCGATCAAATGGGCGACAACCTGCTCGAACACACCGCAGCAGCGGGCGTGCGCGTCGAGCATGTCGCGCGGACCGAACGTCCCACCGGCACGTACACCGCCGTTCTCGACGTTGATGGCGAGCTGATCATCGCCATCGCCGACATGGCGGCGACTGACGAACTCGATGCCGAGCAGCTCAACAACGCCCGAGACGTCATCGCGAACGCTGGCGTACTCGTCATCGACGGCAATCTCAGCCTCGACGCTCTGAATCATGCGCTGGATCTCTCCGCCGGAGTGCGCACCATCTTCGAGCCGGTCAGCGTTCCCAAAGTGACCGACCTCCGAGACGCCATTGACGATCGCGTGTACGCCGTGACGCCCAATCGCAGCGAACTCGCCGCGCTCACCAACCTCCCGACTCGCACTGATCGCCAGGTGCGCACCGCTGCGCTTGCGCTTCATAGGCGCGGTGTCGAACTCGTCTGGATTCGGCTCGGTGAGCGCGGCTCGCTACTCAGCACCGCTGAGCGGTCCGTCGAGATCTCGGCCGCGCCGACCACCGTCGAAGACGTCACCGGTGCCGGCGATTCGATGCTGGGAGCGTTCTGCCACGTTCTCCTTCAAGGCGGTTCACCCGAGGAGGCAGCGAGGTTCGGCCACGCGGCGGCGGCGTTGACCATCGCCAGCCCGCACACCGTGCGGCCCGACCTGACTCCCCGACTCGTTCGAACCACGCTCAACCAGGAGACCTGAACATGACCCACACTCGCACACACGCCACTCCGCACCCCGACCTGGTGGTGACCGACGAGGTCTCCCAGGCCCTGCACGACGGCGCTCCCGTCGTTGCCCTCGAGAGCACGATCATCAGCCACGGGATGCCCTTTCCGCAGAACGTCGAGATGGCCACCGAGGTCGAACGGATCATCCGTGACGGCGGTGCCATCCCCGCCACGATTGCGGTGCTCGACGGTCGACCACGGATTGGCCTGAGCGAAGCCGACCTCCACCTACTGGCGACCAGTCCGGACGTTTCCAAGATCAGTACTCGCGACCTGCCGTACGCCATTGCGCAGGGCATTCACGGCGCCACCACCGTTGCATCCACCATGCGTTTGGCCTCGTTGGCGGGCATCTCGGTGTTCGTCACTGGCGGCCTCGGTGGCGTTCACCGCGGCGCCGAACGCACCCTCGACGTCAGCGCTGATCTCACCGAACTGTCCCAGACCAACGTCGCTGTGGTCTCGGCCGGCGTGAAGTCGATCCTCGACATCGGCCTCACGCTCGAAAAGCTCGAAACGCTCGGCGTTCCCGTCGTCGGCTACGGCACCGAGAATTTCCCGGCATTCTTCTCGCGCATCAGCGGCCACACCGCTCCGATGTCGCTCGACTCCCCCGCCGAGCTGGCCGCGCTGATGTCGGCCAAATGGCGCCTCGGCATGGACGGCGGAATCGCCATCGTCAACCCGATCCCCGCCGACGACGAAATCCCCGCTGACGAGATCGGCGGGATCATCGAACAAGCCCTCGCCGACATGGACGCCAAGGGCATTCATGGCAAGGAAGCGACCCCGTTCCTGCTGGGACGCATCGTCGAGATCACCCAGGGTGCGAGCCTCGTTGCCAACATTGCCCTCGTCAACAACAACGCTCGCCTTGGGGCTCAAGTCGCGTGCGAGTACGCGGCTCGGTGATCGGGTTACTGCTTGCCCGCCGCGTAGGCGCGAACGATGGGAGCGAGTTGCTCGGGGTTCGCTCCGTGCAAGATCACGCCGTCTGCACCCAGGTCGAGCTGTCCGCGCACCGCTGTCGCACACTGCTCCGCCGTGCCAGTCGCTGCGGATTCCAGCCACTCGTCGGGAATCAGCGTGGCGACATGGTCTAGTTCTTCGTTGGTCGCCTTGTCGTCGAGGGCGCCGCGGAAGCTCTTGACGAGCGAGTCGGCTCGAAATGCTTCGAGAACCGTAGGGTCCCAGCCGTTGGTCTCGACCATCAGGTCGCCGTAGGCCTGGAGGTAGGTGGCCAGACGGCCGACCAACTTCTTGGTCTGGACCTCAGGGGTCAGGTGATCACCGACCGTCGCAAAACAGGACCACACGCGAACTGACTCCGGGTCTCGCCCGGCTCGCTCGGCTGCCGCCTTCACGGTCTCGACGCATCGAGTTGTTGTCTCGTCGGTGAAGAAGGTGTGCAGGATCACGTCGTCGAAGGCGCGCCCGGCCAACTCCAGTGTGTTGTGGCCGAACGCGACGATGGCGAGCGGGATCTCCTCGTCGAAGTCTCGGTCGAGACGCAGCGCCGGCCACGACCCAGCAGGTCCGTCGTGGCCGATGACTGCCTCGCCCTTCCACAATCGGCGCATGATGCCAGCGAAGTCCTCCATCTGCGCAGTGGTGATCCGCTCCATCCCGAATGCGTCTTGCAGCTTCGACACGCCGCGTCCGATCCCCAGGGTGAATCGCCCGCCTGTCAGGAAGTGCATCGTCGTCGCATGCGCTGCGGTCACGATGGGGTGTCGCGTGTTGTGATTCGTGGTCGCGGTGATGATCCTCAGGTTCTCCGACACGGCGCCAACCGCACCGGTGATCGTGAAGGCTTCCTTCACGTTGAACCGTTCGGAGATGAAACATGCGCCGAGCCCGAGTTCTTCGGCCTGGCGCACTTCGTTGATCAACGCCCGCGGAGTCTCTGGAGCGCCGGCCAGTGTGTAGAAGCCGAGTTCAGGAAACGAGACCATTGGGTCAGAGTAGATCGTCGGTGCGATGAGCAACCCATGCGGGCACCGTGCGAAGGTGGCGAAGGCATCGACTCATCGGCATCCTGCGGCGAGAACGTCCCCGTCGAAAACAACAAAATCCCAGGCTCAAGAAGCTTCCTCGAGCCTGGGATCTCTTTGGTCGGGCTGACAAGATTTGAACTTGCGACCCCTTGTCCCCCAGACAAGTGCGCTACCAAGCTGCGCCACAGCCCGTGACGGCTCCTGACTCTATCGACCGGTGTCGCCGGTTGCTCCTGCGATCTGCGTCGCGATTTCTTCGGCTTCGGTGATGAAGTCGGGATGAAATGCCGTCAGCTGAGCGGGATTCAAACCGGCGGTGAACAGCCCGGGCGCCTGCTCGAAGGGCGACTCGGTGACCATTGGCCATCCGTCGCGGACCAGGTGTGGCGCCAACAGGTCGCCGAGCGCGGGTGTGTAACCAATCCCGGCAATCACGACGTCAGGCTCGAGATGGGTGCCATCGGTGAGCACGCACCGTAGGCCATCGATCCAATCGAGTGCTGCAACAACGCGAACCCGCCCTGCCTTCACGTCGTCGATGAACCCGCTGTCGAGGGTGGCGCCGGACGCCTCTGCAACCCGTGACAGCTTGCGTTGAGGCGGGCCGAGCCCGTGCCGCCGCATCCGGCCGAACAGCAACGGTTGCATCAGGCGACCGCTCACGTCGACCATCCACCGCGGGAAACGACGCCCGAGCCGAGCGAACTCGGTCAGGTTGCTTCCGAACAGTTCTCGTCGGGCCCACACAGGACGCGTTCGCATGGACAATGTCACGTCCACTCCCGCCGCGCTCAGCAGATGAGCGATCTCGGTGCCAGAGTTTCCAGCGCCGACGACCAACACCTTGCGTCCGATGAATGGCGCCGGCGTGCGGTAGCTCGCAGCATGGAGCACCTCGAGCGGTGATGAATCGGTGCCAGGCCATTTCGGAACCTCGGGCACGCGATTGCGACCCGTTGCGACGACAACGACATCGGCGGGCAACTGCTCGTCGCCCACATCAGTGCGCAGTCGAACCCGCCACTGCGCTCGTTCATCGCCGGTCTCGATCGAGACGACGTCGCCCCGGATCCGGTCGACTCCGAGCTGCTCGGCTGCCGACTCGATGTGGTCCGCCCACTGCTGTCCCGTCGGCCATCGTCCGACATCGGCAGCGATCGTTGTTCTCGGCACGAGGGACGCATCTCGTTCGGTGTTGAGGCGCAATCCCTCGTAGCGGGACCGCCAGACATCACCGAGTCGCTCGGCCCCATCGATCACCGTGCAGCGAAGCGATCGACGTTGCAGCGCTTCCACCACGCAGAGGCCCGCGTGGCCAGCGCCGACGACGACGATGCGAGGTGCGGTCACCTTGCTCAGACGATTCAGATGAAGAGGTCGACAACGCGCCAGCCGAGGTACGCGACCACCATGAACACCAACAGCTTGAAGTGCCACGGTGACGACTCGTCGACCTCGGCGGCGTCATGACCGTCATCGTGGCCGTCCGGGAGTTGGATGGTGTCGCCACATGTCGGGCACGACCCGTCCGACTTCACCGAGTTCGGAGTGAAATACTTGGCGCAATCCTCACACCACGGCACGTCAGGACTTCTTCCTCACACGCATCTTGATCGCTGTGGAACCGAGGCCGAACTCCTCACGGATCACTCGTTCGAGATATCGCATGTAGGTCGCTGGAATCTCACGGTTGACGAACAACGTGAACGTGGGTGGATCCGTGGCTCCCTGCACGGCGTAGAGCACCTTGGCACCCTTCGGGCCTGGTGCTCGTTGCTGCGCCGCTGCGATGATCTTGTTGATGTCCCGGGTGGGAACACGGGTGTGATATTGCGCAATCGACTCGTTCAAGTGCGGGAGGAGACGCCCGACGTTCTTGCCCGACAACGCTGAGATCTTCAGGATCGGGGCGTCACCGACGAAGGCCAGCTTGCGATGCAGTTCGGCCATCACCTCGATGCGATCGTCCGCTGAGACCAACTCCCACTTGTTCAACACGATCAGGATTGGACAGCCCGACGCATCGACGCGTTCGGCGAGCCGCTGATCTTGGGCGGTGACACCTTCGGTTCCGTCGATGACCAGCAGCGCCACATCAGAGTCATCGATTGCGCGCAGCGCGCGCACCATCGAGTAGTACTCCGCCGAGTCATCGATCTTGCCCTTACGGCGCATGCCAGCGGTATCGACGAAGATCATCGGGCCGTCTTCGGTTTCCACCATGGTGTCGATCGCGTCACGCGTTGTTCCTGCCATGTCATGGACAACAGCGCGGTCCTCACCCACGAGCTTGTTGAACAGCGTCGACTTACCAACGTTGGGTCGCCCGACGATGGCAATACGCGGCGCATCGGGGTTGTCCTCGACCGGTTCGGGAGCGTGCGGGTCGATGTCGCGGTGGGCCCGGGCCTCTTCGGAGAATCGGCTGATGACTTCGTCGAGGAGGTCGCCGGCGCGGCGCCCGTGCAGTGCGCTCACCGGGAAGGGGTCGTCCAGTCCGAGTGCGAGGAACTCCCACCGATCGGTCTCGCGCCGGTCGTTGTCGGCCTTGTTGGCAACGACCATGACGTCGTTACGGCTCCGGCGAAGCCAGTTTGCAATCAGGGAGTCGTCATCGGTGAGCCCGACCGAGGCGTCGACCACGAACATCACCACGTCTGCAGTCGCCACGGCCTCTTCGACCTGCTTGGACACCTTGTCGTCGAGTTCGGTGCCATCGCCCTGGGGCATCCAACCGCCGGTGTCGATCACCAGGAAGGGCACCTCGAGCCACGATGCTTCGAGCACTTTGCGATCGCGAGTGATGCCAGGGCGGTCCTCGACGATCGCCTGCTGGCTCCCGATGATCCGATTGAACAGCGTGCTCTTGCCGACGTTGGGCCGGCCGATGATGACTACGGTCGGCAAGCCACCCGCTTCTTCCGGAGTGGTGGGGATATCGGTCATGAGGTTCCTTCCAGCGCCGCTCGAAGTGCGACACCGTCGGTGGCGACGACCTCCACTGAGCGGGGCAGTTCGTCGACGGTCACGCCGTCGAGGAATCGTCCTTCGTCGGACAAGCAGACATCGGGCAGTAGGTAACGATGCCCTTCTGGTTGTGCGTGCAGCACTCGGCTGACATCATCGCCGGTGATGAGGCCGGTGACTCCGGTGTTCCCGCCGAAGAACTCGTTCTCGACCGGGATCACCCGGACATCGGTCCGCCCGAGCGATGCAATCAATGGCTCGATCACCGGAGCACCGAGGGTTCCTGTGAGCACGCCGATGGGAGCGCTCTTGCGAGGCCGCAGCGACACCATCTGGGTCGGAGCATCCACCGCTGGCAACGGTTGGTCCACGTGGGAGTCGGACACCCGTTGGCGCAAACCGGTATATGCCGCAGGGTTGGGCGGCGCATCGACGGCCGCAAAGAATCCCCGTTGCACACCGGTCACTTCGGCAGCGGTGCCGTTGAACTCCGATTCGAACGTTCGCGCCATGCCGATGCCATCTTCGTGCATGCCGAAGCCGTCGTAGCGCTCGGCATCAGGAAATGGTCGCTGTGCCATCAGGTAGTACTCATCTGCGGCGTAGACCATTCGCCTGCCCAAGGTTGCTTGGAACACGTCTTGCCAGGCAGCCACCGTGTCGACGACGGCTTGGGCCTCGGCAAGGGTGTGAAATCGCATGGCGTCTTCACCGTTGAACTTCGAGATGCCCAGCGGAACCACCGCCACCGAATCGAGTTCGGGATACCGATCGAGCACACCAGCCAGCGTGTCGTCGAGGATCGCACCGTCGTTGACGCCCGGGCACACGACGATCTGGCCCTTCACGACGATGTCGTGATCGAGCAGCGCACGGAGCCATCGCAGGCTCATTGCGCCGCGTGGGTTCTTGAGCATCTGGCTGCGAACATCCGGGTCGGTGGAGTGGATGCTCACGTGCAGCGGTGAGAGCCGCTCGGTGATCACTCGTTCCAAGTCAGCTTCGGTGAAACGGGTGAGCGTGGTGAAGTTCCCGTACAGGAACGAGAGCCGGTAGTCGTCGTCCTTGAGGTACAGCGACCGGCGCATGCCCTTGGGGAGTTGATAGATGAAACAGAACTCGCAGTGGTTGTCGCAGGTGCGCACTCGATCGAACACTGCACTGGACACTTCGATCCCGAGCGACGCTCCCTCGGCCTTCTCGACCGTCATTGACAAGTCGAGTCCGCCACGCAGCACGTCGAGTTCCACGTCGGCTTCGTCGGTCGCCATCTGCCACTCGATGATGTCTCGCGGCACCTCACCGTTCACGCGAACGATCTCATCACCGGGCTGCACCCCAACCGCCTCGGCGGGCGATCCGGGCGCAACCGACACCACGAGTGGTGCAAGTGAGCGATTGAGGGTCTGGGGCATGGATACGCCACGCTACCGCCGCCGTGTTCTGGGTAGATTTGATGAGACATGAGCGACGAATCTCCGTCTTCCAGCACCGGCCCGGCATCGAGCGGTGTCGACAAGGTCCTCTTGGCCGAACCACGCGGGTTCTGTGCGGGTGTCGAAATGGCGATCAAGGCGCTTGCGTGGATGGTGCGCTCGTTCCCGGCTCCGGTGTACTGCTACCACGAAATCGTTCACAACAAGCTCGTGGTGAACCGATTCGAACAGCAGGGTGTGGTGTTCGTCGATGAGATCGATGAGGTGCCGTCGGGCAGCCCGATCATGCTGTCGGCGCATGGGTCGGCGCCCGAGGTGGTCGAAGCGGCGCGCGCTCGCGGTTCCTATGTGGTCGATTCTGTCTGTCCGTTGGTGACCAAAGTCCACCACGAGGTGAAGGTGCGCGCTGGCAAGGGCTTCCGCATCGTGTACGTCGGCCACGAGGGTCACGAGGAAGCAGTGGGCACCATGGCGGTCGCCCCCGACTCGATCGACCGTGTCGAATCGGTTGCCGAGGTGGACGCACTCCCCCACACGGACGAGCCCATTGCCTTGCTTGCGCAGACCACGCTGTCGCATCGCGACTGGGAAGGTGTGGCGGTCGCCGTGAGGGAACGGTTCCCGGACGTGTGGACACCGGGGCGCAGCGACCTCTGTTTCGCCACCACGAACCGTCAGGCGGCGATCGAAGAACTGGCTCACCGCAGTGACGCCATCGTCGTCATTGGTTCGGCGAACTCGTCGAACACCGTGGCGCTCGAGAAGCTTGCGCGCCACGAGGGGTGTGAGCGCGTCTATCGCGTCAACACCGTGGATGAGTTGCCTGATGATCTCGACGGCGTGGTGGGAGTCACCGCAGGCGCATCGGCTCCCGAAGAGCTGGTGGACGCCGTGATCGACTATCTGGCACCGAGGAGTGGCTGCGAACTCGTGGTCGTGACCGACGAGGACGAGTACTTTCCGCCGCCGCGCAACATCCGTGAGTTGCAGAGTTCGATCGAAGAGGTCTCCACGGTCATGCTCGGCGGCAGCCTGCTCGACCGACCGGGGATGGATGACCGCAGTTTGCCGGCGAGCGACGTGCTCGCGAGCCTGACCCGCTAGGCAGTCCTACGCCGAAGGCTCCACTTCGGCGGCGATCGCCGCAAGCGTGGCCTCCATGCCTGCCCGGTTGAACTCGGGGCGATCGTCGACGCGCAAGATCATCGACGCCAGACGTTCGATGGGCTTGGGTTCCCGACTGGTGAACTCCTCGGTCACGACGGTGTGGGTGGCCCCGTCGACCTCGACCGGCTCCAGCCGGTAACCCCACCTGGCGATCGGGATACCCGAGCGCACGTCGAACACGAACGCCTCGCCGTCGACGAACTCTGTCACCGTGCAGGTGGTGCGCCAACGCGCCCAGCCGTTCCTGTTCGACCCCTTGAACCGGGCCCCGATGGCAGGCCCGCTGGCGTCGTCGAGCCACTGAGCGCCCTGGTTCTCAGGCGACCAGTCCCCATATCGGGTCGGATCGCTGACGAGGTTCCACACCTCTGCCGGTGCTGCGGCGATCACACGATGCACCGAGACGTCAGGCATTGGTGAGCCCAGGTCAGTTTCGGGGGACGTCAGCCCACGGCACGCCGCGGTCGACGCGTACGTCGCCCGGCAAGCCAAGGATGCGTTCGCCGAGAATGTTCGCCATGACCTCGGTCGTGCCACCTTCGATGGTGTTCGCCCGGCTGCGCAGGAAGGCCTGCTGCGGTGAATTCGAGTTCATGGCGGTCTCGGGGCGCAGCATCTCGTAGCTGCCGTACAGCAGCGCCTCTGCGCCCATGAGGTTCATCACGGCGTTGTGCACATCGATGTTCAGCACCGCTCCGGCCATCTTGCCGATTGAGCCTTCCGGCCCCGGGTCGCCCATCTTTCGGTTCTGGTTGGCGCGGATGTTGGTGAGACGCAGCACCTCGGCACGCGACCACAGCTTCATCATCTCATCTCGTGCGGTGGCGTCCTTTGCCTCGTCGGGCATGTTCGACCATGCGGTGGTGAGCGCAGCGATGGTTCCGGTGCCACGCAGCGGCATGCCGCCGCCGATCGACTGGCGCTCGTTCATGAGCGTGGTGAGCGATACGCGCCAGCCGTCACCCGGGCTGCCGAGCATCTCGCTTTCGTGGATCTTGGTGTCGGTGAAGAACACTTCGTTGAACTCTGCCTCGCCGGTCATCTGGCGCAGCGGGCGAATCTCGACGGTCGGGTCCTGCATGTCGACGACAAACGCCGTCAGCCCGGCGTGCTTGACGGCTTGCGGATCCGTACGGACCACCAGGAGGCCGAAACGCGACAGGTGAGCGAGCGTGGTCCAGACCTTCTGGCCGTTGCAGACCCACTCGTCGCCGTCGCGGACTCCGGTTGATGACAGACCTGCGAAGTCAGACCCGGAACCGGGCTCGGAGAACAGCTGGCACCAGATTTCCTCGCCGGTGAACAGCGGTCGAAGGTAGCGCTGCTTCTGCTCCTCGCTCCCCCACGCCACCACGGTGGGGCCGGTCATGCCGTGGCCGATCGGGTTGCGGTGCATCGAGTTCGGAGCGCCTTCGGCGAAGATCCGCTCGTTGATCAGCTTCTGCAGTTTCGGGTTCAGTCCGAGGCCACCGTTGCCCTCTGGGAAGTGGACCCATGCCAGGCCTCGGTCGAACTGGGCTCCGAGAAAGTCGACCGACGAGGTTGTCGCCGGCGGAAACGACTCGAGCAGTTCGTCGACCAAGTCGCTCACGCGCTGCTCGTCGGCGGTCAAATCTGTTGTGGCTTCGACAACGGTCATGGGCTCAACGTAGTTGCGCAGCGCCGACGAACAGGAAGTCGTGCACTCAGGACTGGGCCGGACCGGACGGCACCCGACCGAAGAGCTGGTCGCGCACGCTCACGCCGGGTCCGAGCGCCGGCCGGCAGTCAGACGCCGTCCGAGGGCGACTCGATCGATCACCTCGGCATCTTCACTCGAACGACCTCGACGGAAACAGCCTCAATTGAACAATGCGGTCGCTTGTGCGATCTCTTCGTCTTCGGCAACGGCCAACTGCGGGATCTGTGCACGCAACTGCATGACCAGCGCCAGCTTCAGCTCATGCGAACGGCTCTGAAAGATCGCCCGCAGGTTGTTCAACATACGGACCACGATTGGTTGGGCGAGCGTTGGTTGCAAGAAGCTGTCCTGCCAAGGCACCTGTCCACGAGTGACGTTCTCGAACAGGTCGCGGGCGCCCTGCTGGCTCAGTTCGACTCCGCCCGCAAACGGATCGAAGAACCGGGGCGGACCGTCGACCGTGCGAACCAGGAAGTGTGCGGGCATCCCGATACCGACGAGTTCGATACCGAGGCGTCGTCCGACTTCGATCATCAACACCGAAAGACTGATAGGAATGCCGACCCGAGTCTCGATCACCCGATCGAGACACGAGTTGCGCCAGTCGTAGTACGCCGCGGTATTGCCCTTGAACCCGAGGTCGGTGAACAGATAGCTCGCGACGCCGTCGGCGGTGTGCCGGGGGCAGTCTCCGGCGAGCAGGTCCAACGCTGCGAGCCACTCGATCTCGTCGAGCGGACGCTGCAGTGTGCTCGAGATCGCCAAGCAGGCTTCGTCGAGGTTGATCTCCGAGGCGTTCATCACCTGTGCGAATCGAGCGACACTCACGACCCGAAACCTATCGACGGTGCGCTCCATGTGAAGCCGACGGTGTCGACGGATTAGTTTCAGCTCCCATGTTCCCAGGCGCACATCTCGACAAGCACGGCGACAAGCCCGCACTGATCATGGCCAACTCCGGCTTCACCCAGACCTACCGAGAGTTGGACGCAGCGGCGAATCGGCTGAGCCGCCTGCTGCGGGCCGCTGGACTGAACCCGGGCGATCACATCGCGATCTGCATGGAGAACCACGACCGCTACATCGAGGTGCTGTGGGGCTGCCACTACGCCGGCCTGGTGTACACCGCAACGTCGTCACGGCTGCAGAGCGCAGAACTCGAGTACATCATCAACGACTGCGGTGCTCGGGCATACATCACGTCGAAGTACAAGGCCGACCAGGCCGCCGAAGTGGTGTCGACCACGCCGAACGTCGAGCTGCGGCTGATGCTCGACGGCGTGATCGACGGCTACGAAAGCTACGAGGCCGCCGTTGACGCCCAATCTCCGGACCCGCTCGACGAGGCTCGGGTGGCCGGACTCGACATGCTCTATTCATCGGGGACCACGGGCATGCCCAAGGGCATCACGCGGGCGTTCCCGAACGAGCCGCTCGACAGCTGGAACAACGGTGTGACGGGACTGTGTCAGCTGTTGTTCGCTGTGGACGACACCAAGCGCTACTTGTCACCTGCGCCGTTTTACCACGCAGCGCCGCTTCGGTTCTGCATGTCTCAGCACGCCATCGGGGCGACCATCGTCGCCATGGAGAACTTCGACGCCGAGCGCTATCTGCAACTCGTCGAGGAACACAAGATCACCCACAGCCAAGTGGTCCCGACCATGTTCGTGCGCATGCTCAAGCTCGACGACGCAGTGCGTGCGCAGTACGACGTTTCATCGCTGGAGTACGTCATCCACGCAGCAGCGCCGTGCCCGGTACCGACCAAGAAGTCGATGATGGACTGGTTCGGTCCGGTGATCCACGAGTACTACGCCGGGTCCGAAGGGAACGGCTTCGTGTACGCCGCACCCGACGCCTGGTTGGCTCACGAGGGCACGGTCGGCATGCCGATCAACTGCACGCTGCACATCTGCGGCGAAGACGGTGAAGACCTCCCTCAGGGCCAGCCCGGCACCGTGTACTTCGACGGCGGCGCCGAGTTCGAGTATCACAACGACCCCGAGAAGACGAAGAGCTCACGCCACGCGAAGGGCTGGTCCACACTCGGCGACGTGGGGTATCTCGACGAAGACGGCTTCTTGTACCTCACCGATCGCAAGGCGTACATGATCATCTCGGGCGGCGTGAACATCTACCCCCAAGAAGCCGAGAACGTGCTGGTCACCAATGACAAGGTGATCGACGTCGCCGTGTTCGGCGTCCCCAACGACGACTTCGGCGAAGAAGTGAAGGCAGTCGTGCAGCCACGCGAGATGCCTACCGACGACGCTGCAGCCCAAGCCCTTGCCGGTGAGCTGATTCAATTCTGCAAGTCGCATCTGGCCGATGTGAAGTGCCCCCGGTCGGTCGACTTCCGTGAAGAACTTCCTCGTCACCCCACCGGCAAGCTGTACAAGCGCATCTTGAAAGACGAGTACTGGAAGGCTGCAGGCCGCTCGATTTGAGCCGGCATCCCTACCTCGCTCACTCGGATCTCGATCCGAGTTGGCCGGTTGCCTTCGCGCATCGCGGCGGCCACGACGTCGCACCCGAAAACACGATGGCGTCGTTCGAACACGCCGTCCAGCTGGGATATCGCTATCTCGAAACGGATGTACACCGCACGACCGACGGCGTGCTCGTGTCGTTTCACGACGCTGACCTGAAGCGGACGTGTGGCATCGACGCTCGGATCGGCGAGATGTCGGCCGCAGACGTCGCATCGGCGCGGGTGCGCGGCGATGCCGGCGCGGAGTTTGCGATTCCCCTGATGTCGGAGTTGTTCGAGGCGTTCCCAGACCGCCACTTCAACATCGATGCCAAGTCGGATGAGGCGGTCGAACCGCTTGTTGAGTTGATCGAGTCCATGGGCGTGCTCGACCGTGTGTGCGTGGCGTCGTTCAAACTCAGTCGATTGCGTGCGCTGCGGTCACGGCTGGGACGCGGCCTGCTCACCAACATGAGTCCGACGGAGGTGGTGTCGCTTCGCACGATTGGACGCCTTCCGGGTCGTCACGCCCGCGCCGCACAGGTGCCGATGAAGGCCGGCTTCGTGAACGTGGTGAACAAGCGGTTCGTGCTGAGCGCGAATGTCAGTGAGATCCCCGTCCATGTGTGGACCATCAACGATCGCGACGAGATGGAGCGACTGTTGGACCTCGATGTGAACGGCATCATGACCGACGAGACCGAGGTGCTCCGAGACGTGTTCGCGGAACGAGGATTCTGGCCTGCCTGAAGGCGGTCCCATCTTCAAGTTGCGCTCAAGCGCATTCAGTTCGAGTCAGTGCCAGCCGAAGGTATGGACAGAACAATTGCAGCGCTTGTGCCATGACCATCTCGGACCACACTTCCCCTTCACTCGATATCTGGTCCGGCCATGCGGACTTCCCCGACGACCCAGCCTTCTACCGCAGCGTTCTGGACGCGGTCCCGACACCCCTGCTGGTCGCCGATGCCGACGGGCTCGTCGTGTACGGCAACGAGGCGTTGATGAAACTGGTCGGTCGATCCAAATACGAAGGGCTCCGCAGCAGCATCTACGACTACGTGCACCCGGACGATCTCGTGCGGATTGCTGACGCCTTCATCACGCTGGCCACCGCAGGTGACGAGCATCGTGCAGTATCAGCGCCATGGTCGCCAATTCGATGTCGGGTCCTGACGCCTGACGGTGGAGCGATGTCGGTCGAGATCGTCGGCTTCGACCGGCTCTCACGACCAGAGATCAACGGCTTCATCTACGAGATTCGCCCGATGCACGAGCGCGAGATCGTTCGACAGGTCATGCAGGCATCGGGCGACGGACGGGCCTCATCGTTCGCCCCGGTGATCGAACTGTTGAGCATGTCCAACCTGGACATCGCATCGGCTGTCGTGTCGCTCGACTCGGGTGGAAACGCCGTCGTTCACGCCTCGAGCACCGACGAGCTCGCGGCAACCTTGAAGGGGTCGCTCGGTTCGCTCACACAACTCATGAAGGCAACGGAGTCTTGCGAACCCGCATGCCTGGAGCCCGCCGAGGTTCCAGGGGTGCTCGGCGCTCGCTGGGAATCGCTCGGGTTCCGACACGTTTGGATCGTCGACGTACCGAGCCCGAGCCATCGAGAACCACATTCGATCCTGGCGCTGTCGAGTACGAGTCAGCAATCCAACCTCGGCGTGATCGATCGTCTCTCGCTCACCCGCGATCTGACGAACGTGATCCTGCTGCGACGTTGGGCGACACGATCCTCGACGGCGTGACCACGCTGGCTGTTGAACTCGGGTGCCGAGGTGCTCATCGGCGTACGGTTGGTTCATGTCACTGGCGAATCCCCCACTGAGATCGGTACGCGCCCCCAACCATCTGGTTGCATCAGCCGACCACTTGGCAACGAGTGCGGGCACGGAGATGTTCGCCCGAGGTGGAAACGCCGTCGATGCCGCGATCGCCACGAATGCAGCGATCGCCGTGACCGGACCGCACCTGTGCGGGATGGGAGGTGACCTGTTCGCATTGGTCTACGTGGATGGCGAGGTACACGCCCTCAATGCGTCCGGACGTGCGGGCTCAGGCGCCGACGCGGCCGGGCTACGCAGCGAAGGCGCAACAGAGATGCCGTTCCGGCTGGATGTGCGATCGGTGACCGTTCCCGGTTGCGTGGACGGGTGGATGGCACTCCACGAGCGCTTCGGATCGCTTCCGATGGCAACGATTCTGCAACCTGCCATCACGCTTGCGAACAGTGGGTTCCCGGCGAGTCCGCTGATGGTGGGAGCGCTCCAGCAAGCCAGCGACCAAGGGCGGGCGCACCTCGTGGAGATCGCCGAACAGGCCACTCGCCGAGGCCGGCGCGTTCGTCGCCCTGGCGTGGCATCTGCGCTCGCCGGACTCGCTGGAGGCGGCCGGGCCACCTTCTATGAGGGCAGCTTTGGCGAGGGCCTCATCGACCTGGGCAACGGGCTGTTCACCGCAGCGGACCTGGCTGCAGACCAGGCCGACTGGCAACAGCCGCTGACGACCGACGCATTCGGGGTGACACTGCACACGGTCGGCCCGAACTCTCAGGGTTACCTCGCGCTCGGCAGCGCTCGTCTTGCCTCCCAACTCGAGCTTCCAGCGGACCCGGACAGTGAGCAGTGGGCCCACCTCTTGGTGGAAGCCGCGATTGCGGCTGGCCGGGACCGCCCGCGGCAACTGCACGAACACGCTGACGGCAACGAGCTGATGGACATCATCGCTGGCCGTCTCGACGAGGTCGACCGCGAACGAGCGAGTAACCGCTGGGCGCCGTCACACGACGGCGACACGACGTATCTGTGTACTGCGGGTCGATCAGCGGACGGCCGAGAGATGGGAGTGTCGCTGATCCAGTCGAATGCGTCGGGCTTCGGGAGTCACCTGGTCGAACCGAACACAGGCATCAACCTGCACAACCGAGGCATGGGATTCAACCTCGAACCGGGACATCCGGCCGAGTTCGGTCCCGGTCGCCGACCGCCGCACACGCTGCTGCCGATGGTGGCAACGCGTGACGACGCGACGCTTGCGGCGGTGCTGGGCACCATGGGCGGCGACGCTCAGCCTCAGATCATGTTGCAGATCGCTGCTCGGCTGTTCCACCACCGCCAGAGTCCGGCGCGAGCAATCGGCGCTGGTCGATGGGCGCTGCACGGGCCCGAGACCGGCTTCGACACATGGACCGCAGCCCGAGGGGCGGGCGTGGACATCGAGGGTCACGCGCCACCGGAATGGGTCGAACAGCTCGCGGCTCGCGGCCACCGGACTCGACCGGCTGCGCCGTGGAGTTCGGGATTCGGTCACGCCGCAGCAATCGTGTCAGGCCGAGACGGTATGTGGGTCGGTTCAGCTGACCCTCGAACGATCGTCGGTACCTGCGCCGGCGGCTGACCCATCAGCGACCACCAGTGAAGAAGTGCCTGGCACTTCTTCACTGGTTCAGGTGAGGAGAGGCATGACTTCTTCGGTGAAGCGAGCCATCTGCTCATCGGCCTTCTTGTAGCTGTCGCCGAGGTGATGCGGGAACAGCGTGAGGTACTCGAAGCCGAGCAGATCTTTCAGGAACTGAATCTCTGCCGCCACGTCTTCGGGGGTGCCGATCAGCATCGTCTTGTTCTCGATGGATTCGTCCAGGGTCGGAATGAGCCCGGGAGGCGACTGCTTGCCGTCCGGTCCCATGTCGCCCCTGCTCCTTCCGTACGGGCCGAGGAACTTCCAGATCTCGTCATGGCCAGGTAGTGCCGAGGCGCGAGCCTCCTCCATCGAATCCTCGATGCGATAGGACACCACCAGCATCCGCTTTTCGTGTGTATCGAGTTCGTGGCCGTCATGGGCTGCTGCGTACTTCTCGCCGTACGCATCCCAATTGCGCTTGATGAAGCTGTGGTGCTGGTTCCAGAACACGGCGCCGTGGCCGACTTGGGCGACATAGTCGAGGGTGGGAGGCGACGTGACTGCCTGCCAGATCTCATAGGGGTAGATCGGGCGCGGGATCAGCGTGAGGTCCTGCACCGTTTCGCCGCGGTCCGGGATTCCCGGCAGGGGCACCTTGAAGTGCTTGCCCTGGAACGAGAAGCGTTCGTTGTCCATGGCGCGCCGGACGATTTCCATCGACTCTTCGAAGATCTCGCGGTTGTGGAGATCATCGGCCTTCTGATCGGGGTTGTCCTGCGAGCCAATGGACACACCCTTGTCGTTCAGGTGCAGCACCTCTCGCGGCACGGTGCCACGCCCGACTCCGAGCATGGCCCGCCCGCCCGACAGATTGTGCAGCGTTGAGAAGTCCTCGGCGAGGCGCATTGGATTCCATTGCGGGACCACGTTGAACATGGCACCGAAACGCAGCGTGGTGGTCTGTGCAGCGATCCAGGTGGAGATCTGCAAGCCATTCGGAATGACTTCGTAGCCCTCGTACTGGAAGTGGTGTTCGGTGGTCCAGAACGAGTCGAACCCCAGACGTTCGGCCTCCTTGGCGGAGTTGACATAGTCGAGCGTTGCCTGCCAGCACTCGTCGTTCGAGTATCGGCGATCCATGGGATTCGGGAGCCCCGCTCCTGCGTCATCCATCTCCACGCCTCCGAAGAAGAATGCTCCGAGCTTGAGATCCTGTGCTGCGACCATGGTGTCCATGTTGGCATGTGGAGCCGGGTCTCGACACCAACGAGCCGGACGATTCACGTTCCAGAAACGCGACAGGGCCCGCTCCGAACGAGTCGGAGCGGGCCCTGCAGGAATTGCGTGTTCAGGTGTTCGAGTCAGCGACCCGGTGCGCCTGCGCAGTACTTGTCGGTGAAGATCGAGTCGATGCCGTCAGCGATCTCGGTGCCCTGATCAGCGTAGATCGGCGCCAGGATCCCGTACAAGGTCTCCAGACGCTCGGTGTCCAGGCTGCAGTACGTGCCATCCGTGCTGTTGACACCGTATCCCTCGGCCTCGAGCAGTTCGATGCCTGCAGCGTTGAGGTCGGCGCTGAGTGCCCAGAAGCCGTCGTACTCCTCGTTGATCGTGATCATGCGATCGGTGATCGGCTGCGGATCAGCGAGGTAGTCGACCCATGCCTGGGACATGGCGGGGACCAGCAACTGGAGGCACGAGTCGAGCTCATCAGCCGTGCTCTGCAGCATGGTGATGACGGCCGGGTAGTTCTCGAAGCCGAGCTCACCGACCGTGAAGAAGCTGACGTCGGCCGGGCCGCCGTCTTTCCAGGCAATGTCGTTCTCGTACTTGTAGATCTCGTTGGTGGCAAAGCCCTGCTGGATGAAATTGCCGCCGTCAGCGACCCAGGCGCCATCGGAGCCGTCGTAGCTCGGGTTGCTCTGATCCTCGGTGATGAATCCCTGAGCAATCATGTAGTCGACGTACGACGAACCGGGGAAGTGCAGCAACTGCGCTTCGGTGCCCGCCAGGTCTGCTGGCTCGGAGACGTCATGAAGCGCTGGGTCCCACATGATCATCTGCGGATCCTGGTCGGGGGTCTTGGCGATGCCGACGAGCGGAATGGCGCCTGAGTCCTTGATGATGTCACTCGAGGTGAGGTACGCCATGTCGGCGTCGCCGTCGGCGAGCACCGAAGCATTTGACTTGTCGAAGTTGACCGTGCGGATCTCGAGGGTCTCGAGTCCACCCACGGCGTACTGCTCTTGCACGGGGCCCGAGTAGGACACCGTGTCCTTGTCAGCAGTTCCATCCGGGCCGATGAGCTGGTACGTGCCGCCGTGCTCGAGTTCCGGGAACCAATCGGTCTGGATCACGAGGTTTGACGGGCACACCGCTTCGGCTGCCTCGTCGGTTGCTTCGTCAGCACCTTCATCGGTTGCTTCGTCAGCACTCTCGTCGGCAGCGGCTTCGGTGTCAGCGGGTGCTTCTTCCTCGGCAGCTGGCTCATCGGATCCGCAAGCGGCAAGCGCGATGGCGGTCGCGCTCGCCAAGGCAATGGCCTTGGTGGTCTTCATATTGGTCTCCCCCTGGAGGTGGTGTTTGGTGGTGGGTATTGCTGGTTTGGACTTCAGCTGCTCGAGGCTGAGTCATGCCAATCACGAATGGCACGACTCGTTATCGCTCCGACGATCAGGAACATCACGACACCGAACAACGATGCGGTGATGGTCGCTGCGAGCATGTCGGGCCGGTTCGCGGCCGCCTGTTGGTTGACGCGAATGAAGTAACCAATGCCTTTGTCGCCTTGGTTGAAGAAGAAGTCGGCCACGATCGCTCCGATGACCGACAGGCCCGATGCGATACGAATACCGGTCATGAGCGCCGGGATGGCGCTGGGGAGTTCCAGCTTCCACAGACGAGTCCAGCGGCTGGTCTTGTTGAGCGTGAACAGGTCGTGGTGGAGTCGTTCGGTGGATTGCAGCCCGAAGAGCGTGTTGGTGATGATGGGGAACACGGCGATGAGGAACACGACAGCGAGGCGTACACCGAGACGATCACCGAACACCTGGGTCAGCAGCGGGGTGATTGCCAGGATCGGGACGGTTTGAGCAACGACGGCGTACGGGAAGATGGCTCGTTCGAAGTACTTCGACATGTTCATGATCACGGCGATGATCACGCCAACCACGATGGAGATCGTGAGACCGAGCACCGTCACCTTGATGGTGGGCCACATGTATCCGAGGATCTCGCGCAACCCCTGTCGGGTGTCCCACAGCGGGAAGAAGCCGTCTTGCACGACCTCGTGCGGGTACGGCAGGGCGTTTCGACGCTGAAATGCTTGTTCGAAACTGACCGTTGAATAGAGGTACCAGATACCGATGAAGACACCGAACATCAACGCCGGCGGAAGGAAGCGGCCGACGAAACCATCACCACGCCGCTTGATCGGCGCAATACGAGTGGTGACCGCTGCGTTGTCGGGATCGACCGCGGCAGCGGGCAGCGCTGCTTCGGCGTCGACCCGTTCGTCCATCGTGGTCATACGTGCGCGTCCTTCAAGTCGTCGTTGATACGTCCACACAGCTCGGCGAACGCTGGTTCGAATCGCAGGTCATGAGGCCGATCGGTACCGAACGGGATTGCATAGTCACCAATGATCCGCCCGGGCCGGTTCGACATGACCAGTACCCGGGTGCTCAAGAACACCGCTTCGGAGATGGAGTGGGTGATGAAGAGCGCTGCGAACCGCTCGATCGCGAACAGTCGAAGCAGCTCGTCGTTGAGAAACTCCCGGGTGATCTCGTCGAGCGCGCCAAATGGCTCGTCGAACAAGAACACCTTGGGGTTCAGGACCAGCGAACGCGCCAGCGAGCACCGCATCTTCATGCCGCCCGAAAGCTGTTTGGGGTATTTGTCTTCGTGGCCGAGCAGGTTGACGAGTTCGATTGCCTTGGCGGCTCGCGCTTGGCGCTCGGACTTGCTCACCCCGTGCAGTTCGGCATTCAGTTCGACGTTGCGCTGCACCGTGCGCCACGGGAGCAGCGTGGCGTCCTGGAACACGTAGCCGATGGAGTCGCGATCCACATCGCAGCCCCCGGTGTAGCCATTTTCGAGGCCGGAGGCAATTCTCAGCAGCGTGGACTTTCCACAACCCGATGGTCCGACCACGGTCGTGAACTCACCGGGAGCTACCGAGAACGAGATGTCGTCGAGCGCGTGGGTGCCGTCGGGAAACGTCATCGACAGGTTCTCGAAGCGCAGCCGTGCCGAGCTTTCCAACTGGCTGCGGCCCACGAGGGCATCCACCGAAGTCATGGAGAACGACTATACCTACGTGCGCCCAGGCGACTGTTCCCGGCAGTTCACTCGCGTGTGAACATCATGTGTCGGTCTGTGTGTCGGTGCGCATGCCGCGACGCCACACCCAGGCGTCGCTCGACCCTTCTGCGATGGCCTCGCGCACTCCGCTCGACCGCACCGCAACGAGATCGGCGACATCGTCAACCAGTACACCTGCTCGTTCGCGACCGAGGGCCTGCGCCGAGTTGTGCGACACCGTCGCCCACGCATCGAGTGGGAGCAGGTGCGATGTCATGATCATCAACCCGGCGGTCTCGAAGGCGCAGGCCCTCCCGACGGGGTTGAATGGATCCTGCAGGTTGTCCGCTCCCGCTGCGACGTTCACGCCGGCGCGGCGTAGCGCATCGACCGCGGTCAGCGCCCGAGGCATCGGAGCGGTTCCCCGGCCTTGGAGGAAAAGGTTGGTGTGCGGGAGCGTGATCACGTTGATCCCGGCTTCGCTGACCTGCTCAGCAATGGCGGTCTGCTCGGACGCAGTGCGCTGTCCGAGGCTCACGCAGTGACTCGCGGTGACCGGCAGGTCGAAACCGGCTGCGACCCGTTCGGCGAGCAGCCCGAGGCCATTTGCGGATGGATCGAGCGTTTCGTCGGTGTGCAGGTCGACCGGGAGGCGCCGGTCGGTTGCGATCTGCAACAGCACGTCGGTCGCCGATTCGATCGTGCCGCTTCCTGCGTGGGACTCGAGGTGTGGGCATCCACCGACGATGTCGGCTCCTGCGTCGAGCGCTGCTTCCAGCAGTGCTCGTTGGTCCGCTCCCTGGGGCCCGCTGATCGGCCAGCCGCACAGCGCCACGATCTCGATGTCGATCAAGTCGGCGAGACGCTCGCGAACCTGTGTCAACGCCTGGATCGACGTGAGGCCGTGCTCGTTGGTGACGTCGGCGTGGGTTCGCACGGCGACGAAGCCGTTCGCTGCCATCTTGCGTGCAGCACGCTCTGCTCGTTCGGCGGTTTCGGTGACGTTCAACAGATGCCGGCTCGAGCGCATTGCTTCGATGGCGCCGATGAGGTCGCCCGATTCGTTGTGGACGACTTCAGCGAGAAACGCCTTGTCGAGGTGTGCATGCGGCTCGACCGGTGCAGGAAGCACGAGTCGCCCGCCGAGGTCGATGCGTTCGGCGCCCTCGCTCTTCGCAGCGAGATCGGGGCCGACCGCTGCGACGTGACCGGACTCGTCGATCAGAATCTGGGTTTCGGTCGGGAGCTGTTCTCCCGCATGCACGGTTGCGGATGTGAGGAGTTGAGCAGACACGTATCGAAGGTACCGCTCGATGCCGTGTCAGCGCCAGATCGGTCGAACGGTCAGTGATACCCGCACAGATCGAACAGGTTGCCGTCCGGGTCGGCAAGGTTTGCGATGGATCCGTACGGCTCGTGTCGTGCTTCGGAGATCAGTGTCGATCCGATCTCGATCAGACGGGCGAGTTCAGCGTCGAACTCGATCGGAGGACATGCGATGTCGAGATGGACCGAGCCAACAACGGTGGCCCCTCGTTGAATCCCGATGCGACGGACCGAGTCAGCGCTGGCCAAAACAATCCAGCGGCTGTCGTCTTCGTTCTCCACCTCATGGAGGTCGAGTGCGGCGGAATAGAACGCGGCGAGCGCTTCGGTGTCGGGGGCGTCGATGGTCACGAGGTCGAATTGGCTCGGCATGACTCGAAAGTACCGCGCTGGCGAGCAATCCAACACGCCGTGATCCGGTCGTCCACGAGGCCCTCGACGTGCCACGAGTCGACATGCCACGTTCGGATCGGGCGGAGTTTCTACACTTTCACAGTGCGTCGTGTCGCTGGTCCCCTCGTTGCAATCGCCGCCATCGCAGCGGCGTGCAGTTCCACGGCGCCGGAACCGGTCGCTGTGACCGCTGCACAGACGACGACGGTGCCGAGCACGACCGTGCCGCTCGAAGAGGCAGGTGCGACCACGACGACGATCGAATCCCGCCCGATTTTCGAAGACGGCCCCCTCGGCGAGGAGTGTCCGTCGCGCATCGTCGTGCAGATCGATGGCCAGGCGTCGGTCGTGCATGGCCCACTGTTGCACCTCCTCGGAGACGAGGTGACCGTCGATCTCGACCAGCAGTCGCTGGCCGCTCCCCTCGTTCGTGCCGACGGGACACCTGAGTCCGTGACGTTGGAGGTCCGCTTCGGAGGTCCTGCCGTCGGGTTCCGTGCTCCCGTTGAGTTGCTTGGCGCTGACGACGCGATCACGATGGTCGAGACCGGAATCGTCGATGTTGCGGCAGCGGCGCTGAGCGATACCGCTGTCACTGCGGTGCTCTCGCTGACCGACACCAGTCATCACATGATCATGTGGGATCCGCAGACCTACCCGGATGTGGACGGCTTCGAAGGGCTCCGCGGCGCCGACGTGTCGATTCGCCATGTCACGGGCGAGCGATTCATCGAATTTCTCGTCGCCCGCGGGGTGCTTGACTCAACTCAATTGATCGACGGATTCTTCGGCGAGCCTGCGGCGTTCGTCGCCGATGGCGGAGTGTCTGCTCAGCAGGGCGATGCGCTCGTCGATCCGTTTCTGTACCCGACCCTCACGCAATGGGGCCGTCCGATTGCATCGGAACTGGCATCGGTGGTCGGCTGGGACTCCTATGACGATGTCTTGGCAGTCCGGTCGAGTGAGCTGGAGGATCTGACTCCGTGCCTCGGTCGTTTGGTGCCGATTGTCCAGGATGCGCTTGTTGCGTATGCCGAGAACCCGACACCGACCAACGAACTCCTCGCGACGTGGCGAGTTGCGTTCAACCCCTTGACGCGGGCCACGCTCGACCGCCTCGATGCGGGAGCTGCTGCATCGATCGAATTGGGAGTCGTCTCTGTCGGCAGCGATGCAACGGTGGGCAGCTTCGACCTGGATCGTCTCGACACGTTTCTCGATGCGGCCGACGCCGCGCTCGGGATCGAGCCGGTCCCCATGGAGAACTTGGTGACCAACGACTTCATCGCCCTCGACCGCTCACTCTGAAGTCAACGGCAAGAGCGGCAGCGGCGGCTCACGTCGGGAGCGAGAATTCGGAGATCTCGCCGAGAGCCTCGGTGAAGGCGAGCACCGCTGCTTCGAAGAGCTCGGCTCCCCGCTCGGCAGTCGCTCCGGTTGGATCTCCGATGTGGCCGTCCGGACCGAAGTCGTTCGACAGCCACCCGAACCCGACGGTCCCTCCGAAACGCACGTGGCGATTGGAGATCAGCTGCTCGGGAATGTTGCGCGTTGCCAGGTCCATATCCACCAACTCCGGAGCCAAGTGCAACATGAGGGAGGTCTCGTCGGCGCCACCGTGAATGCCCATGCCGTGCTCATCGGCTGCTGACACACCGCCCTGGTCCGGTGGTACGCCAGGATGCGCGAGAAACGTCATCAGCCCGTGATGCAGACGAAGTTCGCGGTTCGCCACGCCGACCAGCGCAGAGTTACCCCCATGGCCGTTCATGAAGACCAGTCGACGGGCCGGCGTCATCGCAACACAGCGACCGATGTCGTCGAGCACCCGCAGCAGGGTGTCTGCCGACAACCAGATCGTGCCCGACGACCAGGCGTGTTCGTTGGATTTCGTATACGCCAGAGGGGGAAGCAGCCAGACGTCGCATTCGGCACCCACACGTTCCACCGCTTCGGTCGCAACACGTTCGGCGATCAGGAGGTCGGTGTTGAATGGGAGATGCGGACCGTGCTGCTCGACCGCACCGAGAGGTTGCACGAGAATCGAGCGTTCGTTGAGGAGCGCATCGAGCTGAGGTGCTCGGAGCTCATCGAGTCGACGGGACACGGGCGATGCAGATGACACATCAGGAACGTTAGGCCTCGGTCGGCCTGGTGCGAAAGGATGTGATGGATGCAAAGCGATCGATTCGATGCCGTGGTGGTCGGGGCTGGACACAACGGACTCGTCACCGCTGCCTATCTCGCCCGTGCAGGCATGTCGACGTTGCTGGTCGAGGCGCGGGACAGTGTGGGCGGTACGGCCGCGAGCGAGTCGTTCGGGGGTGCGACCGTCAACATCTGCAATTGCGACCACTTGACGTTCCGCACGACACCGGTGATGGAAGAACTCGACCTCGGCGGACACGGGTTGGAGTACCTCGAGGTCGAGCCGGCGCAGCACAACAGCACCTGGGGCGCCGCGACCAACGGGGCGTGGTGGTCGAGTCACCACGATCTGGAACAGACGATCGATGACATCGCCAAGGTGGCGCCCGGCGACGCCGATGGATATCGCAAGTACGCGAAGGCTGCGATGCCTGCGGTTCGAATGATCTTCGAGGCTGCGGCAGAACCTCCAACCATCGCGGGGCTGAGTCGCCTTGCGATGCAGCGTCGTTTCGCCGGCGCCCCGACGCTGCTCAAATGGAGCCGCCGCAGCGCAGGTGACGTGCTGCGTAGCTTCTTCGACAGCGAGATCATTCGCGGACCGGGCGCAGTGTCCGGGCCCATGGTCTGGGGTATATCCCCCGAGTTCGATGGTTCCGGTCTCGGAGCGTTGACCCATGCAATGCGCCACGTCGCCAAAGTCGGGCGTCCGGTCGGCGGGAGTGGCGCGGTGCCCGACGCGATCCTGGCGTCGTTCCTCGCCGCGGGCGGCACAGTGCGCACCGGCACCAAGGTCTCTGAGATCTGCTGCACGGGCGACAAGGTCAGTGGCGTGATGCTCGGCGACGAGTTGATCTCTGCGACGACCGTGATCTCCGCGTGCAATCCACACGACACCTTCCTGCGCTGGATGAAGCACCCGCCCGCAGCTGCAGCGGATTTGATCAGGCGTTGGGAAGCGGTACCGCACGCTGATGGCTACGAATCGAAGCTCGACGTCGTGCTGAACGCTGCGCCGCGGCTTCGAGGCACCGATCGCAGCCTGGGACCCACGACCATCATCGCCCCGGTCCTCGCCGATATTCATCGCGGGTACGGTCTGATGAGCAGCGGTGAGATGTTGGAGCGCCCGGGGTTTCTCGTGAACGCGCCAACCTTGCTGGACCCGACGATGGCACCCGACGGGCGACATGTCCTGAGTTTGGAGGCGCTCTACACCCCCTACGGGCTCCGCGGCGGCTGGCCGGACTCGGGCGAACCAATGCGTTGGCTGGAATCGTTCGCCGAGTTGTGTGAACCGGGCCTCCTCGACTCGATCGTGGAGTGGCGTGCTGTCACGCCGGACAAGTACGAGTCGGACTTCCACCTCCCCGCCGGACACGCCACCAGCTTTGCGGGCGGCCCCCTCGCTGCGCTGCGCAACCCGAACCCGGAACTGACTCGCTACGAAACAGCGGTGTCGGGGCTGTATCTCACGGGAGCGGCCACCTTCCCGGGGGCGGGTGTGTGGGGTGCGAGTGGTCGCAACTGTGCGACCGTCGTGCTCGCTCAGCGCTGACACCCGGGCCGCCTCCGGTTCGCGCTGTGGCGCATGGCACCGGGTTGCGCTGGTGCCAGCGGGAATTGCCAGGTTTGTCGTACGGTTGAACACAGTTGTCCACGAGAAAGGACCAACCACATGCCCAACGGATCACTCAGCCTCGGCCGCTACTTCCGAATTCCCGTGCGTGCTCATTGGAGCATGGCGCTGGTGGCTGTCTTGTTCGGCGTGAGCCTGTCATCGGCACTCGGTGTCGTTTCCGGTCTGGTTGCCGTCGTTGCGTTCTTCTTGTCGATTCTGGCTCACGAGTTCGGCCACGCACTCGTGGCGCGCCGCTATGGGGTGGAGACGCAATCGATCGATCTCTGGGCGCTCGGTGGCGTGGCTCGACTCGATCGCGAGCCTCCCACGCCGCGTTCGGACGGGCTGATTGCTGTCGCTGGACCGCTGGTCAGCTTGGCGATCGGCGTGGCCACGTTTGCCAGTGCGCTGGCGTTGTCCTCGAACACGCTGATGTGGATCGGCGTGGTGAATTTGGCGTTGGCATTGTTCAACATGTTGCCCGGAGCCCCGCTCGACGGTGGTCGTGTGCTTCGTGCGTTCCGCTGGGCCCGCACGGGTAACAAGTACCAGGCCACTCGTGACGCCGGTAACGCCGGACGAGTGCTCGGATGGTGTCTCGGTATTGCCGGTGTTGCGCTGATGTTCAACGGCCAGGGCGGCATCTTCATTGCGGTCACCGGCGTGTTCATCGCCGCCAATGCCCGAGCGGAGATCGCAGCGTCGTATGTCACGGAGCGTCTCGACGGCGTCAAGGTGCGCGACCTCACCTGGTTCGGTGTTGCTCATGCGGGCTCGGACATGGATGCTGACTCGATGATCTGGCAGCGTTCACGTCTGGGAGAGGCCGGAGCGGTTGCGGTGGATGCCAACGATGACGGCCAACTCGATGGCTTGGTGCTCGAAGATGAACTGTGGGCAATTCCTGCAGATCAACGAGCACTCACGCTGCTGAACAGTCTGATGGTGCCGTTCAGCCAGACAGCGCAAGCCGGCCCGGATGACGACCTGTCATCTGTGCTGCCCCGCCTCAATCCGCTGCGCCCCATCGTGACGGTGTGGAACGACGGCAAGCTCGCCGGGATCATCCCACCCAAAGCGCTCAAGCAGCGCCTCACTGCGGCGCAAGCCGCTGCGCACAGAGCCTGACCTCGTTCTTGCGACTTTCCAGAACGTCGTAGCGTCCTCACCGCGGTGTTTCTCATCGTGATCATGGGTGCAACGGCGAAGAAAGCCGCACCAGCAATGGGCGGCTTGGCCATTGGCCTCGCGCTCACCCTCATCCACCTCATCTCGATCCCTGTCACCAACACCAGTGTGAACCCTGCTCGGTCCATCTCACAGGCGATCTTCGCCGGCGGTGACCAGATCGGTCAGCTCTGGCTGTTCTGGGTGGCACCCATCATCGGTGGCGTGCTCGGTGCACTCACCCACCGGTACGTGTTGGGCGACGCCGAAGATGTCATCGACGGCGCCGTCGGCGCCTAATCGACGATCGCTGCGTCTCTGCGACGTAGGTGGTCGCTGCGTCGGTCAGACTTCGGGAACGAAGCCGGCCGGCGCGGCGACCGGAGGCTTGTCACTCCACGGGAAGTTGATCCACAGGTCGGTGCGCTTCCACACGTAGTCACACTTCACGACGGAGTGCGACTTCTCGTAGATCACTGCGGTCCGCACTTCGCCAACCTTGCCGTCACAAAACTCTTCGACCGACTTCAGCGTGTTGCCCGTGTCGGCGACGTCGTCGACGATCAGGATCTTGCCGTCGCTCAAGTCGACGAAGTCCGGAGCCGGCGGGAGGATCCTGGGCACATCGAGGCGCTCGTCCACACCGGTGTAGAACTCGACATTCATCGTGTAGACGTTCTTGATCGACAGGGCATACCCCATCGCTCCGCCTGGAAGCAGCCCGCCTCGAGCGATCGAGAGGATCATGTCGGGCTCGTAGCCGTCATCGGCCACCATCTGCGACAGGTCTCGGGTGGACTCGCCGAACATGTCCCAGGTCATGATTTCGCGCTCTTCTGCCATGGCGCCCGAACCTATCCGGTCATCGGCCCCTGCGAGCAATGATCGCCGAGGTCGTCAGTTTGTGAGGGGCCGAACTGGCAACCTCATGTTCAGAAGATGACACGCCGGTTTGTCAGTCCCATTCGGACTGTCGCTGACGGTCTGGACACACAGCGCTGGTGCGGGGCGGCGAGGTCCCGCACCAGCAACTCTGCGATCGTCTGTGTGTTGCTCGGTGCGAAGCGAGGTGGCTCAGAACACCTCTTCGGCCTCGAGTACCCACGTGGAGTCCAGCCAGCCGGTGTATGCATCCCCGCTGGCCGGGAATCCTGGCACCGCCCCGACCCACACCTGGACCTCATAGGTTCCAGCGCCGAGACCTCGGCAGTATCCAACGAACGTGTCAGATCGGTGATGATTGGAGTCTTGGCTCGAGTAGATGTCGTACGCGAGGGCCTGACTCGGACACGACGCCCCGTCGATGCGGAGTTCCCAGCGTGCTGCGCTTCCAGCGACACCTCCGAGGACACGAAAGTTGTCGGTATACGAGATGCGGAGGTCGGTGTCGGGCTCGGCCTTTGTCACGGTGAGGACGCGACTCAGGAGTTGGCCGCTGTCAATGCCGCTCTGAGGGCCGTTGCCCGTGGCATACGTGCTCGTTCGAACTGCATCGGAAGAACACGCCCACGCCATTCCATTCCAGCGCGCTACTTGATGTGTGCTGCACGACAGACCCGCCAACGTGTCGACACCGGGGAGCCCCATTTCACCTTGTGCGCCAGGTGGTCCTGCTTCACCTTGGGGGCCAACCGCACCGTCCGCACCGTCCGCACCTGCTGGGCCTGTTGCGCCGCTGGCACCTGCGGGTCCCATTGCGCCGTCTGCTCCTGCGGGTCCCGCAGGACCGGCGGCTCCGTCCACCCCGTCCACGCCTCTGGGACCCGTGGCACCGACTGGACCCGTGGCACCGTCTGCGCCTGCGGGACCTGTTGCTCCGTCGGCACCGGCCGGGCCTGAGATGCCGTCCGCACCGGTTTGGTTCCAGCTGATCGGGGTCTCGCGTCGCCAGCACCTCTCGCCTTCGTCAGGGTTGATCACCCTGAGCCAGCCGAACCTGCTTGTGCAGCCATCGATGGTGTCCGCTGACGAGGGTGTGGTTGGCGTGGCCGCAGAAGCGAACCCTCCGACGCTGAAAATCAGCACGGCGAGCAGACCCAATCCGGTGCGCCGTCTCCGACTTGCTCCAGTGGTGCTCATCTCGATCCCCTCTCCAACTGCGTGGTGGCCAGCGAGCGAATGTGCTGACACCTCGTCGGGGGATTCGGCTTCCAGGTGTGGGGGTGGTGCATATCGATCTCCTCATCGGATGTCGGTCGTGTTGACCGCGGTGAGTCTTCTCGAGCCTCCTTTCAATTCCCTTACAAGCACTTCTGCAGCACAGCTCGCACAAGCTGATCGCTGATTGCCAGCGCTGCTTCCCCCGAGAGCGTTCACATCGTTCGCGCTCACGACGCGACCGAGTTCAGCTGCCTCAGCACTCCCCAACCCTGAGCCGCAACCACGAATTGTCGGATCGGGTTGCAGACTCCGTAGTTACAGGCAGATGTCGGCAGGGCGCACGGGGATACGACTCAGTGGACGTTCGATGCCGACTTGTCGAAGTGCGTCGCGGATGGCGCCGACGATGGCCGGAGTCGGCGAGATACATGGGGGTTCACCCACCCCTTTTGCCCCGAGCGGAGCATGTGGGTCTGGCTGCTCGACGAGCGTGGCCAGCACCGGTGGCATATCGAGAAACGTCGGCAACAGGTAGTCGGTGAAGTTGCCGTTCTTGATGACACCGTCGACCTGGATGATCTCTTCCATCAAGGCAAGACCCAGCCCCTGAGCAATCCCACCTTCGATCTGGCCGATCACGGACAGCGGGTTCAGCGCATTGCCCACATCTTGAGCGGTAGCGATCTGCACCACCTTCACGAGTCCGAGTTCGGGGTCGACGTCGACCACGGCGCGGTGCGCCACGAACGCAAATGCGGTATGGCAATTGCCCTGGCCGTTCTCGTCGAGATCCTCGGTCGGAGGATGGTGGTACTCGACGGTCTCATCGATGTCGAGACCCGCCGATGCTTCAGCAACGGGGATTCGCAAGTCGCCAGCGGTATCGATCACATCGGTGCCATCGATCATCAACTGGACCGCTTCGAGGCCGTGCGCCGCCGCAACGGATTCGAACAGTCGCTCGCGCGCCGAGCGACAGGCGGCATCGACCGCTCCCCCGCTCATCCAGGTTTGGCGCGACGCCGATGTGGAACCGGCGGATCCGATCCCGGTGTCAATCGTGTCGAGTACCACGTCGTCCACACCCAGCACGGTGCGAGCAATCTGTGCGGCGATGGTGATGAAGCCTTGTCCGACCTCGGCAGTGGCGAACTTGATGGTGGCCACGCCGTCCGTCAACCGGCATCGTGCGGTCGAGAAGTCATCGAACGTCTCGGAGTACATGAGGTTCTTGATCGACACGCCCCATCCAATGCCTCGCACGATGTCGCCGCTGTCCGCGGTTCGGCCCGCTCCCCCGGGCAGCTTCATGGCATCCGCGGTTCCATCGTCGAGTGGCGCGCCGCCGACCGGCTCGTCTGGCAACGGAAGTGCGGCAGTCTCTCGGATGCACTCCTCGACCGGCGCCACGTTCAGCACGGGTTGGCCGGTGAGCAAGGTATCGCCGGTGCGCATGGCGTTGAGGAGGCGAACTTCTTCCGGGCTGATGCCGGCAGCCTCGGCGACTCTGTCCATCTGCGATTCGTACGCGAAACATGCCTGCACCGCACCGAAGCCCCGCATGGCGCCACACGGCAGGTTGTTGGTGCGCACGGCGTACCCATCGACGGTGCCGTTCGGGCAGGCGTACGGGCCCTGGGTCATGGTGATGCCGTTCACGAGTACAGCCGACGATGTGGACGCATAGGCGCCGCCGTCGAACACGTAGCGGGCCTCGATGTTGATCAAGCGGCCGTCAGCATCTGCGTGATGGCGCATCCAGATGGTGGCCGGGTGCCGATGCACGTGCCCGAGGAAGCTCTCGGCACGGGAGTACGCCATTCTGACCGGACGACCCAGCCGCAATGCCAGGAGACATGAGTGGACCTGCAGGCTGAGGTCTTCGCGTGCACCGAATGCGCCGCCCACGCCGCCGAGTACGAGGCGTACCTTTTCCTCGGGGAAGCCGAGACACGCGGCGATCTGTGTCTGGTCTTCATGCAGCCATTGCGTGGCCACGACGAGTTCCACGCCATCGCCGCCCGGGTCAGGATGGGCAATCGCTGCTTCGAGTCCGAGGAAGGCTTGATCTTGCATGCCGATCTCGTACGTGCCCTCCACCACGATCGGGCCGGACGCTGTGGCATCGCCGTGCGCAATGTGCTGATGCCGGATGAGGTTGCCGTCGGGGTGGATCGGTTCGTGATCGTCGCCGATGGCACGCTCCGGATCGAGCAATGGGGTGAGTAGTTCGTACTCGACCACGATGGCGGCGAGAGCAAGGCGAGCGGTCTCGGGATCGATCGCAGCAACCGCGGCAACCGGCTCGCCGACGTAGCGCACAACATCTGCGGCAAAGACGGGTTGATCCTGTGAGATCAGGCCGTAGGTCGCCTTGCCCGGCACATCCTCCGCAGTGACGATCGCTTCGACGCCGCTGATCTTCCAGGCCGCAGCCAGATCGATCGACAGAATCTTTGCGCTCGGATGCGGCGAGCGAAGCGTCGCGCCGAACAGGCAGCCATCGGCCGACAGGTCAGAGGAGAACTCGTAGGACCCCTGGACCTTCTCGATGCCGTCCGGTCGGGCCGGTGAGTCACCGATGGTGCCCGGCCGAATCGACTGCTCGGTCCCGATGGGGGTCGCTGTCTCGGTGGCGCTCATGACGCACCTCCGACGCTGGAGCTGGATCGCGAGACCGACACCTGTTGCACGGCATCGATGATCCGCCCGTATCCGGTGCATCGACACACGTTCCCCGCAAGTTCCTCGCGGATCTCGGTGTCGGTCGGCTCACCGACGCGTTCGAGCAGGTCATGCACCGCCATCACGAGCCCGGGCGTGCAGAACCCGCACTGCACGGCACCCGCATCGACGAAGGCCTGCTGCACGTCGCTCGGTGCTCCCACTGGGGCAACCCCCTCGATCGTCACGATCTCCTGATCGATCGCCGTGGCCCCCATGACGAGGCACGAACAGACCAGATCACCGTCGACCATGACACTGCACGAACCGCATTCGCCCTGTGTGCATGCTCCCTTCGAGCCCATGAGGCCGATGCGGTCGCGGAGCACGTCGAGCAAGCTCTCACCAAGCCACGAATCAGCCACCTCGTGGTCGTTCCCGTTCACCCGAAGGGTGAAGAATTGGTTGCTCATCGTGCTGCTCCTTCGATCGTGAGACCCCGACGCGCAAGCCGCGCTGCAAGCACCCCGACGGCGTGACGTCGATAGTCAGCGGTACTGCGATGGTCGGTGATGGGACTGCTTGCCTCGCTCACGAGGCTGCGGAACGTGTCGACCGCCTCGCTCGACACGGTGCTCATGGACCCAGTGCTGTCGTTCGACCAGTCGATTGCCTCCGACAGCTGGTCCTCGGCGTCGCGACATCGAATCACCGTGGGTCCAACGGAGCCGAGTGCGATCGACACACGCTGCGCTGCTTCGTCCACGGCGAAACAGGCGCTCGCCACCGCGATCACCATGGCGTTGCGAACACCGACCTTTGCGTATCCCTGCCAACCCGACCGCACCGGGAGCACGATCTCGGCAATCAACTCGCCAGGCTCGAGCGCCGTCCGCTTCACGCCGACCATGAAGTCGTGCACCGACACGGTCCGCTCACTCCCCGACGAGACAATTCGGACCTCGGCATCGAGTGCCGACAGCACGGGAAGCCCATCGCCTGCCGGCGAACACGTTCCGAGGTTGCCGCCCAGCGTTCCTGCGTTGCGGATCTGCGGTGATCCAACGGTGCGTGACGCCTCGCCCAGTGCGGGCAGCAGCGATGCCAGCGGTTCCTCCATCAATTCGGTGTAGGTCACGCCTGCACCGATGGTGACGGTTCCAGCACCTGGATCATGACGCCACGAGCGCAGATCCACCACCCGGTTGAGGGCAATGACCATGCCGGCTGGGCGTCGGTGACCGTCGTTGATCTCGACCATCGCATCCGTCCCGCCGGCGAGCAGCATGGCGTCGGGATGCTCCCCGATGAGTTGGATGGCATCGTCGAGCGAAGTGGGCACAGCAACCGACATGTCTCGAACTGTACAAAACGTCAAGCGCTCAGCGCATGACGTCCTGGAGCGTTCATACAGCCGAAACGTCAGGTCACGAACGGGCAGTGGCGGCACCCGGATTCACAGCAGTACCCACGCTTTGCCAGAAAGGCGGCGGTGAACACACTGAACCCGCTCACCGGATCGGCGTACGTCGGTAGGCCTCGACCCACCGCTGCATCGTGGCGCTGCAGGATCTCGTCGTAGCCGGGGTGCGCTGGCGCCAAGCGACGCGGATCGGGCACGGTTGCCCAGGAGCCACGAAGCGGTGCGCTCTTGTCATCTCGCTCACCCAACTCGCTCACCCACTGGCGAGAGCATACGGACTGGTACGGTCGGGCCCGATGGCGGCTGTCGATCACGTGACACACTCCACCGCGGCGGCCGAACGAACGCTGATCGACGTAGGCGCAACGCTGAGCGGCTTTCGTCAGGGGCGTAACGATCCAACCACCTGGCTCGACCGGACCGGTCGTGGTCCGCGCTCGTCGGGACGTTTCGTGCGAGGCACCTGGACGCCCGACGGGCCGGGAACACTGCTGCTTCGATGGGCGCCCGACACCGCGCTCCAGGCTGACACCTGGGGGCCAGGTGCGGCCTGGCTTCACGATCGCATCCCCGCGATCACGGGGCAACTCGACCCCGGATTTGCCGAGCTGGAGCACGACCGCCACCCGGTGGTGGCGGCGACGGCTGCGGCGAATCGGTTCACGCGCATCGCAGCAAGCGGCACCCTGTACCACGAGCTGTTGCCGAACATTCTCCAGCAGCGCATCACGGCGATCGAGGCCAAACACCAGTGGACACTGCTGTGTCGCGAGCTGAGCGAGCCCGCCCCAGGTCCGTTCACCGGCCTCCTGCTTCCGCCAGCCCCCAACGTGCTGCGTCGTCAGCCGAGCTGGTGGTTCCATCCACTCGGCATCGAGCGCAAGCGGGCGCAACCGATGATCGAGGTTGCCCGACACGCATCCAAGTTCTGGGATTGGGCAGCGTTGGCTCCCGCCGAGGCCGCTCGACTCCTGCAGCTGATTCCAGGCATTGGTGTGTGGACCACCGGGTGTGTCACCGGCCCGGCCCTCGGCGATCCTGACGCAGTTCCCGTTGGCGACTACCACGTCAAGAACATCATCGGCTGGAATCTGGCGAACGAGGCCAGAGCAACCGACGAGCGTATGCTCGCGCTCCTCGCTCCATACGCAGGGCAACGCGGCCGAGTTGTGCGTGCCATCACCGCGCATGGCCGCGGTGCGCCGAAGTTCGGTCCCAAGCAACGCATCGTCTCGATGTCTCGCTGGTGACCCCTAGCCACTCGATCCGGAAACCGACCGCCACACCATGACCGACACTCTCGACGACGCGTTTCCGCCACCTGCAGCCGATGCGGTGGCCTCGCAAGCACCATCGACACACTCCGGTGGCGACGACGTGAACATCCCGTTGGAGCGAGAACGATGGAAGCGAGCGGTGATCGTGGGGCTGCTGGCCTACGTGGTGTCGCGCCTGTGCGTCCTCGCTGGCGCTGCCGTGCGTGCCTCGCAGCTCGTTGTCGACGAACGCGAAGACGCGGCCGAAGCTGCGGCTGCGGGTCTGCCGGTCGAGCCCGAAGAAGGCGCAGTCGACCTCATCACCAGCGTGCTCACGTCGTGGGACGGCCGCTGGTACCTGGAGCTGGTGAGGCTCGGATACCCCGAGTCGATTCCCGACAACATCACGTACGACCAACTCGAGGCTCGCGCAGCGTTCTTCCCGATGTTCCCCGGAGCGGTTCGAGTGTTCGACTCGTTCCTGCCTGGGGGCGACACCTTTGCTGCGCTGGCTCTGAACGCGATCCTCGGAGCTGTTGCGGTGGTACTGGTGGGCCTGCTGGCTCGACGAGTGTTCGACACGACGGTCGCAGCGCGAGCCATGGTGCTCTTTGCGGTGTTTCCCGGGTCGTTCGTGCTGTCGTTCGCCTATTCCGAAGCGCTGTTCATCGTGTTCGCCGCGTCCTGCTTGCTGCTGCTCCTCGATGAACAGTGGCTACTTGCCGGGCTCGCCGCGGCGCTTGCCACGGCGACGAGACCGAACGGCGTGGCGATCGTGCTGGCGTGTGTGGTCGCTGCAGCCATTGCGATCAAGACCAAGCGGCAGTGGTCTTCGCTGATCTCTGTGCTGCTCGCTCCGCTCGGCTTCATTGGATTCCAGCTGTACGTCGATGACACCGCCGGTGAACGCGGTGCTTGGTTCCGTGTGCAACAAGAGGCCTGGTCCGAGGGCACGAGCTTCGGTGCCACCGCCGTGAAGAACACCTTCGGGTTCGTCACGAGCCCCTTCGATTCGCCTGCCGACGCCTTGACGTTCCTGTCGCTGTTTGCACTCGGGATCATGATCTACGCGGCATGGAAGAAGCGGCTGCCGCTCCCCTGGGTTGCCTTCAGTGCCGTGGTGATTGCCCTCATGCTGATTCCCGAGACCGTCACGGCGCGCCCTCGTTTCGTGTTCACCGCGTTCCCGCTCCTCATCGCCGTTGCGGCGTGGTGGCCCCGCCCTGCAGCTGAGGCCGATGCCGACCTCAGTTGGGAACGCCACAGCTGGAACTTCGCAATCATCCTGTGTGGCGCCGGCTTGGCGGTGCTCACGAATCTCTACGGCGTGTTCGGGGCCATTCCGTGATGCGCGCCGTCGTGGTGGTGCCCACCCACAACGAAGCGGAGAACATCGCCACGCTGTTGGATGGCATCGAAGAACACGCGCCCGACGTCGACGTGCTGGTCATCGATGATGCGTCCACTGATGACACACGCGCCATCGTGCGAGGCCGGGCAGCATTCGGTGCCGGGCTGCGCATTGTCGAGCGCGACGAGAAGCGTGGCCTTGGTGACGCCTATGTACACGCGTTCCAGGTCGCACTGAGCGAGTCCTACGACGCGGTGGTCGAGATCGATGCGGACCTGTCACACGATCCGTCTGTGCTCCCGATCATGCTCGACCTCGCCCGGCACGACATCGACCTCGTGATCGGGTCGCGATACATACCGGGTGGCTCGGTCGTGGGGTGGCCTCGACGTCGAACCTGGTTGTCCCGCTGGGGCAACCGGTACGCGGCGATTGCGCTTGGCTTGGCCATCAACGACGCAACCGCTGGTTACCGGGTCTACCGATCGGACACGTTGCGACGGATCGATCTCGATGCCATTCGCGCCGAGGGGTACGGCTTCCAGATCGAGATGACGTATCGCGCTGTTGCTGCCGGGTGCAGCATCGTGGAGGTGCCGATCACGTTCCGCGATCGTGTCGCTGGAGCATCGAAAATGAGCGGCAACATCGTGCGCGAGGCCTTCCTGCTCGTCACCTGGTGGGCAATCAGTGATGCGGTCACCTTCCGGCGCCGACGACGGGCTTACGCCGACCACGACTGACGTTGTGTGTCGCCACGTCGAGATCCTCGAGAGGAATGCAGCACGCGTGCCCCCACAGCACCGAGTGTCCAACTGTGATCGGTAGGCTCGCGCACTCATGTCCGACCCGGTGAACACCCCCAGCACGGTGGCCCGATTCGCCGACGGCTTGCTGGCCACCGAGTTGCCGCTCCTCACCGAGGACCGACGCCGCGAAGCCATCGACTTCATTGGTCGACGTGTGAACGTGCTGCCGTCCTTCACCCGTTTCGGCGTGTTGGCGATCGGGCTGCTGGTGGATGTGATCGGCATGGTCATCGGGCAGAGTCGCGTGCGTCGACTGGTCGTGTCGCTCCCGCTGCCGCTGATTGCCGAATACCCGAGGTTGGTGCGCTCGCTTGGGTTCGCGTACGTGTGGGAGACCTGGCCGGACACCACGGTCGAGGGCGGACGACCGGCATGAGCACCGCCACCCACCACGACTGTGACGTGCTGATCGTTGGCTCGGGCGCTGGCGGTGCCACCACTGCTGCGATCCTGGCGGAGGCCGGCCACGACGTGTTGGTCGTCGAGGAGGGGCCGTGGATCGAGCAGGGCTCCGTCGTGCCGTTCTCGCTCGACCAAATGGACAAGCAGTACCGGTCGGGCGGCGTGACCGTGGCGCTCGGACTGCCATCGATTGCCTACACCGAGGGGCGCTGCGCTGGCGGTGGTACCGAAGTGAACAGCGGGTTGTACTGGCGGCCGCCGGAAGAAACGCTCGAGCGTTGGCGCTCGAGGTACTCGATCAAGGACTTCGCGTCCGACGACATCTTGTCGATCTGTGAAGAGGTCGAGGATGCGCTCAGCGTGCAGAAGGTTCCCGGCGAGCACACCGAAGCCAGCCGGATCTTGCAGCGCGGTGCTGACCGACTCGGCTGGACCAACGACGAGATTCCTCGCTGGATGACATATCCCGACGGAGCGGGAGCCACCGAAGGCAAACGCCAGAGCATGACGCGCACATACCTGCCGCGGGCATTTGCGGCGGGGGCTCGGATCCTGTGTGACCATCGGCTGGACAAGATCATCCGCAATGGTCGAACTGCGACCTCTGCCGAACTCACCCACGACGGCGTACCGGTGACGATTGGTTTCCGCGACGTCGTCGTGTGCGGTGGTGCAATCCAGACCCCGGCGATCCTGCAGCGCGCCGGCTTGCGACACCGCGTGGGTCGCACGCTCGCAGTGCATCCCACCGTGAAACTCTCGGCCAAGTTCGCCGACGCAGTGAACACGCCCGAGGACGTGTCGGTGTACCAGGTGAAGCAGTTCGCTCCGAACATCTCGTTTGGTGGTTCGGCGAGCCACCCGGGACTCGTTGCGCTCGCCCTCACGGACAATTGGCGCGACTTCGGCAGCGCCGTCACGTCCTGGCCGGAGTTGGCGGTGTACTACGCCGCCATCACCAGCGAAGGGCGAGGCATCGTTCAAGCAGTGCCGGGCTTGCGCGACCCAATCGTCACGTACCGCCTCACCAAGCGCGACCGAGATCTGCTGGGCCAGGGACTGGCTCGGCTCGCAATGGTGATGCTCGAAGCTGACGCCGAGGAGATCTACCCCGCATTCAAGGGGTCGCCGATCGTTCGCAACCGCATCGACCTGGAGCGCATGACCTCGATGTTCGCAGCGAGCAAGGCCAGCGTCATGACCGTCCACCTGTGCTCCACTGCGCCCATGGGCGACGACGACAAGCGGTGCGCCACCGATAGCCACGGGTTGGTCCACGGCACCGACAACGTGTTCGTGAACGATGCCGCGCTGCTGCCCGAAGCTCCCGGCGTGAACCCCCAGGCGTCCGTCATGGCGGTTGCCATTCGCAACGCTCGCCGCTACTGCGACCAACGATCAGGATGACCGCATGACCGACCTCGTCACCATCGAAGCGCCGACCACGACGATCGTTACGGGCGCAGCCGGCTGGCTCGGCACGGGTCTGGTGAGTGCGCTCGCAGGCAACGGCACGGCAGGCCGTTCGGGCACCGTGCGCGGCCTCGCCCGGACCGGCGACGCCGTCGAGCATCTTCCCGAATCGGTCGAAATCGTTCGTGGGGACGTCACGAATCCGACCAGCCTCGACCGGTTGTTCGACGGTCTGTGCGGTGACGTCGACGTGATCCACACCGCGGGGATCATCCACCCGGCGAAGTCCATGGACGAATTCGACGCAGTGAACCATGTGGGGACCCGCAATGTCATGGAGGCAGCGCTGCGTCACGGTGCTCGCCGAGTGGTCCACGTGTCTTCGAACAGCCCATTCGGAACGAACGGTGCTCGCAACGACCGGTTCGGCAACGACGAGCCATATCGTCCCTACCTCGGCTACGGCCGATCGAAGATGCAGGGCGAACTCGCAGTGATGGATGCGGTTCAAGCCGGCCTGAACGCAGTGATGGTGCGCCCGCCGTGGTTCTACGGTCCGCACCAACCGGCCCGGCAAACGACGTTCTTCACGATGGTGAAGAAGGGCAAGTTCCCGATCCTCGGCGACGGGGGCCAGGTCAGGTCGATGACCTATATCGACAACCTGGTGCAGGGCATCGTCCGCGCGGAACTGACCGTGACCGAACCGGGCAAGGGCTGGTGGATCGCTGATGCCGAGCCCTACACCGTGAACGAGATCGTCGAGACAGTCGGCGATGCGCTCCGTGCGGAAGGCTTCGACGTGAAGCCCAACTCGTTCAAGCTGCCCAACTTCGCAGGCACCGTCGCAGAGAAGATCGACACGATCACCCAGAAGGCGGGCAAATACATCACGCAGTTCCATGTGCTCGGTGAGATGAACAAGAACATCGCGGTGGACATCACCGCAGCACGACGCGAGCTGGGATACGAGCCCGAATTCGCTCTCGCCGATGGAATGCGAAACAGCATCCGCTGGTGCCTCGAACAAGGAATCGAACTGTGACCCGGTACCTGATCACGGGTGGGAGTGGATACTTCGGTGCGCTCGTCGTGGCCCGACTGCATGCCGCAGGACATGACGTACGAGTCCTCGACCTGAACGATGCCGATGATCGCCCGGCCAGCGTGGAGTTCATGCAAGGCGATGTACGTGACCGCTCCGTTGTCCGTGGCGCTGTCGAGGGCGTGGACGTCGTGTTGAACAACGTGGCGCAGGTTCCGCTTGCCAAGGACGAGGACCTGTTGCGAACGGTCAACGTCGACGGCACGGTCAACCTGCTGGAAGCCAGCGCGCAGGCGGGCGTCCGCAAGGTCATTCACACGTCGTCGAGTGCCGTGTTCGGCGTGCCGAAGGTGAACCCGGTGTTGCCGGACACGGTGCCGGCCCCGATGGAGGCATACGGTCACGCCAAGTTGGCCGCGGAGTGGGCATGCCTGGCGGCTGCTCGGCGCGGGCTCGATGTGTCGATCGTGCGACCGCGAACCATCCTCGGCCACGGCCGACTCGGCATCTTCGGGATCCTGTTCGAGTGGATTGCTGATGGCAAGGATCCGATCGTGCTCGGAGACGGCAGCAACCGGTACCAGTTCGTCCACTCCGATGACCTGGCCGAGGTGTGTCTGCTCGCGGCAGAGCATGAGGGACCGAACGTGTTCAACGTCGGCACGGACCGATTCGGGACCATGCGAGAAACGCTCGATGCGCTGTGCGCACACGCCGGAACCGGCGCCGAGGTGCGGTCGCTCCCGGCGGGCCCTGCAGCGGCGGGAATGAAGCTGACGGCGGGCTTGGGGATCACCCCGTTCGCTCCGTACCACTGGCTGATGTACTCCAAGTCGATGTGGTTCGACATCGAACACCTGCAGAGACAGCTGGGCTTCTCACCACGCTGGTCGACCGACGAGATGTTCGCCCAGAGCTACGACTGGTTCGTGGCCAACCGTGCGATCACCGACGACGATGGCGCCTCACACCATCGGCGCAGCTCGAAGCAGGGCGTGCTCAAGCTGGCCAAACAGGTCTCCAGGCTCCTGCCCCGCGCTGGGTGATGCTGCCTTGATGGATCAGCTGCGCCGGTTCCAGCTCTCGATCTCGATCGCGGTCTTGGCGCTCGTCGCCTACGTTCCGGCGCTCACGGCGTCGCCCGGTCGGATGCCGACCGACTCCAAGCTGTACGTCTACCTCAACCCCGGTCGCTTCCTGGCCGATGCAACAACCTCGTTCGACCCGCGCCAGTTCGCTGGTTGGGTGCCACATCAGCACATTGCCTACTTGTGGCCGACCGGCCCGTGGTTCTGGACGTTCGAGACGCTCGGAGTGCCCGACTGGATTGCGCACCGACTCTGGATTGGAACCCTGCTGGTCGCGGCCGGACTCGGCATGCGGTTCCTCGCCCGAACGCTGGGGTTCGCCCCGCTCGCTGCGCTCGTGGCCGCGCTCGTGTACCAACTGTCGCCCTACGTGTTGCCCTACATCTCGCGAACGTCTGTGCTGTTGTTGCCCTGGGCGGGGCTCGGTTGGATCGTCGCATTCACCGTCTTGGCCACCCGACGTTCCGGTTGGCGCTACCCCGCCGCCATTGCGCTCGTGGTGTTCACGGTGGGAGCGGTGAACGCAACGGCGCTTGCCATGGTCATCCCAGCGCCAGCGCTGTGGCTGATCCACTCGCTGTGGGGGCGAACCGCATCGTGGCGCACCGTGCTGGCCGTTGCCGCGCGAACCGGTGTGTTGTGTATCGGCGTGTCGCTGTGGTGGATCGTGATGCTGCTCATTCAAGGAGCCAATGGCGCCGACGTGCTCGCCTTCTCCGAATCGCTGGAAGCGGTGTCGTTCACGTCGACCTCCACCGAGGTCACCCGCGGCCTCGGGTACTGGTTGTTCTACGTCCGAGACGCCTATGCCGCCACCACCACGGCCTCGATCGACCACTTGGTTTCCGGACGCACGATTCTCGCTGGGTGGATCGTGACGCTGATCGGCTTCGCCGGCGTTGCCGTGGGTCGGTGGGAGCACCGTCGGTTCGCAGGGTTGCTGATCGGTGCAGGCATCGTGTTGGGCGTCGGCGTCCATCCGATCGACGACCCGTCTCCACTGATGTCGCTGCTCGTTGGCGATGGTGAAGGCGGGTTGGCCCTGGCGCTGCGCAGCAGCACGCGAGCGGTTCCTGTGTTGCTGATCGGACTGGCGCTCGGCACTGCGCATGTCGTTTCGGGTGTGCGGCTCCCTGGCCCGATTGCTCCCCGAACCGTTCGCGTCGCAACCGCCGGGGCTATTGGCGCAGTCGCAGTCATCGCCCTCCCAGCGCTGCGAAATGGAGGTTTCGTCGACGAGGCACTCGAACGCGACCAGGAACCTCCCGCTGCGTGGCTCGATGCCGCGAACGATCTCGATCAGCGACCCGATGGGTACCGCGTGCTCCAGGTGCCGGGCACCGAGTTCGGCGCCTTCCAGTGGGGCTACACCGTCGACCAGCCGCTGCCAGCCCTCACCGAGCGGCCACTCGTCACCCGTGATCTGTTGCCGCTCGGGAGCCCCGCTGCCATGGACCTGGTGTTCGCTCTCGATGATCGCGTGCAGACCGACACCATCGAACCGGTCGCTGTGGAGGCGGTCTCGCGACTGCTCGGGGTGGACACGATCTGGATCTCGGGCGACATCTCCTACGACCGGTTCCGCCTCGCTCGCCCCGAGGTGGTGACCAACGAGTTGAGCGGCCTCGACTCCACCTCGTTCGGCGGCTCTGTCGTGATGGGATCAGCGATCCCGATGGTCGACAACCGCACCCTCGGCGACGCACGGATCGGCCAGGCGATTGCGCCGGTCACGCTCGCTGACGTTGGCAACCCGATCCCGACCGAGCGCGTGAAAGACGAAATCGTCGTGCTCGCAGGGAGCGGCGACGGAATCATCGACGCTGCTGCTGCGGGAGTGATCGACGGTTCCGAGCTGATTCTCTACGCGGCTTCTGTCGATGAGGACACACCGCTCGAAGATGGATACCGGCTGGTCATCACCGACTCCAATCGGGATCGGGCGCACCACTGGCGCAGCTCGCAAGATGTCACTGGCTTCACCGAGTCAGCTGACGTTGCGTCGGACGTCTTGCGCTTCGAGTCGGGCGACCAGCGCCTCGATGTCTTTTCATCGGGCGGCGTCGATGACCCCGACGACCAAACGGTGTCGGTTCAGCTGGGAGCGGTGACGGCGGAAGCCAGTAGCTACGGCGAGCGATTCGCCTACCTTCCCGAGCACCGACCAGCCATGGCCATCGATGGTGACCGAGACACCGCGTGGCTCGTTGCCGACCGAGCGCCTGCGATTGGAGAGTTCATCCGCCTCGAGTTCGATGCAGAGGTCGAGTACCTCGATCTCCTCCAGCCCGTAGTCGACCCGGGTGAGCGGACCATCACCCGCGTCAGCGTGGTCGCCGACGGCGGCGAACCCATCGAGGTCGACCTCGACGACAGTTCTCGTTCCGGAGATGGGCAGCGCATCGACATCGACATCACGCAGACGGCGACCGTCACGATCACTGCCACCACGACACCGCAACCGCCGATCGGCGAGGCCATCGGCGGGGTCGGCTTCATCGAGATCGGCACGGGTAGCGCAGGCACCACCGAGTTCATCCGAACGCCGTTGGTGTCGGCAGCACAGCAGGAAGCAGCGGGCGGTATCGACGTGGTGCTGACCCGACTTCGCGTCGAACCACTCGACCGATGGCGAGACGACCCCGAGCCACTACTCGCCCGCCAGTTTGAACTGGCAGACGCCACCGTGGTCGAGCCGACCGTGACCTTGCGACTCGATCGCCGCCTCCCATCAGCAGTGCTGGCCTCGCTACTCGGCGAGACCGCAGTTGCATCGGCGCATCTCACCGGTGCGCCGCAGCATCGTGGTGCAGCGGCGGTCGACGGCGAACTCGACACCGCATGGATCACACCGTTCGACGACGTACGCGGACAGTCACTGACCTGGAGCGGCAACGGCACAGCCACGACAATGACCGTCGCCCAGCCCGACGGTGACCACTTCTCCCCCGCTGTCGCACTGCGCGTCACCGATGCATCAGGCTCCTTCGACGTCGTGATTCCCGAGCGACTCGAGTCGACGGTGACGCTGCCGCGCGAAGTCGATCTGAAGGACGTCACCATCGAGATCGTCGACATCGACGAGCGCATGATCCAAAACCGCCGCTTCAACGAACCAACGCTGCTCCCCGCTGCGATCTCCGAGATCACCTTCGATGGTCAGTCGCCAGCCGTGCGTCCGCAGGAACGACTCACCGCCGAGTGCCGGGACGATCTGCTGCTGGTCGACGGGGTCGGCGTTGCGTTGTCCTTCGACGTGTCAACCGACGATGCCATCGCTGGCAGCGCGATCGCAACAACACCGTGTACTCCATCGATCGACGTGGCAGCCGGAACCCACCGCGTTCTCGGAGCGACGAGCGCCCGCTCCGGCTTCGACGTCGATCGAGTGGTGCTGTCGACACCTTCAGCATCCACCCCCTCCGGCGACGCTGTTGACCCAACGCAGCCGATCACCGTTTCCTCCAGCAGCCGATTGCGAACCCTCGAGGTTCCCGCGTGTCCATCCGGATGCTGGGTCGTGCACGGTGAGGGCTACAACGCTGCCTGGAACGCCACCGCCAACGGAGTCGATCTGGGAGAGCCCACGCTCGTCGACGGCAACGCCAACGGATGGTGGCTCGCCCCAACGACCGAACCCACCGCCGTCGAGGTCACGTGGCCCGTGCAGCGCCAGCTGAACGTTGCATTCCTCCTCTCACTACTCGCAGTGGCTGGCTGCGTCGCCCTTGCACTCCGGAGGCGTTCCGCTGCATCAAACGCCCCGTCGCTCGAGGAAGATTCGATCGCACCGCAACCTGGCGATGGGGTCCACACGTGGATCGTCGTGGCCGCTGCAACGCTCGCGAGTGCCGTGCTGATCGACTGGGTCTGGGCACTCCCGACGGCAATCGTCGCGGGCACCGCGCTGCTCGTGCGACGTCCAGCAATCGTGGCGTGGTGTGGGGTCGGCATCGTTGCTGTGCCGGCTGCGGTGATGATCGTGGTGGTGCGTACCGACGCACCGTTCCCCGACGCAGGTTGGCCGCTCCGGCTCGAATGGCTGCATCCGTGGACGTTGCTCGGTGTGATGTTCGTGGTGACGGCAGCGTGCCTCGATGCACCGGAGCGGCGCCGAGACCCGGCCTGAACGCTGACCGACTTGGGCTTTCGCGCCAAGGCCTGGGAGCCCTTCCTGTTCGACAATAATCGACGAGTATTCGGGCTCGAGGACTGACTGCCTTGCGCAACCGACGATCGTCATCGTCGTGGGGCGCGGGAGCTACGACTAAGCCCTCAACGCCAACGTGAGTTCCACGAGTTCGTTCAATACGTCTGCTGCCACTTCGGGGTCGACGTGGATGCCATCGCGGCTGCGCTTCTCGTCGCAGTCATCACCGGTACACAGCAGTCCATCGAGATCGACCGTGGCGACCTGTTGCTCGAAGGCGAGCGCGGTGAGCCCGGTGCGCACGCACGACATCCGAGCGCTGTAGTCATCGGGCAAGATGAACGAAGCTCGCTGGCCGAACCGAGCCGGAAGTGCGATCACGGGCTTCACCGATTCCGAGCGGAGGAAGTCGATCCGGTTACGCACGTCATCGAGGTACCAGGCAGTGGAATCGCAAGGATGCTGCCAGGCGTCGTCGATGAATCGATCGACCGTAGGCGCCTGGCCCAGCACCAGCAGTCCCACATCGACTTGAGCGTCGAAGGTTTGCAACACGTCCGGGTACGAGGCCGTCCACTCCATGCAGTCGTCGGGCGGCTGCAACTCGGCTCGCCGCCGGTCGCGCCCGATGGGCAGGGCAACCGCACCGTCACACGACTCCCGTGCTCCGTTCAGAAGCACGACGTCTCTGCGCTCGAATGCCGCCGCTGCATCTCGCAGCAACCAGGCGGGGACGCTGTCGCCGAACACGGCGATCGATGTCGGCGCGACCGGAGCAGCATCCGGTGTCGGCAATGCTGCGAGCACCGGACCATCCGCATCCTCATTCGCACGCTCGATTGGGCCAGCGGCAGCGATCGGGTCGGTAGTGGGGCCGGTGACCGAGCTGTTGACAGCTGGAGCGCCTGGAACGACACGAACCGGCGCGCTCGGTGAGTCGGCCGTCGAAGCGATTGGTGTTGCAGATGCCGATGCGGGGATCGCCGCAACATCCTCCGCAGGCTCGCTCGTCACACCTTTCGCGACGTCGTCGGCGACTGGGCCTCCGAGAACAGCAGGAGCGGGTGCCGCCACGTTGGGCGACTCGACCGCTGAGCGCGCCACGATGACCACGAAGCTCGACATCGCCAGCGCGAACACCAGCGCTGTGGTCAGTGAACCAATTCGTGGCGAGTAGCGCACGGGACGCTCGACCGCCACGAAGAGCAGCCCAGACAGCAGAGCAGTGAGCATCAGGCGGGTAACGGTGAGGTTCCATCCGTCGACGCCCATGCGGACTTCGTCCACGTAGACGAACACCGGCCAGTGCACGAGGTACACGCCGTAACTGATTCGGCCCAACGCCACGAGGGGCTTCCACGACAGCGCGGTGCGAACTCGGTTGGGCTGCTGCAGCCCGGCAATGAGGGCAACACTCAGGAGTGAGAACAGCGGTAGCCCGCCGCTGTACGCCCAACCCGTCGCTGCCGGTGTGGTGAGGCTGAGCAGGAGGATCAGTGTGAGTGCGGGGCCGGGCAGCCAGCGCCACCATCTCGGCATGTGCCCGGCTCGGGTGAGCCAGGCAGCCAGCGCGGCACCAGCAAGAATCTCCGCAGCGCGATTCCACGAAGCGAAGTAGGCCAGATTGGCCGAACCGAATTGCGCGGCGATGGCCGATGTCAGAAACAGCGCTCCAACGACACGAACCAACGTGCTTGGCGAACATCGGGCGAATCGCAGCAGTGCGAGGAGTACGAGCGGCCAGACGATGTAGAACTGCTCCTCGATCGCCAACGACCAGAAGTGAGCGACCGGGCTGTCGCCAGCGAACAGGTCTGCGTAGTCCCGTCCGGATGCGACCTCGCGCCAGTTGAAGACATTGAGCGCCGCGGCCACGATGTCGCCTTGGGAACGGCTCGTCGAGAAGAACGCTCCGCCCGCGGTGAGCGCAGCAACCGTCACCAGCGTGAGGCTGCTGGCTGGAAGCAGCCGTTTGATGCGCCGGACGTAGAACCCGCGCAGCGCCAGGTCACCGGTGTCATCGAAGCGTTCGAGCAGCAGCGTGGTGATCAAGAATCCGGACAGCGTGAAGAACACCGAGACCCCGAGGTAACCGCCCGTGAGGAATCCGGTCCCGAGGTGAAACACCACCACGAGGAACACGGCGATACCACGCACGCCGTCGAGCGCCGGTTGCTGGCCGAGGCGAATCGGGGCACCGTCATCCGAGCGCGCTGGTGAGCGCGACGCGATTGCTTCCCCCTCGTACACTTGCCCCACTGTGACCGAAGTTACCGCAACATCGACGCACAGGGAAACTGACGTGCGAGGTGTCGACTCAGGTGTTGAACAGGGCATTCAGGGCTTGTGGCAGCGTGGCGGCACTACTGCGATGGTCGTGGCCCCCCTCCTTCTCGCAGCCCTCGTGCTCGCCTTCCGGCCGTGGTATCCCACCCTCGACATGGCGATGACCGAGCTACGCGTCCGCGACGTCGGGGGGCGCCAGACCCCGCTGATTGGATTGCCGGGTCGTATTGGTGATTTCCCGGATCAGGGCAGTCACCCTGGGCCGTGGAGCTTTTGGTTGATTCGCCCCTTCCACCTGCTGTCAGGTGGACACAGCTGGGGGCTCGAACTCGCAAGCGCCGTCATCAATAGCGCCGCTGCAGGCGTTGCGCTGTGGATTGCTCGTCGCCTCGGCGGGCGACGTGTGCAACTCGCCGTGGCAGCACTCGTGTCGGTCGCAGTGTTCGGCTACGGCCTCTCCGTACTCACCCACCCGTGGAACCCGTATTTCCCGCTGTTCCTCTGGCTTGTCGTGCTGCTCGCTGCGTGGGCAGTTCAGTGCGGCGACCACCGGATGGCGCCCGTGGTGGTGATCGTCGGCACGGTGGCGGCACAAACCCATGTGCCATACCTGTTGCTCGCCATTGCCATGAGTGCACTCACCATCGCAACGCTGGCGGTTCGCCGAGACGTTGCGATGCTCGTTGCCTCATTCGTGGGCGCAGGGTTGATGTGGCTCCCCGCCGGCGTCGATCAGTTACGGCGCAAGCCGGGCAACATCTCGATGCTCATCGAGCACTTCACCGGCGACACCGATGAGGCGACGATCGGCATCGTCGGCGGCTCGGGGGTGTTCCTTCGACACCTCGACCTTCCTCGCGCTGGGTTCGAGATGCTGCGCGGTGACGCTGCGTTCTTGTCGGTGTCCGGACAAACCGGTGGGTTGGCGCTCGGAGGACTCGTGATCTTCCTGAGCTGGGTTGCCGCGGTGATCTTCGCGGTGCGTCACCGGCATCACGTGCTGATGCGCCTCCACTTGGTGTTGGCCATTTCGATGACCGTGGCCTGGTTCTCGATGACTCGGATCTTCGGCAAGGTCTGGTACTACCTGACCCTGTGGGCATGGGTGACCGCACTGTTCGTGCTGCTGTCGCTCGTGTGGACCACGGTGCTGCTGGTGCGTGACGGCTTCGATCGCGAAGTGCTCGACACGCGTGTGCGACAGGTCGGTATCGCAGTGCTCACCGTTGCCACGATCGCATCCAGTGTTGCCGCACTTCGAGTCGATGTTCCCGAAGAGAATCTCTCCTCAGGTCTTGGCGCAGTGGTCGATGCCACCGAGGCTGCCCTGCGCGACGGAACCGGTGATGCAGTTGGGGCGCAGGGTCGCTACGTGGTGTTCTGGCAGGACGTCAACTTCATTGGAGCCCAGGGCTACGGCCTCGTCAACGAACTGGAGCGCCGTGGGCTCCAGGTCGGAGTCCACAACACCTGGCGAGTGCCGGTGACTCCGCAGCGTGTGTTTCCGCAAGGCACCTACGATGCAGAGGTCCACATCGTGTCGGGCGCATTCATCGACGAGTGGCGTGAACGCCCGGGCTATGTGGAAGTGATCACGGCTGATCCTCGGTCTGCCGATGAGGTTGCCGAGTTCAACCGCACCCGTGAGTCCGTGCTCCAACGATTCGACGAGCTGGGCCGAAACGACCTGATCGACATCCTCGACATCAACCTGTTCGGGACATCACTCGACCCTGACCTGCCGGACGACGTTCTCGACGACCTCGCCCGCATGCTCGTGCTCACCGCCCCGGTGGCGGTGTTCATCGCACCCCCAGGCTCTACCTTCTGAACCATGACCGCCGAACAGACTCCGCTGGAGCGTCAACAGCTCGAGCTGATCGACGCGTCTGCGCACACCTTCTGGCACTGGGTGCGCTTCGACATCGTCACCGCCGTTGCCGAGGCACAAGGCGCCACTCAGATCGCCGACATCGGCGCCGGCTCCGGCATGCTCGGCGACCGCCTCGCCGACACGCATCCAGCATTCACCTATCGCTTCGATGAACTCTCACCAGCGCTGGATGCCGCACTGGCGTCACGTTGGGGCCAGTCGGCGCGTCTCAACGACGACGAACGCCTCGGTGTGGACACGGTTGCCGCGATGCTCGACGTCATCGAGCACATCGAGAACGATGTCGAAGCGCTCGGTGCGTGGCACGACCGGATGGACTCGGGAGCGCATCTCGTCGTGACCGTGCCAGCGCTGCAATGGGGATTCTCCCAATGGGACACCGACCTCGGCCACTATCGCCGCTACTCCAGAACGTCGTTGCGTGCCGCTCTCGAATCGTCTGGCTTCGAAGTGGAACGCTGTGACTATCTGTTCCCCGAGCTGTTACCGCTTCTCGTGAAGCGCAAGCTCTCCTCTGCGTCGGGCGGCGATGCCGACATGCCGGTGTTGAGCGATCGGATCAACCGCGTGGGCCACCTGTTGAGCGGTGCGACGTCGCGCCTGCGCAAGGTGTGGCCGGCGGGCACCTCGGTCGTCGCCGTGGCGAGGCGGCGATGAACGCAACCACCTGCTGGGTCGTGAGCCCGATGCTGTTCGACACCGAGTCGTACCTGCGCGTTCGACAGGAGACCATCCACGCCTGTTCCGAGCGTCATGAGGCAATGCGGTTCGTGGTGGTCGACGACTCCGCTGGCACGGACCCCGAACTCGAACGACTGCACGCACTGGACGACGTCGAAGTGCTGTCGGCACCCTTCAATCTCGGGCACCAGCGCGCCATCGTGCACGGGTTACGCGAACTCGCTGACCGCGTCCACGACGCCGACGTGATCGTCACGATGGACTCCGACGGGGAAGATCAACCCGCTGACGTTCCTCGCCTCCTCGCCGCACTCGATGACGGGGACGTTTCGTTGGCGCTCGCTCGTCGCACCCAACGTTCGGAGTCGTTGCTGTTCCGTGTGATGTACACGGTTTTCCGTGTCGTGTTTCGCGCGCTCACCGGCACCACGGTCCGCAGCGGCAACTTCGCGGTGCAGCGCGGCGACTCGTTGCGAGCCACCATCGGGCATCCCGCCTTCGACCTCTGCTACTCATCGAGCCTGCTCGCACTGCGCCGCCCGACCACGATGGTGCCGTGTGCTCGGGGAGCACGCTTCGCAGGCCAGTCACGAATGAACGCGCAGTCCCTCATGGCGCACGGGGTACGCATGCTCCTGCCGTTCGCCGAGCGGATTGCCGTGCGTGCCATGGTCGTGTCCGCCGTCACCGGAGCGGCGCTCGTCGCACTCCTCGTCGTGCTCTGCTTCGTGCAACCGGCTGCGCTCGTGGTCGTCGCAGCGGCGACGGCGTCGGTGTTCTTCACGGCGCTGTTCAGCTTCGTGTCGCTGTTCGCGCGTTTCGATCAGGGCCGCGGATGACCAGCGTCGACATGGCCCCGGTCGAGGAACTGGACGATCCATCGAGCCCGGATCGCCCCGAAACGAGCGAGCCCGCAAAGGCGCTTCGCGTGCTCGCCACCGCCGGCGTGATCGTGCCGTTCCTGACCGCAGCGTTGCGGGCACTGCGCAACGACTGGTTTCCCATCGGCGACAACGCACTGCTGTTCATCCGTACCCGTGACGTCTTGACCGAAGATCATCCCTACCTCGGTTCCTGGACCTCGGCGAGCCTCAGTGTTGGCGAGAACATGAACAACCCGGGAGCGATGTACGACTGGTTGATGTCGCCATTCGCGCACGCGCTCGGCCCAGGACCTGCGGCTGCGATCGGCGTGGCCACCATCAACATCGCCATGATCTGCCTGATCTCTGCAACGGCGCATCGAATCGGCGGGTGGGCACTGCAACGGTGGGCGTTGCTCTTCTCGGCATTGCTCGCCTGGGCAATGGGCAGCGAGATGTTGATCGACATCTGGCAGGCCAACGCCCTGATCTTCCCGTTCCTCGCACTCCTGGTGCTCTCGGTCGGCGTCGCAGCGGGCGACGACTGGCTCCTCCCCTGGGCTGGCGCGGTGACCTCGCTGCTGCTACAGACCCATATCTCGTACGCCTACGTGTTCGTATTCATCGTGATCGGAGTCGGTGCGGCGCGAGTCTGGCAGCGTCGTGAGATCGACACCGTCGAGTGGCGCCGCCCTGTTGCGCTCTCCCTCGGCGTGGTAGGGGTGCTGTGGGCACTGTCGTTCTGGGAACAGTTCTTCGGGCCTGGCAAGGGCAACATGTCACGCCTGCTGGGCAACGCCTCAGGCGGGGACTTCTCGCTCGGTCTGAGCAACGCCAGCAAGATCGTGGCCGACCTCGGCGTCCGTCCGCCGTTCTGGGGCCGATCGAGCTACACGACGACTGTTGAGATCACGAAGATCACCAACGGTCCGAACGGCGCCACTCTCGATCTCCCGGGGCTGTTGCCGACAGGCGTGGCCGTGCTCGGCATCCTGCTCCTCGCGACGTCGCTCGCTGCGCTGACGGTCGCGGCGCGCCGTGCTGGTCGCCACCTCGAAGCAAGCGCAGGCGTGGTCGCCACCGTCGTGCTGTTGGGCTCGGTGCTGGCGCTCAGCAGGCTCACCATCGGTGCGGTCGGCATCTCGCCACATCACGTTCGTTGGGCTTGGCCGATGATGGCGTTCGTGCACTTCACCCTCTTCGTGCTCGCCGTGGGCGCCTGGCGGCGCTCGGACCGCACTGACCGACACCTCACATCCACACTGATCGTTGTCGCAGTGGCCGCGGGTGCATGGAACGTGCAGTTCTTGGCACAGCCGTCGGGCCCAACCGCCGACATCGCAACCATGCCCACCATGCGTCGTGTCGAACCACAGTTGGAGGTGCTGGCCGCACATCAGCCGGTGCTGTACGACGTGTCCACGCTGCTCGTGTTCGAGCCCTACTCGTCGACGATGATGATGTGGATGCAAGAACGTGGCATCGAGTTTCGCGTCGATGACGAAGGCATGATTCGCCAACTCGGCGAGGCTCGACGAGCGGATGGCACCGAACCGACCACGGTGTTCCAGTTGCAGGGGTCCACGGCCCGCACGTACTCCGGCCCTGGGTGTGTCGTGGCCGAGTCGAGTGGTCTGTCCTCCGCTGATGCGCAGGACGTCAGCGAGTTGTTCACCGCTGCCGCAGATCAGCTGTCGATCGCGAATGCCACCAGTCCGCAGGAAGCGTTCGATGCGCTGCTTCGACGTGAATTCGACGTGTTCGAACCGGAGCAGCAACGCCGAGTCGACATCTGGATCGACTCCGCCTACATCCTCTACGGCACGGGCAGCGTCTGTAACGACGTCTGAGCGCCACCAGCGGTCATGGGGCAAGCCTGTCAGGTCAGCGGGGTGTTCGGTGGGCCGAGGAACACGGCTGCGGGCTGGCCGAGCGCGCTCATCTGCGACGTCAGAGCTTGCGCTTCGGGGCTGATGCGCTGGTCGACATTGAGTCCGAACAGATTCGTGTCGACGAGATCCACGAGGTCTTCGAGGCCATCCGACTCCAAGTCGTCGATGACGGCGGCTCGAAGCTCGTCGTACTGAGTCCGCTCCGCGTCGGTGCGGGGGTCGAAGAACGCGACTTCGGTGAAGCGCTCGTCGTCTCGCCACACCTCGATGAACTCACCGGTCACGAACACGATGGCCTCACTGGCTTGGCCGGGGCCCTTCGTGCGGAGGTTGGTGGCGGGCACCCGGTAGAAATCGGTGGCGCCCACGTCAACGCCCGCACGATCCAGTTCTCCGAGCAGTCCAAAGGCCTGGCTGCCGAAGAAATACGCGTCGGTCCACTCCACCACATAGCTCGTCGAGGGGTCCAGGGCAATGCGAGTGGGTTCGAGTAACTCGCCCACCGTGTCGCCGAGATACTCCTCTGGATGATCGGTGGATGGGGCGAGCACGATCATGCTCGCACTGGTGATGATCGCCAGGGTCGCCATGACCCATGCAACGCGATTCGTGCACCAGGTCCGGGTCAGCGTTGGCCGCATCTGGCGGCCAACCGCAAGGACCGTCCACGCGACGGCGACGATGACCAACGTGGTCGTCACCCAGGCCCACAGCGTGAGGTAGAACCAGCGCTGGCCGAAGATTCGTGACATCGAGAACGTGGTGAGCAGCAGTGTCACGGCCAGCACGGTGTGCAGCCGCATCAGCGGAACATGGCGAATTCGGACCGCTGCCACGAACGCAGCGATCCACGCAACGAACAACACCAGCCCCGGCCACACGGCGCCATCGGCATCGAAACCCGACTGGATGAAGCGTTCTTGCCCCGTGAGCAGCTTGGCGAACGCACCGACCACATCGAGGTGGCGCAGCATCAAACGTGCTCCGGCAACGAGCCCAATGGGATCGTCCGACGGCGACCCGAAGTGATCGAGTAGACGCCTGATGTTGCCGGGGTCGCGCCGCAGCTGTTCAGCCAACGGGGCAACCCAGAGCAGCGCGAACGCCGCCAACGTGACCCCGAGCGGCCGCGTGACGCGACGTGTGCGAACCAGCACCCAGCCGGCGCCGAGTAGCCCGAGCGACCCGGCCATCAAGAGGTACGGGATGTGAGTCTGGGCGGCAAAGGACGCAGCACCGAGCAACGGGAGCAGCATCCAGTGGTCGTCACACAGCACGGACCACACGGCGAGCAGCACGACCAGCCAAGCCAGCAGGGGCATATACGGGTTCCACGGTTGGGTGAGGACAGACAGCCCGAAGCCACGAACGAGGACGGCCACGATCGCAGCCACGAGGAGGATGCCCGCCTGCCCGAGGCGTCGGTGGCCAATCCACGTGGCCAGTCCAATCCACACGAGTGCAATCGATGCGGTTGCGGCTTCGAGCGCCCAGGCGGACCCGCCGGCAAGCTGATACACGGGGGCCAACGCCCAGAAGCTCAGCGGGCCAGGGTGACTTCCCTGGTCCGGAAGTTCGCCAATGCGACCCGGCAGCCCGATCAACGGCGTGTGTCGCGTGCCGACGTCACGAACACGGAACTCGGTCATGACCAGGTCGAGCACCGGAAACCATCGACGTTGCGCAAGCGCAACGACTGCCACGAGGAGCGGGAGGAAGACGACCGCAACGGAGATGGCGCCAAGCCAGCGGCTCGACAACCGATCGATCATGCTCGTCGTCGACGGAGCCGATCGCCGATGCCCCATCGGGTCACGAGCAGCATCGACTCGACGATGATTCGTCCAGACATCTTCGACTTGCCCTCGGTTCGATCGCGGAAGATGATCGGGGACTCCACGATCACCGAGCCACGGGTGGCCAGGCGTCGGACCAGTTCGGTGAGAAAGGCGTATCCCTCAGCCGACGTGGAGGTGGGCTCGATTGCTGCGAGCGCCTCGGCACGGTACGCCCGGTATCCACTGGTGCAGTCTCTCGATGGCACGCCCAAGATGGTTCGTGTGTACATGTTGCCCCACTTGGACAGCAGCTGGCGTCGAACGGGCCAGTCGGTGGTGCCGCCACCGGTGACGTAACGAGAACCAATCACCAGGTCGGCCCCGTCCGCAACGAGGCGGATGAACTCAGGGATCCGGTCAGGGTCGTGCGACATGTCGGCGTCCATCGACACCACCACGTCGTACCGACCTGACGAGAGCACACGCTCGAATCCATCGCGATACGCGCTGCCCAAGCCGCTCTTGCCCGGACGATTCATGATCTCGATGCGACCGAGTTCATCGGCCAGGCGCTGTGCCAGCGGCCCGGTTCCATCAGGGCTGCCGTCGTCCACCACGAGCACATCGGTCTCCGGTGCAGCTTTGCGAACAGCCCGAAGGAACCGGTCGATGTTGTCTGCTTCGTTGTACGTCGGAAGCACGACCACGCTACGCATGCGATGGGCGAGCCTAGCCAGTGTCCGGACGCGTCAGGATGCTGACCGATTCGTCGGTGACACGTCAGCGTCCGGTCGAATCCGTTTCGGCAGCGCGTCGAAGCACACCGAGTACGCCTGCAGCCGTTGCATCCCAGGTCATGGCACTCACGCGCTGCTGCGCCGCTCGAGCGAGTTGCGAACGGAGTTCGTGGTCGGTGAGCACTCGGGCGATCGCGGTGCCGAGATCAGCTTCGGACGCGAGCACCCCGGTTTCGCCGTCGACAACGGAACTGCGATGCCCACGGATGTCGGTGGCAACTGCGGGGGTGCCGCACCCCGCTGCTTCGGTGAGACTGAGGCCCCAGCCTTCGGCGAGCGAAGCGCTGGCCACGATCCACGACTCCCGGTACAGATCGACGAGGTCAGGCTGATCCACGCGGCCTGCGAAACGCACCCAGCCGCCAGCATCGAGTGCACGAACCCGCTCAGCGAGCGAAGCGCGTTCGGGACCGTCGCCGACGATCGTCAACTGCAGATTCGGCACATGCTGGCGGGCTTCGGCGACGGCATCGAGGAGCAATCCGAACCTCTTGACCGGGGCCAGCCGTGCCACGGCAACGATCGACGGGTGATCGGTCTTGGATCCTCCCGGTGTGAACATCGGGTCGGTGCCGTTTGCGATCGCGGTGATTCGTTCCGGCTCGAACCCGATCTCGATGAGTTCTTCGCGGGTCGCGTTCGAGGGCGTCGCGGTCAGACCACGTCGATACAGCGGCGGAGCAACTCGTGTCTCCAGCGCACGACCGGCCGCGGCGAATGGGCCCGGGAGCATCTGATCCCACATCGGGCCGTGCACGTGGTGCAAGAAGAGCATCCGCGGTCGTCGGCACCACACGGGCGAGAAGAACGGCACACCGTTCATCACCTCGATCAATGCGTCGTAGCGCCCCATCCTGCGCGTGAGCTCCGAGGCAATCGTGCGCGGGAACACCGAGTATCGGCTGCCCCGGCGCACCACCTGGTACCCGTTGCGTTCGGTTCGTGGCGGTTGACCGACCGCGGCAGAGGTGCGATGGAGCACTTCCAGTCCGGCCGCTGCCCAGCGGCGTTCGCACTCGTCAGCATGGACTTCGGAACCGCCAGCGTCGGGATCATCGAGGTCACGCCATGCCAGGACATGGACCCGTCGAACGCCCACGTCTCGGAGCGCGGTGACGTGAGCCTCGATGAGTTGCTGTGGGTCGGCCGGCACGCTGGGGACGATACGCCGTGAGAGCGCGCTGCGCTGGGTGTCAGCTGAGTACCATCGGAGCGCTTGAGCGACCTGGACGAACATCTCGACGACAAACGCATCGGCGAAGCGGCACCGTCCGACGCCGGCGAGGTCGTTCCGTTCGTCCTGGGTGGTGAGATTCGTGTGACGCAGCGCGGTGCGGTTGCACTCGCAGTGGTGCTCGCATTCACGATGCTGCCGGTGCGTGGGCTTCTCCGGGCACCAGGATCGTCGATGGAAGAAGCGTTCATGCTGGTCTTCCCCCGGCTGGTGCAGCAGGGCAAGGTCCCCAACGTCGACTTTCTTCATCTCTACGGCCCTGGCTCGCTGCATGTGCTCGCCGGTTGGTACTGGGCGTTCGGGTACACGCTCGAAGCGCAGCGTGCCTTCGGCCTGTTACAGCACATCGGCATCATCCTGGCGCTCTACGTGCTCGCCCGGCCCTGGGGCCGCACCACAGCCGTTGTCTCCGGTGTGATCGCTGCACTTCTCACGATGACACCGATCGGGCTGGCGGCACTTGCGTGGCACGGTGCGGTGGCGCTGGCGCTGTGGGCGACCGTGTTCGCCATTCGGGCCCGACACACCCTGTCCGTGTCGAACTGGGCGATTGCCGGGGCGCTGGGCGGGTTTGCACTGTCCTTCCGCCCGGACATGGTGATCGCGGTGTCGCTGACGATGCTCGCCGCTGGCTGGGCGCACCGTCGTCAAGCGCTTGCCCCCGTGATCGGTGGCGCCGTGCTCGGCCTGATTCCGATGTGGATCCACCTGGCCATCGCTGGTCCGAGCAACGTGATCCGGGGCATCGTGACCGAGCCAGTCGTGGATCTTCGCCCGGGTCGAGAGCTTCCCTCTCCTCCTTCGTTCGACAAGATCGACGGAGCGCTGCAGGCCATTGCCGAAGCCGTGCCGCCCACGTGGCCGATCCCTGCGCCCGCGGCCCGCCACCAACTGTTCTTCTGGTTCTTTGCGGTGATCATCATCGCGATCGCCGTGCCGTTCACCGCATGGATGTTGCGACGCCGTCACGGGGCGTCGCCCCAGATCGACACCTTGTTCGTCGCTGGCGTGTTCGGGCTCGGGATCTTGCCTCAGGCTCTGCAGCGTCCTGATTCGACGCACCTGGCCTGGGTGGCAATGGTCTCTTGGCCACTCCTCGCAGCGCTGCTCACGCACGTGGTGTCGGGTGCACTGCGACGTCGCAAACCGCAGCTCACACGGGCCTCCGCCCTCAGTGGTGGAGTCCTGGTCCTGGTGTTGATGCTGGTGGTCAGCCCGTTCTACACGTACCGCTACTACTTGCTGCATACCCGTGTTGCGGTGGGCGACCTTCCACTCCCCTTCCTCGTGGAGCGCGAGGATCGCAAGTTTTGGTTCGGAAATCCGGAGGTGGCCAACGCGCTGATCGCGATGATCCCTGACCTCGAAGCCCGCAGCGAACCGGGCGACAGGTTGATCGTCGGAACCGCCGACCTGAGTCGCACCGTCTACAGCGATGTGTCGATCTACTTCCTGTTCGACGAACTCGAACCGGGCACGTACTTCATCGAGATGGATCCGGGATTGGCCGATAGCGCTGGATCGGGCCTTGCCGAAGACATTGAACAGGCCGATTTCGTCGTGCTGACGAACTTCTGGTCCGGATGGCTCGAACCGAACACGTCGGTGCAGCGACAGTCGCAGGAACACAATCAGGCAGTGGCGGACAACTTCTGTCTCGTCGGCCAATATGAGTCGAACCTGCTCATGTTGTTCGAACGGTGCGAGGGCGGCGGCGGTGTCAGCGGTGCTGACGTCGATGGCCTCTACCCCGTCGTCCCCGTACCTGAAGAACTCGCCGGGTAGCACGGCGCCTCTCCAGGCAACGAGCGCTCAGCCGGGGGTCGCTCTATCAAATGGACGATGGTCTCAAGGGTTCAACGCGACACCCGTGACGGTAGCCCGTCCTGCTGTCGACCGGGAGCGCGTCAATATCGAGTGGCCTGAGCCCTTTCCTGGCGAACTGGCTCCCGGCCGCAAGTGCTCCTGCCGTTGAGCGATGTCTGCGCGTCGGTGATGACCTGGTGATCGAGGAGGTAGAAGTCGGTTGAGCATCGGCGATGACGGCGACGGCGCAGCGGGCGCCTGGTTCGTACACACTGCTTCGGTCGAGCGGTGAGTTGCTTGGCGTACAGCGCCGTGTAGATCGCCTCGTGCGACGGGATCAGGAATCGAGCTTGCGCCAGACGAATCCCGGCACGAGGCGCAAGATCGCGAACACGTAGCGCAGGACTCCAGGTGCCCAGACCACCGACTTCTTGCCACGTAGGCCAGCGGCCACGGCGTCCGCGACGTCGCTTGGATCGCACGCAAACGGCGCTTCCTCCATCCCCTCGGTCATTGCCGACCGGACGAAGCCGGGGCGCACTGCGAGGACGCGAGCACCCGAGCCAGCGAGCGCGTGTCCGAGGCCGGTGGCAAATGCATCCTGGCCCGCCTTGCTGGCGCCGTAGACGAAGTTCGACGGGCGAGTCCTCACGCCAGCGACGCTCGACATCACGACGAGAACACCATGACCTTGCTGGCGAAGTCGCGCAGCGACTGCGAGCCCGGAGCTCACGGCGCCGGTGACGTTGACGTCGATGAGGTCGCCGGCTGCGGTCGGGTTCGTGTTCACGTCAGCACCACCGAGTTGGCCGAACGCCTGGATCACGATGTCCAGGTCACCGAACTCGCTGGCGACACCATCGATGAACGAGGCGTGCGAAGCATGGTCGGTGGCGTCGAACGCAACGCTGCGAACTGTCACCGAGTCATCGAGGCCATCGATCGACACGGCGTCGCCGCCGCGGTGAGCGAGCACCACGGTGGTGAGTGCAGGCGTTGCGAGCTTGCGCACGATTGCATGCGCGATGTCGCTGCGCCCTCCGAGCACGAGGATGGTTTGGGGTTGGTCGAAGGCATTCATCATGTTTCTCTCAGATCAGGTCGAGGCGGCGAGCCTGGTCGCTCGCCCACACGCCGGTGGGGTCGACGGAGCTCCGAAGCGCCTTCCATTCATCGAGACGCGGATATCCGGCGCGAACGACATCTGGCGTGGCGAAGGCGTCCTTGGCGAGGTAGTGGCGACCGCCAACGCCCAGCACGAGTTCGTCGAGTTCGGACAGCAATGTGCCCAACCCGTCGACACCTGCGGGAAGATCGAGCGTGAGGGTCCACCCGGGCTTGGGGAAGCTGAGCATGCCACCACTTTCGGCGCCGAACCGCTTCAGCACCGCAAGGAAGCTGGCATGGCCTTCGGCCGCGATCCGCTCGACGATCGTGCGCATCGTGTCGACGGCGTCGAATGGCACCACGAACTGGTACTGCAGGAAGCCGTGGCGGCCGTACAGACGAGTCCACTGACCAACCATGTCGAGCGGGTGGAAGAAACCGGTGAGCGACTCGGTGCCATGATGATGCTTCGGGGTCTTGCGGTACCAGAGTTCGTTGAAGGCTCGCACTGCGACGCGGTTGAGCACGTTCGGGACACCTGGTGGTATGTCGGGGAAAACCGGCGGGTCGAAGTCGAGCGGCGACGACACCGCCTTCGGGTTCAACTCGCGCAGATCGTCAAGCGAGGCGTGGTTGCCCATGGACAACACCGAGCGGCCGAGGTGTTTGCCCGTAGCCACCAGGTCGATCCACGCAACGGAGTACCGATACAGATGGTCGCTCGCTTCCATTTTCTCGATGAGCGCGTCGAGGTTCGGAACGCGTTGGGTATCCACGACGCAGTGACGAGATTCGATCGGAATCATGGTGAACGACACGTCGAGGATGAGACCGGTGAGGCCCATGCCGCCGATCGTCGCCCACCACAGCTCAGGGTCACTCGACGGTGTGATGGTCCGAACGCTCGCATCGGCCATCAACATCGTGAGCGCCGTGCAATGAGCGCCGAACGAGCCGTCGGCGTGGTGGTTCTTGCCATGGATGTCGCTCGCGACCGCTCCCCCGACCGTGACGAAACGCGTGCCGGGTGTGACCGGAACGAACCAACCGAGAGGCACGACGTGGCGCAGAAGTTGATCGAGACTCACACCGGCGTCGACCGTGGCCACCCCGCTGGAGGCGTCGATGCGGATGGGATCGTTCCCAGCGACCAACTCGACCACCGACCCGCCCCCGTTCTGGGCCGGGTCACCGTAGGAACGACCGAGCCCACGAGCGATGACGCCGCGATCAGCGCCGAGCCGGGCGAGCGATCCAGCGGTGGCGAGTTCATCGGCAGTGGCTCGAACAAGCTCCGCGACGGTGGGAGCGGTTCGCCCCCAACCGGTGAGGGTGCGTTGTTCGGACTCCACAGCTGACCGAGGATACTGGCGAGGCTGGGACGTGCACGGTTCACTGTGGTGGACTCGTTCGATGACGCCGCCGATCCTCCGAGTCGG
>JBGCEY010000057.1:0-3297 GCA_045106645.1 Ilumatobacter sp.
CTGCCATCAACGTGACTCCCAGCGAGTTCGCCATCCCGGCGAGCCGAACGAAGGGAACTGCCATGAACACGACCACCGACATCAGCACCAGCCGCATCAGCACCGGCAAGATCACCAGCCCCGACACCGAGACATCCTCGCACTCCAGGCGGCGGCTCCCGCCAGCCAAACGATAACGCGCCGCCCCCCCCCTCGAGCGAGTCGGCCGTGCCGGGTGCGTTGCGCATGCACTCGGCGTAGCGCAGCTCGCATGCATTGGCCGTACGTTCGAGGGAGTCGGCCGAGCCGGTGCCCGATGCCTCACAGCGCACAGGTGCGTCGTCGGTCTGGGCGTTGGCCGTGAGCGCTGCGCCCCCAACGAGCAGGCTGGCACCGGCGAGGGCGACGAGCAGTCGTTTGGCTGCCGGAAGGCGACGCCTGGAGTGCGAGGATGTCTCGGTGTCGGCGCTGGTGCTCTTGCCGGTGCTGATGCGGCTGGTGCTGATGTCGGTGGTCGTGTTCATGGCAGTTCCCTTCGTTCGGCTCGCCGGGATGGCGAACTCGCTGGGAGTCACGTTGATGGCAGCTGGTTGTCGCCCGGCTGGGAACAGGTAACGGCCGGTTTGTAACCCAGCTGTAAGCGCACCCGTGCAGCCTCCAAGGTGACAACGGACGCACGAGCGGTCGGGACAGGGAGGACGGGGAGTGGAGAGCGAGCGAGGCAACGACACGTACGAGGTGCAGGTGCTCGGTCGGTTGATCGCGCACCGAGCCAGGATCGTGATCGACGTCGGCGGCCCCAAGCCGCGCCTGCTTCTCGCCCTGCTCGTGGCGAACCTCGGCGAGGTCGTCTCCATGGATGCCTTGATCGACGGATTGTGGGGCGACGAACCTCCGGCAACTGCTCGTAAGGCCGTCCACGTCAACGTGTCGAACGTCCGCCGCGCCATGGGACCCGGCTTCGAGATCGACACCGTCGGTACCGGCTACCGGATTGACGCCACGAGCCTGACCGTTGATGCGGTCGAGTTCGAGCGTGCTGTCGGACAGGCCCGGACGGCAGTAGACACCGACCCGGCGGCAACGTGTCGCGTGGTCGAGCGGGCCCTGCGACTCTGGAACGGTGCCCCGTATGCGGAATTCGCCGAGTGCGAGGCGCTGCGCTCGACGGTGGTGCAGCTCGACGAACTGCGACTTCAGGCCCAAGTACTCCTGTTCGACGCTCGCATGCGCCTCGGCAACCACGCCGACGTGGTGGGCGAACTCGAAGCGCTCGCAACGGATCATCCGTTCAGGGAGGACTTCCGTCGCCTGCACATGATCGCCCTGTACCGATCGGGTCGCCAGGCCGAGGCACTACGCGCATTTCAGCGCACGCGCACCACGCTGATCGATGAACTCGGTCTCGAACCGTCAACCGATCTGCGATCGCTCCATCAGCAGATCCTGGAACAGTCGCCGGCCCTCGACCTGCCATCGACCTCGACAAGGGCACCGGTCGCCGGCTCACCCGCCGCAGCCGACGCATTCGCACCTCGGGTCAGGAGCTACGAATTCCGCACGTCGCTCGGAGCTGGCCCGCACTCCGAAGTGTTCATCGCCTACCACCCCACGATCGCACGCGAGGTGGCTGTCAAGGCGATCGCGCCCGAGATCGCCAACCGCCCTGAGTTCATCCGCGACTTCGAGGCCGATCTGCGGGTGGTCGCACGGCTCGACCATCCGCATATCGCGACGATGTTCGATTCCTGGCGAGATCCCGATGGCGCCTATGTGGTGCAGCAACTCGTCGATGACCACGCTCTCGGACCGTCGATCACCACGGCGTGGGCGGCCCCTGCAGCACTCCGTCTGATCGATCAGATCGGAACGGCGTTGTCGTACGCGCATCGCCATGGTGTGGCGCACGGCGGGATCAAACCGTCGAACGTGGTGCTCGACGGTGACGGCAATGCGTACCTCACCGACTTCGCTGTGTCCGCCCTTGTCGCCCGAGCTGTCGGAGCCAACGCTGCATGGGACGGCACACTGGTGTATCCCGCACCCGAGCAATTGGCTGACCAGCCGGTCACTCCACTGGCAGACATCTACGCCTTCGCGTGCCTTGCTGCCGAACTACTCACGGGGCGCCGGCCCACACCCGGAGCGCCGCCACTCCCGGTCGCCGATGCATCCACGGGACTCCCGCATGCGCTCGACGCGATTTTCACCCGAGCGACCCACCGCGACCCCGCTCAGCGGTTCCCCCGTGTCGACGACTTCACCCGCGCAGTGCGGCAGGCCTTCGGCGTCGATGTGACGGCGATCGATGAGGCGTCACTCGCGGAGTTCCGGAACCCGTACAAGGGTCTGCGCGCATTCACCGAAACGGACGCCGCTGATTTCTTCGGACGCTCGGAACTCACCGACCAGTTGGTCGCCCAGGTCACGCAGTCGCCGCTCACCTGCGTGGTCGGCCCGTCGGGTTCCGGCAAGTCCAGCCTCGTACGCGCTGGCCTCGTCCCCCGGGCGCGTCGAGGCGACCTCAGTCCCGATCGCGACATCGTCGTTGCCGAGATGTTCCCCGGCAGCTACCCGTTCGAGGAACTCGAGGCGGCCCTGCTGCGCGTTGCGGTCAACCGACCCGATGGTCTGCTCGATGACCTGATGTCCGACGAGCGAGGACTGCTGCGGGTGTCGAAGCAGATCCTGCCCGGCGACGACACCGACCTGCTGTTGGTGATCGACCAGTTCGAGGAGCTCTTCTCGCTGACGCACGACGCGCAGGTGCGGCGCGACTTCCTCGACAATCTCGTCACCATCGGCAACGACGAACGCTCGCGGGTCCGACTCGTGTTGACGATGCGCGCCGACTTCTTCGACCGCCCGCTCGAGTACCCCACCTTTGCGCAGCTGATGTCAAAGGGCCTCGTCACCGTGGCGATGCCCGACGCATCCGAACTGGCCCAAGCAATCGTCGAACCCGCCCGCAGCGTGGATCTCGACATCGAGAGCGGCTTGATCCCACTGATCACTCGCGACGTTGCCGACGAGCCAGGCGCTCTCCCGCTGATGCAGTACGCCCTCACCGAACTGGTCGAAGCGCGAGTCGGCCGGCAACTGACGATCGAGGCGTACGAACGCACCGGTGGCGTGGTCGGCGCACTGTCGCGACGGGCCGAAGAGATCTACCTCGGACTACCCACCGCGGCGCGAACGGCCGCCCAGGAACTGTTCGTACAACTGGTCACCGTTGACGAGGACAACGATGACACGCGGCGACGGGTTCGACGCACCGAACTCGATTCACTCGGGTTGAACGGTGCGGCCCTCGCCACG
>JBGCEY010000058.1:0-6608 GCA_045106645.1 Ilumatobacter sp.
TGGTCGTCGATGTCAGCGGCTACTTCGGTACCGGGGATGACTGGGCTACCGGGTTCGAGGTCTGACCCCGCCCTGACAGAGTTTGCACGCTGCGGTTTCGTCCCGGTTCCGCCCGGGACGAGACCGCAGCGGCGCGTTTCCTACAGTGCATCGATGACACCTGATGTTTCACTCGGCAACTGGATGCTTCAACGAGCGAAGCGCTCTCCGAATCGGCGGGCGATCACGTTCGAAGGAACCACGATCACATACGGCGAGCTGCAGGCCCGTATCGATCGCACGGCGACGGTGCTGCGCGAAGGCGGTGTCCGATCCGGCGACCGCGTTGGCTACCTGGGTGTGAATCACCCGGCGTTCATCGAGACGATGTTCGCCACCGCCCGGCTGGGTGCGATCTTCGTGCCGCTCAACTTCCGCCTCACGGGCCCCGAGCTGGTGTTCATCATCGAAGACGCCGGCTGCCACACGATGGTCGCCGACAGCCAGCACCAAGAAGTGCTCGACTCCGTGCGCGGCGACGTGAACGTGCGCCGCTGGCTCGGAGTCGAAGCTGCCCCCCACGGCTGGGACGATCAGTTGGCGTTGCGGGATGCTGCCGATCCGGTGGCTGATGTCGAGCCGGTCGACTCTGACGCAGTTGCGGTGATCATGTACACCTCCGGCACTACCGGTTTGCCGAAGGGCGCCATGCTCACCCACGGCAACTTCTGGTGGAACAACGCCAACGCATCGTGCACCCTCGACATGCTCGAATCCGACGTGACCCTGGTGTTCGCTCCGCTGTTCCATATCGGTGGTCTCAACGTCACCACGCTGCAGACGATGCTGCGCGGCGGCGAGGTCGTACTGCACCGCAACTTCGACCCGAACCTGGCGCTGGAGGACATCCCCAAGTACGGAGTGAGCACGATCTTCGGGGTCCCCGCAATGTTCTTGTTCATCAGCCAGATGCCCGGCTTCGCGGATGCTGACCTGATGTCGGTGCGGATGCTCATCTGCGGCGGCGCCCCCGTGCCCGAGCCGTTGCTGAAGGCGTATGCCGGTCGAGGAATCCCGATCAACCAGGGCTACGGACTCACCGAGACCGCGCCGATGGTCACGTTCCTCACGTCTGAGTTCGGCATGGAGAAGATCGGCTCTGCGGGAACGACGCCGCTGCTGTGCGAAGTGAAGTTGGTCGATGATGACGGCAACACGGTCACGGAAGCGGATGCGAAGGGAGAGGTGTGCGTGTCGGGCCCCAACGTGATGAAGGGCTACTGGAATCGGCCCGAGGCCACCGCTGAAGCCATCGATGCTGAAGGATGGTTCCACACCGGCGACGTGGGCTACCTCGACGCAGATGGCTTCTTGTTCATTGCGGACCGGGTGAAGGACATGGTCATCTCCGGCGGTGAGAATGTGTACCCGGCCGAGGTCGAGAGCGTGCTGTACGAGCACCCGGCGATCGGCGAGGTGGCGGTGATCGGTCTGGACGACGAGCGCTGGGGCGAAGCCGTCACTGCTGTGGTGGTGCTGAAGGACGGCGAGGATCTGTCGCTCGAAGCGCTCCGGGAGTTCGCAACAGAAAAGCTCGCCCGCTACAAGCTTCCAACGCGACTCCACACGATCGAGGAGATCCCGCGCAACGCCAGCGGCAAGGTACTCAAGCGGGAATTGCGCGTCACGTTCGCCTGACCCCAGTGAGGAAGTGCCAGGCACTTTCTCACTGCGGTGGTGACAGCGGCGCTGCATCTTTGGGATTCTTTTGCGAATCCGTTGGAGTCCCTTTCATGAGTCGTCACAGGCTTTCGCCATGACTTCCACGCTCCGCCGTCTCACTCCCCGACAGCGTCCCGCGATCAGCGTGGCGACGTCATCGGTGCTGCTGTTCCCGATCCGGATGTTTCTCGGCTTCGGGTGGATTCGCGCAAGCGTCGAAAAGGTCCTCGATGAATCGTGGTGGAACGGCGATGCGCTGCGGCTGTTTCTGATCGAACAACGCTCGCTCGCCCTGCCCTTCATGGAGCCTTTCATCGACGGATTCTTCGAGCCGTTCGCGGACATCATCTCGCTGTTCGTGATGGCAGCTCAGTTGGCGATCGGCGTGGCATTCGTGACGACTCGCAAGCTGCGCCCAGCGCTGTGGACGGGGGTGACGCTGAACGTCGTGTTCATCGCGATGGGCGCCGTCGACCCCTCGGTGTTCTACATCGTGATCCAGTTGTCGTTGCTGGCGGCGATCTCGCTCGGTGTGTTCGGAGGTGAACGCCGTGATCCGAATCCAACCAGCCTCGGGCTCAAGATCGGCGCAGCCGCGGCGCTCGCTCCGCTCGCGATGACCGTTGCCCCGGCCGAAGTGATCCACGACCCGGCAGTGATCTTGGTGACCGTTGCACTCCTCGCCGCAGCAACCGAAGCGCTCGGTTGGTTCGTGCAACTCGACGATCCTCGCCCGAGTGACCCGGTTGTCGAGCGGCGAGCCGGGCAGTTCGTCACCGCCTGACGACTCCGCCGGGAGACGTCAGCCCAGCTGGCGTCAGGTGAGCCTCAGGCATGCAGGGGCTCCACCCCCCTGACCTCCAGCGCAGCAAGCGGGCGAAAACGACGAGGGGCGGGCCCGCAGGCCCGCCCCTCGTTCGTTCAGTTGTCGATCAGGAGATCAGACGAACGCAGCTGCGAACACGAGGCTGACGATCGTCATGACCTTCAGCAGAATGTTCATGGCCGGTCCGGACGTGTCCTTGAACGGGTCGCCGACGGTGTCGCCGACCACAGCGGCCTTGTGCGGGTCAGAACCCTTGCCGCCGTGCTGGCCGGTCTCGATGTACTTCTTGGCGTTGTCCCATGCGCCACCAGCGTTGGCCATGAAGATGGCCAAGGCGAACCCGGTCACCAGCGAGCCGGCGAGCAGGCCGCCGAGCGTGTCGACGTCGATGAAGCCAACGACGAGCGGCACCACCACGGCGAGTGCGCCAGGAATGACCATTTCCTTCAGCGAGGCCTCGGTCGAGATCGCAACACAGCGAGCGGAGTCCGGGTTGACGCCGGGCTTGCCTTCACGCAGACCCGGGATCTCGCGGAACTGACGGCGCACTTCCTCGATCATCTTGTTGGCTGCACGGCCGACCGCGTCGATCGTGAGTGCAGCGAACAGGAACGGGAGGCCCGCACCGATGAACAAGCCGACGAACACGTCGACCTGGCCGATGTCGAGGTTGAGCACCTTTTCGCCGCCGGAAGCGGTGGCGATAGCGAACTCGAAGCTCTTGAAGAGTGCGAGTGCGGTGAGTGCAGCGGAACCGACTGCAAAGCCCTTGGCCACAGCAGCGGTCGTGTTGCCGAGGCTGTCGAGTGCATCGGTGACTTCACGCACCGAGGGATCGAGCTCGGCCATCTCGGCAATGCCGCCGGCGTTGTCGGCAATCGGGCCGTAGGCGTCGACTGACACCACGACACCGGTGGTGGCGAGCATGCCGATGGCTGCCACGGCGATGCCGTAGAGGCCGCCGATCTCGGCGCTGTCGAATGCCTGCAGGCCGCCCCAGTAGGCAACTCCGACACCCACGAGGATGAGCAGCACCGAAGCTGCCACCGACACCATGCCGATGCTGATGCCCTTGAGGACTGTGGTGGCAGGACCGGTTTCGGACTGTTGCGCAATGGTCTTGACCGGGTTGAAGTGGTCAGAGGTGTAGTACTCGGCGGTCTTGCCGAGGGCCCAACCAACGATGAGGCCGCCGATGACCGACACGGCGAGGCCCCACGGCTTGCCTGCGGGGAAGAGGTCTTCGTCGCCGAAGATCACGAACGAACCGGCGAGGACGCCGACGATGGTGATGCCCATGGCGACGTTGGTGCCGAGGTGGAGCGCCTTGGAAAGGGCCTTGGAGTCGGTGGACTCTCCGCCCTTCACGAGGAACGAGCCGATGATCGAAGCGATCATGCCGATGAAGGCCACGAAGATCGGGAACATCAGTAGCTGAACGACACCGTCGTTGCCGGCGTCGGCTGCGACGAGTCCGCCAGCGGTCGAGAACGCCACGAGCGAGATCGGAGCGATGATCGAGCCGGCGTACGACTCGAAGAGGTCAGCGCCCATGCCGGCAACGTCACCCACGTTGTCTCCGACGTTGTCGGCAATGGTGGCCGGGTTGCGGGGGTCGTCTTCGGGGATCCCGGCTTCGACCTTGCCCACGAGGTCAGCGCCGACGTCAGCGGCCTTGGTGTAGATACCGCCACCGACACGGGAGAACAGTGCAATCGTCGATGCGCCGAGGCCGTATGCGGTCACGATCTCGAAGGCGTCGTCCACCTCGAGCAGCGTCACGAAGACGATGTAGGTGACCATCAGACCCAGCAGGGCGAGGCCGGCGACCGAGAAGCCCATGACGGCGCCGCCGCGGAATGCAACGGGAAGCGCCTTGCCCGGGCCGTCCTTTGCGGCTTCGGTGGTGCGAGCGTTGGCCATGGTGGCCACGGTCATGCCGGCGTAGCCAGCTCCTGCCGACAGCACGGCGCCGAGCAGGTAGGTGACCGCTGCAAGCGGTGCGATCACGATGGCGACCAAGATGGCCATGGCGATGGCGAAGATGCCGACCCACTTGTATTCGGCCTGCAGGAACGCCTTGGCGCCCTTTTGGATCTCGGTCATCAAGAAGACCATGCGCTCGTTGCCGGGCGACTCCTTCTCAACGGCCTTGTAGTAGAAGAATGCGAGCCCGAGCCCGGCGATTGCCGAGACTGCTGCAAGATACGGAATGACGTCCACGGGGTGGTGCCTCCAGGGCGTAGTCGGACGACACGCGGTTCGTGTCGAGATTGTCATGCGCCGGGTTCGACCCCGGAGCGCGGTCCATGATGACCGCTGAGCGATGCTATGCACAATTCGGCGCGACCGGTCAGATGGTCGGATCTGTGGGGTCGAGCCCGCAGATCGTCGGTCGCTTACAGACCGGTCGACAGCGTGACCGTGCTGTCGGTGCCGATACCGATGATCCGAAACACCAGTCCCTCGAGATCCTCGCGCCGTACTTCGAAGCAATCGGCGAAGACCCGGGGGATACCGGGCACCGCATCGAAGCCCCCGCGGTTGTTCCAGTCCACTCCTCCCTGTGGCGATGGTTCTGCCGGGAACACGTCAAACACCCCCGGACACCTGTCCCGCGGGCCGTACGTGCGCGCGCCGTCGGCGGTCTCGAGCACCCAGTCCACGCCGACATTTGGTGGGAACGGTCCGTAACCGGCCGGGTCGAGGTTGGTGACGTCGATGTCGACCATGACGAGTGCCAACTCCTCACGGATGTTGGGCTCGCCGTCTCCGATCCGCTCATCGATCAGCGCAACGTCGTCAACGTGTGCATCGATCAGTTCGACGAGGAGGCCGGTGTCGAAATCGGTGAACTCGACCGCCCCGTCCACTTCGTTGCGGGTGCCGGTCGCGCCGTTGTCGGGAAGTCGAAGCACGACGGGCTCGTCGTCGCCGAGGAACACCGACACCACACCGAGCGCACCGGGCACGTTGAGTGAGTCGATGAGGAGACACACGTTCCAGACCCCTCCTTCACCTCGACCGAACTCGGTCAGGAGGCCGTAGGTCGTCAGTGCGGACGACTCGTAACCCGGATTGCACTCGTGGTCGTCCATGGTGTACTCGTTCAGGTCGAATCCGCCGAGGGCTCCGATCTGGATATCGGTCGGGCGTCCGGGTTCGTCGATCAATCGTTCGGCAGTCACTTCGACGACCAGTTCGTACTCGCGCCGGGTGGCACCGGTCAGTTCGATGAGCCAGCCGTCCAGTTCGATTGGTCCAGGCGCTGCTGCTGCGTCGGTGGCTTCGGCAACTCGCGCTCGCCGTTCGACGATGGCATCGCGTTCTGCCTGGGCCTCAGCGCGCCGTTCGTCGCGTGTTTCGAACGACACGCTGCGCCCGGAGGGTTCGAGTCGCACCCTGCCATCGTCTCGGAAGCTGATGTCGGCGCTGCAACCAGCGATGAACTCGTTGGTTCGACCCCACGATCCATCGCCATCGGCTTGCTTCCAGTCGGCGTCGCACGTGATCTCGCCGTCGCCCGACTCGTTGAGCGCGAGAATCGAGAACGAGTCGGAGCCGATGCTGTCGTCGACCGTGATCGTCGTCGACCACGGCAGCGTCACCACCTCGCCGGTGGTGGTGAAGGCGTACGGATCGGGGATGTCCTCAGGGTCGGGGTCGTTGTGGAGGCCTGGCGATTCGGGGGATCGCGCATCGCGATAGATCGTCACCTCGTCGACGGTGTCAGAGGTGAACGTGACCTCGATCGTTGCGGAATCGTCGAGACCGAGCGCCGAGCACGCGGAGGCACCGGCGATCAGGCCGGAGATCAGGAGAAGACGACGAAACGTCTGGAAGCTCATGTCGGGATTGTTCAGTCGCCGCGTGAACCGGGCGTGAACAGCCCCGGTTGCTGGCTCACGCGTGCGGTGCGGGCTCGACTCGACGTGACCGAGCCCACACCAATGATCCAACGATCGATTCTGCGAGGGCGGACGTCGGCGGGCTAGGTTCAGACACCTATGGCACAGACGTTGAGCCGGGGGCCTGTTTCGGGCACCGCCGTGAAGGCACCCGCGAAGAAGAAACCATTCGT
>JBGCEY010000059.1:0-107577 GCA_045106645.1 Ilumatobacter sp.
CCGATCCAGGACTCGAGGAGTTCGATCTCGTCGGCGGGCAGCAGCGTGCGTTTCGCGTCGAGGAACCACTGCGCCACCCCGCCCTCGAACAGCGCCAGGTCGACGGGCAGATACGACTCGTGCACCATTGAGCGCAGGTCATGCTCGGTGACGCCGTCGATCAGGTCGTCTGCGATCACTGCAGGAAACAGCGAACTGTTCACTTGCATGAACCGCATCAGCTTCACGTAGAGCCAACCGGCTCGGTCTTCGAGCGCGTGCAACTCGTTACCGATGTGGCATTGCTTGTACTTCTTGCCAGAGCCGCAGGGGCACCGATCGTTGCGGCCGGCCATCGCCTTCGGGCGAATGGCGGCAAACGGAGCGATTTCCTCGGCGAGTTCTGGGCCGAAGCCGGAGGCGGCAGTGCGCGGGTCGTACTCGGCGTCCAGATCGATCTGGACATCGATGCCGCCTTCGCGCAGTAGATCGCGGGCTGCGCCGGGATGGCTCCGGTCGGCCTCGACCCCAGCGAGCTCGCAGAGCACGAGGGTGTGGCCGGTGTCGCGTGCCGCGCTCAGTACCGAGATCGCATCGGCGGTTCGGCTGTTCCACGCGTGATGGCGAGCAATCAGCCACGACACACCGCCACGCGCTGTCAAGGTGGCGGTGAAGGCATCGACGAGTTCGTCGACGAGCGCTTCGACCGGGCCACCGAGCAGATCTTCGTCGGCCCATCGGGTCCACGCCGCTTCGGCCACCGCCGGATCATCGAGCGCGTCGGCAGCGCCGTTCAGATCGGCGCCGGATGCGTCTTCATCGCCCGAGAGGATTTCCACGAGTTCCACGAGGAGCTCGAACTGTTCGGCCTGGGCGTCATCGAGACCGAACTCGATCGTGGCGCGGTGGAGGCGGTTGGATCGGTCGTCCTGTTCGACGTCGCCGCTCACGATGTGGCCTCGAGTTGGTTGTCGATCCAGGCAATGGTCTCGGCAAGCACGTCGTCGCGCTCGGGCTCGTTCATGCACTCATGGCGGAGCCCATCCCACACGCGCCGAGTGACGTTGGGGAGCGGCGCGAGTGGCGCCGACGCGCTGGGAAGCACGAGCGCATCGTCCGCACCATGAAACACGTACGCGGGGACACGCAGCCGGTCGAGAGATGTGTTCACCGACTGCATCGTGCGCAGGATCTCACGTCCTAGGCGTGCGGTGGAGGCAGGAACTCGGAGCGGGTCGTTCTCGTAGTCGCGCTGCACCTTTTCGTCACGCGAGAGGATGGAACCGTCGAAGTCTGCCGGGATCCGCAAGCTCGGCGCGATGGTGCCGAGTAGCGGGGCTGCAGCGCGCTGCCATCCGGGCAGCTCGGCAGACAGTGCCGGGGCCGACAGAACCGCGAGGTCCGGTTGGGGTCGGTCGCTGACGAGGTACGCCGTGGCCACCAGGCCGCCCAGTGAGTGGCCCATGAGGATCACCGGCACGTCGAGCGCTCGACGGTCCGCGATCAACGGCTCGACGTCGGCCAGAAACTCATCGAACGATCCAACGTGGCCCCGAGGGCCTTCGGTCTTGCCGAATCCGCGTTGGTCATGGGCCAGCACGTCGATGCCAGCTGCAGCGAAGGCTGCACCCACGTGCTCATACCGACCGGTGTGCTCACCGATGCCGTGGACCAGCAGCATCGCAGCGCGTGTTTGACCCGGCGGCGCCCAATGGCGCCGGAGTTGTGCGAGCCCGTCGTGGGTGGTCGCGGTGTCGGTCGTCGATTCGATCACGCACGCAAACTACCGACGCACGCCAGGCTCTCCTGGTTTCCGCGTTGTCGAGCGGCCGAGGGCACAGCGAACGAGTCAGTGTTCGCCGAAGTAGTCGCCTCGATCGATGCGGTGGCTTCGTGCGACCACGTTCGACGGGAACGCCTCGGTGCGGCGGTTGAGTTCGGCAACTTTCAGGTTGTGAAAGCGTCGAGCTGCGCTGATCCGGTCCTCGGTGATGGCCAGGTCGTGTTGGAGGCGCAGGAAGTTTGCTTGGCTGTTCAGCGCCGGATACATCTCGCGCAGTGCAATGACTGCACTCGCCGATGCAGCCAGCAGCGCTTCCGGGCTCGACCGGTCCGCAGCGGTGTGGGCAGCCGCAGCAGCGCTTCGCTCCCGAGCAATGAGCTCGTCGAGCACGTGACGTTCGTGAACTGCGGCAGCCTGCACGCTGTTGACCAACTGGGGGATGAGGTCGTGGCGTCGTTGGAGCTCGAGGTCGATCACCGCCCATGCGTCGGCGACGTTCTGGCGAGCCTGGACCAAGCCGTTGTACGACAGGAGGTACGTGAACCCGCTGGCCACAGCGAGCAACACGAGGATCGTGACGATCGTCGTGATCACCGCGTTGCTCCCGGTGTGGGGTGGGTGACCGGGTACAGCGAGTCGAGAACGGTAGGGAACCAACTCGGCACGCTCTGCGCCCAGTCGAGAAAGCCGAACTGGTCTTGGGTCGGCATGCGACTCGACACGCACACGAGCCACGGACCCCAGAACTCGAAGGTGATGGAGCCCGGACCATTCGGAGTGCGATCGAGCAGCCAGTCCATGGCTCGGCTGTCCAGCAGGTTGATCGCAAAGCGTTCGTCGTCGCTGCTGATCCGATAGATCTCGTTGAAGCGAACCGATTCGGTCTCGATGTCGCGTATGCCGAGCCGCCGCCCGAGTGTGCTGAAGAAGTTCTCGGTCGCGATCTTGGTGTGGGGTGCCGCGAAACGAAGCGCGATCAGTGCGCAGGTTCTTCGGTGGGTGGTCCGGCTGTCGCCCTGGCCGGTCGTATACGTGTAGTCGAAGACCGAGTTGGGTGATCCGTCGCGCCAGATCTGATTCGTCACCCGCTTGGAGTGACCATCGCTGAAGACATCGAAACGGTGCGGCGGCGGCCCCTTCTCGTCCGGGTCGATTCGAAAGCCGTACTGCGTTGCCAATGCAATCGCCCATGCCCGCTTACGTTGGGCATCTCGTTTGATCCGGATGTAGAGGTAGATGCCGAGCGCCAGCGTGGCGCCGCACACTGCGACGAACACGAGGGCGCCGAGGAGCGAGACAACGAAGTCGCCGGTCATGACGATGAGCCTCGAGCGCGCACGCGACCGGGTTCGATCGTGAGGCCTCCCGAATTCACGACAGGGTCGGAAACCGCTGATAGGTGTCGATCAGCAGGTCGACGATGTCGGGAAGGTGCGGAGCAGCATCGGGCTCGATGACGCCGCGCATGCGGAGGTCGCCCCAGATTCGGCGTTCGATCTCGGAGATCTCGAGATTCCCCCGAGCGGCTTCGAAGGCGTCGCGCCCGGCTTCGTCGTCGAAACAGTAGGCCTTCCACGAAATGGAGAGCCGGACGTCGTCCGTGCCGTAGGTGCGCAGTACCTGGCCGTCTGGATCGGACATCACCCATCGGGAGCCGTCATGTTGCAAGGCCGCGCCCGCCACGATCTCCACCGGCGCAGGTTCGTCGGGCGCCCCGACCCGTTCCACCCCGTGGTAACGCGAGTCGGTGTCCAGCACCATTGCGGTGTTGTTCGTGGGTTCGAATCGCTGGCCGTCACCACCTGGACCGTCCGGAAAGTGTCGGAGCGCGCCGCCACGTGCGTGCCCGAAGTACGTGATGCCGGTGGCGATCGGGACTCGAAGATCCTCGAACAAGCCCGATGCGCGCATGATGACCAGAAGCCACTGCGGGGTGATCGATCGGTCGGCGCCTGCGAACTCCGGGACGTCGATGTGTACCGCCAGTTCCTGGCCAGGCACGAGCAGGTTCAGATACAGGATCGCTGGCTCGATGACGTTGCGGCCGTGGACGTCGCGAGCCGCTTCGTACAGCGACGGCAAGGCATCGAGATGCTCGAAACCGGAGACGACCACCTTGCCGCCTGCCATCAGGGTGGAGCGGAAATAGCCGGTGCGGCGAATCAACGTCGTGGGCGGCTCGCTGACGCCGAGGTACCCGCCCGTGGCAACGTAGTTACGCGCCGCGTCGTACCGCTCGGTCACTTTGGATTCGAGGGGTCCCCTCGATCGCTCTGCTGCGTACAGGCCGTACGGGCCACCAGCGAGCACCGCGGCGTTGACCGCAGCCGCCGCGTCTGCATCGAGCAGCGGATCGAGTTCGACGGCGATGCCGGTTTGTGCAGCGTGAGTCAACAGGTCGGTCATGCGTCGAGTCTCGCATCATCGACCGTGGGGTACCGCCACGCGCCCGTCACGCATGCCTTGGTGGTTCGGTTCGTGCGGACCAAGGCGGGGTCGTGTTAGCTGCGCGCGGGTTCGCTGCTCAGGTGGCAGCGCTGGCACTGCGCCGTGATGTCCGCCCCAACGGTCCGAGCGGAATGCGATCGGCGAAACGCGCCGCAACCGGTCCGGCAACTGCGGTGATGAGGACGTACCCGGCAGCGAGCGCGCCGAGTTCGGGTCCGTCGGCCAGGTCCGCACCGAGGGCAGCGATCACGATCGAGAACTCGCCGCGAGCCATGAGGGCGGTGCCAACGCGGACGCGACCACGGGCGCCGGCACCGACTCGCTTGCCCGCATACCAGCCGGTTGCAAGCTTCGTGGCGAGCGTCACCAGTGCAAGGCCGAGTGCTGGCAGCGCACTGTCGAAGAGCTGTGCCGGGTCGATCTGGAACGAGAAGAACACGAAGAATGTCGCAGCGAACAGGTCTTGGAGCGGGCTCATCAATCGCTCGGCTCGCTCAGCAACGGGACCGGAGAGGGCAATACCCACGAGGAACGCACCGATGGCCCCCGACACTTCCAGCGACTGGGCGCCGCCAGCAACCAGCAGGGTCACACCGAACACCGCCAGCAGGAGTGACTCATCGGACCCGCCACCGAGCAGTGACGTGAACCGGCGACCAAACCGCAGCGCTGCGAACAGGATCAAGATCACCGTCACGAGTGCGATGCCGACGCTGATCGACATCTCGGCAACGGTGCCGCCGGCGATGACGGCAGCAACCACCGGCAGATAGACCGCCATGGCCAGGTCCTCGATGACCAACAGGTTGAGGATCGCGGGTGTCTCGCGGTTGGCCAGCCGCTCCAAGTCGGCGAGCACCTTGGAGATGATGCCGCTCGACGACACCCAGGTGACGCCGCCGAGCAGCACGGCGGCGATCGGCTCCCAACCCAGCAGAAAGCCGACGGCCACACCTGGCCCAGCGTTGGTGATCATGTCGAGCAGCCCGGGCGGGACCCCGGTGCGCAAACCGTTCTTCAGTTCCGACTCGGTGTACTCCAAGCCGAGGGTGAACAGCAGCAGAAGGACGCCGATCTCGGCGGCGAGCGCAATGAAGTCTTCGCTCACGTCGACCTCGGCGAAGCCGCCCGTTCCGAACGCGAGTCCGGCAATCAGGTAGAGCGGAACGGCGGTGATGCCGATCCGGCCCGCCACGCGCGACAGCACTGCGAGACCGAGCGCCACGGCGCCGACTTCGAGAAATGCGAGTGCCGATTCCGAGCTCCCGGCAGCGAGGATCGCTGCGGTCTGGGTCGTCACTGGATCAAACGCTGATCAGCTGACGCAACAGGTGGAGCCCGTCGATGGTGCCGACCGCCACGACCACGTCGTTGGATTCGAGACCGAACTCGGGTCCGGGCGCAGGGTGTGGAACCTCACCTCTGATGACCGCCACGACGGACGAGCCCGTCTTGGTACGGAACTGGCCATCGCCGATGGTGGTGCCACCGATGCTGGACTCGGGCTCGACGGTGATCCACTCGATCGCGAGCCCTTCGATCTCCTGCTGCGCGACCTGCACGGCGGTATTGATCTGGCTGGTCCCGAGCATCTCCGCCAGCGTGCGTGTGTCGTCGGCGTTGAGCGACAACTGCATCGAGCACGAGTCTGGGTCGACAGCGTCGTACACGACCACGTCTCGGCGGCCATCGCGGTGCACCAGCACGCCGATCTCGCGTCCGTCTTGTGACGTGAAGTCGTGCTTCACACCGACACCTGGCAGCTGGGTTTCACGAACGACGGTCATGTGTTCAGTCTGTCAGCTCAGCGCTGCTGCCACACCGGCCGCCATGTCGAACGCAGCCGACACGTCGATGCTGGTCGGACCGGTGTCGGCGGCTACTCGTCGCGCCACGATCAGCGACGTGGTGGTGTCGAGTCGCTCGCCCGGGTCGACGATGATCACGAGCGGGCCAGCTCGGCGTTCGAGTGCAATGAGCTCGCTGCGCGCAACCGGACCCAGCAAAGAGCGTACGACATCATGGTCGTCGACGTCGATCGCAAACGTGCGGCTGAACCCGTCATCGAAGCCATCATCGAGACCCGGCTCGAACCCGGCGGAGGCGTGGCTGGACTGGGCTGATGCCGTTTGGTCTTGGTGGATCGAACCGAGTTGTTCGTCCTGGTGCAACTCGAGAAGATCGTCGCCAGCTCGAGACTGGAGTGCCAGCCAGGTACTCGGGAGGTCGTCGATGGTCGCCGACGACGTGAGGATCATTGCCCTGTTGGCGTCGATGCCGCATTCGATCGTGACACCGCTTCGCTCGGCGACGGTTTCGAATACGAAACGATCGAATGCCGCAGTTGCGACAGAGCGAGAACTCACCCGCATGATTGTACGCGTTGCGCTGGAGCCACCGGTGCCCGATGGCGACCGGTAGCGACCGGTGCCCAGAGCACCAGGCTCGATGTTGCTGTCGACCACTACTGTGCGGGGCATGTCCGAAGACACTGCGAACACCCCCGTCGACATCAAGCCGCGCTCGCGCGACGTCACCGATGGCATGCAAAAGGCGCCGTCACGTTCGATGCTACGAGCCATCGGTATGGGAGACGATGACTGGGAGAAGCCCCAGATCGGCATCGCCTCAGCGTGGAACGAAGTCACGCCGTGCAACATGACCTTGCGCAAGCTGGCCGAGCACACGAAGGCCGGCGTGGTCGCTGGCGGTGGATTCGGTATGGAATTCGGCACGATCACGGTGTCTGACGGCATTTCGATGGGCCACGAGGGCATGCGCGCCTCGCTCGTGTCACGCGAAGTCATCACCGACTCGGTGGAGACCGTGATGCACGCCGAACGCCTCGATGGCTTTGTCGGCCTCGCCGGATGCGACAAGTCCATCCCCGGCATGCTCATGGCAGCGGCACGCCTCGACCTGGCATCGGTGTTTGTCTACAACGGCTCGATCATGCCCGGTGAGCACAACGGCAAAGCGCTCGACATCACCTCGGTGTTCGAAGCGGTCGGCGCCCGCGCTGCCGGCACCATCGATGACGACGAGCTCCGCGCCATCGAAATGAAGGCGTGCCCCGGTGAGGGCGCGTGCGGTGGCATGTTCACCGCAAACACGATGAGCTCGATCGCCGAAGCGCTCGGGATGTCGCTGCCCGGCTCGGCGTCTCCGCCCGCCATCGACGGCCGTCGCGAAGTCGATGCCCGTCTGGCCGGCGTAGCAATCGTCAACATGTTGCGCCTCGGCATCACGTCGCGCCAGATCATGACCAAGCCGGCGTTCGAGAATGCCATTGCGCTCACCTCAGCGCTCGGCGGTTCCACGAACGCCGTGCTGCACCTCCTCGCCATAGCGAACGAGGCGGGCGTGGACCTGGAACTCGATGACTTCAACCGCATTGCCGACCGTGTCCCTCACATTGCCGACATGACGCCGGGCGGCAAGTTCCACATGAGCGACCTCGACAAGGTCGGCGGAGTGCCCGGCGTGCTCAAGCATCTCCTCGACAACGACATGATCAACGGCGACTGCATGACAGTGACCGGAAAGACCATGGCCGAGAACTTGGCTGTTCTGGATCTGGCAGAGCCCGACGGTGTGGTCGTGTATCCGGTGGATACGCCGATTCACGAAGAGGGTGGCATCAACATCCTCACCGGCTCACTGGCGCCGCAGGGCTCGGTCGTGAAGGTCGCTGGCCTCACTGCCGAACAGATGCACTTCGAGGGCCCGGCACGTGTGTATGACGACGAGTCGTTCGCGATGGAAGCGATTCTCGCTGGTGAGATCAACGCCGGTGACGTGATCGTGATTCGCTACGAGGGCCCCAAGGGCGGCCCAGGTATGCGGGAGATGTTGGCGATCACGGGCGCGTTGAAGGGCGCTGGCCGGGGCGGCGACTGTGCGCTCATCACCGATGGGCGTTTCTCGGGTGGCACCTGGGGCTTCTGCATTGGTCACGTGGCTCCCGAAGCTGCCGATGGCGGGCCGATCGCGTTCGTCGAAGAGGGCGACATGATCCTGATCGACGTGCCGACCAAGCGGCTCGACCTCCAGGTGTCCGATGACGTGCTCGCTGCCCGCAAGGTCGGCTGGCAGCCGAACACGCCGCGCTACACCTCGGGTGTGCTCGGCAAGTACGCCCGGCTGGTGCAAGGCGCCGAAACCGGTGCCATCACGAACCCGCTCTGAACCTGGCTCGCTTTCAACGTGAGCTCGAGGTGAGGTGCCTGTTCGCGCTGCATTCTGAGCATCGGCCCATGCGGTGATCTGGCGGGCGCAGCTGCTGCGCTCGCTCGAGAACGTCGGCCGGAGTCATGTTGCCCATTGAAGCGAAGGGGTACCTCACCTTTGCGAGGATGCGGGTGCCCGGTCGTTGCGAGCTTCGCTGATGCAGGATCAGGACAGCCGTCGACGCAGCGCCGAGAGTCGGCTCGCTGCGTACTCGGGCTCGATCAGCCATGCGTTGACTGCTTCCCAAGCATCCGACAGCGACAGGGCCCGTTGGTGATCGACTGGGTCCAGCACTTGCACGCCCAGATTCGACAGGTCGTGCCACACCACATCAACGCGGCTCTCATCCCAATCGAGCAGCCCGACCGCACCCGACGCGGTGATACGGATGTTCGGCCCATGCGGGTCGCCGTGAATCACCGACTGAGCAATATCCGAAACGCCCGCAAGCACCATCTCGACGATCGACCGCTCAGAAGCGGGGAGTGCGTCGAGGTCGGCATCGACGCTTGTGCGATGGAGCACGAGGTCGGCGGCAGCGCAGCAACCCGGCCGCTGCGCAAGACCGGTGGCGACCGTGTGAAGCCGCTGCAGTTCGTCAGCGACGCGATGCCAGTCGGCTGTCGACTCTGGAGGAGTGCCCTCGATCCACTTCTGAACGACCACGCCCTGATCGTGTGATCGACCATTGTCGGCAGGAACGACCTCAGGAACGAGGAATCCACAATGCGACAAGAAGTCGATCAGCTCGAGCTCCCACATCAACGACAGCTCGCTTCGCCGGGACTGTCGAACGGCGAAGGTGTCACCGTTGCGTTCGGCGCGCCACACTTCGTTGCGATTGCCTTCCACGATCTGTTCGACGAGCGTCAACCCGCCCCACGCCTCGATCTTCAACACGAACATCGCTCCTCGGTCATTGCGCTCATGTTCTCCGTCAGCGCGGCAGCGTGGTCCACTCACCGTTGCGTTGCACGGCGGGCTCGCCAGCGCCGACAGCGGTGACCGACCCGGCATCGATCAGTGCCCCGCCGCACTCCGGGAGTCCCCAGAGGTCGATGTCGGGCAGCGTCCACCCTCTCGACGAACCCGGCGACCAATGAGGAAGCGCGAGACCGCCGACCAGCCCGAGCCCTGCAACGACGTCACCTCCCCGATCCGGCAGAACCAGCTGCGAACACAGCACCATCGCACCGGCCGATGCCCCGGAGATCGCCAAGCCTCGTCGATGGCGTTCGAGCACGAGGTCGCCAATTCGTCCGGTCAGCACATCGAGGAGACCCGAGGGTGACCCGCCGGGCAGAACGAGAAGATCGAATGACGCAGCCAACTCGTCGAACGCCGCACTCAAGTCGGTGCGAGGATCCGGCACCGCAACGACGGTGGCGCCCAGCTGCTCGTAGTGGTTGCCCGCCCGGGCCGACGCCCCCGCATAGTCCGATCCGACCCGCGCAGCACCGGCGAGGACAGCGACCGTTGGCACCCCAGCATCGGTGGCCACTCGATCGAGCACGAGCCGATCCATTGCTTCGCACGCAGGGGTGAACTCGCGCCCTCCCTGCAGGCAGATGAGTCCTGCAGTGTCTCGAACGCTGTCGCTGTTCACGTCGAGATCCTCGCACGCTCGGCGCTCAGGGCATGTCCACGCCACCTAGCCTGAAGGCATGGCAGGTTCGGGCGGACGTTCACTTCTGGCTTCGATCGTCGGCTGGATCCTCGTGGTGATCGTGGTGTGGTTCCTCTTCGGGTGGCTCCTCGGCACGCTCCGATTCATCCTGCGCATCGTCGTGATCCTCGTCATCGTGGGCGTCCTCGCCAACGTCTATTTCCGCCTCAAGGGCGACGATTGACGTTCTTCGACCTCATCGTCATCGGCGGCGGCGCGGCAGGCTTTTTCAGCGCCATCACGTGCGCCGAGCAATCCGACAAGTCGGTGCTGATCCTGGAGCGAACCTCGCAGCTCCTCCAGAAGGTCAAGATCTCGGGCGGTGGTCGGTGCAATGTCACACACGAGTGCTTCGACCCACGCGACCTGAGTCGTAACTATCCGCGAGGCGAGAAGTCGCTGATCGGTCCGTTTCACCGTTTCAACGCGGCGGACACGGTGGAGTGGTTCACCAGTCGTGGCGTCGCGCTGAAGACCGAGGACGACGGCCGGATGTTTCCGGAGACCGATAGTTCGCAGACGATCATCGACACGCTGATGGGAGCGGCAAAGGCGGCGGGAGTGCGGATCCACACCTCCGAAGGGGTCGCGTCGATTGCGCCGACCGACGACCACTTCGACGTCGTCACCGACACCGGCAAGGCGTACACCGCTGGCAACGTGCTGGTCGCCACGGGCGGAACGAGGTCGGCAGCGGGAGCGAAACTGGCGGCGAGTCTCGGTCACGCATTGCAGCCTCCGACGCCATCGCTGTTCACGTTCAACACGAAGGATCAACGCCTTCGCAACCTGCTGGGGCTGTCGGTGAAACCCGCTGAGGTGAGCATCGTGAACAGCAAGCTGGCAAGCCGGGGGCCTGTGCTCATCACACACTGGGGCTTGAGCGGCCCGGGCATCTTGAAGATTTCGGCGTGGGGTGCCCGCGAACTCGCCGGCCGCAACTACCGCTTCGACGTCCGCGTGAACTGGCTTCCCGACGAGGACGTGGACGCCGTGATTGCGGACAGGCGACGCTCCGACGCAAAACGGCAGCTGTCCACACGAAGCCCCTTCGCATCGATCCCGCAGCGCCTGTGGCTGAGTCTGCTCGCAGCCGCAGATATCACCGACACCACGACCTGGGCGGAGCTCAGCAAGCAACATGCGAACCGGCTCGTCGGCCAGCTCACCAGCTGCGAGTTCTCGGTCAACGGCAAGAGTACGAACAAAGACGAGTTCGTCACCTGCGGCGGTGTGTCGCTCAAGGAGATCGACTTCAAGACAATGGAGAGCAAGCTGGTCGATGGCCTGTTCTTCGCAGGAGAAGTGATCGACGTCGACGGCGTCACCGGCGGCTTCAACTTTCAGAATGCGTGGACCAACGGCTTCCATGCTGGCACTGCGATCGCGGCCCGCTGAGTTGTCGGGCAGGGACGCCTGCGCGCGTCAGTCGACGAGTGCTTGTGACACCAACTGTTGGAGCTGCGGACGGATTGGATACGTGCTCGACGGCAACAGCTGGGTCAGGAAGAGTGCGGTGATCTCTTCGGCCGGGTCGTTCCAGAACGCGGTGCTGGCTGCGCCACCCCACGCGTAGGTTCCAGGCGCTCCCGGCACCTTGTTGGCCGCTTCGTCCATCACGACCGAGAAGCCGAGGCCGAAGCCGACCCCATCGAATGACGACTCGGCGAACAACGGACGCCCGAACTCTTCGAGGTCGGCGTTGCCGGGCAGGTGGTTCGTGGTCATGTAGTCCACGGTGCGCGACCCGAGGATGCGCACCCCATCGAGTTCGCCACCATTCATCAGCATCTGGGTGAAGCGCAGGTAGTCGGAGGCCGTGCCGCACAGGCCGCCGCCTCCGCCCAAGAACTCAGGGCGTTCCTTGAGCGAAGGTGACGGCATCTTCGTTGCCTGCTTCGTGCTCGGATTACGGAAGTAGAGCTCGGCGAAGCGATCGCGCTTGTCGTCGGGCACCCAGAACTCGGTGTCGATCATCCCCAATGGATCGAGGATGCGCTCGCGCAAGAACTGATCGAGCGGCTGCCCGGAGATGACCTCGACGATGCGTCCCAGCACATCGGTCGAGACGCTGTAGTTCCACTCGCTCCCGGGCTGGAAGACGAGCGGGAGTGCTGCCCATCGATCGCAGGTTGCTTCCAGATCGAGACCAGCGGGGATGCCCCACTCGAAGCCGTCGTTGCGGTACATCGCATCGGTGGCGTGGGAGTTGTGGAACCCGTAGGTGAGACCCGAGGTGTGCGTGAGGAGATGCCAGATCAGCATCGGCTGCGTTTGCGGCTCGGTGACCGGCGCCTGGAACGACCCCGAGCGATACACGGGTGTGTCGGCAAACGACGGGATGTACTTCGACACCGGATCCTTCAGCTGGAATCGACCTTCCTCGTGCAGGATCATCGCCGCAACCGACGTGATTGGTTTCGACATCGAGTACATCCGAGCAATCGTGTCCGAGGTCCAGTCGGCGCCGGTTTCGAGGTCTCGCTTGCCGTACGTGCTGTGGTGTGCGAGTTGCCCGCCGCGCATGATCGCCACTTGCCAGCCAGCGAGGCGGCCGTCGTCCACGTACTGCGCAAAGTGCTGGTCGATCCGGGCGAGTCGGGTCGCGTCGAAGCCGAGCGTCGACGGGTCGGTCGTGATGTCCAAAGCGGTCATGTCGCCAGCATTGCGGACGCGGCGACGTCAACGCTCACCGGTGAGAAAGTGCCTGGCACTTCATCACACGTTTTGCGGGTGGGAACCAACGGGGGTCGAGGAGCGTCGAAGAGACAGCACGACGCCCCCGACGCGTCGTAACTTGGCAACGACAGGGAAAGTGGTGCGATGAACACGAAGCAATGGACTGCGATCTTCGCAGCAGCCGCGATGCTCGCAACGGCGTGTACGGGTAACGATGATGCCGGAACCGGCCCGACCACGACCGTGGAAGGCGCGAGGAACACGCCCGAGGGGCCCGCCGCGGGCGGCGCGGGCGGCGGCGTCGTCTCGGCTGACATCGTTCCTGCGAGCCTCGGTGTCAGCTTGAGCAACGGCACGGCGTCTGCAGCCGAGCCGACATCGCTCGCCGTGATCGACGGAGATGCGCTCGATCCTGACGAAGTCGGCGCCGTGCTCGATCGGCTTCCCGAGTGGGACGTGCCCGATGACGACGTGATCGACTTCAACCGTCCGGTCGACTCGCTGACGCCGCCACTCGTCGGTGACACGATCGAGGTGTCGTTCCCACCCGCGCCCGATGCGCCAACGGTTCCTGGCGTCAACGTCGACGGCCCGCTCCAGGTGTTGCGCACGCAGCCCGAAGGTGATGTGGAGGTGGCTCCGTTCATCGCTATCACCTTCGATCAGCCGATGGTCGAACTCGCCACGCTCGACCAGCTCGATGCCGCTGATGTTCCCGTGACGATCCAACCCGACATCACCGAGACGGCCGGGATCGATGGTCGTTGGCGGTGGATCGGCACGCGCACGCTGCGCTTCGAAGTGACTCCAGAACCCGGGGCGGAGGCCAACGGAGCGCTCGATCGGCTTCCCGCTTCGACCGACTACACGGTCACCATCCCAGCGGGAACCGAGTCGGTCAACGGTGCCGTTCTGGCCGACGACGTGCTGTTCAACTTCGCCACGCCGTCGGTCACCGTGACCGGCCTCACTGGCGTCGGGGAGTCGATGGGTCTCGACCCGGTCTTCGTGGCCACGTTCGATCAGCGCGTCGACGCCGACGCGGTGGTGTCGTTGATCGAGATCGATGCCGGCGACGTGAACGAGGTTCGACTGGCAACCGACGCCGAGATCGACGCGTCGCTCGGCGCTCGATCGGTTGTCGACACATCCTTACCAGGACGGTCGGTTGCGTTCGTGCCGACTGCGACGCTGGAGCCCGATACCCGGGTCGCCGTTCGCGTCGGACCGGGGATCGAATCGCTCGAAGGCCCGCGACCGAGCACCATCGACCTGACCGAGTCGGGTCGTACCTATGCGCCCCTCGAGATCGAGCGGGGTGAATGCTTCGACCGATGTGCACCCTTCACACCGTTCCAGATCGACTTCAACAACCAGCTCGACCGTGATGCGTTCGACCCTGCGTGGATCACCGTGGAACCGGCGGTTCCCGGCCTTCGGGTCGACAACTTCGGCAGTTCGCTCTCGATCCGTGGAGCAACGGCGGGCAACACCACCTACACCGTCACGATCGCACCCGACGTCATCGATGCATTCGGGCAGACGCTCGGGGAGGAGTGGAGCGAGGAGTTCGACGTGGGTGATGCTCGGCCGCGATTCAGCGGCCCGCAGCAGGACTTCGTGACCGTCGACCCATTCGCCGACGTGGCCGGTCTGAGCTTCCAGAGCATCAATCATGACCGCCTCGCAGTGACCGCATGGCAGGTGGATCCCGAGCAGTTCGATGAGTTCCGGGAGTACCGAGACAGCACGTACTCCGAGACTCGGCCGCCGGACCCCGACTGGCCCGTGGTGCTCGACTCCACCGTGGAGACCGGTGCCGCCCAAGACGCACTCGCCGAAACCGTCGTCGATCTGTCCACCGCCTTCGATGCATCCGGCGGCCCGATCGTTCTGCGTGTGGAACCCGACCCGGGGCTGAGCCCGCGAGACGACGAGTGGTGGAGCAACCAGCCGTCGTACACGTGGGTGCAGCGCACCGAGTTGGCGATCGATGCATTCGTGACAGCTGACGAGGTGCTCGTGTGGGTGACCGATCTGCTCACCGGTGACCCGGTCGACGGCGCATCGATCACGGCGCTCGGCACGGACGAGCAGCTGACCACCGGAGCCGACGGCGTCGCTCGAGTGACCCTCACTCGGGGGGACGTGACCGGACTCCTCGCAACATCGGGCGACCGATCATCGATGCTGCCGGCGCAGCGCTTCAACGGCTGGGAGTCGTTCGAGCGTCGCATCGACAGTCGCTGGTACGTGGTGGACGATCGCGGTGTGTACCGGCCCGGCGAGACCGTGCGAATGACCGGCCTGGTGCGCGAGATCGAAGCATCGGACGCGCAGCTCACGCTCTTCGGGGGCGAACGGTTCGTCCGTTACATCGCATCCGATCCATTCGGAAACGAGCTGGCGAACGACGTGGTGCCCGTCAACTCCGTGGGCGGGTTCAACCTCTCGGTCGACGTCCCAGAAGCATCGAACACCGGTGGCGCATTCGTGCAGCTGTACCTGGTGTCGTCGCCGGACGCGACCGACTCGGGTTTCTCGTGGTTCCACGAGTTCGAAGTGCAGGACTTCCGCACACCGGACTTCGAGGTCGATGCTCGCTCCGAGTCCGCTGGCCCGTACTTCGTGGTGGACCCCGCAACGATTGCGGTCGACGCTGGGTACTTCGCCGGCGGCCCACTCGGTGACGCCGAGGTGAACTGGTTCGTCTCCACCAGCGACACCACGTACTCGCCGCCGAGTTGGCGAGACTTCTCGTTCGGTGTGTGGACGCCGTGGTGGCTCTCCAGTGGCGGTTTCGACGGCGGCTTCAACGATGACGTCTTCTACGAGGACGACTACTACTTCGAAGAGGACTTCGGTTTCCCCGGAGGACCGTTCGGAGGCGACCCTCGATTCCAAGAGTTCGCCGGGCGCACCGACGCCTCGGGGACGCACCTGCTGCAGCTCGACTTTGCCGACATCCCAGCCTCGTCTGACCCCGATGCCGAGCCGAGGCAGGTGGACCAGCCCACCTCGGTCACTGCCGAAGTGACGGTGTTCGACGTGAACCGGCAGGCAATTGCGTCACGGACCAACCTGCTCGTGCACCCCGCCCAGTACTACGTCGGTCTGCGCAGCGACCGCGGCTTCGTGGAACAGGGCGATCCGATCGTGATCGATACGACCGTGGTCGACGTCGACGGCAACGCGATTGCTGGCCGCACCTTCGACGTGACCGCAGCTCGGCTGGACTACACCTACGACAGCGGTCGCTACGTCGAAGAACTCGTCGATGAACAAGCCTGCTCGGTGACCTCGACCGATGCGGTGACCAACGCCGTGATCGACGACGCAATGCGCTGTGAGTTCTCGACAGACGTCGGCGGCCAGTACCGCATCACTGCGATCGTCACCGATGACGACGGCCGTTCGAACCGGGCGGTGTACACCCAGTGGGTGAGTGGCGGGACTGCCATTCCAACTCGTGGCCTGACCCAGGGCGACGTGGTGATCGTTCCCGATGCCGAGTTCTACGCTCCCGGCGACACCGCCGAGCTACTCGTCCAGGCGCCATTCGCTCCGGCGTCCGGACTGATGATCGTGACCCGCGCGGGTGTGGAATCCATCGAGGCGTTCGACGCTCCGGACGGGAGCGCGGTCCTTCAGGTACCGATAGCGGACGACGACACCCCGAACCTGAACGTGCGCATCGACATGGTCGGCACGTCCCAGCGCATCGCCGATGACGGCACCGCGCTCAGCGGGGCGCCTCCACAGCCCGCCTTTGCCGCTGCACGCATCGGCCTCCAGATTCCGCCGATCGCTCGCACGCTCGACGTGACCGCTACCCCGGCATCCACCGACCTGCTTCCCGGCGACTCCACCACCGTCACCGTCACGGTGAACGATGCCGACGGCTCCCCGGTGGCTGATGCTGGCGTGGCGCTGATCGTCGTCGACGAAGCGGTGCTGTCACTGAGTGGTTACGAACTCGCCGACCCGCTCGACGCCTTCTACCGCAGCGTGGGCACACAACTCGACCCGCAACTGCTTCGCAGCTCGATCATTCTCGCCAACCCGGAGATCTTCGACACGGGTGGTGTCGACGGCTTCTCCGGCGACACCGGTGGCGAGGACGTTGCATCGGCGGAGGTCGTCGAGGACGCAATGGAGGAAGAGTCGATCGAGAGCGATGGCGCCTTCGACGCCGATGTCGCACCTGCCGCCGCCCCACAGAGTCGCAGCACACTCGGTGGCGACACCGCGACGCCCATCGACGTGCGCTCGGACTTCGATGCACTCGCCGTATTCGCTCCAGACGAAGTCACGGACGCCGACGGCGCGGTCACGGTCACCATCGATCTGCCCGACAATCTCACTCGCTACCGGGTCATGGCGATTGCCGCATCGGGTGCAGAACAGTTCGGTTCCGGCGAATCGAATCTCACCGCTCGGTTGCCCGTCAGCGTCCGACCGGCGGCGCCCCGATTCCTGAACTTCGGCGACCGTTTCGAATTGCCTGTCGTCGTGCAGAACCAAACCGATGAGGCGGTCCCGGTCGACGTGGTCCTAGAGGTTGCGAACCTGTCGCTCGAAGGTGGCGGCGTGGACGGGGGCGCAGATGGTTCGGCGGGCCGTCGAGTGATGGTGCCTGCCAACGATCGAGTGGAGGTGCGTTTCCCGATTTCCGCCGATGATGTGGGAACCGCTCGATTCCGGGTGGCGACGGTGAGCGGCGAGTTCGCCGATGCGGCCAGCGTGGCGTTGCCGGTCTACACACCGTCCACGTCGGAGGCGTTTGCCACGTACGGGGTGCTCGACGGTGATGCGCCGATCGCTCAACCGCTGCTGGCTCCCACCAACGTGTTCCCGCAGTTCGGTGGCCTCGAGATCTCGACGTCGTCGACCGCATTGCAAGCACTCACCGATGCCGTGCTGTACCTCTACGAATACCGGTACGAGTCCTCCGACGGATACGCGTCGAGGATCATGGCCGTGGCGGCGTTGCGTGACGTGCTCGACGCCTTCGACGCCGACGGCCTCCCCGCCCCCGACGAGTTGGATGCGGCGGTCACCCGCGACATCGAACGGCTCCAGGCGCTGCAGAACGGCGATGGTGGGTTCCCGTACTGGCAGCGAGGACGTGTATCGGTGCCGTGGGTGTCGGTCAATGCAGCGCACGCACTGGTGCTCGCGCAACAGAACGGCTACACCCTCGACCAGAACGTGCTCGACTTCTCGCTCGGGCATCTGCGCGACATCGAGAACTTCATTCCGTCGACGTACTCGGCGGCAGCTCGCCACGCGATCAGTGCGTATGCGCTCTACGTGCGCGGCCTCGCCGGTGATGAGGATTCCACCAAGGCGCTCGACCTGTTCCGAGGCAACGCGGACACGTTGCAGCTCGACTCGATCGCACAGCTGTGGACCGTGATCACCGACGTCGATACCAGCGCTGACATCGCGCAGCTGGTGGAGAACAGTGCGGTCGAAACAGCGGGTGCCGCAACCTTCGCGACGTCGTACAGCGAAGACGACTACGTCATTGCTCACTCGGATCGGCGCACCGACGCAATGGTGCTCGACGCCCTCATCCGAGAGACACCGGACAGCGATGTGATCCCGAAGGTCGTCGCTGGACTGCTGGGCGACCAGACACGAGGTCGATGGGGAAATGCCTACGAGAATTCGTTCATCCTGCTCGCGCTGAACGAGTACTTCGACACGTTCGAATCGGTCGACCCCGACTTCGTTGCTCGCGCATGGCTCGGTGACACCTACGCCGCTGAATCCGAATTCCGCGGCCGGTCGACCGACACGCTGCTCACCACGGTGCCCACCGCCGATCTGATCGCAGCCGGCGACGTGGACCTCGTGCTCGACAAGGACGGCGCCGGGCGGCTGTACTACCGGTTCGCGTTGCGCTACGCCCCCGATGACCTCGATCTGGATCCGCGTGATGAGGGTTTCGTCGTGCAGCGAACCTACGAAGGTGTCGACGACGACTCCGAGGTGGTGCGCCGCGCCGACGGCACGTGGGAGATCGCTGCCGGGGCGTCGGTGCGAGTGCGGGTCACGATGGTGGCTGATGCGCAGCGCACCCACGTGGCGTTGATCGATCCGCTGCCCGCCGGACTCGAGCCGGTGAACCCGGCATTTGCCACGTCGCCGACCACACCGGCCGACACCGGTGGTTCGTTCTCCGGATACTGGTGGTGGCAGTGGTATCAGCACCAGAACCTGCGTGACGATCGCGCCGAAGCGTTCACCAGTTTCTTGCCGGGCGGAACGTACGAGTACAGCTACGTCGCACGCGCGACCACGCCCGGCGAGTTCGTGGTGCCGCCGAGTCGAGCCGAGGAGATCTATGCCCCAGAGGTGTTCGGTCGAAGCAGCAGCGACCGCGTGATGATCATCGAACGCTGACCTGTTCGTTACGGGCCTGGCTCGTAACGAACACCGTGTTCGTTACAAGCCAGGCCCGTAACGAACACGGTCAGGCGGTGGAGCGTTTCGGGGTGACGGCGGCGGTGATTACTCGCCACCCGACGAGCGTGGCGCCGACGAAGAGCGTTGCCACGATCACGAACGACAGGGCGGTACCGGCATCGGTGAGTTGGCGCAGGATCATGCCGACGACGACGGTCGTGGGCCAGATGATGAGTCCCGCACGGATCGGCATCGGGTCGCGCCACGCTCGGGCCACCAACCAGCCAACGGCCAGTCCGATCAGGAACGGTGCAGCGGTCTCGAGCAGCCCGACCACGCCGGGATCCTCGTCGTGATTGCGTCGACCGATCGCCACGAACGCGGTGACGAGCCCAGCATCGAGGGCTGCGGCAAGCGGAACCCGTTCGTGAAGGCGGGCCATGTGGAGCCGATCAGCCGTCGGCTTCGAAGCCGCCGAGGGTGCCCTTGAAAAACAGCAGCGGTTCCGGCGGTTTGCCGTCGTGGTCGGCGTCGGCGTCGAGCGCGCCGACGTTGCCGAGCACGAAGTGGTGGTCACCCATGTCGTAGACCTCTTCGACCGAGCAGTCGATCCACGCAACAGCGCGATCCAGAATCGGTGAGCCCGACGGTGCGGGGTGCCAGTCGACCTCCTCGAAGCGGGTGTCGTCGGTGCCGGACTTGGCAAACTTCCAACACAGATCACTCTGTGCGTCGCTCAGCACGTTCACGCAGAAGCTGGCCGACGCGGACATTGCTTCCCACGTGGTCGAGCCGATCTGGGGGAGGAAGCCGACCATCGGCGGGTCGAGCGAGACCGACGTGAACGACCCGATGGTGAAGCCATGTGGCTTGCCGTTGGCGTCCATGCCGGTCACCACGGTGACGCCGGTGGGGAAGTGGCCCATCACCGTACGGAAGTGCCCAGTGTCGAAGGCGTGGTCTGTGTCGTTGCTCTGATCGCTCATCACCCAGAACTGTACGCTTCGCGCCGGTGACTGACCACGACGAGATCATCGAAGCAAAGCGCCGCCTTCGTGCTGCGATGCGGTCGATGCGGCGCGGACTGCCCGACCGACAGCACCGGTCGGCGGTGATCGTCGAATTGATCACCACGCTCGATGCGGTGCAGAACGCTCGACGCGTGCTGGCCTACGACTCGATCGTTGGCGAGGTGGAAACCGCCGAACTCGTCACGTGGTGCCGTGCCCGTGATGTCGACGTGGCGATGCCCGAGGACGACGTGGCAGCCGACTGGCCAGACGTGATCATCGTGCCGGGGACCGCGTTCACCGCCGACGGGCGGCGGACTGGCCAGGGCGGAGGCTGGTACGACCGCTTCCTCCCCGGGCGTCGTGACGACGCCGTGACCATCGGCATCGGATTCGCGGAGCAACTCGTCGACGACGTACCAACCGAACCTCACGACGTCGTGTTGGACATCGTGGTGACCGACGCAGGCATTCACGCCGACCTCTGACCCACAACAGTGAGGAAGTGCCAGGCACTTCCTCACTGCTGGCTCGTCGGGACGCTCGGTGGCAGGAACAGGTCGTAACGGGCGGGGAACTCGATTGCATCTTCGCTCGATCAGCGTCATGGTGTGGCCATGTCCGAATACGCCAGTGGGCTTCCCGCACCCATGACGATCACACGCCCTGAGCTCGATGCCGCGGTCGAGGTGGTCCGACGCCACATGGCGCCCACCCCGCAGTACGAGTGGGCGCTGCTCACCGAGCACGCTGGCTCACGGGTGACCGTGAAGCACGAGAACCACACACCCGTCGGTGCGTTCAAGGTTCGCGGCGGACTGGTGTTCTTCGATCGTCTGGTGCGTGAGCGGCCCGAGGTGGCCGGCGTCGTGAGCGCCACGCGAGGCAATCATGGCCAGAGCCTGGCGTTTGCCGGTCGGGCTGCCGGACGCTCCGTCACGATCTTCGTGCCCCACGGCAACAGCGTCGAGAAGAACGCGTCGATGCGTGCGCTCGGCGCCACGGTCGTCGAGCACGGCGATGACTTCCAGGAGGCACGTGAAGCCTCCGTCGCTTTTGCCGAAGAGCATGGCCTCGAGGCGGTGCCGCCCTTCCAGCGAGACCTCGTGCTGGGCGTTGCCACCTACGCGCTCGAACTCTTCGAGTCGACCGAACCACTCGACACCGTCTACGTGCCGGTCGGGATGGGATCGGGTGTGAACGCGATCATTGCGGTACGCGATCTGCTGGGGCTCGACACCAACGTGGTCGGTGTGGTGTCCGATGCTGCCCCCGCATCGAAGCTCACCTTCGAGACCGGGGTGGTCACCGGCACCGAAACCGCAGCGACCTTCGTCGATGGTGTCGCCACTCGAGCGCCGGATCCGTTGGCGATGGCAGGCCTGTGCACGGGAGCTGCTCGCGTGCTCGCCGTATCCGACGACGCGGTCGCTGACGCGATGCGAACCGTCTACCGCACCACACACAACGTGGCGGAATCAGCAGGCGCGATCGCGCTCGCCGGACTGCTGTCAGAGTCGCCCGAACAGCGAGGTGAGCACAGCGCGTTCGTGCTGTGCGGGGGCAATGTGGACACCGATCAACTCGCCGAGGTGCTGTCGGGTAGCACGCCGACCGTGTGACCTGAGCGATATTCGACGCGTTCCACGAGAACGTTCGGCCATGATGACCGACATGACCTCACGACGCCGATCCGCACTCCTGCTCTCCACCGCCGTGGTGGCACTCGCTGCCTGCGGAGGAAGCGATGAGGGGGGCACTGACGAGGCAGCCGATGCGCCACTCGACACGCTTGCTGAGCCTGAAGCAGCCTCTCCGGACGAAGGTGGATCCGAGCCCGCACCCGAGCCGGCAAGTGATCCCGCTCCCGAGACCACCGCGGCACCCGAGACAACGACTGCGCCGGAGACCACCGTGGCACCGGAAACGACCGTGGCACCGGAAACGACCGCAGCACCGGAGACCACCGTGGCACCGGACCCGAACGATGCCTCGTGCCTCGTCGGTGACTGGCGGATCCTGCCGGCTGACTTGAATGCCTGGTACGACCAGATCGAGGCGACACTCGCCGCAGCGGGCCCCGCACCGGAGTTCACCATCGACGGTGACCTGTTCTTGTCGATGACGCCGACCGACTACGTGTACGACGCCGACTTCACGCTGCTGCTCGACATCGGGGGTCAGGAAGGCTCGGGTGCCGTCACCGGAACGGCGAGCGGTACCTGGGAAGCGGTGGACGGAGTCATCACGACCACACTCGGCTCGAGTGACCTGAACGTGTCGATCACCGTCGGCGGCGTGACCATCGACGGCAGCGATCTCTCCAACGGGCTCCTCGATTCGGTGCCGATCAACAACGCGCCATTCGAATGCGATGGGCCCGGTATCGGCTTCCAGGTGACCGAAGCCGACGCAGCTCGCTTCTTCGTGCCGCTGACCCCGGCGTGATACGACCCGAGACCCTGCCCGTCTCAGCGGGCGGGGATCTTGGACACCGAGTCGTCGTTGGAATTGGCGATGAACAACGACGTGCCGTCGAAGGCAATGGCAACCGGTTCAAACCCAGCGGGGACCGGGGCACCGACGGTTGATCGTGTGGCTGGGTCGATCACCGAGACGTTGTTGTCATCGGAGTTGGTGACGTACAGGTAGGTGCCGTCGTACGCGATCGCCAGAGGGGCATCCCCGACAGCGATCGTGTCGATCTCGGTCTCGGTGCTGGGGTCGACGACCGACACGGTGTCATCGCTGGTGTTCACGACGTACAGGTAGGTGCCGTCGTACGCCATGCCCAATGGGCTGTTGCCCACGGCGATCGGTGAGCCTGCGTTGCTGACGGTCTTGGTGGTCGGGTCGATGATCGCGACACCCGTGCTGAGCGTCACATAGATGTTGGTGCCATCGAAGGCGATCCCGCGAGGCGAATCGCTGAGGCCGATCGGCGGTCCGACGACCGCTTTCGTTGCTGGGTCGATCACGGTCACGTTGTCGCTGTCCTCGTTGCCGACGTAGAGGTGGGTGCCGTCGTAGGCGATCATTCGGGGGAAGTCGCCGACGGGGATAGCGTCGCCGATCACGGCGTTCGTCGTCGGGTCGATCACGGACACGTTTCCGCTCGCGCTTGCCACGTACATGTGCGTGCCATCGAATGCGATCGCGGTGGGGAAGTCGCTGACCACGAACTGTTCGATCGGGATCGGAGCGCCGATCGCTTCGTTGGTTACCGGGTCGATGACGGAGACGTCGCTGCTCACTGCATTGATGACGTACAGAGCGGTACCGCTGAAGGCGATTCCGATCGGGGTGGTGCCGACCGGAATGGTCGCGATCGTTCCCGGGGCCTCGTGCCAGGCAAGCACGGCAATCTGCTCGTTGGTGATGCGGTTGGCGGCGCCATCTTGGCCATCGGCACCGTCTTGCCCATTTGCGCCGTCTGCACCAGGGGCGCCCGCCGGCCCGGTGGCGCCGATCGCAGTGGACGGCTGGAAGTAGCCGTTCACGTCGACGATGATGTCGACACTGCCGGCGTTGTTGAAGACGTTGAACTTGCCGTCGCTGGACAGCGGCACGTTGGCTGCATTCGGCGTGGGCGTCGCCCCTGCGGTCACGTTCAGATTCGAGGTGCCAGGGTTCGCGACGTCGGCAGGGTAGAGGGTCACGAATGTGCGAGCGGTCGGCCGGACGGCCGTGGTGTTGGTGGCAATGGCGGTCGCCGTCGCAGGAATGTCGCACAGCGAGTTGGCGTCACCGGTTCCCCATGCGGTGAACGTGGCGTCTTGGCCAGCGCCGATCTGTACTGCGACCGGGCCGACATTGAGGTCGCCTGGTCGAGTGTCCACCAGGCGACACGGAGCCACGGGAACGAACACGGTTTCGGACGCCGCCGTTGAACCGGAGGCCAACTGCACGCCGATGAACGTCGAAGCTGCCGCAACAGCCAAGGCACCGGATACGACCACTCGTTTTTGCATGCCGGCAGGGTGTCACAAGCCGGAGGTGCGATGACGCGATATCGATGCCAAATGTCGCCTGCATCGTCCGTCGCGGCGCTTCCGTCTGGGGTTTTCCAACGCAAACACCCCGAACTCGAGCACACACCGCGACGAGTTCACCCGGAATACCGACATGTGCCGGATTCGTCCCAGCCGCCACTGGTACGTTGCGACGCGTGACGCATTCCGCAACCGAGCCCAGCGGTACGTCGCACGCCGAACACGATCATGACCACTCCCACGGCGGTCGATTTGCCTGGGGGCCAGGCGTCATCGCTGTCCCGTTGCTCGTAGCGGCTCTCGTGCGGAACCGTCTCGGATTGTTCCAGAACGAGGAACTGCGTCTCTGGTCGACGTTGTTTGTCTCGATCTGTTTGCAAGCGCTTCCATTCCTGGCTCTCGGAGTTGCCATCAGCGGAGCGATCGCGGCGTTCGTGTCCCCCGACTTCGTGAAGCGCATCGTGCCCAAGCGGCAAGTGCTCGCCGTGCCCGCCGCAGGTGTTGCCGGCCTGGCGCTGCCCGGCTGTGAGTGCGGTTCGGTGCCCATTGCCGGCCGTCTCATCTCGCACGGAACGCCTCCCGCCGCTGCGCTCACTTTTCTTCTGGCGGCCCCGGCCATCAATCCGGTAGTACTCGTTGCCACGGCCGTTGCGTTCCCGAACGATCGCATGGTCGTGCTTGCCCGGTTCCTCGCATCGTTCTTGGTGGCGATTGCGGTCGGAACGTGGTGGGCTCGGCGCAATGACGTGAAGATGTTCGAGCGGCTGACCGAGGCGGAGCACACCCACAGCCGTTCCAAGTGGCGTGAGTTCATCGATGTTGCATCGCGCGACTTCGTTCACGCCGGCGGATACCTCGTGGTGGGAGCTTTCGCAGCGGCGTCGCTGCAGTTGGTCGTTCCTCGGTCTGCGCTGAACGCGATTGCCGACAACGAGTTGCTGTCGATTCTGCTGCTTGCCGCGCTCGCGGTGCTGTTGTCGATCTGCTCCGAGGCCGATGCGTTCGTCGCCGTTGGCCTCCCGCAGTTCTCCCTGACGTCGAGGCTCGTGTTTCTCGTCGTCGGTCCGGTGATCGACATCAAACTCATTGCGATGCATGCCGGTGTGTTCGGAAGGCGATTCGCCATGATCTTCGCTCCCGTCACCTTTGGGGTGGCCATCGTCGTCGCAGTGATCGTCGGGCAGGTGCTGTTGTGAACAGGATGGGTCGCGCCGCGCTGATGCTTGCGCTGGGCACGCTGGTGGCGCGGCTGGTGCGCTCGGGCGGATACAGCTCGTTCGTTCAGCAGCGCATGCAGATTCCGCTGATCTTCGCCGCCGTGATGTTGCTGGTGTTCGGCGTGATCGAGGCAATCGGTGCGTACCGACAGGACTCGGCCGAACCGTCGAAGTCCCGCGAGTCGATCAGTCCGACCGTGGGCTGGTTGTTGGCGACGCCACTGCTGGTGCTCGTTGCGGTCGCGCCCACGTCGCTCGGTGCCGCTGCTGCGCAACGTGCGGAGCCGCTCACGCCGACGGAGCGCAACGAGCCACAGATCGAACCGGTCGACGACAGCAATGGGCCAGCGGAGATGCGTGTGTATGAATTCCTCAGCCGTGCGCTGTGGGATGACACCGGCACGCTGACCGGCAAGCAGATCGTGCTCGAAGGCATCGTGGTGAACGACGACGAGATATCCGACGGGTTCCGGCTCACACGCTTTGCGGTCAGCTGCTGTGCGGCGGATGGTCTGCCGTTGCAAGTCGCGTTGCGAGATCTCGACCAATCTTTCGAGGATGACACGTGGGTGCGGGCAACAGTCGTGTGGCGGCCCCCGCCAGAGGGTGGCTACCAGGCGGAGGGCGCTCCTGAGGTCGTCGAGGCTGATGTGATCGGTATCGAGCTCATCGAGGATCCGCCCGACGACCCCTACGAGACACCGTTCTGATTCCTCTCAGTTCGGCGAGTGCGCGAACAGTCGGCTGATCAAGTCCTCGACCGCGGGGTCCACCACCGCTGCGCTGCGGCGTGCGAGCACGAGGCGACGCTCGAGCAGTTCTGATCCAATCGTCAACTCCCCGCGTTCGGACTCCCCCTGGCTGCGCGGTAGCACGGTCCACCCCAGCCCGAGCAGCACCATCTCTCGCAGTACGTCGGGCTGGTGCGATTCGGCCGCCACATCGACCGACGCTCCGAGGTGTTCCAGTCGCTCGACGACCAGACTTCGACTGTGCGACCCGGAAGGAAACAGCACCCATGGGCCCCACTCCGCGGGGTTCTGGACCGATGCGCCGGGCGGCCCGTACACGACCATCGACTCCTGCATCAGCGGAGTGATGTCGATGCCGGCCGGGACATCGGGCGGCTCGACGCACACGGCGACATCGAGGTCTCCGCTGCGGACGTCGTCGAGGAGCGACCGCGACGGTGCCACCGACAACGTCAACGCCACCTCGTCCCGCTCGGCCCGAAATCGTCGCAGCACCTCGGGGAAGTGCACCACGGCTGCCACGTCGATCATGCCGAGACGCACCCGCCCGCTCGTGGCGGTCCGGAGGCGTTGCGCCCAGTCCGTCACATCGCGAGTGAGTGCCAAAACCTGCCGAGCGTGTTCCAGCACCGGCGTGACAGTGACTCGTAACTTGCGACGGCGACCCTCCGACTCGAACAACTCCACCCCGAGTCGGCGCTCGAGCTCGGCGAGGCCTTGCGAAAGCGCAGACGCAGACACGCCGACCGAATCTGCAGCAACCGCCCACGTCGGCGACTCGGCAACGGCTACGAGGTACTCGAGTTGGCGGATCGAAACATCGGGAAGCCCGGGCGGCGGTGCGTGCACCTTCGCACAATAGTTCACACTTGCTTCACAATCGTGCGCTAGACGTGAGATTCGCTTATGTTGCTCACATGACCGAACGACAAATCGCTCCCGCCACCGGAAAGCTCGGCGTGCTCACGCCTGGCATGGGCGCCGTGGCGTCCACCTTCATCGCCGGCGTCATCGCTGCGCGCAACGGCACCATGGCACCCATTGGCTCGGTGAGCCAGATGGCTCACATCCGCCTGGGCACCAAGGACGAGAACCGCAACCCGCTCATCAAGGAGTTCGTGCCGCTCGCAGAACTCGACGACATCGTCTTCGGTGGTTGGGACCCCATCTCGCCCAACGCCATGGAAGCTGCCAAGACCGCCGGCGTGCTCGAAGGCCGTGACCTCGATGCCATCTCGAAGGAGATGGAGGGCATCGTCCCGATGGAGGCCGTGTTCGACCAGCGCTGGGTGAGCCGTCTCGACGGCGTTCGTGTGAAGGACATCCCGAACAAGTGGGATCAGGCCGAGGCGCTCATTGCCGACATGGCCCGCTTCAAGGAGGAGAACGGCTGTGACCGCCTCGTCATCGTGTGGTGTGGCTCCACCGAGGCCTATCAGGAGCCGTCTGCGGTCCACGCCTCGGTGGCATCTTTCGAGCAGGGCCTGCGCGACAACGACGAGAACATCTCGCCGTCACAGATCTACTGCTACGCCGCCCTGCAGAGCGACGTTCCGTACGCCAACGGCGCGCCGAACCTCACCACCGACCTCGACTGCATGATCGAGTTGTCCAAGGCCAACGGCGTGCCGATCGCCGGCAAGGACTTCAAGACCGGCCAGACGCTGATGAAGACCCTGTTGGCCCCCGGCTTCAAGGCACGCATGCTCGGCGTGCGCGGCTGGTTCTCCACCAACATCCTCGGCAACCGCGATGGTGAAGTGCTCGACGACCCCGAGAACTTCAAGTCCAAGGAAGTCTCCAAGCTCGGGGTGCTCGACGGCATCTTGCAGCCCGAGGTCTACCCCGACCTCTACGGCAACATCGATCACGTCGTGCGCATCAACTACTACCCGCCTCGTGGCGACAACAAAGAGGGCTGGGACAACATCGACATCTTCGGTTGGCTCGGGTATCCGATGCAGATCAAGGTCGACTTCTTGTGCCGCGACTCCATCCTGGCAGCGCCGATCGTGCTCGATCTCGCGCTGTTCATGGATCTTGCTCACCGCGCCGGCGAGAGCGGCGTTCAGGAATGGTTGAGTTTCTACCTCAAGGCCCCGCAGGCCGCAGGCGATGTGCCCGCAGAAGCCGACCTGTTCATCCAGCAGACAAAGCTGAAGAACACACTGCGCGAATGGATGGGCGAGCTTCCCGTCACCCACTCCGAAGCCGGCTGACCGGGATTCCGCGCCCGGGATTCCGAGCCTGTCCCAGTTTCCCGACCTCCGGGATTCCGTGCCCGTCCCCGGGATTCCGTGCCCGTCCCGGGTTCCCGACCTGTCCCAGTTTCCCGTAGCTCTGCCGGGATTCCGCGCCTGTCCCGGGTTCCCGTAGTTCCGGTTTCCCGTTTGCTGATCTACGCACCCACTGGCTGGGCATGGCCCGCGCTCGCGATCTGACTTCTTCCACCGTGTTCCACGTGCTCAATCGGGGCGTGGATCGCCAAGACATCGTGTGGCAGGACACCGACCGAGAACTCTTTCTGGACGTTCTCGGCGATCGTTCCGGTCGTCACGACGTCGGTGTGCTCGCCTACGCATTGATGTCAAATCACTACCACCTGGTCGTCGAGGTCACCGACGGCGACCTCGCTGCGATGATGCGCGATTTTCAGTCGGCGCATGCGCGAGCGATCAATCGACGGCTCAACAGGACTGGGCCGCTGTTCGAATATCGGTACACGTCCGTCCCGGTTGTGAGCGACGCTCAGCTGGCGGTAGCGGTGCGGTACGTGCATCGAAACCCGATCGACATCGTCGGGACAGATGGTTTGGCTGCGTACCAATGGTCAAGCCTGGGTCCTTCGATCGGGGGTCGCCCGGGTCCCGACTGGTTCCGACTCGAGTTACTGGAGCGACGGATTGAGCTGACCGACCATTTGAGCTACGTCGTGGCGCCTCTTCCCAGTGATCGGCGTCCGGTGGCGTGGATTTCTCCTCAGCGTCGCACGACCTTGGCCGAGGTGGTGCGTGCCGTAGACGCTGTCGTGCCGCCTGCCGGCGCCAGAGCCTCGGTGCTTGCGCTGATCTGTGCTGAGCTACGAGCTTGCGAGCCCGCATTGCTCGCAGCGCTTCTCGGATGCTCGCAGAAGCGCGTTCGCAATCTGCGTGCCTCCGCCAAAGCACTTCTTGTGGATCGCCCTGATTTCGCCGCGCTGGTCAATGCGACGCTGCTCGAGCTGGGCTGACGGTCGCTGCGACGCAGGAACCTCGACACTGGGATTCTGGGACGGGCGCGGAATCCCGGAACTGGGATGTTGGGACGGGCGCCGAATCCCGGCCGCGGGATGTTGGGACGGGCGCGGAATCCCGGGAATGATGAGTGATCACCCGGTGAGTCAGGTGGTTGGTAGTAGCTTTCGCAAATGGCTGCGATCGTGATGGACGGCAACGCACTGCGCGACGAAGTCGTTGCAGGGCTCGCTCAGCAGATCGCTGCCGCTGGGGGTCCTGAGATCTGCTTGGCCACCGTGCTTGTGGGCGACGACGGTCCCAGCCGCCGCTACGTCAACAGCAAACACAAGAAGGCTGCCGAAGCGGGAATGGTTTCCCAGCACCGTGAGCTTCCAGCGACTGCAAGTCAGTCCGAAGTGGAAGCCACTGTCAAAGAGCTCGCCGTGGACCCGGGCGTGCACGGCATCCTGGTGCAGCTGCCACTGCCGGAGGGTCTCGACCCCGAGCCGGTGCTCGATCTCGTACCGGCTGAGAAAGACGTCGACGGGCTGACCGAACGTTCGATGGGGCGCCTCGTGCGCAACCGTCCGGGACTGGTGAGTTGTACGCCGCTCGGCGTGATGAGGCTGCTCGAGAAGTACGACGTGGCGACGTCGGGCAAGCGGGCGGTGGTGATCGGTCGATCCACATTGGTCGGGCTGCCGCTCTCGCTGCTCCTCAATCGCAAGGGCGCAGACGCCACGGTCACCATGGCGCATTCGCGGACCGGCGACATGGCCGCAGTGGTTTCTGAGGCCGACATCGTCATTGGAGCGGCTGGTCAGGCGCGCATGATCACCGCCGACATGGTCAAGCCGGGCGCAGCCGTGATCGACGTCGGGGTGTCGCGCACCGAGGCCGGCATCGTGGGCGATGTCGACTACGAACCGGTCGCCGAAGTCGCGGGCTGGATCACCCCGATGCCGGGCGGAACTGGGCCGATGACCATTGCGTGTCTGCTCGAAAATACACTCACTGCAGCACAGCTGCAGGGAGTGTTCCCGAACCACTGACGGAGACCGAGTCGGGATTGCCCGATCGCCCGATTCCCACGAGCGGCCGCATCGCACGAGGTCACGCGAGGTGGCGACACGCGCGACAGACCGTGGGATCTTGGTCAAGAAATCTTCAATTTGTTCCCTGATCGGCCGCTCGGCCTTGTCATGTCGCTGCGCACTTCCTTAGTTTCCCGCCCTGGCGGATTATTCCTTACTAAGGCGGAATTGGAATGCAACGAGCACAACGAGCCCTTGCGGGCGTTGCGGCGATTGGACTCATGAGTGGGTCTGTTTTCACCGTGTCGGCAATTGCAACGAACAACGATGATGCGGTCGACCCGCTGATCGCGAGCGCGATCGGTGTCGGCCAAGGTGAGGAGCCAGCGGGCGACGAACCGGTCACCGACGCAGCGGTCTCGACCGACCCGCCGGTGACCACCGATGCGCCCCCGTCGACCGACGCGCCACCCGCAACCAATGCTCCCGTCGACGACGGCTCGGTCGTCACCGATCCACCGGTGAGCACCGACGCGCCTCCGGCAACTGACGCGCCGCCGTCGACCGATGCGCCCACGACCACCGCCGAACCGGCCGACACCACGACGACCACCCCCGTGGACCCGACCACCACGATCCCCGTCGACCCGACCACCACCGTTCCCGTGGACCCGACCACCACGGTCCCCGTCGACCCCACCACCACCGTGCCTGCCTCCAGTACGACGGTGCCCGCCAGCACGTCGACCACCGAGCCCGCCTCGTCGACATCCACCACCACCACGACCGAAGCACCCACGCTCGTCTGCCTCGGTGGCCGAGTGTGGATCGATGTCGACGGTGACGGCGCGTTCGACAGCGAAGACTCGGGGATCCCGAATGTGGCGATCCGCCTCACGTCTTCGCCGAGCGATGGTCCCGAGATCGTGGTGAACACCTCGACCAACAGCCAGGGCGTCTGGTCCGCCGATGACCTCCCGGCCGGTTTTTGGACAGTCACTGTCACAGGCGGCGTGCCGGCCGGGCTCGACGGTGATGTCGATCCCGACAGCGCGTCCAACTCCGACGGCACCGCCATCGTCAACGTCGGCGCCGACGACAAGGATCTCGACTTCACGTACCGCCCGACCGGCCGCATCGGCGACCGCGTGTACGAAGACCGCAACGACAACGGCGTGTTCGACGCCGGCGACGTCGGCATCGGCGGCGTCACGCTGCAGATCACCGACCTCGGCCCCGACGGGGTGCGCGGTGGCGGCGACGACCGCATCGTTGCTCGTCCATTCACCAACTCCGACGGCAGCTACCTCGTCACGAACTTGCCGGACGGCACCTACGCCGTGGACATCTTCGACGGCGCCCCCGCAGACTTCGAACTGACCGTCGATCCACAGGGAACCAACTCGCCCGACGGTCTCAGCACCACCACCATCGCTGGCGGCAGCTCCGACCTGACCCAGGACTTCGGCTACCAGCCGACCGATGCTCCGGTGCTCACTCCGCTCGAGATCGAGGTGTACATCGACACCAACGGCGACGGTGACCGCGATGATGGCGAGCCGGCAGTGCCGAACCAGCCGGTGACCGTCACCCTTCCCGGCCCCGATGGTGTGCTCGGCACCGATGACGACGTCACCGACAACTACACCACCGACGACAACGGACAGGTCACCACCGACCCGTACCCGTCGGTTCCGGTTCAGGTGATCATCAACGGCGGCATCGCCGACACCAGCACGAACTCCGACGACCCCGACGGTGGCACGCCGGACGAGTCGTTCGTGACGATCGTCCCGGGTTCCACCCCGACGCAGGTCTTCGGCTACACCGACGTTGCGCCCACGGGCGACAACTCGCTCGGTGACACGATCTTCAACGACGTCGACCGAGACGGCATCGACGACGGGGCTGGCGATGAGCCCCGCCTCGAAGGCGTCGAGGTCACGGTCACGTTCCTCGGAGCAGACAACGCGATTGGCGGCGGCGATGACGTGGTCATCGGTGTGTTCACCACCGACGAGAACGGTCGCTACGAAGCAACCAACCTGCCCGATGGCCGCTTTCTCGTCGAAGTGACCGGCGGCGTGCCGGTCGGCTTCGACAACACCGTCGACCCGCAGGGCACTGCATCGCCCGACGAACGCAGCACCGTCACCTTGAACGGTGGACAGACAAACAACGACCAGGACTTCGGCTACGCCGCTCCGATCGTGCCCGCAGACGGATCGATTGGTGATCAGATCTACTTCGACACCGATGGCGATGGTGTGCAGGACGACCCGGCCGACGAGCCCGGCATCTCGAACGTCACGGTCACGCTGACCTCGGCTGGCGACGACGGCATCTTCGGCACCGCCGACGACCGCACGTCGACCACGACGACCGACGGCAACGGCAACTACTCGTTCGACGGCCTCGCACCCGGGGACTACCGCGTCGATGTGGAGACCTCCACGCTCCCCGCAGGCCTCATCAACACCGACGACCTGGACGACGACAACGACTCGTCGGCCCCGGTCACCCTCGGAGATGACGAGGACCGCACCGACGTCGACTTCGGCTACACGGCACCTGCCGCCGAACTCGGCTCGATCGGCGACCGCGTGTTCTTCGACACCAACGGTGATGGCACTCAGGACGATCCGGCCGATGAGCCCGGTATCGCCGGTGTGACGGTCGTGTTGACGACCCCTGGACCCGACGGCGTGCTCGGTACCGGCGACGACGTCGACGTCACCGACACCACCGATGCCGACGGCCGCTATCTCTTCGAGGACCTGCCCGCTGGTGACTACACGGTCACCGTCGTGGGCAGCGTCACCGACGAGCTCGACAACACCGTCGACCCCGATGGTCCGACCCCTGCCGGTGACTCCACCAGCTCGGTCACCCTCGGCGCCGGCGATGACATCCGCGACCAGGACTTCGGCTACGAACCCGCACCGCAAACCTTCCTCGTTGGTGACCGTGTCTGGTACGACCTCGACCGTGACGGCGTGCAGGATGCGGGTGAGCCCGGCATCAACGGTGTCACCGTCACCCTGACGCTGCCAGGCGGCAGCACACAGACCGACATCACATCGGGCAACGGCGACTACTTGTTCACCGTTCCAGCAGCCGGCGAGTACACGCTCACCGTGACCGCCGGCCTGCCCGGCGGTGTCGTGGCCACGTTCGATGCCGACAGTGGCATCAACGCACCCGATGGCACCTCCACGGTCGACCTGACCGACTCGAACCTGCTCCAGGACTTCGGCTACGTCGGCACCGGCCGGATCGGCGACATGATCTCGTTGATCGTGAACGGCGAAGAGGTCGGCGTTCCCGGCGTCGGGGTCACGGTCACGTTCGCTGGCCCAGACGGCGTGCTCGGAACGGGAGACGACATCGTCTTCCCGACCAGCACCGACGACGACGGCAAGTACCTCGTCACCAACCTGCCTGCAGGCGAGTACCGCATCGACATCGATGAGGACACGCTGCCCGACGGCGTGAGCCCGGTCGACGATCCCGATGGCGGCGATGACTCCACCTCCACCACCACGCTCGGCGCCGGTGAGACCGATCTCGATCAAGACTTCAGCTACACGGGCACCGGTCGCATCGGCGACACCGTCTATCTCGACACCAACGGTGACGGTGACCAGGACGACCCGGCCGACGAGCCCGGCATCCCCGGCGTGACCGTGCGCCTCACCGGCGAGAACACCGGCATCGTGCTCACCACCCAGACGGGTGATGACGGCGACTACCTCTTCGACGGGCTTCCGGCCGACACCTACACCGTTGAAGTCATCGGCGGACTGCCGAACGGCGTCGACAACACCGATGACCCGGACAGCCCGATCGGCGCAGGCGACTCCACGAGCGTTGTCACGCTGCCCGCAGGCGGCGAAGACCTCGATCAGGACTTCGGCTATCAAGCCGAGTCGTTGCTCGGTGACCGAGTGTGGCTCGACCTCGATCGTGACGGCGTGCAGGATGCGGGCGAGCCCGGCATCAACGGCGTCACCGTGACCGCAACCGATGACGACGGCAACGAGTTCACCGCCGTCACCGCTGGCGACGGGGACTACCTCTTCACGGGTCTGACCGATGGCGAGTACACGGTCACCGTGACCGCCGGTGTGCCAGCGGGTCTCGAAGCGACCTTCGATGCCGACAGCGGCGTCACCAACCCGGATGAGACCTCCACCACCGATCTGGTGACCTCGGACCTCGATCAGGACTTCGGCTATGTCGGCACCGGCTCGATCGGTGACACCGTGTTTGCCGACGACAACGCCGACGGCGTCCAGAACACCGGCGAAGACGGCATCCCAGGCATTCCGGTCACGGTGACCGGTGCCGGCCAAGACGGCATCTTCGGAACCGGTGACGACATCGTCGTCGAGACCGTGACCGACGACGACGGCGAATACCTCGTCGACGGCTTGCCCGACGGCGACTACACCGTCGAGATCGACCCCACGCAGGCGCCCGGCGACCTCACGGTCGTCAGCGATCCCGCATCCGATGACGGCACCGTCGACCCCGACGGCATTGCCGAACTGACCCTGGCACCGGGTGAGAACAACGAGGACCAGGACTTCGGTCTGGCCGCACTCGGTTCCATCGGCGACACCGTGTACCTCGACACCAACGGTGACGGCGAGCAGGGTGACCCGGCCGACGAGCCCGGCATCGGTGGCGTGACCGTCACGCTCGAAGACGAAGACGGCAACATCACCGAGACGGAGACCGACGAGGACGGCACGTACCTCTTCGACAACCTGCCTGCAGGCGAGTACACGGTCACCGTGACCGGCGGCCTGCCCGACTCGGTGGCCAACACCGACGACCCAGACGGCCCCTCGCCGGCTGGTGACTCCACGAGCACGCTGACCCTTGCCCCGGGCGAGGACAACGAGGACCAGGACTTCGGTTACGACGCACTCTCCGTGCTCGGCGACCGCGTGTGGTTCGACGCCAACCGCGACGGCGTGCAGGATCCCGGCGAGCCCGGCATCAATGGCGTGACCGTCACGGCCACCGATGAGAACGACAACGTCTTCACCACCGTGACCGAGGGAGACGGCGACTACCTGTTCACCGACATCCCGGACGGCGTCTACGTCGTCACCGTGACCGACGGCGTTCCCGCCGGCTTCGGCCCCACGTTCGACGCGGACTCCCCAGCCGACGGCACCACGTCAGCTGGCGACGAGACCTCCACCACCGACCTGGTGACGGAGGATCTCGACCAGGACTTCGGCTACGCCGGCGTCGGATCGATCTCTGGAACGGTCATCTTCGACCGCGACGGCTCGAACGGTCAGAACGGCGATGAGCCGGGCCTCGAAGGCGTCACCGTGACGGTGACGTCTGCCGGTCCCGACGGCGTGTTCGGCACGCCCGATGACATCGTGTTCGAGACCGAGACGGATGAGAACGGCGACTACAGCGTCGGCGGTCTGCCCGACGGCGACTACATCGTGGACGTCGACGAGACCACGGTTCCGGCTGGCCTGAGCATCACCTTCGACACCGATGGGAACGACGACGGCACCACGCCGGTAACGCTCACGGGCGGCGAGGATCGCGAAGACGTCGACTTCGGCTACAACGGCGACGGCGTCATCGGCGACACCGTCTACTTCGACGTGAACGGCAACGGCACGCAAGATCCTGGCGAGCCCGGTGTGGTCGGCCAGCAGGTCGAACTCACGTGGCCCGGCGAAGACGGCGTGCTCGGCACGCCTGATGATCAGACCTTCACCACTACGACTGGTGACGACGGTGCCTACACGTTCACCGGTCTGCCGGATGGCGAGTACGCCGTGACGGTCGTGGATGGCATCACCAACAGTGCCAACAACACCGACGATCCCGACGACGGCGCCCCGAACACCTCGACCACGACCCTCGGTGTTGCCGAAGGTCGTGAGGACCTGGACCAGGACTTCGGCTACCAGGGCATCAACCGCCTCGGTGACACCGTGTGGCTCGACGAGAACGGCGACGGCGTCGATGACGGTGCCGGCGACGAAGAACGCCTCGAAGGTGTTGACGTGATCGTCACCTGGGCTGGCCCGGACGACGTGCTCGGCACCGATGACGACGTCACCTACCCGGCCGCAACGACGGATGAGAACGGCGAGTACATCGTCGAAGGCCTGCCCGATGGCACCTTCAAGGTGACGGTCGACGAGACCACGCTGCCCGACGGTGTGAACAACACCGTCGACGCGGGCGACGCTGATGACCCCGGTGCTCCCGTCGACGGTATGTCCGAGACCACGTTGCGGGCCACCACTGACGGCGGAGTCGTCACGGGCGACGAGGACCTGGATCAGGACTTCGGTTACGTGTCCGGCGCTTCGATCTCGGGCACGATCGTGCTCGACTCGAACGGCGATGGTGACGAGGACGACGGCGAACCCGGTCTCCCGGGTGTGCGGATCGTGTTGCTCGATGATGAGGGCAACGAGATTGCTGAGACCGTGACGGATGAGAACGGTGACTACACGTTCCCCGGCTTGGATGCTGGTGACTATGTGGTGGACGTCGACGAGACGACGCTGCCGGATGGTGTGGAGATCACGTTCGACGACGACGGTGATGACGACGGCACGATGCCGGTCACGTTGGAGGAGAACGAGAACCGTGAAGACGTCGACGCCGGCTATGTCGGCGTGGGCACCATCGGCGACACGATCTACTTCGACAACAACGGCAACGGCACGCAGGACGGCGACGAGCCGGGCGTGCCCGGCCAGACGGTCACGCTGCTCGGCGCTGGCGCCGATGACGTCTTCGGTACGGCAGACGATTTCGAGGACGAGACCGTCACCGACGACAACGGGCAGTATCTCTTCGACGGCTTGCCCGCTGGTGACTACATCGTCACCGTCGGCAGCCCCGAGAATCCTGGGATCGCCGCGGCCGCCGAGAACACCGGCGACCCCGATGACGGCGAGCCGAACACCTCGGCCACGACGCTCGACGAAGCCAATGGCTTCGCTGACTTCGATCAGGACTTCGGCTACCAGGGCGTGAACAGCCTCGGTGACACCGTCTTCTTCGACGCCAACCGCGACGGAATCGACGGCGACGACGCCGATGAGCCAGGCATTGCGGGTGTCGACGTGATCGTCACCTGGGCTGGCCCAGATGACGTGTTCGGCACCGCCGATGACGTCGTGTATCCCGCAGCCACCACGAACGATCAGGGCGAGTACCTGGTCGACGGACTCCCAGACGGCACCTTCGAGGTGGCGGTCGACGAGACCACGCTGCCCGACGGCTTGGCCAACACGGTGGACAACGGTGACGTGGTCGCCGGCGACTCCACCGCACCCATCGACGGCGTGTCCGAGACCACCCTGCAGGCCACCGTGGCCGGCGGTGTGATCGTCGGTGACGAGGACCTGGATCAGGACTTCGGTTACGTGTCCGGCGCTTCGATCTCGGGCACGATCGTGCTCGATGCCGACGGCAACGGAGTCGAAGATCCCGGCGAACCCGGCATCCCGGGTGTGCGGATCGTGTTGCTCGATGACGAGGGCAACGAGGTGGCCGAGACCACAACCGATGAGAACGGTGACTACACGTTCCCCGGCCTCGATGCTGGTGACTACGTGGTCGATGTCGACGAGACGACCCTGCCCGACGGTGTGGAGATCACATTCGACGACGACGGTGATGACGATGGCACGATGCCGGTCACCTTGGAGGAGAACGAGAACCGTGAAGACGTCGACGCCGGGTACACCGGCAACGGCACCATCGGCGACACGATCTACCTCGACTTGAACGGCAATGGCGTGCAGGACAGCCTCGACGGACTCGAGCCGGGTGTGCCCGGTCAGACCGTGACCCTGACGGGTGAAGGCGCTGACGGCGTGCTGGGCACCGACGACGACGTGATCCTCGAGACCACGACGGACGAGAACGGCGAGTACCTCTTCGAGGGCCTGCCCGACGGTGACTACATCGTGACCGTCGTGGGAGGCATCGCCGATGTCGCCGACAACACCGGCGATCCCGATGATGGCACTCCGAATACGTCGACCACCTCGCTGGGTGACGACAACGACCGTGAAGACCTGGATCAGGACTTCGGTTACCAGGGTCCGAACCGCCTCGGCGACACGGTCTTCCTGGACGAGAACGGCAATGGTGTCGACGACGGTGCGGCCGATGAGGATCGCCTCGAAGGTATCGACATCACGGTCACCTGGTACGGCCCGGACGGCGTGCCCGGTGGTGGCGATGACGTGATCCTGCCCAACGTCACGACGGATGAGAACGGCGAGTACATCGTCGACGGTCTGCCCGACGGCACCTTCGAAGTCGATGTGGACGAGACCACGGTCCCGGCCGGCCTCGACCCGACTGTGGACGTCGGCGATGCTGGCACCCCGGCCGAGGGCTCGATCCCGAACGGCATCAGCGAGGTCACACTGACCTCCACGAACGGTGTCGGTGACGAGAACCTCGACCAGGACTTCGGCTACATCGGTGGCGGATCCATCTCGGGCACGATCGTGTTCGACCAGGACCGTGACGGTGTCGAAGACCCGGACGAGACCGGACTCGAAGGCATCCGCATCGTGCTCCTGGACGACGACGGCAACGAGGTCGCTGAGACCACCACGGACGAGAACGGCGACTACACATTCGTCGGGCTCGACGCTGGTGACTACGTGGTGGATGTCGACGAGTCGACCTTGCCCGACGGCGTGACCATCACCTTCGATGACGACGACGGCACCACCGACCCCGACGGCACCATGCCGGTCACGCTCGGCACCACGCCGGGCGGCGACGTAGAGGACATCACCGATGTCGACGCTGGCTACGCCGGTGAGAACACCATTGGTGACACCATCTACTTCGACATCAACGGCAACGGCACTCAGGATGACGGCGAACCCGGTATCCCCGGCCAGACCGTCACCCTCACGGGCCCTGACGGCATCGCCGATGAAGCGATCACCGACGAGAACGGTCGGTACCTCTTCGAGGGCCTGCCCGACGGCGACTACACCGTCACCGTTGTCGGTGGCATCGTCGATGCTGCCGAGAACACCGGTGACCCCGATGACGGCACGCCGAACACCTCGGACGTGACCGTGGGTGGCGATGCTGGCAACGAGAACCTCGACCAGGACTTCGGATACCGAGGCCCCAACAGCCTCGGCGACACGATCTTCTTCGACGAGAACGCTGACGGAATCGACGGCGACGATGCCACCGAGCCGGGCGTGCCCGGCGTGGACGTCATCGTCACCTGGTACGGACCCGACGGTGTGGCAGGCGGTGGCGACGATGTCACCTTCCCGGCCGCCACCACCGACGACACCGGCTTCTACCAAGTCGCGGGCCTGCCCGACGGCACCTTCGACGTGAGCGTCGACGAGACCACACTGCCGTCGGGCTACCAGTCCACGGTCGACACGGCCGACGAGGCCGGTGACCCGATCGACGGTCACAGCGAGGTCACGTTGACCTCGGTGCTCGGCGACGGCGAGGAGAACAACGACGTGGACTTCGGTTACGTCAGTGGCGGCTCCATTGCCGGCACGGTGATCCTCGATGTCGATGGCAACGAAGCGCAGAACGGTGACGAGCCCGGCCTGGCCGGTATCCGCATCGTGTTGCTCGACGATGAGGGCAACGAGATCCGCGAGACCACCACCGATGTGAACGGTGACTACTCGTTCCCGGGCCTGCCCGCAGGAACCTTCACCGTCGTGGTCGACGAGACCACGCTGCCCGATGGCGTGACCGCCACCTTCGACACCGATGGTGGCGATGACGGCATCACGCAAGTGACGTTGAACGAGGACCCGGTCACCGGCGATGTCGACAACGTGGAAGACGTCGACTTCGGATACAACGGACCCGGCGAGATCGGTGGCATCATCTTCATCGACACCGACGGTGACGGCGTGCAAGATCCTGACGAGCCCGGTGTTCCCGGACAGCCCGTCACGATCACGTGGGCCGGACCCGACGGTGAACTCGGCACCGATGACGACGTCGACTTCCCGACGACCACAGGCGACGACGGTTCCTACTCCGTCGATGGCCTGCCGGACGGCGACTACAAGATCACCGTCGGCCCCGAGGGCATTCCGTCAGCGGCGAACAACACCGCTGACCCGGACGGTCCGCTCGACTCGATGTCGTTCGTGACGCTCGACCCGGAAACCGGCCGCACGCAGACCGATCAGGACTTCGGCTACCAGGGTGACAACGGCGTGGGCGACACCGTCTACGTCGACGCCAACGGCAACGGTGTCGACGACGGTGCAGCCACGGACCCACGGGTTCCCGGCGCCACCGTCACCATCACGTGGGACGGCGTCGACGGAATCCCGGGAACAGACGACGACGTCGTGTTCACCGAGGTGACCAACGATGACGGTATCTACGGAGCAGCTGGCCTGCCCGACGGCACCTACACCATCACCCTCGACCCGACGACGCTGCCCCCGGGCACCGCCCCGGCTGTCGATCCCGATGGTGGAGCACCCGATGGCGTGAGCGTCATCGAGCTCGCCGACGGAACGGTGAACGAGGACCAGGACTTCGGCGTCGGCGGTGGAGCTTCCATCGGCGACACCGTGTGGCTGGACCTCGACGGTGACGGCGTTCGCGATCTCGGTGAGCCCGGTCTCACGGGTGCCACGGTCACGGCGACGTACCTCGGCCCTGACGGTGAGCCCGGTGGCGGCGACGACGTGGTGTACACCACGACCGTCGACGAGTCCGGCAACTACCTCTTCGAGGATCTGCCGGCTGGCGTGTACGACATCGTCATCAGCGGCCTGCCCGCTGGTGTGTCGTCCTCGTTCGACCCGGACGGCGTGAACGATGGAGCCACCCGCATCACCTTGGGCTTGGACGAGACGAACCTCGACCAGGACTTCGGTTTCGTCGGAACTGCAGCGGTTGGCGACGATGTGTTCATCGACGCTGATGGCGACGGCATCCGCGACGTCGGTGAGCCGGGTCTGCCTGGCGTGACCGTCACGGTCACCTCTGCAGGCGTCGATGGGGTGCTCGGTACCGACGACGACATCGTCGTCACCGCAGTCACCGATGACAACGGCAACTACTTCGTGCCCGGTCTGCCGACCGGGCCCACGACCATCACCTATGACCCTGCTGGCCTGCCGGCTGGTGTGGTGCCGCTGGGAGACCTCGATGGCGGTTCGCCGACGTCGACCACGGTCACCCTCGAGCCGAACGACATCCGTCGAGACATCGACTTCCCGGCTGGTGGCGATGCGTCGCTCGATGGCACGGTGTTCAACGACGCCGATGGCGACGGGGTGCGCGATCCGGGTGAAACCACGGTGCCGGGTGCAACGGTCATCGTGACCACGCAGGGTCCTGACGGCCCGATCGAGATCCGGGTCGTCACCGACGACAACGGTGGCTGGTCGGTCGACAACCTGCCTCCCGGCACCTACACGGTCACGGTCGATCCGACCACGCTGCCCGACGGTGTGGTTCCCTCGACGGGGCTGCCGATCTCGGTGGTGCTCGACGTGGGCGACGAAAAGACCGTCGACATCCCGGTCATCGAGACCGTCAACGCCGGTGGCGGCGGTGGCGGTGGCGGTACGGGTGGTGGCACCGGCGGCGACCCCACGCCTCGACCGATCCCACGGACCGGCTCCGACGGCGTTGCTCAGATGCTGTCGATCGCGATCGCACTGCTCATGGCAGGCCTGGCGCTGGTGGTCATCCGCCGTCGCCCGACCAACGCCAGCTGACGCAGTCCGATCCCTTCATCGCTCGTGCGGGCGCATCCGAAAGGCTGCAACCGCACGAGTGCGATGACCATGAACGAGTCCGCCCTCGTCCATGGTTCCCGCCAGTCTCCGGTCCGAGCCGCCCTCGGACCGGAGACATCGTTTTCGGCCGCTCTGGATCGTCGACGGCGACCTCGACCTGGCAGCGAGCCGACCGCAGGTTCGGTGAGTACGGTCAGAACATGACGTCGTCAGCAGCGGTGGTTCGAGAGTTCTTCGAGCGGATGGAAGCGCGCGATTGGGACGGTGCTGCGGCGATGCTGTCGTCGACCGTGCACGTCGAGTACACCGAGACCGGCGAGGTGTTCGACGGCGACAACTTCCTCGCCATGAATCGGGCGTACCCGCAGGGGTGGACCATCGAGGTGGTGCAGGTCGTGGCCGACGCTGACAGCGTTGCGGCGCAGGTACGGGTGCTCCACGGCGACAACACGTTCTGGTGTGCCGGGTTCTACGAGGTCGCTGATGGCGTCATCGCGTCAGGTGTCGAGCACTGGGTCACGCAGGAGTCCGAAGCGCCACCGGCCTGGCGCGAGCCGTTCACCACCTGAGGCTCGAAGAAGCGCTGGTTGCTGTCAGTTCGCGTCGTCGGGAGCGAAACCATCGGGAGCGGCTGCGATGGCGGCCACAGCACCCAGACGTTCGACGGTTGAGATGGTGCCTGTCGATCGTTCCCAGATGCGAACGATGCGGTCGGTCAGCCATGCCGCATACTCACCGTTGGCTGACCACACCAGCGGCTGGCCAGGCATCGATGACGAGCTCGCCGTTCCCGTCGCCGCCGAGCAGCAGCCCGTCGCGCACGACCATGCGTCGCGGATTCTGTGCAACCGAGCCATCGAGGGTGTGAGTGGTTCGATCGACGCCGTCGTCACCGTCGGGCACCGGTATCCAAACGAGATCGCCTTGTGGTCCGGGAAGGCGCTGGCCGGTCGGCGGGCCGTTGGGGCCGAATTCGATTGGCTCCCACGATTCGAAACCGGTGGCGTAGGAGTCGGCGCCGCTCGTGTCGAGCACCACCATTCGCCCGTCGATGGGGAAGATGTCGACGCCGCGAGCCCCGGCGGCCGCCGGGGTGCTCCAGGTGGTGGCGGCGAGGTCGTCGACGTCGACGTACGCGGTTGTGCCGACCTGGCCGATCGCGACGAGCTCGAGACCTGACTCGCCGGTGAGCGGTGTCGACAGTGAGATGTCGTCGCGGGCTGTCTGTGCGGCGTCGACGAGCTCGGTATCGGGACGTCGTACGCCGAGTGACGAGATCCGCCCGAACTCCTCACCGAACTCCGCGACCTCACCGGTCAGGCGGTCGAGGAACACCAGGCCGCTGCTCGAGGTATTCACACCAAAGACCCCCGAACTGTCGGCGGCCCACATGTTCTCCGATGGACCGAAGTATCCGATTGCATCGGTGGTGATCTCATCGCCAGCGTCGAGGTCGATGATGCTGGTCTCGACTCCTCGACTCCTCGACTCCTCGGCTGCCGAACCGCGACACCGAGAGCGCCGTCCGATTCGGTGCGAGCTGCACCCGGTTTACGTCCGGCACCAACTCGACGTCGACGTTGATGACCTGTCGACCTCCGGCTTGGACATCGATGAGGACGAACTCGCACGCCAGTGCGTCGTCGCACTCCCTGACCAGCACCTCGCTTCCGCTCGACTCAGCGCCCTCGGCAGGTTGTTCGTCCAGCAGCGACGGAGGCGGAGCTTCTTCATCGACGGTCTCGCTACTGTCGGCGCCAGCAGTGTCGGGTTCGTCGGGCTCGTCGCCTGCGGGCGGCAGCGAACTCAACTCTGAGGTTGGTGACGGCGCGGCGCCGGACGCGGGTTCCGGGTTCGAGCTCGGCCAAACGGCGACGCCGATCAACAGCGCAGCGGTGGCTCCCACGCCTGCCCAGATCAGCGGGCGTCGCTGCTGGGCTGAGTCGGATTCGACGCGCTGCTGCTCGTGGTCGGTGGCTGATGACGTGGAGCGAGTCGACGCTCCCGTGGTGCTGTCGAACGTCCGCTCGATTGGACCGGCCGCAGCAACGGGCACCGAGTCGGTCGCCCACACCGCAGAGTTGTCCGCAGACTCGGAGTTGCGCTTGCTCGCACCGCCCGATTCCATCAGCAGATCCAACCACATCTGTCAGCGATGCGACCGCCGGGTCGGGTGATGAGGTCAGTAGCCCCTGGTCGGACGCTGGATGATCTCATCGAACAGGTGCAGCATGCAGCCCAGGGGTCGCCGACGGTGTGAAGTCTTTCGGCGAGCTGTCGATTCAGTGAGCCGTCGTGGTGTGCACGTGATCGACCACGGCGTGAAGCACATCGGGGTCGCTGAACTGGTTCACTCCGTGGCCGAGGTTGAAGATGTGGCCGGGGTGGCGGCTGCCGTCAGACAGTGTGTTTGCCTCCAGCACTCGGTCTGCGCCAGCGACCGCAGCGTCCTTGCCAGCGAGTACGAGTGACGGGTCGAGGTTGCCTTGGACCACGAGGTCTGCACCCATTCGAGCGCGGGCGTCGTTGATCGGGGTGCGCCAGTCGAGGCCGAGAATTCGTGGCCCGACCGACGGCATCGCGTCGTACATCGCCGGCAGCAGGTGATCGCACCCGATGCCGAAGTGCACGCAGGGTGCATGCGGATGCCGCTCGCGTAACTGTGCGAACACTCGGGTCGAGTGCGGGAGCACGAACCGTTGGTAGTCGGCCAGGCTGAGTGAACCGGCCCACGAATCGAACAACTGGAACGCGCTGGCACCGGCGTTGAGCTGCGCATCGATGAACGTGACCGCCGAGGTGGCCAACCGGTCCATCACGTCGTGGAACAGCGACGGGTCGGTGTGCATCATCGTCTTCGTGTAGCGGTAGTCCTTCGACGGGCGACCTTCGATCAGGTAGCTCCCGACCGTGAACGGTGCTCCGGCAAACGCGAGCAGCGGGACCGATGCCGGCAGTTCTTCCACCAGCAATTTCACGGTGTCCACCACGTAGGACACGTCGTCGATCTCCAGTGGCCGGAGGCGATCGAGGTCGGCAGCGCTGCGCAACGGTGTGTCGGCAACGGGGCCGGTGCCCGGAGCGACATCGATACCGAACCCGACGGCATGGGGCGGAACGACGATGTCGCTGTAGAGCACGGCAGCGTCCACTCCGTAGCGGCGCACCGGCTGCATCGTGATCTCGGTCGCCACTTCGGGTTGCTTGATCGCGTGCAGAATCGATCCTTCACCGCGAACACCCTTGTACTCGGGCAGCGAACGACCGGCCTGGCGCATGAACCACACCGGCGTGTGGGCGGCGGCGCGCCCGTGGGCAGCATCGAGAAACGGAACGGATGCTTGGTCGGTCACCTGCTCGACGCTATCTGCGTGACCGTGACCGTTCGGCCTGGCCCGAACGGTCACCCCACGGTGCGTGGTGATCGAATGTCGGACATCCGTCACGCAGCGCATATGACGGGACCGGTCGGGCGCTCCGATAGCATTTCACGGCCAGAATATGACTCGACAGCACCCCGACCTCGCAGACGAACAGGCCTACATCGACCGGGCATACGATTGTCTGGCCGCAAGTCGGACGGCCGCGCTCCGCATCAGGAACATGACCGAGGCAGACCAGGGCGGAACGTTCCAAGCGCGTTACGAGCGCAACACGTTCGACGCCGCCATCGTGAAGCGTCTCGAAGAGCTGGAATTGGGTGATTCGTCACTCGTGTTCGGCCGCATCGACCGTTTGGCGGAGTCGCCGGACGAATTCGAGCCCTTCCACATCGGCCGCCTGGCCATTGCCGACGAGGACCGCGAACCCGTCGTGATCGACTGGCGTGCACCGGTTGCCGAGCCCTTCTATCGAGCCACCGGTCGCGAGCCGATGGGGATCGCGCGTCGGCGCCACTTCGTGATCGAAGGCCGTGAACTGCAGGGCATCGAGGACGAACTGTTCGGTGAAGGGCGCCTCGGCCTCGGCAGCGATGACGGCCTCACGCCTGCAGGAGACGGCGCAGTGGTGGCGGCGGACTCCGGCTTGCGCGGCTACTCGACGCTCCTGGCGTCGATCGAGCGCGGCCGCACCGGCACGCTCGGCGACATCGTGGCAACGATTCAGGGCGAGCAGGACGAGATCATTCGTTCGCCGCAGCACGGCGTGCTCGTCGTGCAGGGCGGGCCCGGAACCGGCAAGACCGTCGTGGCGCTGCACCGAGCTGCCTACCTGCTGTACACCCACCGGTTCCCGCTGGAAGACCAGGGTGTCCTGGTCATTGGACCCAACCGAGTGTTCTTGCGCTACATCGAGCGTGTGTTGCCGTCGCTCGGCGAGGCCGGCGTCGACCAAGTGGTGCTCGCGGACCTTGTTCGCGGCGTCGACTTCTTGCGGCCTGGGAGTGAGGGTGACGATTCGCCGATCGCTGCTCGACTCAAGGGTGAAGAGCGCATGTCGGAACTGATCGACAACGCCATTGCCGACCGCGAGCGCCCACTTCGCGAGGACGTCGTCATTCCCTTCGGTGCGGGTTACGTGCGGTTGCGCGCGGCGGAGTCAGCGCGCATCATCAAGACCGCAAAGCGTCGATTCCAACGTCACAACGCTGGGCGTCGGTACGTCGAGAACGAAGTGTGGTCGGCCATGGCTGCCACGGTTCGGGACCCCGAGATCGGGCCAAAGCAGATCAAGGACGCATTCCGCGGGACCCCTGACGGCCGGGCCATCCTCGATTCGATGTGGCCGGTGCTCACACCGGCGCAACTGCTGCATGATCTGTTCGGATCGAAGGCGCTGTTGCGGCTTGCGGCTCGCGATGTCATGAGCGAGCACGACGCAATGGCGCTCTTTCGCCGGCGTTCGGAGTCGGTGGACGACGTTCGCTGGACCGCATCTGACGTGGCGCTGCTCGACGACGCGCTCGACGTGCTCGGGCCCAAGCCCGGCAAGGGTGGCAAGCTCGAAGAGAGCGACGAGATCCGCACCTTCGGCCACATCGTGATCGACGAAGTGCAAGACCTCACACCGATGCAGCTCAAAATGGCAATGCGTCGATCCCTCAACGGGTCGATGACCATCGTGGGTGACATCGCACAGGCGACCGGTCCGCTTGCTCCCGATTCATGGGATGACGTGCTTGCGCATCTTCCTGATCGCAAGCCGCCCCGCGTGATCGGGCTGTCCGTTGGCTACCGCATTCCGGGCCAGATCATGGAACTCGCCAACAAGGTCGCTGCGGTTGCCACGCCGGGCCTGCGAGCTCCGGAGTCGGTGCGCATCGGCGAGGCCGGTCCACTGATCGTGCGCTCCGAGTCGCGTCAGGCGCTGCCTGCAGACGTCGCCCGCCAGGTCGCTGTCATGCAAGGTGTGCTCAATGGCGGATCGCTCGGCGTCGTGGCTCCCGACGACATGCTTCCAGAGCTCTCCGAAGCGCTGACTGCTGCATCGATCAATCACGGCACCGCTACTCGGACCGGCCTCGACGCCGGGATCACCCTGGTGCCGGTCAGCGTCGTGAAGGGGCTCGAACTCGACGGTGTGATCGTGGTCGAACCCGCCAAGATCGTCAGCGACATCGAACACGGCATGCGGGCGCTCTACGTGGCGCTCACTCGCTCAACGCAGCGCCTCACGGTCATCCACGCCGACGACCTGCCTCCGGCAATGCGCTGACCGGTTCGGTCAGATGAAGGTGGCGGGGGAGCGGCGCGTGCGATCGACGGTGAGTTGCAGGACGTCGGGCCGGCTGTAGTGGCCGGCGGGGTCGAAGTTGTGCCGGGCCGCTCTGACTTCGGCGAGGTCGATGTCGGCAATCAGCACGGTCTCCTCGCCGTCGGGCGCGTGGGCGATGGTCCGCCCATCGGGCGCCACGATCATGGAGCCGCCGCTTGCCCAGGTGTCACCTGACTCGAGCATCTGGCTCAGTACCGCAAGGTCGTCGGGGACGTCATCGCGTCGCAGCACGCCTCCGGCGCTCACCACGAAGACGCGCCCTTCCATCGCAGCAAAGCGTGTGGCGTCGAGTGCGGTCGCGGTGGAACCCGGCCACGTGGCAACGTGTACGTCGGGCCCCTGCGACCACATGGCCGCACGAGTGAGCGGCATCCAGTTCTCCCAGCAGTTCAGTCCGCTCACGCGCACGGTCTGTTCCGGCGTCGACACGTCATGTGCCACCAACCCGGCACCGTCGCCGTCCGCCCACATCAGCCGCTCGCCGTAGGTGGGCTTGAGTTTGCGATGCACGCTCACGATGCCCGCGACGGGGTCGATTGCTACGAGCGATGCGTAGATCGAACCTCCGGACATGGATCGCTCGGCGACCCCGAGGTACACGAAGATCCCCAACTGGGCGGCCACGGTGACAACGGTGTCGAGATCGCCTCGTTCGATGTCGACTGCCTGGTCGAGGTAGCGCGCATACGTTGCCTTCTGATCCGGATCGTCAAACGTCGACGCGGCGCTGTAGTCGGCCCAGGACGGATACCCGGGCACGAGAGTCTCCGGGAACGCGATCAATTGCGCGCGCGCCGCTGCAGCCTCGCCGATGGCCGCCAGCACCTTGTCCAGCGTTGCCTCGCGATCGAGGTACACGGGAGCGAGTTGGGCTGCGGCGACCTTCATGGAGTCGACCGTAGCGAGCAGGTCATTCGACGCCTGCCACACGGTGATGAGTCAGGAGCAGTGGCCGACGCGGTCAGTTCGCTTGCTGGGCGCCCGTGTAATGCTGCTGTTGTCGTTTCGTTACCGCTGTCGTTTCGTTACTGTTGTCGTTTCGTTACTGTGCCGACCGTGGGAGATGGTCGAGGTCGTCAGCAACCCGCCGTGACGTCGCTTCCCGAACGCACCCTCGTGGCAGCTGCCTCGACAATCGTCGTTGCGCAGGTGCTCATCAACCCGGCTGGCTTCGATCAGTTCCAGTTGCCGACGCTCATCGTGCAGTCCATTGCCGTGGTTGTCGGGGTCGCTTCGATGCTCGTTGCTCGTGGTCCGGTGGCACACCGGTCGTTCCTTGCGCTTGGTTCGATACTCGCAGCTCTGACGCTGTCAGCGGTGCTCTCGGAGGCGCCGCGGGTGTCGCTGCTGGGCACGCCCGCTCGCCGATTCGGCGTGGTGCAGTGGCTGCTGCTTGCCGGGGCGTTCGTGATCGGTTCGGTGCTGAGCGATCCACATCGACGCAAGCAACTGTGCCGAGTGCTCGTTGCAACCTCGGCAATCGTGTCGGTGTATGCAATCGTGCAGCGGCTCGGATTCGACCCGTTTGACAGCGATGGCGCAGCAACCCGTTTTCGACCGGGATCATCGTTCGGTTCGGCGACGGCGCTCGGGGGTTATCTCGCGTTTGTCGTTCCCGTCACCTTCGGTTCGTTGCTCAAACGGTTTGCCGACTGGCGTTGGCTCGCTCCGGTGCTGGCCGTCGACGTCGTTGCGCTGGTGATGTCGCAATCACGTGGAGCATGGATCGGTGCAGTTCTCGCGAGCATTGCGGTTGGTGCGTGGGCGGTTCGAACGAGCGGTGAGCCCGCCGAACGAGGAACGGTCCTTCGCTGGAGCGGCGCAGCGGTGGTGCTGTTGGCGGTCACGGTCGTCGCGGTTCCGGGCGTGGTGACGCGTGCTGCTTCGCTGGCCGACCCAACCGAAGGGACTGCAGGAGGCCGTCTTGAGTTGGCGCAGATGGCCTTCGGTGCCGTCGGCGATCGGCCGGTGTTGGGTTGGGGGCCCGACATCACACGGGCAGCGATGCGCCAGCAGTTCTCGGGCGACTTCGAAGCTCGATACAGCGACGACCGCATCGAGGACCGCGCCCACAACTCGCTGCTCGACGTCGCGATGGTCGGAGGCATCGTGGGTCTCGCTGCGGTGCTCTGGTTCGTGGTGGAGGTTGCCCGTGCGGCGCGCCAACGCAGCAGCGACCCGTCGGCGGTGGTCGCGGTGGCCGCGGTCATTGCGTTCTCGAGTCACCTGTTCTTCAACTTTCCGATTCCGGAACTCGACGTTGTGGTCTGGCTGTTCGCCGGGACCCTGGTGACCGCTTCGACGTCGCGGTTGCGGGTTCCGGGCTACGTGGCAGGCGGCGTCGCAACGATCGGGGCGCTGACCATTGGTGTCGTGTCGCTCGATGCGCTCGGCGCTGATCGGTCGCTTCGCGTCGGGGTCGACCGTGAGAACCGCGGTGAGTTGATCGCTGCGGGTTCGGACTACGCCGACGCCGTCGCAGGCAGCCCTGACTCGAGTCGCGTGAATGAGGTGTTCGCCCGTTGGTCGCTTCGAGCAGGTGACCCGATCTCGGCAATAGCGGCGTCGCGCGCTGCGGTCGCAGCCGACCCATCCGACCCGTATCAGCGCGAGTTGCTCGCCCGTTCGCTCAACGCAGCGGCGCTGTCGCCGCAAGCGGTGGCAGCGTTTGCGATCGAGGCTGAGATGATTGCTGCAGATTTGGTTGCGACCGCCCCCAATGACGGCAGCGCCCACCTCGAGTGGGGGACGGCACTCGCTGCGAGCGGGGACATTGAGGCGGCACGCGATGCGTACCAGCGGGCGAGTGAGTTGATTCCCGGTCGATCCGAGCCGCTCCGAAATCTCGGATTGCTGGCTGAGGACGCCGGCGAGATCGACACAGCCATCGACTATCTGGAGCGGGCTCTCGGCGTCAACCCCGGCGACGCGGCGGCCGCATCGGCCCTTGAGCGGGTTCGGTCTCGCTCGTGAGGCACTCGACCGGAACGCTGTTGGCTACGGCATTCGCGGTGCTCGTCGCAGCGTGCTCGCGCACGCCGGAGCCCTCGACTCCCGCATCGGTCACGGAGTCGGTCTCGTCGCTCGACGCAACCGCGTTGCCGAACGAGGCTGAAGCGTTGCCCGCCTTGCCCAGGCCCGCCGGCGCGTCGGCGGTGCTCGATCGCAATGGCCAAGAGCTCGGTTGGCTCCGGTACGAATCGGGGGAGGCATCAGCGGTGCCGCTTGCGGTCGACGCATTCGACTTGATCGTCGATGAGGCGACGTCGAGCTCGTCCATCGAGGCGGCGCTCAGCGTCGCACCCGGGACACCGATTTCGACCTCGATCGACCTCGAACTCCAGTCGCTTCTCCAGCAGGCAGTGGGCCAGGTGCCGTCGACTGCCGGCCGGTTCGAAGTGGCTGCGGTAGCTGTCGAAGTTGCTACTGGAGCGGTGGTGGCCGTTGTTGATTCGTCGCCCGGGTCGAGCCTGGCTCGGCTGACGCGCCCGACCGGTTCAGTGTTGAAGTTCGTGGTGGCGTTGGCTGCCATCGATGCAGGTGTGAGCGAGCGTGACCTGATCGATGGTGCCCAACGCTGCTCCGTTCCGACCAGTGGCGACGCAAACGCTGCGCCGCCGTTGTCCTTTTCGGGAGACGATCGCTTTGCTCCTGGGGAAATCTCGATGATCACCGCGTTCTCGGTCAATTGTGCGTTCGCGAAGTTGCATCAGATCGTTGGTGGAGACGTGGTGTCGTCCATGGCTCGCCAGTTGGGTTTCGATGGCGTCGTCGACGATTCCCCGCGTCTCGTGATCGGTGCGTCGGACGCGTCACCGCTCCAGATGGCTCGAGCGATGTCGGTGGTGCTCGGCAACGGAACGCTCAACCGGCCAGGTTTCGTCACCGCGGTCGACGGCGACGCATCCGCAGCAATCCGTGTCCAGCAATCCGTGGTGGTGGATGCGGCGACTGCAGCGACCACGGCGAGTCTCCTGCGTGGGGTCGTCGAGGTCGGAACCGCCAGCGAGTTCGCGTTGGCAGATGGTCGCCAGGGGGCAGGCAAGACCGGGACGCAGGAGAACAACACCGACGCGTGGTTCGTGGGAGGCACCCCCGAGCTGTCGATCGCGGTGTGGATCGGCAATCCAGCCGATCCGTCCGACTCGATGGTGGCGGTCGACGAGTTCGTTGGTGTCGGGCGGGTGCAAGGCGGGTCGTATCCGGCGGCGGTGTGGAAGCACTTCGTCGACGCTGCACTTGCTGGTTCGTCGCTGTCGACCTGGTCTGTCGAGCAGTCGTCTCGCCAGCCGGTGCAGCTGGTCTTGCCGGGGTTGGAGTGCAGTGCGGCACCGTTGCTCGATGTCGCCTTTCCTGCGGTTGCGATCGACAGCAACATCATCGACTGTTCCTGAGATCGGGGTTGGCGTCGCTCCAACACAAGAACTGTTAGTGATCTGTTACCGAGTTGGTTGCGGGAAGGCTGCGTGTCTGTCACATTGAAGTGACACGTGAGCAAAGGGGCGAACATGACGGACACGCGAATCGGTCGACGGATCTACGCAGCTGCGGGCATCTTCTTGTCCACGCTGGTGATCGGTACCGCAACAGACAGCACCTTGGTCGAAGCGGCCGATCCGCCGATCGAGATCGTTGGGTTGTCGACGCCCAAGACCCTTGGGCAGGTGCACGACGGCGTCGAGTTCGTCGACGAGGACGACGCGGGCAACATGTACTTCGGCGGAGGAGCAAACCTCGCCGGATGGGTGTGGAAGGCCACGCCATCGGGCGTGGTCACAAGGTTTGCGGGAAGCGGAAGCGCTGGATTCGCCGGCGATGGGGGCCCGGCCCTCGGAGCCGACATTCCGGCGTTCGGCATTCGGCTGGAAGTCGGCGGCAACAACAACGTCTACCTCGCCGGTGGCGAACGAATCCGCCGCATCGATTCGGCGGGCAACATCTCGACGGTCGCCGGAGATGGCACGTTCGGAGCAGCGAGCGGTGATGGTGGGACAGCAACGAGCGCAACGCTCGGTGGAGTTCGGGACTTCGCTGTCGATGGCGCCGGGAATGTCTACGTTGCGACCAATGCGGGCCTGTTGCGCAAGGTCACGGCCGCCACGGGCATCATCTCCACACTCTTCGAACCAGATGCAGACTTCACCAACCGGGACTGTGCGGCGCTGCCTGGGCTCATCGGCTCGACGGATCTCGGTGCAGTGAGCGGTGTGACCGTTGCTGACGATGACGACGTGATCGTGATCGTGAGCTGTAGCGACGGCAATGGCGTGCGGATCGTCGAGATCGACACTCCGACGAATACCGCCTCGGTGGTTGCCGGCGGAGGCGCCGGGGTCGAAGACAGTGGCGGAATCGCTACCGATGTCCTGATCAACAACCCGTCGTTGATCCATGCCGGACCGGGCGGCACCGTGTCGTACCTGTCGCGGACCAGCCCAACCTTCATGCCGGCCAATGTCAGCGTGATTCGAACGGTGAACTCGGCCGGCATGCTGTCGAACGGAGCGCTTGACATCGGCAGCGTCCGCGACTTCGTTCCGCGTTCCGGTGGCACGTACCTCGTCGGCACCAACTTCGACAACCGAGGCGCCCTCGCCACGGCATCGGGCTCCAGCCGGACCTTTCTCACCGCCGACGGCGATCCCGCTGACGGTGTCGATCCGACGACGCGGCAGGTGTCCGGCCTGAGCGGCCTGGCGGTCGATGCGGACGGCGTGGTCTACTACTCCACGACCACCGCTCCGGTGGTGCGTTCGTTGACCACTGCTGGCGTGCTCGACACGTTCATCGGAAACGGGACGATCGCTGTGCCGAGCTACGGCAGCGCACCGACCGCATCGCCGTTCTCGGTCGTCAGTCAACTCGAAGTCGCCGACAACGGCGATTTCTACGCTTCGGCCGCCACCGACATCGCTCGGATCGGCGCTGACGGGTTGCTGGCCGAGGCCTACAGCAGCGCAGGAACCAACCCGAGAATGCGGGCATTCACCTCGCTGGACTCGACGCTGTACGTCGGAGGCGTGCGGTTCCAACCGTTCCCGACTCCCCCGGAGTACTCGGTGAGCGAGATCGATGGTGGCGGGAACATCGTCGACACCGACGTCGTGACCCTCGCAACAGACTTCGCCACGATCGTCGATCTTGCGAGTACCCCAGACGATCACATCTTGGTGGCTCCCTCCACCGGGCTGGCGCTCCTCAAGCTCAACCCGACGACTGGCCTCACCACACCCGTGCCCGTGCCCGACGGCGTCCAGGGGCAGTCCGGGCTCGTGGTCGATCCTGCCGGCACGATCTTCTTCGTCGATGCCCGCGGGCTGATGATGATCCCGACCTCAGGTGCCGCAACGGTCGTCGACCCCACCCCATATCGAGAGGTCGACATCGATGACGGCGGCAACGTCTACGTCAACCGATACGGCACGATCGTGAAGTTCACTGGTCTCGGTGCGGCCAGCACGGCAGGCGACGTGATGATCGGTGACGACACCGGAACCGCGGTCAGTGGCGAAGCGGTGACGATCGCCGTGAGCGCCAACGACTCCACCACCGTGGGTGCGCTCGGTCCGGTGAAGATCGTCGGACAGCCTGCCAACGGAACCGCAACGGCCGCGTCCGCAACCGCTGTCGGGTATGTCTCCGACGCCGGATTCGGCGGGACCGACACATTCCGATACCAGCGCTGCTCCACGACATCGCCATTGATCTGCGGAGTGGGCACCGTGACCGTCACCGTCACTGGTGGATCCAGCGGGGGAGGCTCGCTGATCACGGTCGAGCCGGCCCGTCTCTACGACACACGCCCGGCTCCCAACGTCACGTCCGACACGTTGCAGCAACAGACTGGGCGGCGTACTCCTGGAACGGTCACCGAGGTGCAGGTCGCTGGTCGCGGCAATGTTCCTGCTGATGCATCGGCGGCGATCCTCAACGTCACTGCCATTCGGCCCTCCGCCGGAGGCTTCTTTACGGTGTATCCATGCGGGGCCGATCGACCCGATGCGTCGACGTTGAACGCCGGCCCCGGTGACGTGGTCGCAAACAATGTGACCGTCAAGATCGGAACCGACGGAAAGGTGTGCGTCTTCAACTTGCGAGAAAGCAACCTGGTCGTCGATGTCACGGGATACGCGCCGAGTGGTTCGTCGTTCGGCACCGTGGTTCCGGCACGGCTGTACGACAGCAGGCCAGCACCCAACGTCACGGTCGACAACGAGCAGCAGCGCGACGGGCGTCGTCCCGCTGGCACGGAGACTGAGATTCAGGTCGCCGGTCGCGGCAACATCCCGGCTGACGCTGAGGCGGTGGCATTGAACACCACCATCATTCGACCGTCCCAAGTCGGGTTCGCCACCGTGTATCCGTGCGGTGGTGACCGCCCGTTGGCGTCGACGCTCAACTATGCAGCGGGCGACGTCGTGCCGAATGGCGCGATCGTCAAACTCGGCGATGGCGGCAAGATCTGCGTGTTCAATCTGCGTGCGACCGATTTGGTCGTCGACGTCACCGGATTCGCACCGGCAGGAACCGACATCGTGTCGATCGTGCCCGCCCGACTGTTCGAGTCCCGGGCCGGAGAGGAGACAGTCGATGGTCAACAGCAAGCGGCCGGACGGCGAACGGCGGGCCAGACCACCGAGGTTCAGATCACCGGCCGCAACGGCATTCCCGATGGGGCGAGCACGGCGATCTTGAACGTCACCGCCATTCGTCCATCGGCTGGAGGCTTCGTCACGGTGTATCCGTGTGGGGTCGATCAGCCGGGCTCATCGACGCTGAACGCCGGAGCGGGAGAGGTGGTCGCAAACGGAACCGTGGTGCAGATCGGAACGGGCGGCACGGTGTGCGTGTTCACGCTGCAACCAATGAACCTGGTGGTCGACATCACCGGCTACCTCCCGTGAGTCGGTCAGAAGCAGTGGCCGAGGCTGCAGCGTCGAGCTGTGGTCGGCTGATCGGGTGGGGGAGCAACGAGGTCGTACGACGGTCGGTACACCGATGACGGCTCACCGTCCCATCGGTTGTGCGACAGCGACATGATCAACAGGTCGTTCGGGCCTCCCAGGTTCTGGCCGTCGATCCATGACGAGAAGTCGGTGTTGCAACCTGGCGAACACTTGGGCGACACCCGTCGTTGCTCCACCACTTCGTACGGCCCCGTTGGGTGACGCGCGGACTCCACCACCACGAACTGTCCCCACCAGTCATCGAGCTTGGTGACGGCCATCCAGCGGCCGTTCTTCTCGATGATCTGGGTGGGGCTCGCAAACCGGCCTGAGCGGGGAATGACGGCAACGGCTGCGGATGAATCGGCACTCCATGCCGACCCATTCCAGTAGGTCGGAGCATCGAACACCCGGCCGAGTGGCACTCGCCCAACCGTCACGCGGTCTGCGCATGAACGATCGTGAGCTCCGATGTCGAACACCGGGTCGTAACCGAACTGACGGTGGCACTGGGCGAAGAGATACGTCCACTCATCGTCGGACTCGATCGACCAGCCATACAGATCATCGGAGGCGTTAGCCGGGCGCCCGTACCACTCGATGTTCCAGTTGTCCGGGTTGAATCGGGCCACGTAGGTGCCTCCGGGCTCGGCTCGTGTGAGGTACTCATCTCCTCGCTCGTGCATCTCCACGCTGAAGATGTACACCTGGCCGTCGGCACCGACCTCGGCATCGAGCGGCCAGAACCAACGGAACTCCGGTGCGGTGTCGTTCGGGAACAGCCAGGCCTCCGGGTGCGCTGCACTGCCAGCACCACAACAATCCACCTCGTGTGTCTCGTCCGTGCCACATGTTCGAGTCTGGCCGCTGCGTTGACAGTTGTCTCGTCAGCTGGTCGAGGTCGCTGGTGACATGAATCCGGGAACCGATCGCGCTGCTGCTCCGTCGGGGTGGAGCTGACCGGCTTGGCTCAGCTGTCGCCGGTGAACGCGTCGACCAGGTCGTTCAGAATGCTGAACGCCTTGTCTGCGTCCGCCGGCCGATTCGCATCGACCGCGGTGCGCGCCATGTCGACAGTGGCCTGAATGCTGTTCACCAACTCGGGGTTCGAGGTCTCGACCTCGTCACGGATTGCTGCCCACGTGGCTTCGATCCGTGCGATCGTGGCGTCTTCGTCACCGTCATCGCCGATCTCAGCACTGAGGCGGCTCATGTCGATGCCGATCTCGGGGAGCAACTCGCCAGCGGATCCCTCGATCGGGATCGTGGTCTCGGGCGCTTCCGGGTCGACGATCACGCCGGTGTCGAGCGGGGACGTGTTCTCGTCGGCGATTTCGCGACCTTCGCCACCGGTCAGCTCCGCTTCGCTGAGTGATTCGGTCGGGTCCGCCGAATCGGTCTCGTCGATGGTGGTGCTACAGCCGGTGAACACCAGCACCCCGATCGTTGCGAGTGCGAGACGTCCGACCCGCCGTGAATTCCCGTTGCCGCTCATCGTTGACAGTCTGCCAACCAGAGCTGGCAGGACGGTGTCACGCGGTGACGAGAATTCGCTCGCTGGCGAATGATCCGACGCCGACGTGGCGGCCATCGATGTGAATGGTCAACGTGCCATCGGGTGACGACGCGGTGACCGTGCCGATGTTGCCGGGCTGGATGGCGGACTCTTCGAGGAATTCGAGCAGTCCAGGCTCGAACTCGAGCTCTTCGGTGATGCGGCGCACGGTGAAGTCGTCGCCGACGGCAATGGTGGACAGAGGCTCGGAATCGGGGGCAACGTAACCCGATCCGGGGATCGGATTGCCGTGCGGGCAGGTGGTGGGATCGCCCAGCAGATCGCGCATTGCCTTCTCGACCGACTCGCTGATGACGTGCTCCCACTTGCCGGCCTCGTGGTGCGCCTCGGCCCACGAGAGTTTCAACACGTCGGTCAGGAACACCTCGGCGAGGCGGTGCTTGCGCACCACGGACTCGCCGAGTGCTCGGCCTGTTTCGGTGAGTGTGATCCCGCCGTCGGAGGTGATGAGGCCCTCGGCTTCGAGGCGCTTCATCATCTCACTCACGGCTGGCCGACTGACCTGGAGTCGTTCGGCGATTCGGGCCTGAATGACGTCGAGGTCGTCCTCGCGCAACTCGAAGATGCACTCGCAGTACTCCTCGAAGGCTGGGTGGTGCTCTCCGGCTGCGGGCATGCGTCCCAGTCTACTCAGCGTCCACAGAGGTCGCCGACGGAGCAGCGACTTGACGTGTTACCGCAGCAGTTTGCGCAACCAGGATTCGCTGTAGCGCAGGCGTCGGGCGAGTTGTTCGTTGGTGGCGGTGGCGACCCGAGTGACTCCCGCGAGCTTGTTCATCTCACCTTGCACTTTTGGATGTGACCAGCCGGTCACGTCCACCAAGCGCTTGGCAACGTGGGCGTTGCGCGTCCGGAGGTCGTCTTTCTGCTCGGCGACGCTCAGCGCTCCTGACGGCACCAGCCCAGCCGCGGTCGGAATGTCGGGGAGGTCGATCGAGAGGTGTGAATCGGACGCGAAGAACGGCGCCGGCGGATCGGGTTCGTCATCGAACGCCGGCGGACCGCTCAGGTCATAGGTCGGCTCGTACTGCAGTTCGGTGTCGCTGCCGTCGCCAGCGATCACCGCCCCGTCCGCTCCGACGGTGTGGATGGAGACATCGGTGGCGTCGGCGCGCAGCACCGCGAACTCCGAGAACAACGCCAGTTGCTCGGCGTCGTCGGCCACCTTCTGGTCGTCGAGGCCGCCATCTTCTTGGAAGTCGTCGTCGTCCTTGGCGTCTTTGGGGCGAAGCACGTGACGACGCGCCTCTGCGATCGAAAAGGCGTGAGCTCGCAGCCGCGGGTCGTCGGGAATGTAGACGTACGCCTTCTGATTCGAGCGGCCCGCCTGCCAGCGAACGAAGCGCCCGATCGCCTGACGGAAGAACAGTTCGGTGGAGGTGGTCGTGGAGAACACCCCGACGCGCAGGCGAGGGATGTCCACGCCTTCGGACACCATTCGAACCGACACCATCCACGGCCGGTCGTTCTGTGAGAACTCTTCGATCTTCTTTGATGCCCCAGGGTCATCGCTCACCACGACATCGGCCGGTACCTGAAAGCGGTCGCGCAACAGGCGCGCAATGCCCTGCGCGTGCTCTTGGTCGGTGGCGATGACCAGGCCACCGGCATCGGGTTGGCCACCTTCTTCGGGCGGCGTCGTGCGCATGGTGCGCAACTGATCAACGGCGCGAGCGAGCACGGATGGCATCCATTCGCCCTCGAGGCTCAACGCGGTCCGGAGTCGCATCGAGCCTTGATCCTTGGTCAGTTCGTCTTGGAACGAGGCCGACAGCGTGTCGCCGGCTGCGGTGGTCCACTCCATCTCGCCGTCCACGCGAGGGAAGTAGACGGGGCGCACGACGCCGCCGTCGCGCAACGCGTCGGCGTAGCCGTACGTGTAGTCAGCGTGGGCCAGTTCGCCTTCACCTGTGGCGTCGTAGCGCACGAATGGAATCTGCGCTGCGTCGCTGCGGAACGGTGTTCCCGACAACGACAGGCGTCGGTGCGCATGGGCAAAGGCCTTGCGGATGCCGTCTCCCCAGGCTTTCTCGTGGCCGGCATGGTGGACTTCGTCGAGAATCACGAACCCGTCAGCGGACAATCCGGCGAGCTTCTTCGCAGCAGCACCGGTGGCGATCTGCTGATAGGTGGTGACCAGGCCGTGCACGTCGCGGGCGAGACCGTCGCCTGGTGACCAGTTGGGGTCGAGTTGTAAGCCCAGGCGGTGCGCGGCCAATGACCACTGGGTCTTCAGGTGGCTCGTGGGTGCAACCACGATCAGCGGTCGCGACGCTTGGGCCAGCGTGGCTCGGGCACAGGTGAGTGCAAAGGTGGTCTTGCCAGCGCCCGGTGTGGCGACGGTCAAGAAATCAGGAACGATCTCGCCGGTTTCCGGGTGGGGAACGCCACCGGCCATGAACAGGTCGAATGCAGTGCGCTGCCAGGGGCGGAGGGTGATCGTGGACACGAAGGAGGGGTGGTGCGAGTGGCTGCTGGGCGTGAAATCGGTGGTGCGTCGCCGAAATCGGCGTCGAGTTGGGGGACCGTCGAGACTACTGTTCGAGACGATGAAGCAGCAGTGACGCACGAACGTGTCGACCCGACCGGTCCATCGACGCGGATCCATCGTTCATCGATCAGGTTCTGATCGCCGTCCCGACCCCTGGGAGCCCGCATGCCCGCCTCACTCACTGCCCGGGGACTGACCATCACCCGTGGTGCGCTCACCGTGCTCGACCGCATCGACCTGACCCTGGCGCCGGGTCACCGTGTTGGTGTGATCGGTCCCAATGGCATCGGCAAGTCGACACTGCTCAGCGCGTTGGCAGGGTTGTTGAGTGACTCGACGACAGCGATCGAGGGGACGGTCGAAATCACTCCGCCCACCGCCACGGTGGGGTATCTGCCGCAAGAACCCGATCGTCGCGATGACGAGACGGTCGATGAGTTCCTGGCCCGGCGGACCGGTGTGGCGGCAGCTCAGGTCGCACTCGACGCCGCCACGCTTGCGATCGCGGCGGGCAACCCGGGCAGTGACGATGCGTACAGCGAGTCCCTCGAACGGTGGCTGTCGCTCGGTGCTGCGGACTTCGATGCGCGCGCTGGCCAGGTCTTTTTCGAGCTATCGCTCACTGAGCGTGTCCGGTCGCAGCCCACGGCCACACTCTCGGGTGGCGAGGCGGCCCGCGTGTCGCTGGCCTCGCTGCTCTTGTCGCGGTTCGACGTTGTCTTGCTCGACGAGCCGACCAACGATCTCGACCTGGACGGGTTGGGTCACCTCGAACACTGGGTGACCAGCCTCGATGCGCCGGTGGCGCTGGTCAGCCACGACCGTTCCTTCCTCGAACGGACCGTCACCGATGTCGTCGAGATCGATCATCACAGCCGGACGACCTCCTGGTTTTCCGGCGGATGGTCGTCGTTTCTCGTCGAGCGCACAACTGCGCGACTGCATGCGCAACAGCGATACGACGAGTACGACTCGAAACGTCAGTCGCTGGCCGATCGTGCGCAGCGCGAACGTGAGTGGTCCACGCAGGGTCTGGCGAGAGTCCGTCGGTCCGGCGAATCCGACAAGCACATCCGCAACTTCAAGGTCAACCAGACCGAACAGTTGGCCGGCCGTGCGGCTCGAACGGATCGGGCCATGGAACGACTCGATGTCGTCGAGGAACCTCGAACCGCTTGGCGATTGCAGTATTCGATCCCGACATCGGCGCGCAGCGGCGACATCGTGGCCACGGCGAACGCTGCAATCATCGAGCGCGGCGATTTCCGTCTGGGGCCCGTGGACCTCGATGTCGCATTCGGTGACCGTGTGGCGATCGTCGGGCCCAATGGCGCTGGTAAGTCGACGCTGCTCGACCTGCTGCTGGGGCGTCGTCAACCGTCGACCGGAAGTGCGGTGCTCGGTGCATCGGTGGTGGTCGGCGAGATCGAACAGGCTCGCGACGGACTGATTGGCGAGCAGGGTCTCCTCGCCGCATTCTGTTCCGCCACCGGCTTGGAGGTGTCGCCAGCGCGAACGCTCCTTGCCAAGTTCCGGCTGGGGCCCGATCAGCTCGATCGGCCCGGCGCGACGCTGTCGCCAGGTGAACGCACTCGTGCGGCGATGGCGGTGCTGATGGCCAACGGTGCCAACCTGCTGGTGCTCGACGAGCCGACCAATCATCTCGACCTCGATGCAATCGAGCAGTTGGAGCATGCGTTGGAGTCATTTGCGGGAACCGTGCTGCTGGTGAGTCACGACCGGACGCTGTTGGCATCGGTGGCGTTCGACCGAGTCATCCGCGTTGCTGACGGCTCGGTGGTGTGTGAATCAGGCGATGCCGTCGGTGATCTGCTGTCAGCCGGCGAGTCACCCAGCGCGGTTCCTCAACCGGGAGAGTGAGGGGAACCAGCCGCTCGGTCAGCCACGAAACAAGATCACTTCAAGAGTTGCCGCCACCACTTTTAGAAGTTTTCCGATCTGCGTACGGTCATGTCACGAGATCTGTCGGGACCTTCCCGATCGATACGGAGCATTGGCGGACGACATGAGCACACCAACACCGGGAGCACGCTGGCAGGGTCGCCCCGCGCTTGCCTGGATGGTTCGTGTCGGGATCTTCGTGATCCCGTTCCTCGTGGCAATGGTCGTTGCATTCGTGCTCTCGGCACAGCTCCCCGTCGCCGACGCCCTGCCGGTTCGAATCGTGCGTTGGATCGGCATCGTGTTGGTGTCGACCATTGCCATGATGGGAGTCGATCGCGTTGCGCGCCGGTTGCTTCCGCTCTCGGTCCTGCTGAAGCTGACCCTTGTCTTCCCGGATCAGGCGCCCTCACGGTTCGGCGTCGCGATGCGCACGGGCACCACCGCACAGCTGCGCGAGCGCATCGACGAAGCTCGAGTGTCGCCCGATGGCGAAACCTCTCAGGAGGCGGCGGAACGTCTCTTGGAGCTGGTCGGCTTGTTGAGTCATCACGACCGTCTCACTCGAGGGCACTCCGAACGTGTTCGCGCATACAGCCATCTCATCGGCGAAGAACTCGGGATGACCGAGACTGAACTGGACAAGCTGCGCTGGGCGGGCCTGCTCCATGACGTGGGCAAGACCGCGATCGACATCGACATCTTGAACAAGCCGGGCGGCCTGACCGACGATGAGTTCGAAACCATCAAGACTCACCCCGACGAAGGCCGAGAGCTGGTTGCACCGCTCGCCGATTGGCTCGGGGACTCGGTTCGCGCCGTGTGGGAGCACCACGAGCGCTTCGATGGCAACGGCTACCCCAAGGGTCTGTCGGGCGTCGACATCTCCCACGCTGCCCGAATCGTCACGGTCGCCGATTCCTATGACGTGATGACCTCGGCTCGCTCGTACAAGCAGCCGATGAGTGCGGAGAACGCACGAGCTGAACTCGCTGCGTGCTCGGGCACCCAGTTCGACCCGGTGGTCGTGCGTGCGTTCTTGAACATCTCGCTCGGGCGTTTGCGCTTCATGACCGGTCCGCTCGCATGGTTTGCTCAACTTGCGTTGTTCGAGCCGAGCGGTGTGGTCCACGCAGGAACGGCGTCGGTTCAATCCGGCGGTTCGACCGCTGCGAGTGGGTCCGCAAGCCTCGCCAGCGGAGCTGGTTCTGCTGCGGCATCCACGGGGGCATCGACGGCGGCGTCGACCACCGCTGCCTCGGTCGCTGCGTCGGTGGGCTCCGCGGGCTTCACATCAACCGCGGCCACCACCACCGCGAGCGTGCTGGTCAGCACCGCTGGCATCGTCGCCGGTGGCACCGCACTCCCGACAACAGTGGCCGCTGCTCCTCCGGTGACGGCTCCTGCAGCGACGGTGCAATCCGGTGCGAACGTCGATGACAGCGATCTTCCTGCGCCGGCCGACACCGTGCTGGTGGTGGAGAACGGGCAGGCGGCCTTCGTTGTGCCGGCGGGCGTCGACGACACAACCGGCGAGCCGGAGATCGACACTGGCAGCGGAGCCACGGATGCAGCTCAGGAGCCAGCGGTGGCGGGTTCGTCGTCGGGTGCCACCTCGCCAGGTGCAGCGTCTCAAGATGACGCGTCGGATCCCGCTCCGGTTGCAGATGACTCGGGCTCGTTGGAAGCCAATGACCGATCACGCAGTGAGACGGACCCGACCCCGCAAGCTGTGGGAACGGTGACGACGACGATGCCCGCCGCAAGCAGTACGTCGCCGGCCGACAGCAACGACAACGACGACAGCAACGACGACGGCAACGGCAACAGCAACGGCAACAGCAACGGCAACAGCAACGGCAACAGCAACGGCAACAGCAACGGCAACAGCAACGCGAACGGCAACAGCAACGGCAACGGCAACGGCAACGGCAACGCGACCAACGGGAACGGCAACGCGACCAGCGGCAACGGCAACTCGGGCAACGGCAACTCGGGCAACGGCAACGGCAACGGTGGAGCGACCACCACGACCACGACGACCACCACCACCACGGTGCCGGCACCCACGACCACCACATCGACGACCACCACCACGACAACAACACCCACCACCACGACGAGCACGACGGCCCCGCAGACAGATCCTGACGAGGTGTTGTACCTCGGTACGAGTGGTGTGATCGCTGGGATCCTCGCGCCTGGGTATCACGGCATCACCGACAACGATCCGCCCGACATCGCGTTGCCGAACTTCGACACGGATCGTGACTCGGCACCGGGCGCTGTCGTGCTTCGCGGCTCAGGTGGGCTGAATGGCTCGAACCCGACGCAGATCCTCAAGTTCACGGCCTCCATGTCGTCGTCGCTGGTGATCGACGGCAAGGCCGACATCGAGCTGTACGTCGCTGCCAAGGACTTCGAGAAGCAGGATGTCGAGGTCGAGGTCGGCATCTACAAGTGCGGTCTGTTGGGTTGCACCTTGCTGGCGTCCGACACCCACGACGTGAAGGACGCCGACAGGTTCAAGAAGACCAAGTTCCACCTGCACGACATCGACACCACGATCTACTTCGGCGAACGCATCGAAGTTCGCGTGGCAGTGGACGACGCATCAGAAGCTGATGGTTGGTTCGCATTCGGCACCGAGGACTACGACTCCCACATCGACGTGGATACCGACTGACTCACCAGCACATTCGCGATCGCGAAACGTGAACATCTCGGGAACCGAGGGCGGCTCGCAGGCGACCTGTAGGGATGTGAACGCACGAATGACACGATCCATCGCCGCCCCGCTGCTTGCCGGAGCACTCGCGTTCGGAGCCGCAGCGTGCGGTTCCGATGACGCATCGTCTGACGCAGGAAGCGGCGACACCACCGAAGAGGCTGTTGCGGCCGGCATCACGATCGAGGATCCGTGGGTCCGCGAGCCTGCTGACGGTCAGACGCTGGCTGCTGGCTACGCCACGATCACCAACGGCACCGATGAAGCCATCACGTTGATCGGTGCCTCCGCCCCGATCACCGCAACGTTCGAGATCCACGAGACCAGCATGGATGACGACGGCGTCATGTCGATGGCGGAGAAAGAGGGCGGCTTCGAGATTGCACCGGGCGATTCCTTCACGCTCGAGCCAGGCGGGCCCCACGTGATGATGCTGAACATCGACGCGACCGAATTCGAAGATGCACTCGACCTCACCTACGTGTTCGACGCTGCCGAAGTGACCGTGGCCGCAGAGATCCGTGCCATCGGTGACTCGATGGAGGGCATGGACATGGATGAGATGGACCACTCCGACATGGACATGGAGGACAGCGAGGGCTGACCCCGTTCGGAAGCAGATTCGAACGTCGTGAGATCGCCGAGTCGGCGGAGCGATCGTGGGCGGGGGAGCATCAAACGCTCGCAGACGACGCAAGGCTCACCGCATCTAGAACGGGTGTTCCCTTGAGCTGCGCGCTGGGTAGTCTCAACCCATCGCTCACCACCCCGTTCTCGACGCGTTTTCGCCGGCGGTCAGCGAGTGGTTCGCGTCGTCGTTTCCGTCGCCGACGCCACCGCAGATCAAGGGGTGGCCCCACATTGCCAACGGTGAGCACACGCTCATCTGTGCGCCCACCGGCTCGGGCAAGACCCTCACCTCGTTCCTTGCGTCGATCGACCGACTCACCACCACGCCGCGCCCGGAGGAGAAGTCACATCGCACGCGAGTGCTGTACATCTCACCGTTGCGAGCGCTGGCGTTCGACATCGAGAAGAACCTCCGCGCTCCGCTGAAGGGCATCGAGTTCGCCGCCGAGCGCCTCGGTGAGGCATTCGTGGCACCCGAGGTCGGCATGCGCACGGGCGACACGCCGTCGAACGACCGTCAGAAGCTGATCCGTCGTCCGCCCGACCTGTTGATCACCACGCCCGAGTCGCTGTATCTGATGCTCACGTCGAAGGCTGCCGAGACACTCGTCGGCGTCGAAACCGTGATCATCGACGAGATTCATGCCATGGCCACCACGAAGCGCGGTGCACACCTGGCGCTCACGCTCGAACGCCTCGAGCTGGTCACCGAGAAGCCACCGCAGCGCATCGGGTTGTCCGCAACTCAACGTCCCTTGGAGGAGATCGCCGAGTTCTTGGGCGGGTACGAAACCGCGGGTTCCGATGGCCAGTCCGGCACGAAGCGGCCGGTGAAGATCATCGATGCCGGTATCCGCAAGGACATGGAGATCGAGGTGGTCATCCCGATCGAGGACATGAGCGACATGGGCCGACCGGTCAACGACCCCGGCACCAGCGTCGCAGGCTCCGGCATGGGCGACTCGCGCACGTCGATCTGGCCGTCCATCTATCCCGAGATCCTCACCCGCATCCTCGCGAACCGGACCACGATCATCTTCTGCAACGCCCGACGTGCCGCCGAACGGCTCGCAGCGAAACTGAACGAGCTGGCGGTCGACGAAGGGGTGCCCGGCATCGTGGATGCCGAGACCGGGGTGATGGTCGAAGAGTTGGTGAAGGCCCACCACGGGTCGCTGGCCCGGGAGCAGCGGGTCGTCATCGAAGACCAACTCAAACGCGGCGACCTGCGCGCCATCGTCGCCACGTCCTCACTCGAACTCGGTATCGACATGGGTGCGGTGGATCTGGTCATCCAGGTCGAGTCGCCAGGTGCGGTGTCGCGGGGCATGCAGCGCATTGGCCGCGCCGGTCACCAGGTCGGCGAGCCGTCGCGCGGGTCGATCTTCCCGAAGCACCGGGGCGACCTGTTGGAGACGGCGGTGGTGGCTCGACGGATGCTGGACGGCCAGATCGAGTCGAGCCGGTTCCTGCGAAATCCGCTCGATGTGCTCGCCCAGCAAATCGTGGCGCACGTTGCTGCAGTGGAGGAGTGCTCGGTCGACGAGGTCTCCGAATTGGTGCGACGGTGCGCGAACTTCGCCGAGATCTCCGATGATCTGTTGAACAACGTGCTCGACCTGCTGTCGGGTCGGTACCCGAGCGAGGAGTTCTCGGAGCTGCGGCCGCGCATCGTGTGGGATCGGGTGAACAACACCATTCGTGCCCGTGATGGGTCGAAGCGGCTTGCGGTCACCTCGGGCGGGACGATTCCCGATCGGGGCTTGTTCGGAGTGTTTCTGCCCGATGGCACGCGGGTCGGTGAGCTCGATGAAGAGATGGTCTACGAGTCCAGGCCGGGCGAGACCTTCGTGCTGGGGGCATCCACCTGGCGTATCGAAGACATCACCTTCGAGCGAGTGACCGTGTCTCCCGCCCCCGGGCAACCCGGCAAGATGCCGTTCTGGCACGGAGATCGCCCCGGCCGCCCACTGGAGCTCGGTCGAGCACTCGGTGCCTTCGTCCGTGAAGTGCGTGAACTCTCCACCAACGACCCGTTCGTTACGGGCCAGGCCCGTAACGAACAGATCGAGCCGGTGCGTACGCCGTTGTCCAAGGCCGCCACCGCACGCCTGATGGAGCACTATTCGCTCGACGCGTTCGCCGCCACGAACCTCGTGCAGTACCTCGATGAGCAGGCCGAGGCCACGGGGGCTGTTCCCGACGACCGAACCGTGGTGGTGGAGCGCTTCCGCGACGAGATCGGCGACTGGCGGGTGTGCATTCTCACGCCGTTCGGTACGCCGGTCCATGCACCGTGGGCCATGGCGATCGAACGTCAGCTGATGGATCGATTCGACATCCCAGTCGAGACCATGTGGGGCGACGACGGCATCGTGGTCCGGCTTCCGGAATCAGCTGATGAGTTGCCGGTCGACTCGCTGCTCATCGATCCGGAGGACATCGACGAGCTGGTGGTGTCGACACTTCCCCAGACGGCGCTGTTCTCCGCTCGATTCCGCGAGTGCGCAGGTCGAGCCCTGCTGCTGCCCCGCCGCCGGCCGGACCGCCGCACGCCGCTCTGGCAGCAGCGCCAACGTGCTGCCGACCTGCTCGCCGTGGCATCGAAATTCCCGACGTTTCCGATCCTGCTCGAAGCGTCCAGAGAATGCCTGCAGGATGTGTTCGACGTGCCGGCGTTGCGCGAAGTGCTCGGTGATCTCCGCAGTCGCAAGGTGCGGGTGGTGTCGGTCGATACCAACAAGGCCAGCCCGATGGCATCGAGCTTGCTCTTCAACTGGATCGCGGCGTACATGTACGAGGGCGACGCGCCCCTGGCCGAACGGCGCGCGGCTGCGCTCGCGCTCGACCGCGACCTGCTTCGGGATCTGCTCGGTGCGGAGGAACTCCGCGACCTGCTCGATGCCGATGTGTTGGCCGACGTCGAGCTGGAGCTGCAGTGTCTGAGCGAACATCGTCGGGCGCGATCGGCTGATGAACTGCACGACATCCTCCGCAAGGTCGGCGACCTCACCACTGCCGAGATCGACCTGCGCGTCACCGACGACCCTGACGCCGTTCGCCCGAGCAGCGCTCGACTTCCGAGCGGTGCCGGGCAGGTTGCGGATGCTGCTGGTGGCGGGTTGGGGGCGCTGTGGATTCAACAGTTGGTGGAGGAGAAGCGGGCGATCGAGATCGGTGTGGGCGGCGAGATGCGCGTGGCGGCAGCAGAAGACGCCGCGCGATATCGCGACGCATTCGGATGTGCCATCCCGGTCGGGCTGCCAATGGCGTTCACCGAGCCGGTGGCACGTCCGCTCGAAGAACTCGTCGGTCGATACGCGCGCACCCACGGTCCGTTCGTCACCAAGGATGTCGCCACGCGATTCGGTGCACCCGACGAGCGCATTGCTGGGGCGCTCGCCGCGCTCGAAGGTGAAGATCGGATCGTCATTGGCGAGTTCCGTCCTGACGGCGTCGCCCGCGAGTTCTGTGATGTCGACGTGCTGCGTCAGCTCAGGCGTCGCTCGCTCGCGTCGTTGCGCAAGGAAGTCGAGGCCGTCGAGCAAGAAGCCCTCGCTCGGTTCCTGCCTGCGTGGCACGAGATCCCTCCGAATCGGCGGGGGATGGAGGCGTTGGTCGAGTCGATGACGATGCTGTCAGGTGCGGCACTCGTCGCGTCGACGATCGAGGCGGACGTGTTGCCGTCACGAGTGTTGGGGTATCGACCGTCGATGCTCGATGAACTCTGCACCGCCGGTGAAGTGATCTGGATCGGCGCCGGAGCGGTCGGTGCGAAGGATGGTCGAGTGCGCCTGACCTTCGCCGATCAGCTCCCGTTGCTCGCCCCTGGCTGGGAGGAACGGGACAAGCCGGAGGGCGCCATTCACGACGCCATTCGGTTACTCCTCGCCGAGCGCGGTGCGAGCTTCTGGAATCAGATGCGCTCTGCAGCACCGGGATCCAATGACGACGAGATCCTTGCGGCGCTGTGGGATCTGGTGTGGGCGGGTGAGGTCACCAATGATTCGCTGGCCCCTTTGCGTGCGGTGATCGCCGGCGCGAAGGTGAAGTCGAAGTCGGCAACTTCGCGCTCGTCGCGGATCGGCGGACGCCCTCGCCCCGGTCGCCTGAACCGAATCGGCCCGCCCGCTGGCCAGGGTCGATGGAGCCTGGTCGCACCGCTGCTCGAGACCACAGCACATCCCACCGAAGCGTCATATGCCCAGGCGCTGCAACTGGTCGAGCGATACGGCGTTGTGACCCGAGAAGGTGTGCTTGCCGAGGGAATCAACGGTGGTTTCACGAACGTCTACGGCGTGCTGAAGGTGCTCGAGGAACGCGGGCAGGTGCGTCGCGGCTATTTCGTCGACGGCCTCGGCGCCGCACAGTTCGCGGTCCCGGGTGCAGTGGATCGCCTCCGCGCAGCTCGTGAGACTCCTGACCCGCTGCTGCATCCAGGTGACGTGCCCGACCCGATCGTGGTCGCCACGACCGATCCGGCGAACCCGTACGGAGCAACGTTGCCCTGGCCGGTCACGAACGGACGCCCCGCACGCAACGCGTCATCGCTCGTGGTGTTGCGCGCCGGCAAGCTCCTGGCGTGGTTCGACAGACGTGGCCATCACCTCGTCACGTTTCCGGACACGCTGATCGATACCTCGTGGGCAGCAGCGTTGATGGGCCTGGTGCCACAGGGGCGGCTCAAGTCGATCGAGGTCCGAAAGGTCGACGGTGAGACGCTCACCGCTCCCGAAGCTCCCGATGGGTTCGTCGAGATCCTTCGAGCTGCAGGTTTTGCGGACGGCTACCGCGGGATGACCTACCGCGGTTGACGCACGTCAGGATCGAAGGAGAGGTCGTGTCAGGCAGGTCGGGCCGCCTTCGCAGGGGATGCACAGCTCGTCGGCCATGAAGGTGGTCACCTCACATCCTGCAGCGCGCATCAGTGCGGTGGTGCCGGGGAAGCCGTCGACGGCAATCACCTGCCGGGGTGCTGTTGCCAAGACGTTGAGGTTCAAGCCGAGGCTGGCGTCGAACTCGGCAGCGGGCGCTTCGAGCAACTCATATCCCATCGACACCATTCGTTCGAACAGGGCGGTCGGCACGAGCGGAAGGTGCACGAGCGCGAGGTCGGTGTCGAGCACGCTGATCATCGACATCAGATGCAGGCACGCGTCCGGGCCCAGGTGGTACGGCAGGTCGTAGGCCTCGACGCTGACCCCGAGCGGGACGACGATCTCAGCCATCTGGTCGATTCCTGATTGGTTCGTCCGGAACCCGCGACCCACGGCAAGTGTCGTTGGGTCGAGCCAGAAACAGTCGCCTCCCTCGAAGGTGCCCGGTGCTTCGATGCGACCGAGCACCGGCACACCGGCCGATTCGTAGAAGTCGGCGTGGAGGTCGGCCTCTCCGGCCCGAAGCGGCTTGCCCGGTCGCAGTACGACCGCGCCGCCGGGGACAGCGAACGACGGGTCGTAGGTGAACACCGAGTCGGCCAGGTCATCGTCGGCATCGTCCAGCCAGAAGATCTCGGCGCCACTGTCGGCAACCAGGCGCACGAAGTGCTCATACTGCGATGCCAGCGCCTCCGGATCGAGTGGCTTGGTGTAGTGCCAGCGTTGGTGGTCGGCGGTGAGCATCGCCACCGGGCGACGCATGGCGACACGGCGCAGTGGGGCAACGCTCGAAGAGACACCGAATTCAGAGGTGGGGTCGTTCACCCGCTCACCATAGAGCTGAGGTCACCATCGAGCTGAGGCCGTCAGGAGAGCTGAGGTCGTCAGCCAGGCGACGGGTCCGTGTCGTCGGCAACACGATTGCGACCGTTGTTCTTGGCGTCGTACAGCGCACCATCGGCTCGCTTGATGGTGTCGGCGACTCCGGTGGCTGGACCCGTGGAGACACCGACCGACGCAGTGATCCCGCCAGGGATCGGCAGTTCGATCTGCTCGATTGCTCGTCGAGCACGCTCGCCAGCGGCAAGAGCTTCGTCGTGGGTCGTGTCGGCGAGGATGACGCAGAACTCTTCGCCGCCGTAGCGGTACGGCACATCCTTCTTGCGGAATTCGTTGCTCAGGGCTTCGCCGACGAGGCGCAGCACTTCGTCGCCCATGGCGTGGCCGTGCTCGTCGTTGAAGCTCTTGAAGTGATCGACGTCGACCATCAACGTCGCGGTCTGGCGCTGTCCAGCAGCGCGCTGTGCAGCGAGATCGGAGTCGAGGCGTCGTCGGTTCTTGAGTCCCGTGAGCGAATCGGTGAAGGCAATGTCGGCCAAGTCGTCGGTCTTGCGGCCCTTGATGACCGAGAAGAGGGCGATGAGGAGTGCAAAGCCTGCGACTCCCATCGGCAAGATCACCGCGAGCGAGAGTCCAGTGGACGACTCGGATGCTGCGGGCGTCGTGTCAGGCGTCGCTGTCTCTGTCTCTGTCGCTGTCTCTGCCTCTGCCTCTGCCGCTGTCTCCGTCTCGGTCACTTCCGGAGCGACGGGTTCCTCGGCGACGGCGGGAGTGGCGTCGGCTTCTGGCACGTCGTTTGGAACGGGCGCTGGGTTCTCAGTAGGAGGAGCGATCTCGCTGCCGACCGCAGGGACTGCGCCACCCAACGATTCGATCTGATCGAGCAGCAGGTCGAGGTCTTCCAGCGCTTGGCCGTATGCGCGATCGCTCGGAACGGTCCCGTCGTTGTTCGACAAGATGCTCGTGAGCACGATCCGCATCGAGTCGGGGATCGCGATCTGGCGACGGTCGATGACCTCGAGCACCCCCACGCCGTTCAAGTCGGCATCGTTCACATCTTGGGTCTGCTCATCCGTCATCGAGTTGCTGATCAGCGCCACCGCCGACTGTTCGTCTTCGATGACCCCGTATGCCGCGTTGTCGAGCAGGTCGACGTGGTCGGTGTCGAGGACGAGTGACCACAGCAACACGTCTTCGAAGTCGCGGTCTTGGAGAGCGAAGAGTGCCGGGGTGGGAAGCCAGACCTCCCCGACTTCGGCGGTCTGAACGAACGAGTCGTATGCCGTGGTATCGCCTGACCCGAGCGCGTCGATCGCGTCGTCGAGCAGGTCGACGCCGGCTTCGTCGATCTCGGCCGGAAGCGGGACAACGCTTGCGGCGTCAACAGAGCCGAACGGCAGCGCAAGCAGTAGCCCAGCCAGAGCAATCGCGCTGCATCGTCGTCGTCCCGTGCCTGTCTCCACGACACTTCATCGGTTCGCTCGCGTCGACTCTTGAGACGCCGCGATATCTCAGTCGGGGGCGACGCTCGAATCGGGCACCCAGTTGCCGTGGAATCCGAACGGAACACGCTGGGGCAGTTCGATGCTTGCGACTTCGGGGCCCGAGATGTCTTCGGCGTCCAGGATCTGGAGTTCGCTGGTGTCGGTCGCCGCGTCGTACACGACGGTGAGGATCCAGCCAGCATCTTCGGTGGTGCCGTCAGCTTTGGGCACGAACACGGGCTCGGCACCGCCGCGGCCGCGGCCGAACTCGTGGGCCTCGGATGATCCGGTGTCGGTATCGATCTTGAGGATCGCCCCGTGGATGTTGTGCCGGTAGTTGTCACCAACGGTGACCTCGGATGTGTAACCGAAGCGGTGCTGCTTGAGGCCGAACTTGGGGTTGTGGCGAGGAAATTCCTGGGGACGGTCATCGAGGCGGGTTTCGGTGACGCGCTTGGTTGCGGGGTCGATGACCCACCGGTCGAGCGTGGCGAGATGATCACCGAACGGGCCCTGTCGGTCATCGACCATGATTGCGTCGTAGCGGCACACGTCGACCACGACCGTGCCGTCGGGAGCGTCGTACGCGTTGAGCGGGTGGAACACGTAGCAGGGGTCCACGTCGCACCACACCACGTCGTCGGCGCTGCCGTTGCGAGGCAGCAGCCCCACTCGACCCGGACGATCGGCATCCCACTTGAACGGGAAGGGATAGCCGGCACCGAGCACGTCGAAGTTGACGGTGACCGAGAGGTCATAGATGACGGCGTACTTGTCGGTGAGCGACATGTCGTGCATCATCGGCATGTCGTTGACGGGAATCGCGAGGTTCTTGGTGACCTTGCCATCGCCGCCGACCACGGTGTAGTTCACGTGGTCCATCAGGTCGGGCCAGTGGTAGTTCATCGAGTGGAGTTCGCCGGTCGACGGGTCGTACTTCGGGTGTGCGGTGAACGGTCCGTCGAGTGTCCCGTTGAATCGGTTCACACCCTTCGAGTCCAGTTCGTAGCCGAGTTCGATCGGCGGGTTGCCGCCTTCGACCATTGCCCAGGTGGTGCCGGCGAAGCCGCCGACGTTGGTGTTGGCACCGAACTCACCGCGCTGGCGACCGGCTTCGTCGACCACGAAGCGGTTGCGGTACCACTTGGCTTCGCCGCCTTGCAGCCGTACGCCGTGGACCATGCCGGCACCGAGGAACCAGTGGTGCTTGGCGGGGTCGGCGACCTCTTGGGGGTTGGGGCCGTTGCGCAGCCAGCGCCCTTCCAGCTCGACGGGGATCTGACCCTTGGTTGGCAGGTCGAATGCGGTGACCTCCTGTTCGACGGGCGCGATGTTGCCCGCCAAGTAGGGGTTGTCGTTCGGGCGCCGGATCGGGAAGTCACTGGTGGACGTGTTGGTGGCGGGGTCGAGCGTGTCGGTCATACGAGTATCCAACACCGTTGGTGAACACTTGTCAACGTAAAGGAGAATGATGCATACTCGGTATTGACAAGGTTTCGATCGTCGTGCATACTCAGTATCTATGACGGTGAAGCATGGACTCCTTGCGCTGCTGCGTGAGGAGCCGCACTACGGATATCAACTCAAGACCGAGTTCGAGAGCGCAACCGGTGGTGTCTGGCCACTCAACGTGGGGCAGGTGTACACCACGCTCGATCGGCTGGAGCGCGACGGATTGGTCTCGATGCGACTGGGGGACGACGACCAGAAGCTCTACTCGATCACACTCGCCGGCGCGTCAGCACTGGGCGACTGGTGGGAGGCGGTGCCGGTTGATGAGCCGCCCCCTCGAGATGAGCTGATGCTCAAGATCCTGATGGCGATCGAGGACGGATCGCGTCATGCACTCGACGTCGTCACGCGTCAACGGACTGCGCTGACGTCACTGCTCCAACAACGCAGACGAACGCGCAGCGCCGACTCGTCGTCGGGCGCTGGTGTCGCAGCCCAGCTCGTGACCGACGCGCTCATCGTGCGAGCCGAGGCGGACTTGCGATGGCTCGACATCTGCGAATCGCGAATCCTTGCGAGCGACGCATGACCGCCGACCGATCACCGAGAACCAACCCACCGAAAGCAGCCCACGACATGACACCAGCGCTCGAGTTCAGAAACCTCGTGAAGACCTTCGGAGCAGGCTCCACGGAAGTGCGTGCGGTGACCAACGTGTCGATGTCGCTGCAACCCGGACAGTTCGTTGCGATCACCGGACCGTCGGGTTGTGGGAAATCGACCCTGTTGCACCTCGCCGGTGGTCTCGAACAGCCCAGCGCAGGGCGCGTCCTGGTGAACGGGTTCGACATTGCTGACATGACCCCGAACGGTCGAGCAGAGCTGCGCCGCACCGCTGTCGGCTACGTGTTCCAATCCCTCAACCTCATTCCAGCGCTCACAGCGGTCGAGAACGTGATGCTGCCCCTCGAACTCGATGGTGTGTCATCGCGACGGGCTCGATCGCAAGCAACCGATGCGCTTCGAAGTGTCGGCCTCGTCGAGCAACTCGATCGGTATCCGGACGATTTCTCCGGAGGCCAGCGGCAACGCATCGCCATTGCCCGAGCCCTCGTTGGTGACCGCGAGTTACTCCTCGCCGACGAGCCAACCGGTGCTCTGGACACGATCAACAGTGACCAGGTCGTCGAACTGCTCGCCAACCTCGCTCATGAGCGCGGTGTCGCCGTCGCCATGGTCACTCATGAACCGAGGTTTGCGTCGTGGGCTGATCGCGTGGTGTTCATGCGTGACGGTGCGATCGTCAGCGAGTCCGCTCCCAGTTTCCACGACGCAACGGCCTCGGCGGTTGGGTCATGACGATCCTGGACGAACCCGGCGTGATCGCTGCCCGGCCGCAGCCCACATCGTCACCGAGCCAGCGCCGGTCGCCGGTGGCATCGTGGGTCGTTGCGTCGCGGCTCGCCCGCCGAGAGGTACGGCGCCGCCCGGGCCGAACGATCTTGGTGATGCTGCTCGTTGCCCTGCCGGTCATCGCCATGGCCTCGGCGAGCGCGATTGGACGGACGCTGTCTGATGCGAACACCAACCGTTTCGAATGGACGAGCGGGCAGGCCGACCTCACCTGGTCATCGCGAAGCGGTCCCGTGCCGTCGTTGCCCGCCGGTTCGCAGTCGACCGACGTGTTGACCGCGTTCAGTGCGCTCGCTAGCGAAGTGGACGGTGAAGTCACGACCATCAGCGCCAATCTCATCGACGTCGATCTGTCGCTCCCGGTCACCGAGGGCATCGTGGACGTGGTCGACGGGGTTGCGCCTGTCGGCGGTGCTGAAGTGCTGTTGAGCACAGGCATTGCTCGTGACTTGGGAGTGCGCCTCGGAGACACCGTTCGGTTCGTGCGGCCTGATTCGCAGCGTCGCGTGGTCGGGTTCGGAGAGCTCCAGAGCCGCCTCGACAGCGATCTCGTCGTGATGCCCGAACTGGACCGTGATGTGCTCCTTCCGAACGTCGGCGATGAGCGAACCCTGATCGACATCCCCGACGGTGTCGACCCGATTGCCTTCTCGATGGCGTACAGCGAAGCGAATCCGGACGTGCAGGGATTCGGGTTGAGCGGCGAGTTCTTCGTCCGGGGCGACGAGTTGTCCTCATCGAGCCTTGCCTGGGGATGGGTCGCTGGAATGGTTGCCTACGTCGCGCTCGGGATCATCATCACCGCGGCGTTCACCACGTCGGCGCGGCGTCAACTCGTGACCATCGGGCAACTGTCGGCGAGTGGCGCATCCGAATCGATGGTTCGACGAACGATGGGCATGCAGGGAGCATGGACGGGAGCGGTTGGTGCAGCGTTCGGGTTGGTCGTCGCGGTTGGCGGCGCCGTCCTCTCCGATCGGCAGGGGTGGATCGAACGGATCGTGAATCGTTCGACCGGTCCGCTTCGGCTCGATGTGGCTGACATGGTGGCGATCGGATTCACGGCCGTCGCAGCAAGCACGGTGGCGGCATTGATCCCAGCTCGGAGCGCATCGAAGATTCCGGTGTTGACCGCACTCGCCGGTCGCCGTCCGGTCAGAACCCCACCTCGGTGGCTCGGCCCGCTCGGTGGAGGGCTGGTCGCTGTTGGGTTGACCTTGCTCGGTGTCGCTGCAGCGAACTCGAACCCCGACGACTTGGTGGCGGCAGTGGCGTTGGTCGGAGCGCTGTGCGTTCTGTTCGGCATGGTCGGTGCTGCTCCGCTGATCGTCGCTGGTGTCGGCCGCATTGGCGCTCAACGCCGCGGTGTGATCCGGCTTGCGTCGCGGTCCTTGGATCGTGGTCGGTCGCGCTCAGCGGCGGTCCTCACCGCAATCGCAACCGTCGCAGCGCTCGCCACGGCGGGCGCGACATCGGTTGGCCTTGCGGAGCGTTCCGAACAGCAACAGGCTGCTCAATGGGGTCGGGACTTGTCAATCGTGACGCTTGACTTCCAGCGCGACTACTACCAATCGCCAGCAGCCGAGGCAGAGGCCCGAGCGAACGACGGCATCTTCGACCGGCCTCCCGAACGACCGACCTCACTGCCCGATTCGCTACGAATGGAGATCCAGTCGGTGCTGCCCGACAGCGTGGTTGTGCCGGTCGCCAGCGTCGTGATCGACCCGCTCCCGATCGACGTTCGCACCTTCGAAGAATCTGGGGCGGCAGACTTGTTGGGGCAGCAATTGACACAGGTGGCCGTGTTGACCGATGCGCTGAGCGAGCGTGCTGCACTCACCGATGATCAGCTCAAGATCCTGGAAGAGGACGGCATCATCGAAACCGGATCGCACGGTTTCGACGATGCGTGGCCATTCGTGATCCTCGATGAAGACGGTCCGCTCAACGTGATGATGCGCAGCGCATCTCCCGCTTCGCCACCAGGTTCGATCGAGGACCTGCAGCCGATCCTTGCCAGCTCGAATCGGTGGATCGGTGAAGCGATCGTCACGGAGGAATTCGCGGAGGAGAACGGCCTCGAGGTCGGCGTGTCGAGATACTGGGTCGAGAATCCTGTTGACCTCACCGATGCTCAACGCGTGGCACTGCGGGCGTTGAACGTGGGTGGAGGGGTTCAAGACGTCTTCGTGCCGTCGGCGACTGCGCCCGGAGTTCAGATTGCGGACAGCAGCGGTTTCGAGACCTGGTCTGTCGACGTCACTGCACCGAGCGGTGGTGTGGACTGGCGGTTGGTCCGCCTCGCTGTGGGTGTTGCGTCGCTGCTGCTCGTGTTGTTCGTGGTGGCGGTTGGCCTGTTGCTTGCCGCAGCTGAGAGTCGGGAGGAACGCGACGTGCTGCATGCCCTCGGTGCACCACCGATGACCTTGCGGCGAGTTGCTGCGGCCAAGGCGTGGGTGCTGTCGACCGGTGCAGCGCTGGTGGCGGTGCCACTCGGCTACGCCGCGGCCTTCGTGGTCGGACGAGCAACCGATTCGATCGGTGCAGCACCGTTCCCTTGGGAGATCTCGGTGGCGCTCCTCGTGATCATCCCTGCGTTCACGGCCGGTGCAACGTGGCTCGCATCAGCGTGCGGGCAGCGCTACCGGCCTGCAAGCTTTTCGACGTTCGCCGTCGACTGAGCCAGGGCGGTCGGCTACAGCGCGCGGAGGCCGGCCCACGCGAGCGTCGACACTTCGGTGGCGATCTCGTCGGGGTCGAAGTCGTCGCCGAGTTCCACCAGGCGTCGGCTTGCACCTTCGGCCATACCCACGAGCGCGTGGGCGAGTGTGCGGCGGCTCGACTCGGAACGGTCGACGTCGATCAACGGCACCGTGGCTTCCGATGCCTGTGCGGTGATGGCCGCAACCGCCTTCGCGAATTCGTCGTCGGTCGAGGTGCCGCCACCGAACAGCAACCGGAACGCTGCGTGATCTGCGGCCACCCAGCGGAAGTACGCACGGAAGCCGAGCTCGGTCGTGCTTCGGCCATCGGTGGCCTCTGCTGTTGCCTTGGCGATTTGTTCGAGCAGACGATTGCCCACGTCGTCGAGCAGTGCCTTGTACAGGTCGCGCTTCGAATCGAAGTGCTGATACAGCACCGGCTTGGTGACCCCAGCGGCGACGGCAACGTCGTTCATCGACGCACCGTGGAAGCCGGCATCCGCAAAGACGTTCAACGCGACGTCGAGGATCTGCTCTCGTCGAGCGATGGCGGGAAGACGCTGAGACATTGTTACTGCATGGTAACCGCAGTCGACGGGGTCGATGCACGTGACTGCCGCAAGGTGGCAGCGCCCTCAGAACCCGCGTTCGAGATCGTCCTGCTCAGCGGCTTTCACGGCCCAACCGAGAATGATCGACGGCGCCAGCAGCGCGCATCCGATGATCAGCGAGATGATGACCAGCGAGGCCATCACCGCGCTGAACCCGACGGCGAACGCAATGATGAACAGCGCGATCGACAGCGCCATGAAGAGGTAGCCGACACGATTCGCCAGCAGCGTCCACTTCGCGATCTTGGCTCGTTTGACCCGAACTTCGTCGTCGGCCGAGCTGGCGGGAGCGGCGCCAGCCGGTGTGGTGTCGTCGGTGGGGCTCATCGTGTGTCAGCGTACGACCCGTGACCGTCAGAACTGAACGCCATGACCGAGTTGAACTCGTGACGCTGGATCGCCCCGAGCGGCGCAACGCGCTCGATCACGCCACGATCCTCGAGCTCCGTGAGGTGCAGGAGCGGGTGGCGTCGGCGGGCCTTGATGCGGTGCGTTCGGTGGTGCTCACCGGGGCTGCGCCGGCGTTCTGTGCTGGAGCCGACTTGACCGGCGTGGAGGAAGGGCAGTTCGCCACCGACCTCGGTGCGATGCTGCGCGGATTCGGTCAGCTCGGTGTGCCGGTGATCGCCGCGATCGACGGCCCTGCCCTCGGGGCTGGAACGCAACTCGTCGTCGCGTGCGACTTACGAATTGCCACGCCCGACAGTGTCCTCGGCATCCCGGCCGCGAAGCTCGGATTGGTCGTGGATCACTGGACCGTTCGCCGGGTGGCTGCCGAATTCTCGCCGTCGGTGGCGCGGGCGATGCTCGTTGCTGCGGAGACCTCCACCGCTGAGGAATTGCATCGCTCGGGCGGAATCCACCGTCTCGGTGACCTTGCGGCTGCGATGGAGTGGGCTGGTCGCCTGGCGTCGTTGGCTCCGCTGACCATGCAGGCCCACAAGGTGGCTCTGGAATCAGAAGCGGTCGGCATCGATGCTTCGTTCGAGGCACTGCGCACGGCGGCCTGGGCGAGCGCCGACGCCGAAGAGGGGCGCACTGCGTTCCTCGACAAGCGTCGGCCCGACTTCACCGGACACTGAGGCGCTGGCGTCCATGACCAACGAAGCCGCTGGTCCAACTGCTCAGGACAAGTTCGGGCCCGATGGAACCGCCCGCCACTTCCCGGGAAACACGGTTGTCTCGCTGGTGCCGTCTCCCTCGGCGGAGGCTGACCTGCTGACCCGGGCGGTCGATCACCTGCGCGAGGCCATCGCGCACGACTCGGTGTTGCTGCCGCCGTCGAGTTGGCACATGACGGTGTTCGAGTTGCTGTGTGATCAGGTTCGCGACTCGGTGTTCTGGTCGACACGCCTCGATGCCGACGCCTCGCTCGACGCTGTCGACGAGTTCGTTGCTGACTGCGTGCCGACGATTCCCGCACCGCACCAGCTGACGATGCACTACAACGGCATCTCCGCGGGCGACACGGCGATTGGGGTGTCGGTCGAGCCAGCCGATGCCACGACCACCCAGACGCTCATCGAGTACCGCAACGCACTGAGTGAAGTGACCGGAATCCGGTTTCCGAACCACGACGACTACCGGTTTCACATCACGCTGGCGTACACCCTCACGCGGCCGTCTGCGGCGACGCGCCCGCGGCTCGACGAGGCAATCGCACGAGTCGACGCCGATCTCAACGGGGCGTTGTTCGCCATGCCGGAGCCGGTGTTGACGTTCTTCTCGGACATGACCGAGTTCGCCGTCGACTCCCGCCCCACTCGACCCCAGTAGCCTTCGGCCTGGTTGGGGTGGGTTTGGGTCGCGCTGAGCCCGACGGACTCCCACCGGTGTGTGATCTGCCCGATCAGAGGTTGGGTGGCAGGAGCCGGTTGACGTTCTGGAAGAAGAAGTAGAGCGCCAGCACGAACGGCAGCACGCCGATCGCAAAGCCAGCCCAGTCCCGACGCAAGCGCCGGCTGATGGCGTAGGCAGCAAGCGCAATCGCTGCGAGCACTGCGCCCCACAGCCCGACCTGGGGGTTGGCGCCCGGGTCGCTGAACCAGCTCTCGGAGAACGCATCGGCGATGCCTTCGTTCACCGATTCCGTTCCCAGTAGCTCGACGTCGCTCGGCGCATCGGTCAGCGAGCCGGTGGCGTCGCCGGTGGCAACCGGAGTGCCGTCGCCAGCTTGTTCGGTGTCGCCACTCGCCTCGGCCGGTTCGGCGATCAGCTCGTCGTCACCGGCCGGAAGGTCAGGGTCGCCGGGAATCTCGGGTGTGGGCTCCACCGACGCGGTGACGATCTCGGGGCGGCCGTAGTTCAACACCGGTTCGCCCACGGGAGCTGACTCGGTGCGATCCAGCTCGGAGAAGATCACGATGCGTTGCCGGGCGGTGAACACGGGGTGGCACGAGGTGAGCGTCAGGTTCGCGACATTCGGGTCCGTGGTGGAGACGACTTGGTACTCGGACGGTTCGACGATGGCTTGCCCGGTGACGCGGTAGATGAACACTCCGTTCAGCGTGGTCATGCGGATCTCATCGCCGACCTGGAGTTGGTCGACGTTGCGGAATGGCTGGCCGTAGGTCGTGCGGTGGCCGGCGATTGCTGCGTTGCCGAGTTGCCCCGGCAGTGGGGTGTCGGGGAAGTGGCCGGGGCCGCGCTTCAGGTCGCCTGTTTCGACGCCTGCCACCACGATGTCGTTGACGCCGATTCTGGGAATCTCGATCCGGGCGATCGCATCGCCGTTCTCGAGGTCGTTCGGAATGATCTGTGCCGCGGCTGGCACGACCTCGACCTCGGCGGCAACGTCGTCGGTGGGCGTGAACGTCGGCGTATCGGCTGCGGGCGCGTCGCCTGCGGTGTCGGTCACCGGCTCGGTGGCGGAGTCGATGTCGCTGATGTCGTCGGTGTCGGTGGCCGCGACGTCGGCCGCCAACGGTTCGCCGGTGTCGACTTCTTCGAATGCCGGTGCCGTATCGAACTCGGCGAGCGCCTGCTCGAACTCGTCTTCCAGTTCGCTCTGGGCGGCAGCGGTCTCGATACCGGTGCCGTACAGCTGATAGCCCACGAATGCGAACATCAACAGCCCGACGGCGATGAGCACCTTGCCGACGTTGCCGACTCCCCAACGCCAGTCGTGTGGTGGCGGCTGACGATCCCATTTGCGGACCCGACCGCGCCGTGTGAGCGTGGAGCTGCTGGCCGCCTTGGCCGAACCGAGCCGCACCGTGCCATCCGCATCGGGGGTGACAGCTCGTGCTTGCGGAGTGGGAGCAGCCGGGAATGCGCCGACGGGGTCCGTCGACGGGTTCGCTGCAGGGCCCTGTGAGGGCGGTGTCTCGATCTCCGACATCGACCCAGAACGTAGTGGCCCGACTTCGTCATTGTGAGTTGATCCATGTCGAGTTTTCGAGATGATCGCATGTTGGCGCCATAGCGTGATGGGGTGTCATCGGGGCAAAGGGTGCAGGGGAGTGACGCGCTTGCTTCATCGGCCGTGGTCGATCTGGAGGACGTGGTGGCCACGCTTGGTCAGTTTCCCGCGCTGTCCGGGGCGACGCTGCAGGTCCACGCCGGCGAAATCGTGCTGCTGCGCGGGCCTAACGGAGCGGGCAAGACCACCCTGTTGCGGCTCTGCGCTGGGCTGCTTCCGGTGGTCCGCGGTACCGCGTCGGTGCTCGGTCACGACCTCGTGACCGACCGGGAGGGGGTGCGCCCACACGTGGGGCTACTCGGCCACCAGAACGGGCTGTATTCGGACTTGACGGTGCAGCAGAACGTGCGGTTCTGGGGTGACACCGTGGGTGCCACGCGAGACGAAGTCGCCGCAGCGATGGAACGAATGGGTGTGGCCGAGCGGCTGGCGTCGGTGTCGGTCTCCAAGTTGTCGGCCGGACAGAAGCGTCGAACCGCGCTGGCCGGTCTGGTGGCGCGCCGCGCTCGGCTGTGGTTGCTCGATGAGCCGCACTCGGGGTTGGACCAGCTGGGTCGTGACGAGCTCGACCGCACGCTGCGTCAGGCCGCTGCAGCGGGCGCCACCATCATGGTGGCGAGTCACGAGTTGGATCGTGCCGAGTCGTTGGCGACACGCATCGTCGACGTGGTGGCCGGTCGAGTGTCGCACGGAGCGGCATCGTGAGTGCGTGGCGCGTTGCGTGGCTGATTGCACGCAAGGACCTGTCGATCGAGCGTCGTAGCCGCGTCATCACCAACCAGGTGCTCCCGTTCGCCGCGGTCACCATGATCATCTTTGGATTCGCGCTCGATGCGAACAAAGAGGTGCTCGAACTGGTGGCGCCCGGCCTGGTGTGGCTGGCGACCATGTTCAGCCTGCTGCTGCTGGTGCAGCGGGCGTTCGCCGTGGAATCCGACGACGGCGCACTGGATGCCATGCGCGTTGCGGGTGTCGACGCTCGAGCGATCTTCCTCGGCAAAGCCGTCGGGCTCGCGATCCAGTTGCTCGTGCTGGAGGTGTTCCTCCTCGGCGGCGCGGTGATCCTGTACGGCGAAACGATTCCGGCGAACGGGGTTGTGTTGCTGGTCACCACCTTGCTCTCCGCGACGTGCGGGCTCGCCGCGGTCGGTACCCTGTACGGAGGTTTAGCCGCCGGATCGAAGGGCCGTGAGACACTGCTCCCACTGCTCACCCTTCCAGCGGTGACACCCGTCCTCATCGGGGCGACACGAGCGGTGGAATCTGCGCTCGGCACCGGCGTGGCGGAGTTGTCAGACGGCTGGCAGTGGGTCAGCTTGCTGGCGGTGTTCGCCGTGGCGTTCGGTGTCGGCGGAGCACTGGCGTTCGGCCCGCTGATCGACGAATAGTTGATCGACGAAAGCCACATGTAGAACTTGGGGTCAGACCCAAAGTTCTACATCAGCCAGAAGGGCACACATGACAACGCTCGACCCAACGGAGACCGCCACCGGCACGGGTCCGACCATGACGAGATCGTCGGGAACTCGAGCCACCCGTGTCATCGGGATCGCCACGATCGTGGCCATGACCTGGCTCGTGTTGTTCGCACTCGTGTTCTCTCCCGCCGACATCAACCAGGGCGAGTCCGTGCGGTTGATGTACATCCATCTGCCCACCATCTGGATTGCGTACCTCTCGTTCTCGATCACCGCGATCGCGTCCGGCACCTACCTGTTCACCAAGAAGCACTCACTCGGCTGGGATCGCCTCGCAGGAGCGTCCGCCGAGATCGGCGTGATCTTCGTGGGCCTCACCCTCATCGTCGGCGCGCTGTGGGGCCGGCTCACCTGGGGCGTGTTCTGGCAGTGGGATGCCCGTCTCACCACCACTGCGCTGCTGTTCGTCACCTACATCGGCTATCTCGCTGTGCGTCGCCTCGGTGGCGGCCATCATCAGCGAGCGAAGCGGTCGGGTGTGATTGGTTTGCTCGCGGTCCTGCTGCTCCCACTCGTCCACTGGTCGGTGGTCATCTGGCGCAGCCTGCATCAGGAGGCAACGATTCTTGACACGGATCTCGACGCCGACATCGACGGGATCATGTTCTTCAGCGTCATCGTCGGCGTGGTGGCGTTCTCGCTCCTGTACGCCTGGCTGGTGATGCACCGCACGCGAGTGATGGCCATGGAGGACATGCTCGAAGATCGAGGGCTCGACGCCGCACTTGCCGAGCGTCACGCGGAAGGCGCAGCCCGATGATCGCGTTCTTCGACGATGCAGGGTTCATCCTCGGTAGCTACGTCATCACCTTCGGTGCCATCGGTGCCATCGCATGGCGTTTGGTCACCACCGGGAAAAAGCTCGGAAAACAGGTGCCCGACGACGACAAGTACTGGACCTGAACGGATAGCTCATGTCGGAGATGGATCTCACCCCTCGCAATGACGCGCCCGACGGATCGGTCGCACCCAAGAAGAAGCGCAACGTCGTTCCGATGCTGGTGCTCACCGCCGTACTCGTGGCCGGTGGCGTGATCGTCACCCAGTTCTTGAACTCTGCAGTCGACTATTTCTGCAACGTCGACGAAGTCGGCGTGCGTGACGGCTGCGAAGAAGAGCGTCGCATCCGCTTGCAGGGCACCGTGGAAGCGGGCACGATCGACAAGTCGGTTCCGGGTGTCACGGCGTTCAAGATGGCCTTCGGTGACGCCGAGATCGACGTCAGCTATGACGGCATTCCGGGTGGAATCTTCAAAGAGTGCATCCCGGTCGTCGTGCACGGCGAGATTCGTAACGGTGTGCTCGAAGGCGACCTCGTCGAGGTGAAGCACTCCGACGAGTACGTGTCGGTGAACGACGACAACCTGCTCGAAGCCGACGAGTTCGCAGAGGTCGAGTGCCCCGACGAGGTCACGGCCTGATGGCCCCCTTGGGGTGTCGTCGATGATCGCTGCATCCGTCAACGAAGCGGTCGGCCGTGGCGGACTGCTGCTGATGCTCGCTGCGTCAGCGATTGGCGCGTTGACCATCGTGCTCGGCGTGTGGCAGAAGGATCGCCGTCTGCTTGCACAGGCCCCGCGCTACGCGTGGCTGGCAGTCGCTGGCTCCATCGTGTCGGTGATCATGATGCAGCGGGCCCTGATCACCCGGGACTACTCCATTGCGTACATCCAGCAGGTCGGCTCTGACGACACGCCGCTGATCTACAACATCGCCGCCATGTGGTCAGCTCTCGAAGGCTCGATTCTGCTGTGGGGTGTCACCCTCGCCGGGTTCACCGCCGCGGTTGCCTGGCGTTTCCGGAAACGCAAAGAAGACGAACTCGTTGCGTGGGCGCTGATGGTGATGTTCGTGGTGACGGCGTTCTTCGCCATCTTGAGTTTCGGCCCGGCCGACGCGTTCCAAGCGGGCGTTCCCGTGCCACCGGACTTCAATGGTCCGGGCCCGAACCCGTTGCTGCAGAACCACATCCTGGTGATGTTCCACCCGCCGATCCTGTACCTCGGCTACGTCGGCTTCACCGTGCCGTTCGCATTCGCCATCGCCGCACTCATCACGGGGCGTCTGGGTGAAGGCTGGCTGATGGAGACCCGCCGCTGGGCGCTGTTCTCATGGGCGTTCTTGTCGATCGGTATCTTGCTCGGCGGTTGGTGGAGCTACGAGGTGCTCGGCTGGTCGGGCGTGTGGGCATGGGATCCGGTCGAGAACGCCTCGCTCATGCCATGGCTCACCGCAACGGCGTACATCCACTCGGTGCTGGTGCAAGAGCGACGCGGCATGTTGCGGGTGTGGAACCTCAGCCTGCTGATCGCCACGTTCTCACTCACCATCCTCGGCACCTTCCTCACCCGCTCGGGAGTGATCAATTCGGTGCACGCCTTCGGTGATGGCCCGGTTGGTTCCTGGTTGCTCGGCGGTTTCATCGTCATCACCGTCATCTCGCTCGGCCTCATCGCGTGGCGCGGTGACCGCCTCCGCTCGCCAGGGAGCATCGACTCGCCGCTCAGCCGCGAAGGCGCGTTCCTGGCGAACAACGTGCTGTTCACGGTGTTTGCCTTCATCGTGCTGCTGGGCACCGTGTTCCCCCTGCTGGTGGAAGCGCTGCAGGATCGCCGCACTGTGGTCGGCGCCCCCTACTTCGACCGTCTCACCATGCCCATCGGAATCGTGATGCTGTTTCTGATGGCCGTGGCCCCGGTGTTGCCGTGGCGCAAAGCAAGCCAGGAACTGCTGTCGACTCGCCTGTTCTGGCCCGCCTGGTGTGGCGTTGGAGCCCTGATCTTCTCGGTGCTGGTTGGCGCCGATGGCTGGGCGCCACTGGTGGCGTTCGGACTCGGTGGATTCGCCTCGGGTGCTGCGCTGCGCCAGATCGTGTTGGCCACCCGCCGTCAGGGCTGGCGCGGATTCGTTGGTCGAGCGAACGGTGGCATGGTCGTGCACCTCGGTGTGATCATGATCGCGGTGGCGCTCGCAGCGTCGAACAGCTTCACCCACTCGGCCAACCTCGAAGTCGCCATCGGTGAAGAGGTGGCATGGGGCGGGCACACCTTCGAACTCGAGTCGGTCACCACGGAACTGAACGATGCCGGGAGCGAGCAGGCGTTGAAGGGCAACATCTTGTTGGATGGTGAGCAGGTGTACAGCCCGGCCATCACCACATACCTGAATCAGGGCATCACCGTCGGCACGCCATCGGTGCGCACCGGCTTCGCCAAGGACGTGTACCTCACGCTTGAGCCGGGATCGGTCCCCGGCGACACCGACGCGGTCATCCGAGTGTTCATCAAGCCCATGATTCTGTGGCTGTGGATCGGCGGCCTGATCATGGCCATCGGCACGTTGCTCGCTGCGTTCCCGGGCAACAAGCGTCGCAAGGCAACCGACGCCGTGTCTGCCCCGATCGCGGTTCCAGCCAACGAGATCGAGGACGGCGAGCTGGTGGTGGCCGATGAGTGACCTCGCCACGGCTGAGGAACTGACCGACGACGCACGCAGCGGTGGTCGTTTGGCGCCGTTCGTTGCGCTCGGCGTGGCCATCGCGATGATCGGGCTCGTGGTGCTGTTCATCGGCGCTGACCCGAATGCGCCGGTCAACGAAGCCCAGTCGCCGCTCATTGGCCGACCCGCCCCCGAAGCGGTCGGCGAACTCGATGACGGTGCGCCGTTCGATCTGTCGCGCCGCAAGGGCAGCTTCGTCGTGCTGAACTTCTTCCAGTCGTCGTGTATCCCGTGCATTGCGGAGCATCCCGAGTTGGTGGATTTCGTGGAGCAACAGGCTGGGCTCGGTTTGGACGGTGCCGAGTTCTACTCGGTGGTCACCGGTGACACCCGCGAGAACGTCGATGCGTTCTTCGAAGAGGAGGGTGGCGACTGGCCGGCGATCTACTCCGACGGTGACCAGATCACCGTGTCGTTCGGCGTTGCGCAGGTGCCCGAAACGTGGATCATCGACCCCGGCGGCGTCGTCCAGGCCCGATTCCAGGGTGAAGTCACCGCTGACTTGTTGAGCATCACGATCCAGCAGATTCGTGAGGCGATCCGATGAACGGCGACCTGAATCGCAAGCTCAAGAAATGGCCTGCGTGGGCCCTGATGCTGATCATCGCCGTGGGATTCCTTGCGGTGGGCGCCACCCGCTCAACGGGTCCGCAGACACCCGAGGACCGCGTCGACCAGATCACCCAGCGCATTGCCTGCCCGGTGTGTGACGGCGAGAGCGTGTTCGAGTCACAGAACAACTCGTCGCGCAACATCCGCAACCAGGTGGAGTCACTGGTGCGTGCCAACGAGTTGTCGGACGAAGAGATCGTCACCTTCATCGACAACCGATTCTCCGCCGAACTGCTGCTCGTGCCGAAGGCATCAGGTCTCGACGCCCTCGTGTGGGCGCTGCCCGCCGCAGGCTTCGTGCTCGGCATGACCGGACTGATCCTCGCGTTCCGTCGCTGGCGACTCGAAGCCGATGGTCTTTCGGACCCGACCGACGACGACCGCTCGCTCGTTGACGCTGCGCTCGCGGCCGACGTCGACCACCGTGCGGGCGAAGGGAGCGGACAGTGAGCATTGTCGATGAGCAATCTGAAGAGGCCGTTGCTCCGCTCTCACCGCTGCGGTCGGGCAAGCACCTCGACAAGCTCGCCGAGCTCGAGGAAGAACGCCGCTACCTGTTGCGGTCGCTGAAGGATCTCGAAGCGGAGCGCACCGCTGGTGACGTCGACGACGACGACTACCAGACGTTGAAGGACGGCTACACCGTGCGTGCCGCATCGGTGCTGCGCCAGATCGAATCTGGTCGTCGAGCGCTCGCGCCGAAAACGCCGAGAAACTGGAAGCGCACGGCCGTCGTGCTGCTCGCAGTCGTGGCATTTTCTGTTGCCGTGGCCGCAGCGCTCGCCGCGGCATTCGGCGAGCGCGGTGCCAACGACGAGATCACCGGCTTCAACCCGGCTGACGATGCTCGGGCAACGCTCGCCAGTGCTCGCGCAGCGTTGAACCGCGGTGACTTCGTGCGTGCACAGCAGCTGTTCGTCCGAGCCGGCCAAGACGAACGCGAACGCGGCAACGAGAACGTCGAGGCGCTCACCTACGTTGGCTGGACCACGTCGTTGATCGCCCGACAATCAGCGGACGAGTCGGGGGCGCCGAACGAAGAGCTGCTCGGACAGGGCCTGCTCGCGCTGAACCAGGCGATCTCGATCGACCCCACGTTCGCTGACCCGTACTGCTTCGTCGCGATCATCGAATACAACTTCAACGATGATGCAGTGGCAGCGTTGCCGTTCGTCGAGCAGTGCGAGTCACGCAACCCACCGGCCGAGATCGCTGGCCTCGTTGCCAGCTTCGCCGACGAGATCCGCGCCGCCGCTGCCGAGTGACACGCTGACGGTCGAGTCAGCAGGGGGCGGGCCAGACCTTGCCGCGGGTGATCTTGGTGCCTTTGCGGCGCAACACCCAGATGCTCGACTTGCCCCAGTCGGCGGGTGTTTCCACGATCATCCGGCGCCGCTCCAGCGCTTGGATCGTCGCCGGGATGATGTCGCCGTGACTGCACAGCACCGCGCCGTTCTCCACTTCGCCCAGCAGATCGAGTACCGGCTCGAACGGTTCGTACTCGAACAATCGCGGTTCGGTTTGCACCGGTTCGCCAATGAGCTTGCCGAGCGGTTCCAAGGTCTGCATGCATCGCACGTATGCGCTCGAGTACAGCGTCGTGGCACCGTTCTTGGCGAGCCGCTTCGCAATCATCTCGGATTGGCGCCAGCCGCGTTTGCTGAGCGGTCGATCGACGTCGTCCTGCGTCCACAGTCGACGTTCGCCGGCTTTGGCGTGGCGGACGAGGTAGATCGTGTCGGGTTTGCCCACGACGAGTTCAGTCCTCTCCGGTGAGGGCGACATGGCGGGCGGTCAACTGCTTCACGAGGATCACCCACACCACCGCGGCCACGAGGGTGACGAGACCCGATGCAACGGTGAACTGCCCCGAGGATTCGAGAGCTTCAGCGGTGAGACGTGCGCTGCCGCCGTCGGTCAAGCCGCCGTCGAACACCGACTCGAAGGTCGCGACGGTGACGAATGCGGTCAAGATCGCCGGGATGACGCCGTAGATCACGAACCAGACGTAGAGCAGGGGATTGACCTTGGACGATCTCCATCCTTCGTCGCCGACAGCGATGTCGGGGTCGCTGGCCTTCCAGAGTTCGCGGATCACGAGCAGCGGCAACACGTAGAGGAAGGGCGGCAGGATCCAGCCGAGGATCGCGAAGACCGGATTGAACGTGGTCCGTCGCGAGTACACGCGAACGTTCGCTGCGATTCGGTACAGCCAGATGATGGTCACGACGCCAGCGGCGAGACCCACAACGGTCTGCAGCGTGGAGAGCAATTGACTCGACAGGTAGGCGTCGTTGAACTCGTCTTCGGAGATCTCGCCCGCCAAGAAGTCCGATGCCTTGCCCACCACGGGGGCCAGAACGATCGAGGAAACCACGCTGAGCACGCCGGCGAATGCCGTTGTGATCGTGGCCCAGCGGGCCAAGCCGCCGATGCGCTTCAGACGACCTGTGGGTGTGGGGGCGTTGTTGTAGGCAACGTAGCCGGGAGGTGCCGTGAGCCCCGGGGGCGGCGGTGGTGGCGGCAGTGGTGAGGGCGTTGGCGGCGGAGGAGTCGCAGGCACCTGCGGTGGGGGCGGGGGCAGCTGCTCGTCGCTCACGGACCGAAAGCTATCGGTCGCGGGCAGCCCTGTTGTTCACTTGGCCTTGGTCACTTGGCTTCTGACCATCGTGCAATCACGCTGGTATCGGCCACAAATCGGACCCCAACGTCTGCCGATGGCGCCCAGCGCACGGCAGCTTCTTGTAGACAGGCTTCCAGAATGGCCGCCGTGGCGGGTCCGGCATCGAGCGGGGTGTGCACCACCAGCTCATCGTGCAGGCACAGCACGATCCGGGCCCCGAGCGAGGCCGATCGAGCGCGCACCAGCACCGCCCAGGTCTTGAAGAATTCCGCTGCCGCGCCCTGTACCACGGCGTTGCGCCCGTAGCGGCCGCGGGCCGCGGCACGCGAACGAACGTCCCCATCGGTCATGTCGGTCGTGACCCCACCCGACATTCTCACGCGGCGACCGCCATAGGTCGTGAGGTCATGGCCGCCCTGCGCTGCTTCGTCGGCATCGCGGAGGTACCCCATCGCCACCGGATACTCCCGTTCGAGCCCGCGCAGTGCTTCGGCACCTTTGCCGGTGGTCTGGCCGTACATCGCGCCCAGCACGGCGACCTTTGCGATCTCTCGTTCGACACGCAGCCGTTGGGCCACCGGCGCGTACATGTCGTCGTCGTGAGTTGCCGCGGCGAGGCGCGCATCGCCCGACACCGCAGCGAGCACGCGCGGTTCGATCTGGCCGAGGTCGGCGCGTACGAACACGAAACCGCCCTCGGCAGCGACTGCCGGGCGCATCTCCGACGGCATGTTGTGCAAGCCCGCGGTTGCGGTCATCCGCCCGGCAGCTCCGTCGGAGCCGGACCAGCGGCCGCGCAGTCGATTGTCTGCACCGACGTGTTCGTCGATCCAGGGGTAACCGAACGTGGTGCGCGTCCGTTCGGCCCGACGCCACGTCAGGAGCGCGTCGACGATCGGATGGGCATCGCGCATGGCTTCGAGCCGCCATGCCCGCGTATCGGGTACCTCGATGCCGACTCGTCGTAGCAGCGACTTCACCTGGTCGGGGCTGCGAAGGTCAGCGGTTGCTCCGGCTGGCAACAGCGACAGCACCGGTTCGTCGAGCGCCGCAAGCAATCGAATCTCGTCAGCGGGATCGGTTGGGCGCGGCCCGACGAACCCGGCGACGATCTGCTCACCGACCTCCCGATCGAACGGCAGCCCGTCTCGCTCCAGTTCGGCGCACACGATCTCGGCAGCTGACTCGGCGAGCGCCGTGGTGCGGTGGTGACCGTCGAGTGCCGTGTCCTGGAAGCGTTGCACCTCGAGCGCCAATCGAGCCCACCGCATGAGGCGCGCGCTGTCAGCGCACCAGCCACCGTCGATCCACTCCGGGCGCAGGTGGCCGTCCAGATCCAACGGCTCGTCTGGGTCGCCGGTGTCGATTGCCTGGGTGAACAGGTCTACCGGTGCCAACGTGGGAATGCCCGCCGGGTCGAGGCCCTGTGCGCGAGCCCACACCTCGCCAGGTCCGCTTTTCCAGCCGCCGACCCCAAGTCGATGCACGGCCGAGAGATCCCAGCATCGCGAGGGAGTCACACCCAACCGGATCAACGCCGCAGCGGTGCGCTTGTCCCACCAGACCCAACGGGTGGCGTCGGCGTCCAGCGCGGCGAGGCGACGACCGGCGCCAACCACATCGATGAACGTCTCGCTCCCGTCATCGTGGACGACGGCTGCACCGTTTGCCGGGTCGACGGCGATGGCTGCAAGACCGGGCACTAGCCCCAGCCGAGTTCGTGCAGGCGGTCGTCATCGATGCCCGCTGCGTGCGCGACCTCGTGGATCACGGTGACGTACACCTCGTGTTCCAGGTCTTCCAGGTCGTCACACATTTCGCACAGTGCCAGTCGATAGATCGACACGATGTCGGGGCCTTCGTGGCCGGTCCGTTCGGTGTGAGGTACGCCGTCATACAGCCCGAGCAGCGTCGGCTCGTCGGCGTTGCGGTCGACCACCTGCACCACCACGTTGTCCAACACGTGCTGCAACTCATCGGGCAGATCGTCGAGCGCCTCGCGGACCATCCGCTCGAATCGGTACTTCGGGACGACTTCCACCGTTCCACGTTATGCCCCGCCGGTCGAGAACTCGGAGAGCCGGTACCTGTGCGCGACATCTTCGCGCTGCGTTCAGAGCTTCGGGGCCATGGCGTCACCGGGCAGCGGGCCGTCGGCGTGGAGCGCGGTCTGGAATCGACGCATCCCCGACAACCAACGATCGCGGTCGGCGCCCTTTCGTTCGGCGTACGTGGCCACGTCGGGGTGGGGGAGCACGAGGAAACGTTCGTCGCGCATTGCTTCGATGCACAACTGCGCCACGTCGTCGGGTTCCAACACGCCGTCGCCAGCGGCCACACCACTGTCGAAGTCTCCGGCGTCACCGGACTCGCCCGCGACGTAGTCCGGGCTGTTGGTGACAATGTTCGTACGCACCGCCTGCGGACACAGCACCGACACGCGAATTCCCTGATGATGATGGGTGATGGCCAACCATTCGCCGAGCGACACGGCAGCGGCCTTGGTGATGGAGTACGCCATCGAGCCGATCTGGCTGAGCAGCCCGGCAGCCGATGCGGTGTTGAGCAGGTAGCCGCCGCCGTTCGCGATCATCGACGGCACCACCGCACGAGCCGCCGAGATGTGGGCCATGCAATGCACTTCCCACATGTTCTGGATCGCCTCGTTGGAGTCCTCCAAACCGGCCACGGTGACGAAACCGGCGTTGGAGACGAAGGCGCCGATGGGTCCGTGTGCAGCCTCGGTCTGTTCCACCAGTGCAACGATCGCTGCGTCGTCGCTCACATCCACCGTTGCTGGCGTCGCCGTGTCGCCGATGTCGGCGGCCACCCGGGCGGCCTGTTCGCCATCGAGGTCCACCACCACCACGTGGCTCGCCCCTTCGCCATGTGCGGCGTGGCAGATTGCCTCACCGATCCCCGATCCACCACCGGTGACGACAACGACTCGATCTTTCAATTCCATGTGGCGATCTTGCCCGACCGACCACCCACGACGTCAATCGGGTCAGATCACCTTCAGGGCGTCGGAGTAGACCTTCTTCGGCTTCATGTCGACAGCGATCTGGCGGGCGATCTCGTGGAACGCCTTGGCGGTCTCGGACTCGGGGTCGACCGCCGTGATCGGCTTGCCGTCGTCGCCGCCTTCGCGGAGTGCTTGGGTGAGCGGCAGCTTGCCGAGCAGTGGCACATCCAGCTCGTCGGCCAGTTCTTGACCGCCACCTGAGCCGAACAGTTCGTACTGCTTGCCATCGTCGCCGGTGAACCACGACATGTTCTCGATGATGCCGCGGACCGGCAGGTTGACCTTCTCGGCCATGGCAGCGGACATGGCAGCCACCTTCTGTGCCGCAGGCTGCGGCGTGGTGACCACGAACACTTCACCGCGTGGCAGGTATTGGGCCAGCGAGAGGGCGATGTCGCCGGTGCCGGGGGGCATGTCCACGAGGATGAAATCAGGCTCGTCCCAGAACACATCGGTGAGGAACTGCTCCAGCGCCTTGTGCAGCATCGGGCCGCGCCAGATGACCGCTTGGCCCTGCGGCACGAAGTAGCCAATGGAGATGCACCGCACGCCCCACATCTCGGGCGGGAGCAGCATCTCGTCGATCACGACCGGGTCACGGTCGGTGCCCAGCATGCGCGGGATCGAGTAGCCGTAGATGTCGGCGTCGATGATGCCGACGGAGTAACCCTGCTGGGCCAGTGCCACGGCGAGGTTGGTGGTGACCGACGACTTGCCGACACCGCCCTTGCCCGACGAGATGAGCAACGGGCGGGTTTTCGAGCCGGTCTTGGCGAACGGGATCTCACGACCCTCGGCGTGTCCATGTGCCTGGTTCGAGCCGGCGGTGGCACCGGCATTGCCGTGGACCATCTTGCGAACGTTCTCACGTTCCTCGTCGGTCATCACGGTGAACTCGAGGTCGATCGATTCCACACCGTCGAGTTCAGTGGCGGCCTCGGACACCCGACGGGTGATCTCGCCTTTGAGTGGACAGCCTGGAACGGTGAGCGCAACGAGCACGCCGACGATGCCGTCTTCTCGGATCTGGACGGCTTTGAGCATGCCCAGATCGACGATCGAGCGGTGCAGTTCGGGGTCTTCGACGGGACGCAATGCGTCGATGACCTGGTCCTCGGTCACGGGGGTGGTTGCCATGTCAACAGTGTGGAGGCATGGGGCCGCATTGCCACCACGGACCCGGCTATTGCGGGAGCGTCTTGACCACGGTGCCGGTCTCGGGGTCGTAGGTCCAGATGTTCGAACCATCGAACGTGATCTGATCGGGCCCTTCGAACATGGTTCCCGAGTCGGGGAGTGAGACCGCCCCAGCCGCTTCGAGGTTCGTTGCGCTGGTCGGATCGATCGTGACGTAGGAATCGGTGTCGGTGGTGGCGTACAGGAATTTGCCGTCGTAGGCCAGGTTGAACGCATTGCCACCGAACGACGCAATGTTGCTCGCGAACATGTTGCCCGCCACGTAGTTGTTCGTGTTCGGATCGATCCGGAAGATCTGGGCGCCTTCTGGCGCTAAGACATGCTCGCCGCTGAAGGCCAGGTCGGAGAACCCGACGCCGCCCGGTGTGAAGATGTTGACCACGTACTCCTGCGTGACGGTGTTGTACACATGCACCATAGGGACTTCGCTGCCCGGTCCACCGGACCCGAAGAAGTCGTGGGCGTACACGCTGGTGCCGGTGAACACGATCTGGTCGTATTGGCCAGCGAACGAACCGGGCAGACCGGTCATTGCAGAGACCGTGCCGACACCGACATCGACGATGAGTACCCGGCCCTCGGCAGCGATGTAGATCTCACCGTCGCCGACGGCCATCTCTCGAACTCGGCTCTGCCCGAGGTCGATCGGGGTGCCGATCGCGGTATCGGTGGTGGCGTCGATGACGGTCAGGGTTCCGTTGGTGACTCCCGGGCCGCTCGGTGCGCCGCCGAAGTCGAGCACCAACAGGTTTCCGTCGAGCCCGAACACGAGATCGGACACGCTGTCGAAACCGGAGATCGTGGTGATGACCGTGCCGGTGTCGGCGTCGAACACGCTGACGTCGGAGCCGCCTCCGAGGTAGACCTTGCCACCGCCCACCGCCAGGGATCCCGCCGGCGTAACCCCTGAGACGAACTGCGATTGCGCGCACGGGTCGGCATCCCACCGCTGCGCGAGGATCAGCGCATCCGAGAGGCAGTTCGCCGGCCCATCCTCACCGTCGGCTCCGTCAGCGCCAGCAGGACCCTGGGGGCCGGTTGCGCCGACACTGCTGGATGGCTGGAAGTAGCCGTTCACGTCCACCAGCACGTGCACGTCACCCGCGTTGTTGAACACGGTGAATGCGCCAGCGCTCGAGAGCGGCACGGTGACCGCGTTGGGCGTAGGTGTCGCCCCGGCCGGCACGTTCAGATTCGACGTCCCCGGGTTCGAAACATCAGCCGGGAACAGTGCAACGAACGTGCGAGCGGTCGGAGCCACCGCCGTGGTGTTGGTGGAGATGGCTGTCGCGGTGTTCGGGATCTCACAGGTTGAGTCGCCGTCGGCGGAATCCCAGGCCGTGAAGGTCTGCGCCTCGCCAGCGCCCAGCTTGGTCGCACGCGGTCCGATGTTCAGGTCGTTGCCTGGTCGCGTGTCGACGAGGCGGCACGGTGCCACCGACACGAAGACCGTCTCCTGCGCGGTGGTGGCACCGGACGCAAACTGCGTGCCGACCACGGCTCCTCCGGCGACCAATGCTGCGGCGACGAGTCCTGACTTCCATCCCTGTTTCCCCAGGCGAGTGACGATAGCCGTTGTCAAATGATGGGTGGAATGGGTCCCGCCGATCCGCGTTTGAGTTCTGACCCGCACGTGCCGATTGCTCAGATGTGATCGAGCGCCACCACCTCGAGCAGCTGCGGTGTCTGCTCCTCGAGATCGACGACGTCGGCAACATCGTCGACGCGGTCGGCGCGCTCGAAACCGTTGCGGGATTCACTGCAGCGGACTTCAGGGGGCGCCATGCACTCGACGTGATCGCTCCGTGCGATCACGAGATGCTGGTCCAGATCTTCCTGCCGTCGGGCGCGGACATTCCCGTGAACATCCGCCCGATGCCATTCGAGCTGACCTTGGCGGGCCCGGACGGAATCGAAGAGTCCGTCGATGTGCTCCCGACCGGCTTCAGCACGGAAACCGGACGTGGCTGGATCGTGTCGTTGACACCGCGACGGCTGCGAACGCCCGCACACCGGCTGGTGGACAAGATCCTGGCAAACGCAACGGTCGAGGAAGTCGCACGCGAACTCGTGGCCAGTACCTCACTGACCATTCCCGAGGACCCGTCGCACGCATCCGTGAGCGCCTTCGTGGTGATGAACGTCGGCACCGACGACGTCGACGTGGTGTCGTCAGGCACCCACCCATCGATCGACCTGGCGTTGACGAGACCGTCGGTGCTCGCTGCATTCGAGCGCGAGTCGGCGGTCGGCAAGATCCAGTCGACATACGTCTCCGAACTGTCCGAACCGCTGCGATCCGCGGCGCTGAACGAAGGGTTCGAGGCGGTCCACATCGGGTCTGCCCATGCTGGTGGTCGCATTGCCTTGTGGGCGGTCTGGCTGATCGACGACCCGGTGTACGGGACCAAGATGCTCAATGCAGACCTGCCGCGATTGGCGGCGCTGAGCGTGGTCGACCATGCATTGGAGCGAGATCGATCCGAGCAGCTTCTGCGCGACGCTGCCACGAGGGACAGCCTCACCGGGCTCGGAAATCGTGGACACTTCCGCGAACGGCTGAACGCCACGACCGCGTCGGCCAGCGACTGTGTGCTTTACCTCGACCTCGACTCGTTCAAGCACATCAACGACACCTTCGGCCACGACGTCGGCGACGAGGTGCTCGCCGAAGTGGGTCGGCGAATCGTCGCGGTCTGTCGAAGCGGCGACATCACGGCGCGCATCGGCGGCGACGAGTTCGCGGTGCTGTTGCCCGACACGCCCTCGGCAGTGGCCGAATCGGTCGCACTGCGACTTGCCGACGCCATCGGTGAGCCCATGGCACTCTCGGTCGGGTTCACGCAGGTTTCGGCCACGATTGGACTCGCGGCGACGAGTGACGAGGTCGACCTCGACAGCGTCGTCCGCGAAGCCGACATGGCAATGCTTGCCCGCAAGCGAGCTCGAATCGTTGCAACACCGAGCGCTGCTCGCTGAGCGACCGACTCAGGAGCGGTGCTGTGCGTACTCGATGACTCGGGTGACGACCTCGTCGCTCGCTTTTGCTGTGGATCCCATATCGAATGGCGGTTGTGGGTCGTACTCGATCATCAACTGCGAGGCTTGCGCTGCGGTGCGATCCACCATGATCTCCACCAACCGCAGCGCCATATCGATGCCGCTCGACACGCCCGCCGCGGTGATGATGCGCTGATCCAGATGTTCCACGACACGATCACCGGTCGGGATCGACCCGTGCTCGGTCAGCACGTCGAGTGCGCCCCAATGGGTGGTGGCCGTGAGGCCATCGAGCAAACCGGCGGCTGCTAACACGAGTGATCCGGTGCAGACCGAGGTGGTGAACGTGGTGGAGGGGTGGGCGTTGCGAACCCAGTCGAGCACTCGTCGATCGTCCATCAGCGCACGCGTGCCATGGCCGCCGGGGAACACGATCACGTCCGGTGTCGGATGCTCCTCGAAGGTGCCGTCGACCTCGATGCCGAGCATTCCGTTGTCGGAACGCACCACGCCTCGTTCATGACCGATGAACGTGATGTCGAATTCGGGAACCCGCTGCAACACCTCGTAGGGGCCGATGCCGTCGAGGGCGGTGAACTGTGGGAACAGTGGGATGACGACGCTGGTGCTCATGGATGACCACTTTCGTTGAGTTGGGGATGGTGGGTGAAACGTTGCCGATATGCCTCCGGGCTGACGCCGACATGGCGATGGAGGGCTCGCCGCAGTGTCTCGGCGCTGCCGAACCCGCACCGGCGGGCGATCGTGGCCACGGTGTCGTCCGATCGTTCCAGCTCGTGGCGAGCGGCATCGACGCGGACCGACGCAACGAACTTTGCCGGTGACATGCCCACCTCGGTGCCGAACTTGCGGACGAAGTGGCGTTCGCTCATGGCGACGTGGCGGGCCAGTTCGATCACGCGGTGATCCGCTCCTGGATCATCGACGACCAGCTGTTGAGCCTGGCGGATCGGACCGTCGCCTGCCTGTCGGATCCACGTGGGCGATGCGAATTGCGATTGCCCGCCGGGTCGCCGCAGATACATCACCAGCCACCTGCCCACCTCCTGTGCGATGTCGGTCGAGTGATCCACCTCGACGAGTGCGAGCGACAGATCGATTCCTGCGGTCACGCCTGCGGACGACCAGATGTCGAGCTGGCCGGGATGATGCGGCGGGGAGTGGATGAAGATCGGATCGCTGTCCACTTCCACCGCGGGGTGGGCCTCGGCGAGTCGAGCGGCCCGTGCCCAGTGCGTGGTCACCGTGTGGCCGTCGAGTGCTCCCGTGGCGGCCACCAGTGCAGCGCCCGAGCACACCGTGACCAGTCGTGTGGTCCGCGAGATCAGGTCGCCGAGTCCGTCGATGAAGCCGGAGTCGTTGCGGTGGTGCCACACCGAGAACCCGCCGGCAACCACCAGCGTGTCGACGGTGCCGTCGACCTGGTCGAAGCGCTCGCTGAGTAACTGCACGGCGCTCTCGGTGGACACCGGACCACCGAGCGGTGACGTGATCGTGACGTCGTATCCCCGCTCCAGAAGCCCGCCGGTCTCGGCCAGATACGTGTTGACGCCAGCGAAGACCTCGGCGGGTCCGGCCACGTCGAGTGACTGGACCCCGTCGAAGGCGACGATCACGACTCGGTGCATGTGGTGAGTCTCAACCCTGCGCCGGGTGGCGTCAATGTCAAGCTCCCCACGATTCACGCCAGATCAAGGGTCGACAGCTCCGCAGCACGTGCCTCCCCGTGCGGCGGTACCCTCACAGCGTGGACGTACGCATCGGAGTCACCCAGGCACCTCGTGAGATCAACATCGAACTCGCAGACGACGCAGATCGTGCTGATCTGAAGCAGCGCATCGAGGCGGCGCTCTCGGGCGCTACCGATGTGCTCGCCATCACCGACAAGCGTGGTAACGAGACCTTCGTGCCAGCAGCGAAGATCGCCTACGCCGAGCTCGGGTCCCAAGAGGGCGCCCGCAGCATCGGCTTCGGCGGCTGACGCGCTCCCGAGCGGCGAGCATGACTGCTCTGCTCGACCTCGATCTCGTCTTCGTCACCGGGAAGGGTGGGGTCGGCAAGACCACGGTGGCCGCTGCGCTTGCCGAAGTCGCGGCTCGAAGAGGCCAGCGGGTGCTGGTGTGCGAGATGGATGCAAAGGGCGCCCTCGCCACGGCGTTCGAGGTGGCCGAACTCGAATTCGAGCCCACCGAGATCGAACCCGAGTTGTTCGCCATGTCGATGAGCACGGAGGATTCGCTACGCGAATACTTGCGGCTGTTCGTGAAGCTCCCGTTCATTGGTCGCATCGGTCCGCTCGCGTCCACGTTCGACTTCGTTGCCGACGCCGCTCCGGGCGTCAAAGAGATCCTCGCGGTCGGCAAGTTGGCGTGGGAAGTGAAGGAGCAGCACTACGACCTGGTGATCGTGGACGCCGAAGCGTCGGGTCACGTGGTGAGCCAGATCGGTGCGCCGAAGGTCATTGCCGACCTGGTCCAGGTGGGCGTGGTGAAAGACCAGACCCAATGGATGCTGGACATCCTCGAGGATCCTCGTCGCACCGGCGTGGCCGTGGTGACCACGTGCGAGGAGATGCCTGTCACCGAATCGATCGAGCTGCTCGAACGCCTCACGTCCGAAACCGGCACGTACCCGGCAGCGGTCATCGCGAACCGAGTGTTGCCGTCGGTGTTCTCGGATGAGGAACTCGCCGCAGCGCAACGCATCCCCGAAGCCATGGACGTCCTGCGTTCGGCCGCTGGCGACGCCGTGTCGGCGGTGGTCGAGGCGTCGATGATCGTGGAATCGCGACGCGAGATCGCCAACACGCACGTCGAACGCCTCGCCGAATCGATCGCCACGATCGACTTGTCCGGTGCCGTTCGAGGCCGATCGTCGTTCGAGCTCCCCATCCACTCGGTGCCGGAGATGTTCTCGCGTGCGCACGGGCGACGGGTGGTGTCGCTGGTGGCCGATGCACTCGACGAGGAACTCAGCTGATGGCTCGAGCGAAGAAGGGCCGCTCGGCCAAACAACCGCCGTCGCTCGACCCGCTACTTGCAAGCCGCGAGATGATCCTGGTTGCGGGCTCCGGTGGCGTCGGCAAGACCACGGTCGCCGCCGCCCTCGGCCTCGCCGCCGTGCAGCGGCAAGCGGGCAAGGTGCTGGTGCTCACGGTGGACCCGGCACGGCGACTCGCAACAGCGCTCGGCCTGGAAGCGTTCGGCAATGCACCGGTGCAGATCGATGCCGAAGCGCTCGAAGCCGCCGGGCTGGACGTGCGTGGCGAATTGCACGTGGCGATGCTCGACACCAAAGCGGGTTGGGACGAGTTGATTCGCCGTCACGCACCGGACAAGGCCACGCGGGAGGCCGTGTTGGCGAACCCGCTGTACCAGAACATCACGAGCCGCTTCGTCCACAGCCACGACTACCTGGCCATGGAGCAACTCCACGATCTGCACGCCACCGGTGACTACGACCTGGTGATCGTCGACACGCCACCGTCACGCAATGCGCTCACCATCCTGGACGCACCGGGTCGGATGGCTGACTTCTTCGGCAGTCGCCTGCTGCGCTGGTTGACGGTGCCGTACCGGTCGAGGTTGTTCACCCTGGCGTCCAAACCGTTCTACAAAATCGCCGACAGCATCTTGGGGTCGCGATTCCTCCAGGACATCGCTGACTTCTTCGTGCTGTTCCAGGCAATGGAAGCCGGGTTCGTCAAGCGCGCGAAGGAGGTGGAGGCGCTGCTGGTGGATCCGCGCACCGCGTTCGTGGTGGTGTCCACGCTCGAAGCTGCGCCGGCATATGAGGCTCGTTACCTCGCCGAGTCGCTCCAAGAACGCTCCATGTCCATCGGAGCAATCGTGGCCAACCGCGTGCTGCCCGAGCGCCTGGCCGATGTTGCATCGAGCAGAGCTGCCGAAGACCTCGCCGAACGCACCGGTCCGGACTCCGACGGCACCCTCGCCAACGAGATCGCTGCGTCGTTCGACCTCGACGCTGCGGTTGTGGATGCAACGCTGAACGTGATGGCAGAGCACTTCGATGACCTGGCCATGGTGGCCGCCCGCGAGGCGCAACGTCGCAAGGAACTGGCGTCGCTGGCTTCGTCGACCGTCGACGTGCCGTGGTTGCCAGGCGACATTCATGACCTCGAAGGTCTCGGTTTGCTCGCCTGTCACCTCCGCGGTCGTGCGGATGCGCCAGAATCACCTTGATGACGTCGCTCGCTGACCTCGCCCGCGCCCATTCGTCGCTCGATCGAGACGACATCGACCACCTGCATCGGCTCACTGCCGAATGGGCGTTCCTGGCCGATCTCTCGTTCGGGGACCTGCTGCTGCACGTCAGCTCCGACGACGGTCGATGGATGATCGTTGACCAGGTTCGACCGGCCACGAACCAGACCATGTATGCCATCGACTTCGTGGGCACCTGGGCGTCTCAGGCGAACGAGCTCATGGACAGGGCCTCGCAGACCGGTGTGCGCGTCGAGGGAGACATCGAGCTCAGCGTTCCCGTCGCCGGCAGCGAAGAGACCACCGCGCGAGTGATGGCCTTTCCCGTGCGGCGGGCAGGACGAATCATTGCGGTCCTCACCAAGGAGTGGGTCGTGCGGTCAGGTCGCACACTCGGTGAGCTCGAGCGGAACTACTCGATGATCTTCGAGCAGTTCGTGCACATGATCGAATCCGGCACGTTCCCGTTCCCTGGCCGAGTTGCTGACTCGAGCGCCGCGCCACGAGTTGGCGACGGCGTGATGATGCTCGATGCGGATGCCGCGGTCACCTACGTGTCGCCGAATGCGAACTCGGCGCTACACCGAGTTGGAATCCAAGCGAACCCGGCAGGCATGCGGCTTGCCGAACTCGGCTTCCATGACGGACCTGCCCGGCAGGCGTTCGAGCGACGCGAGCCCGTCGTGGAAGAGTTCGAGCAGGGCAGCGAAGTCACACTGCTCGCTCGTTGCGTTCCGCTGCTGCAGGGTGGGGGAGAGGCAGCGACCGTGGTTGGCGGCCTGCTGCTGCTTCGTGATGTCACCGAACTTCGCAAGCGCGACCGGTTGCTGCTGTCGAAGGATGCGACCATCCGCGAGATTCACCATCGAGTCAAGAACAACCTGCAGACCATCTCGTCGCTGTTGCGTCTGCAATCCCGCCGCCTCGAGAGTGCCGAAGCCAAAGCTGCGGTTGCTGAATCGGTGCGTCGCATCCGCACGATTGCCCTCGTGCACGAGTCGTTGTCACGCGAGCCCGGCGATGACATCGCCTTCATCGAGATCGTCCGCCCGCTCCTGCGACTGGCCGAGGAAGGGTTGCAGTCTCCGGATCGTCCGGTGCGCTTTTCGGTGTCGGGCTCAGGCGGTCGCGTGCCAGCCCATGCCGCCTCGCCGTTGTCGGTCGTCATGACCGAGCTGCTCCAGAATGCTGTCGATCACGGGTTTCCCGAGGGCTCCGGAGGTGGCGAGGTCGCCGTGGTCTTGTCCCACGACGGCACCAACCTGGCGTTGCGCGTCGTCGACAACGGCCGCGGGGTCGCTCCAGGTTTCGATCTGGATGCCCAGACCGGGCTCGGGCTCTCGATCGTTCGCACGCTCGTGACGACCGAACTGAACGGCACCATCAACATGCGTCCCGCCGACAACGCTGACCTGGCCGCTGTCAACCTGTCGTCAGGGACCGGGCAAGCCAGAGGCACCGTGGTCGAGTTGCGGGTCGCGACCAGCGACGACTGATCAGGACGTGAAGATCAGGAGGTGAAGATCAGGCGGTGGCGGCGTGGCGCTCAGCGCGAGCTGCTGCCACACGCTTGCGTCGGATGACGCGACGCTCTTCTTCGGTCAACCCGCCCCAGATACCCGAATCTTGGTTGGTGTCGAGCGCGAAATCCAGGCACTGCTTGGCAACGGTGCATTCGCCGCACGTGGCCTTCGCATGATCGATCTGAACGAGTGCGTTGCCCGTGGTCCCGACCGGGAAGAACAATGCAGGATCGGTATCCGTGCACAGCGCGTCATCGCGCCAGTCGTAGTCGGCAGCTCCGAGAGCCAGGCTGGACGCAAGAATCGACACGTTCGGATTCCCCCATTGGAAGGTCGTGGGCGCTGCGAGATACGGCACCGAGTCAGGTAGACGGCGGTGGAGCCCCAACGCTGACCTCCGCCGGACCGAAAGGTAGGCGCGACCTGCCCACGCCGCAAGAGGATCTTTGTGTGACGTGTGACCCTTGACGCAGCAACATCGCCATACTGTCTCGATGAACGTCGTTGGTCATCGCGGAGCATCAGGGGCCCATCCGGAGAACACCCCCGAGGCGTTCGCTGCTGCTGATGCCATGGGGTCCGATGGGGTCGAACTCGATGTGCGGCTTGCGTCGAATGGTCGCGGCGGCACTCGGTTGGTGATTTTCCACAATCCGCTGCCGACCGATCAGGGTGAGCTCGATGCACTGCCTGGCTTCGATGACGTGCTCGACGCCTGCGGCGACCGGATGCTGATCAACGTCGAGATCAAGAACGCCGACAACGAGGGAGGCCACGACCCGACCATGGCAATGGTGGCGCCGATCGTCGACGTGATGCGCCGGCGTGGCGCAGCGTGGGCCGATCGCTGGCTGTTCTCGTCGTTCGACCTGGACACCATGAACCACTGCCGACTGGTCGCTCCAGAGATACCAACGGCATACCTCGTGTACGGCGCCACCGACGAAGCAATCGCCGCCGCGGTCGCCAACGGGCACCGTGCCATTCATCCGTGGGACGGAGAACTGGTGACCGACCAGGTCGAGGCGAGTCACGCCGCGGGGCTTGCGGTCAACGTCTGGACCTGCAACGAACCAGCCCGGATTCGTGAGCTCGCAGCGATGGGTGTCGACGGTGTGTGTACCGACGTTCCCGATGTGGCTCGAGAGGCTCTGGCTGTTGCGGACGTCGCCAGCCAGCCGTCCTGGTGGCCGTCAGGTCGCTGACGGATACACGAGGCGCACGGCATCGGGCACGTGGGTGATCTCCAGCTTCGTGGTCTCGCCGAGAGCGTCACCGTCCAACTGATACGGGAACGGCTGCTCGTGTTCGAGCACCAGTCGGCTCACGTTGGTCCGAATGTCCAGATGGGGTGCCGGTTGCACGCCGCCGCCTTTGAGTGCGCCTGCGAGTGAGGTGAGGATCGCCCGCGCCTTCATGGTCGTGAAGGTGATGGCCACGAGTGCCTGATCCAGCTCGGCATGGGGTGACAGGTCGAGGGGGCGGTTGCCGAGGTACGTGTACGGGTTCGTGTTCAACACGATCGTGAAATAGCCGTCTGAGCGATCCTGCCCGCCGTCGCCCGAGACGCTGAAGTGCGGGCGTTTGCGGTCGTAGCCGCGTGCCCACGTGGACAGGCCAGCGGAGATGAACAGCGGATGCCCGAGCCAGCGTTTGAGCGATCCACGTCGTTCCACCTGCTGAACCACGGCGGCATCGAACCCCACCCCCGTGTGGAAACAGAAGTAGCGGCCGTTCACCTGGCCGAGGCCGATCGGTCGGAAATCTGCGGCATCGATCCCGCGCACGAGATGCTCCACTGCTTCGACCGGGTCGTTCGGCATACCGAGCGTGCGAGCGAACACGTTGGTCGAACCGCCGGGGAGCACGCCGAGCGCCGTGTCGGTGCCCGCGATTCCTGTGGCGACCTCGTTGAGGGTGCCGTCGCCGCCGTAGCCGATGACCACGTCCACGCCTCGCCGGGCGGCGTCATGGGCGAACCTGGTGGCGTGGCCGCGGCGGTTGGTCTCCACGACCTGCACGTCATGTCGCGTCGCCCCACCGCCTTCGGACAGGCGTCGATGGACCACCACCGTGTTGCGCGCCGTGACCGACGACGCAAACGAGTTGACGATCAGCATGATCCGCAAGCACTGCAGGGTAGTGGGGCTCCACCCTCAGTCCGTCTGCGTTCGATTTGTCGACGGCGGTGGCCCGAGGAGGTCCCAGCGGTTGCCTTCGAGGTCCTCGAACACCAGCACGCGGCCGTAGTCCTGGTCGAATGGGCCGCGAACGATCGTGACGTCTGCAGAGGTGAGCCGGGCGTGCATCTCGTCGAAGTCGTCGACTCGGAGGAAGAACCCCACCCGACCAGCAACCTGGTTGCCCACTGCCTGTTCCTGAGTGGCGCCGTCAGCTCGAGCGAGCAGCAGCCCGGTCGCAGCTCCGGGCGGGCGCACTTCGACCCATCGTTTCGGGCGTCCATCGTTCGTTGTCGAAGGTGAGTCGTCGACGAGTTCGAACCCGAGCACCCCCGTGAAGAAGTCGATGGCACGGTCGTAGTCACGCACGATCAGGGTCGCGAGCGAGAGTTCCACTCGCCGCAAGCTAGACCCGACGCAGCAACATCGCGCTCGATTTGGGTCGGCGAGATGACCAGGCGGTAACTTAGGAGGTCTTATGAACGTGATCGTCTGTGTGAAACAGATCCCTGATCCGGCGCTGCCGGGTGAGTTGGATCCCTCGACCAACACGCTGAAGCGAGACGGAAAGCTCATCCTTGATGAGTCGGACAGCTATGGCGTCGAAATGGCGCTCCAGCTCGTCAACACCGCTGGCGAAGGCTCCGTGACCCTGGTGTCCATGGCACCAAATGACGAGGTGTCCGGTCTGCGTACCGCCCTCGCCATGGGAGCCGAGAAGGCCGTGCTCGTCTCGGACCCGTCGCTGGCCGGTGCCGATGCGCTGACCACCGCCAAGGTCCTCGGCGGCGCCGTTGGCAAAGCAGGCGAGTATGACCTGATCATCGCCGGAACCGAATCCTCTGACGGCTACACCGGCACCGTGCCGGAGCAGCTCGCCGAAGTGCTCGGTCTGCCGTCGGTCACGTTCGCCAAGACCATCGCGGTCGACGGCGCATCGGTCAAGGTCGATCGCCAGACCGAGTCGGGTTATGACGAAGTCACGTGCTCGCTCCCCGCCGTGGTCTCGGTGACCGCCGGTGTGGTCGAGCCTCGCTACCCCAGCTTCAAGGGGATCATGGCCGCAAAGTCCAAGCCGGTCGAGACCGTCACGGCTGGCGATCTCGGCATCGAGTCCGTCAGCTGGGCTCAGTCCATCACCAACGTCGAAGACGCTCCCGCCCGCGAAGCCGGCGAGATCATCGAAGACGATGGTGAAACGTTCAACAAGATCGTCGAGTTCCTCGACAACCTGAAGGTGATCTGATCATGGCTATTTCAAACATCTGGGTCTTCGCGGAGACCACTGCAGACGGCGCGGCCTCCACCGGCACGCTCGAACTGCTCACCAAGGCCAACTCGCTCGGTGGCACCGTCACAGCATTCGTTCCCGGCTCCGCTGGTGACGCCGCTGCAACGTTTGCCGACCATGGCGCCGCCAAGATCTACGAGACCGGTGACCTCGCCGGTGCCCTTCCGGGTGCCGCGGTGTCGGGTGCGATGAAGGCCGTCATCGACGGTGGCGACTCGCCTGACCTCATCATGTTCCCGCAGAACTACGAGGGCCGTGACGTCATGTCGCGCCTGTCGGTCAAGCTCGACCGCACCGTGCTCACCAACTCGACCGACGTGACGGTCGATGGCGATTCGGTCAGCGTCATCACCCCCGTGTTCGGTGGTGCAAAGCTCGTCACCTCGACCTTCACCGGTGAGGCGCCGTACCTGGCTGCATTCCGCCCGAAGAGCTTCGAGCCCGCAGGTGGCGCTGGCGCCGCTGGCGAACTCGCTGCCGCTCCGGTTCCAGAGCTCGGCACAACCGGTGGCGCGACCGTCACCGCAGTTCACGTCGAAGAGACCTCCGGCCCGAAGCTCGACGAAGCTGCGGTTGTCGTCGGCGGTGGCCGTGGACTCGGCGAGGCTGACAAGTTCGACATGATCGAATCGTTGGCCAAGGCGCTCAAGGGTGCCCCGGGTGCATCACGAGCCATCGTGGACGCCGGCTGGGTGCCGTACAGCTACCAGGTCGGCCAGACCGGCAAGGTCGTCAAGCCGACCGTGTACATCGCTGCTGGCATCTCCGGAGCCACACAGCACATGGTGGGCATGAAGGGCTCGAAGAACATCATCGCGATCAACAAGGACAAGGAAGCACCGATCTTCGGTGTTGCCGACCTCGGCATCGTGGGTGACGTGCACAAGGTGCTCCCGCAGCTCCTCGA